>JAGAYS010000038.1 GCA_017940385.1 Ruminobacter sp. | reverse complement strand
CCTTTTGAGATCCTCTTTCTGATCCTGAGAACTTACTCTGGCATAAGCGATGGTGACCCTGTCATCTTTTTCAATTTGAGGAAGCTCTTTACCGCTTATCCTCATTATGGTATCACTGTTATATCTTCTGGTTCCTCCGGGTGATATACTGTCAGGCTTTAGCTTCCCTGATTTTTCCCAGTTACGTAAAGTCTGAACATGAACACCAAGCAATTTAGCAGCCTGTCCAATTGAAATAATCTTATTCATTACAAATAAACCTATAACCATTTTAAATATATTATAAACTATTTATAGATTTAGTCAAGCAGTTGTTAACCCCCTCAAAATCCGTCCCAAATGAAAAGCCCGCCTATAGGCGGGCTTTTATGTCAGTGAAAAGTCTTTACCTGACTCATCACTTAGGGAATCTCAGCATTATTCCCATTCAATGGTTGCAGGAGGCTTGCCTGACACATCGTAAACCACGCGGCTGATGCCGTTGATTTCATTGATGATGCGGTTGGAAACACGACCGAGCAGATCGTAAGGAAGTTCTGCCCAATGAGCGGTCATGAAGTCAATGGTCTGTACGGCACGCAGTGAAACAACGTAGTCATAGCGGCGACCGTCGCCCATGACACCTACAGACTTAACCGGCAGGAACACAACGAATGCCTGAGAAACCTTGTGATACCATTCAGCCTTGTAGAGCTCTTCAATGAAGATGGCATCAGCACGGCGTAAAAGATCGCAGTATTCCTTCTTTACTTCGCCAAGGACACGTACGCCGAGTCCCGGACCTGGGAACGGATGACGGTAAAGCATTTCATAAGGAAGACCAAGTGCAAGACCAATCTTTCTTACTTCATCCTTGAACAGTTCTCTTAAAGGTTCAACGAGGCTGAACTTGAGATCAGGAGGAAGACCGCCCACATTGTGGTGAGACTTGATAACCTGAGCCTTACCGGTCTTGGCAGCAGCTGATTCGATTACGTCAGGATAAATGGTACCCTGAGCCAGGAAGGTAACATCGGTAAGCTTTCTGGCTTCATCAGCGAACACGTCAATGAATGCCTTACCGATAGCCTTACGCTTGGCTTCCGGATCGCTTACTCCCTTGAGTACTGAGAGGAAACGGTCTTCGGCATCAACGTATACGATGTTGAGACCGAATTTGTCGCCAAACATTTCCTTAACCTGAGCACCTTCGTTTAAACGTAAGAGACCGTTGTCCACGAATACACAGGTAAGCTTGTCTCCGATAGCCCTGTGCAGGAGAAGTGCGGTTACTGATGAGTCCACACCGCCTGAAAGGCCGAGCATAACCTTATTGTCACCAACGGTTTCCCTGATTCTTGCAATGGCATCTTCGATGATTGCTTCAGGAGACCACAGGCAGTTAAGCTTACAAATCTTCTTAACGAAGTTCTCGAGCATTACGGCACCGCTCTTGGTATGAGTCACTTCCGGATGGAACTGCACACCGTAGAAATTACGTTTAGGATCGTAAATTGCCGCATACGGACAGCTTGGAGTTGAAGCGGTAACTTCAAATCCTTCAGGAATGGAATCTACCTTATCACCATGGCTCATCCATACTTCAAGCTGTTTTTTCCCGTTTTCAGTCTTGTCGCAGATACCGTCAAACAGCGGATTATTGTCGTTGAGGAGATCAACTGCGGCATAACCGTATTCGCGCATGTTTGAACACTGAACACTGCCGCCAAGCTGTGCGGACATGGTCTGAAGACCATAGCAGATACCAAGCACTGGTACACCGGCTTCAAACACGTATTCAGGAGCTCTTGGAGAACCTTCATCGTTTACTGAGCACGGACCGCCGGAAAGAATGATGCCGTCAGGATTGAATTCCTTAATCTGTTCGGCAGTTACGTCGTTAGCCCACAGCTCACAGTAAACACCGATTTCACGCACACGGCGGGCAATCAGCTGAGTAACCTGAGAACCAAAATCCAAAATCAGGATTTTTTCATTGTGGATATTTTTTTCCATAATAAATAAATTTCCTAAATAAAAAGCCGGACTGACAGTCCGGTCCGGCCTTGTGTGATTACAAATTAAATTCTGTAGTTAGGTGCTTCCTTGGTGATGGTAACATCGTGAACGTGAGATTCCTTTATACCAGCACCGGTGATACGTACGAACTTAGCCTTGGTACGCATGTCGTCAATGGTTGCACAACCGGTAAGACCCATTGCGGAACGAAGACCGCCCATCTGCTGATGAACAATGTGCTTCAAAAGTCCCTTATATGGAACGCGCGCTTCAATGCCTTCCGGAACGAGCTTATCGGCTGCGTTGTCAGACTGGAAGTATCTGTCGGCGCTTCCCTTTGACATTGCACCGAGAGAACCCATGCCACGGTATGACTTGAAAGATCTGCCGCCGAAGAGTTCAACTTCACCAGGAGCTTCTTCCGTACCTGCAAACATTGAGCCTACCATTACGAGGTTGGCACCTGCGGCGATTGCCTTGGCAATATCACCTGAGAATCTGATACCGCCATCAGCGATAACCTTGATATCGGTGCCCTTTAAAGCTTCAACGGCATTGGAAACTGCAGTAATCTGAGGCACACCGCAACCGGTTACGATACGGGTGGTACAGATGGAACCAGGGCCGATACCTACCTTAACGGTGCTTGCACCGGCTTCAGCGACTGCTAAAGCACCTTCAGCGGTAGCCACGTTACCTGCAACGATGTCAATGTTTGGATAAGCTTCACGGGTAGCCTTAATACGATCAAGAACCCCCTGTGAATGGCCGTGTGATGAGTCGATTAAGAGAACATCAACACCTGCTTCAACGAGAGCCTTAACACGTTCTTCGTTACCTGCACCAGCACCTACGGCGGCACCGCAGCGTAAACGTCCGAGTGCATCCTTACATGCGTTAGGCTTGCTTTCAGCCTTCTGGAAATCCTTAACGGTAATCATACCCTTTAACTTGAAGTTTGCGTCAGTTACCAGAACCTTTTCAATGCGGTTCTTCTGCATTAAGGACTGAACAACTTCTCTTGATTCGTTTTCGTGACAGGTTACGAGACGATCCTTTGGAGTCATGATTTCGTATACTCTCTTATTGAGATCGGTTACGAATCTTACATCACGGCCGGTGATAATACCAAGGAGATCACCTTCGTCGTCAACAACAGGGTAACCTGCAAAGCCGTTCTTATGAGTTAATGCCACGATTTCAGCAAGTGTGGTTTCAGGATGTACGGTAATAGGATCAACAACCACGCCGCTTTCAAACTTCTTTACGCGACGTACTTCATCTGCCTGCTTTTCAATTGACATGTTTTTGTGAATGAACCCCAGACCGCCTTCCTGAGCAAGGGCAATTGCAAGATTTGACTCGGTAACGGTATCCATGGCTGCTGAAACCATAGGAATGTTAAGAGTGATATTGGCGGTTAATTTTGTACGTAAATCTGCGGTATTAGGCAGAACGGTTGAATGAGACGGAACTAAAAGGACATCATCAAATGTTAATGCTTCTTCAACGATTCTAAGCATGTGGCAAAACCTCACATCAAATAAATTAATGGGTAATTTTGCGTTGATATTATAGGCATTTAGGTGTCAAAGGTAAAGAAAAATTTATCATAAATCACACTTTTTATTAAAAAATCTATAATTAGCGGTCATGCAACTACCTTTTCAAGGAAAAACAGATACTCACCATGCGAATCTACATGAAAAAACCTGTTCATGACAGGACCGGTCACTGAACGCACCTTTGCCTGCGCACATAACCAGACCGTGCCGGATTTTCCCTGCGAAAAAATGTCTGCAGAAACAGGAACAATGACCAACAGACAAAAGGACGGAATCACATCAGCATATAATCTTATCAATGTAATATATGATAAAATATTACAATCCGTTTCCCTGTCAGAAAGCAGTCAGAAACAGTTACAACATTCGCTTAAACGGGTAAAAACATGAGCTTTTGGAAATTTCTGGATATTCTCGGCGGAATAGTAACCTACGTCCGCAATTTCGTAATCAACTTCATCTTCCTCATAATTGCGTTTTTCGTGTTCATTGCGATATTGGCATCAATCGCCACAGAACCTGAAGAAACCGTCTGGGAAGCAAATCAGATTGTCTACATCAATCCACAGTTCACCATCTATGATTCCCCACGCATGGAATCAAGAATTGAGGTTCTGCTAAACGCCATTAACGGAACCAGGTATGAGCATCTCTATACCGAACAGTTAAGAAAAATTTTTGATGCTGCAACCGATGACTTTAATGTAAAGGCTGTCGTTCTGGATCTTTCATCCACCGAAGCTGTAAGACTCGACGTGATACACTCACTCACCCCCGCAATTGAAAAGTTCAAAAAGGCAGGCAAGAAGATATTCGCCTATGCCGACTCATATTCACAGTCAACATATGCCCTCGCCACCTTCGCCGATAAAATCTATCTTTCAAAGTTCGGCGACGTGTCCGTCACCGGCGTTAACGCCAGAAACCTCTATTTCAAGGATTTACTGGACAATGTTGAAATAACAGTCTACACACCTAAGGCCGGTACCCACAAGAGCGCTGTTGAACCGTTCAACCGTAACGACATGAGTCCTCAGGTAAAGGAGGAGATGAATCTTATCACCTCCGAGCTCTGGAACCAATATACCGACATCATTAAAAAGAACCGTCCGGATCTGGATGTTAACAGACTGCTTTTCGCATCTGACGAACTCATTGCCCTTGAAGAAAGCACTCCGGACGACAAGAACATCTATCAGGAGGCCGGAGCAGTTGACGGCATCATGAACAGAAATGCCTTCTTCAAAAACATTGCTAAGGCTTATAACATCGACTACAGATACAACCATCTAAAGAACAACTACGAATTCGACACCACCGATGCCGAACAGTATTTTGACGGCATCTCCTCCGCAGATACCATCGATCCGGACAAAGAGAAAACCATCGGCGTAATATACGGCCTCGGCGAAATCTCCTATCAGGATCCGAATGATTCCGACCTCACGAAGTTCACCCCTGAACACATTGTTCCGCTTATACAGCGTGCCATCAAGAACAATTACGCAGGTCTTGTTCTCTATCTTAACACTCCGGGCGGAAGCGTAACCGCCTCAGAAGAAATAAGGGCTGCACTTCAGGAATACAAGGAAAAAACAAATGGCAAAATAGTGGTATACATGTCCGGCATGACAGCCTCAGGCGGCTACTGGATTTCCACCGTTGCCGATGAAATCGTAGCCCAGCCGTCAACCATAACCGGTTCAATCGGCGTGTTCGGCATGCTCTTCAACGGCTCAAAGCTTACCGATAATCTCGGGATCCACGAAGACGGTGTTGGCACGAATCCTAATGCCAACATAAGCTTCACCTCTCCTCTGACCGATAATCAGAAGAAGGTCATTCAGCTTGAAATAAACAAGACCTATCACAGCTTCCTGAAGCTGGTTTCCGACAGCAGAAAGATTGACATTGACAAGGTTGATGAGCTTGCACAGGGTAAAATCTACACCGGCTACCAGGCACTCAATCTGAAGCTTGTTGACAGAATCGGTTCCTTTGACACCGCATTAAATACCCTGATAGACATTACAAAAACCGGCAATCCTCAGGTTACCGTACTCATGCCTAAGGACGACAACAGCGTAAGCTCCGTATCCAACCTTCTGGTTAAGGCTGTTGCCCGCTACGACAGACCTATGGCACTCCGTCTTCTCGACAGAATGATTGATGATAATCCTGCGGTAAAGGCTGCCGTAAAACACGGCTACGGCATAAACGGTGAATCCCAGATAATGATCCAGCCGTACAGCATTAGCTACTAGGACCCCGTCCGGGCACCGGCTTCACACACAGCACGGTGCCCGATACCAGAAAATCCAGTTAAGAATGACCAATAGGAATTATTCCGGACGAAAAAAGGTCTAAGGAAAAGAATAAGAGTACTTACCAGTTATAAAACTTAAGACCAAAAAACTTGTAAAAACAAAGTCTTCAAAATTTATAATTCAACAGAAGAAAAATATAAGGCATCCACGGTATAATCCGGGGATGCCTTATAAGTCTTGGAAACGACGCAATAAACAGAGTTTCCCCCTGTCCTGACGTGAAAGCGGAGGCCTGCACTGTCCCCGCTCTCAATTATCACAAGCGTTTCAGGGCAGAATTACTTTTTAACGTTTGCCCGCCGTGTCAGAGTAGAAAGAATTCCCTTTGGCAGTACGTTACCGAGTTCCCTGTAATGACCTGAAACAGTCTGAGCCACGCTTTCAATCATTCTGCGGCTTACGGATACGCCGTGAACGTGAAGATGCTCCTCCTCCCCCGCATTGATAGCTGCGCCCAATGCTCTGCAGGATCCGGAAACAAGTTCCCTGTCAACCTGCTTAAGAAGTTTCATGCAGAGTGAGCAACACACCGGAATCAGTCCCTTTCTGTCGCCGTAGCGGTCAGGAATGCCGTTTTCCTCAGCTGTATCCATAACCGCACTCCACGCCATGTCCTCATCAGGCTCAGGCAGGTGGAAGCAAATGTCATAACGGCTGGCGTTGAAGAGGATTATGTATCTTTCCCCTCCCTCACGGTGCTCACCGATATCAAGCATGAATGCCTGGGATACGGGAGAAGCCCAGTCTGAATCCTCAAGAGGCTGACCGCTCGGATGATACCAGTCAACATCATGCTTAACGCCCTTCTGAATTCTGAAGTTGTCGCCGTCAAGCTGGAGGTCTGTAAACACCTTGGAACTAGTGCGGATACGAGTCAACAGGCTCACAAAATCGCGGAAGTTCTGCTGAGCCTGGTTAAGATCCCAGTGAACATAGCTGATTTCGTTATCCTGACAGTAGGCATTGTTGTTTCCCCCCTGGGTTCTGCCTATTTCATCACCGGCCACAAAATGAGGAATACCCTGAGACAGAAGCAGTGTCGCCATCATGTTGCGTTTTACCTGATTACGTCTTCTGAGAATTGAAGGATTCTTTGTAGGTCCTTCCTCACCCCAGTTATATGAAACGTTGTTGCCGGAACCGTCGCGGTTATGCTCACCGTTGGCCTCGTTGTGTCTGTCGTTATATGAAACCACGTCCTCAAGAGTAAAGCCGTCGTGATAGCTCACAAAGTTTACGGAGGTATTTATCGAACGTATGTTCTTCGGATAAAGATCCCTTGAACCGAGAAGTCTTGTGGCCAGTTCGCCCATCTTCCCCTGATCTCCGCGCCAGAAGGATCTTACGGTGTCACGGTATCGGTCGTTCTGTTCGCTCCACTGTGAAGGGAACTGACCAACACGGTAACCGAATCCGCCTACGTCCCAAGGCTCACCTATAAGTATGGCCTGACTGATAATCGGATCGGCATGACACGCCTTGAAGAAGGTGCCGTGCGTTTCGAATGAATTAAACACGTACGGAGTGGTTTCACGGGCAACGGTTACGGCCAGGTCGAATCTGAAGCCGTCCACCTGCATCTCCGTAAGCCAGTAGCGCATTGAATCGAGAATAATGCGCAGTCCCGGTTCGCTTGAGGAATTGAAGCTGTTGCCGCATCCCGTCACATTGGTGGTGGCAAGATAGTTTACGCTCTTGTCTTCATTGAATTCGTATACGTAGTAGTTTCTGCTGTCAAATCCCCTGAAGGAAATGTTCGGACCGCCATGACCGCCTTCGGCAGTATGGTTGTACACCACATCCATGATAACACCGATGCCCGCACGGTGAAGTTCCCTCACCATTGTCTTGAACTCGTTTACGGCATCACTTCTGGCGTATCCCGGTTCGGGAGCGAAGAAGCACATCGGGTTATAGCCCCAGTAGTTTGACAGTCCCATGTCGATAAGACGTGATTCACTCATCTTGGCAAACACCGGCATCAGCTGTACCGCAGTTATGCCGAGTTCCTTCAGATACTTAATCACGGACGGCTGGCACAGACCGAGAAATGTACCGCGGTATTCCTCCGGAATGTCAGCACGAAGCTTTGTAAAGCCCTTTACGTGGGTTTCATAGAGAATTGTTCCGGGCTTGGTTAATCCCGGCTTCTTTACTCCCTGCCAGTCAAATGATGTGTCGTCAACAATAACTGACTTGCTTATCATCTTACCCGAATCATTCAGGTAGAGTTCGTAATTCCAGTCAATCGGTCTGTTAATCTTTTTGGCATACGGGTCAATAAGAATCTTTGTCGCATCAAATGACAGACCGTTCTTCGGCTCGTTCCTGCCGTCGACGCTGTATGCATACAACTGTCCCGGCTTAACGTTTGCAACAAAGCCGAACCATAAACCATCATGCTTTTCAGGTAAATCGTAACGTACGATTTCCTTTTCATCTTCAGTGTAGAGAATCAGAGTCACTTTGGTGGCTTCAGGAGCCCAAACACTGAAATTACAGCCCCCATCACGGACAGAGGCCCCTAATGGGGCCTCTTTTCCGGACATGAGCACGAAATGCTCATTAGTCATATTTTATTTTAATCTCCTATACGCTTAATAAAGACAGTAGCTAAAGGAGGAAGATTCAGTACGATTGAATGATACTGGCCGTGCCATGAAACATCAGAGGCCTCAAATTCAATGCCGCCCAGATCATAATCACTACCCCAATAGTACTTGCTGTCCGTATTCAGGATAACCTTATACTTGCCTGCTGTCGGAACACCCAAACGATACTGTTCGTGGGTTGTAGGAGTGAAGTTACTTACCACGATTACAGGATTTTCACAGTTAGCATCTCTGCGCATCATGGCAAAAATGCTGTTCTGGTAATCGCTGTGATCCAACCACATGAAACCGCTCTTATCGTAATCGGCATTGTACAGGGCAGGTTCTGACTTATACATGGCGTTCAGATCCTGAATAAGTTTCTTCTGTCCCTTATGCTTATCGAATTGGAGCAACCACCACTGAAGCTGGCTGTCATGGTTCCATTCTGCAGTCTGTGCAAATTCCGTACCCATGAAGTTAAGCTTTTTGCCAGGGTGCGCATACATGTAGCCCATATAGGCTCTCAAGTTTGCGGCCTGCTGCCATTCGTCACCAGGCATCTTGTACAGCATTGAAAGCTTGCCGTGTACGACTTCGTCGTGAGAAATTGACAGGATGAAGTTTTCATCATAGGCATAAATCATGGAGAAGGTCATTTCACTGTGATGATACTTACGATAAATAGGATCCTTCTTCATGTATTCAAGAGTATCGTGCATCCAGCCCATGTTCCACTTAAAGCCAAAGCCGAGACCGCCGGTGTAGGTAGGACGTGAAACACCTGCAAATGCGGTTGATTCTTCAGCAATGGTCATGCACTGAGGATAATTCTTGTAAACTTCTTCGTTAAACCATCTTAAGAGGCTGATTGCTTCGTAGTTATGGTTACCGCCATCAACGTTAGGTACCCATTCACCGGCCTTACGTGAATAATCCCAGTAAAGCATTGAAGCTACTGCATCTACGCGGAGACCGTCGACATGATAGTAGTCGAGCCATACAAGGGCACTTGCAACCAGGAACTGACGTACGGTGTCACGGCCGAAGTCGTAAATGTATGAGTTCCAGTCAGGATGCCAGCCACGGCGAGGATCTTCATATTCGTATAAAGGAGTACCGTCAAAACGTGCGAGACCGTGTGAGTCTGAAGGGAAGTGAGCAGGTACCCAGTCGAGAATCACGCCGATGCCGTTCTGGTGACACTGATCGATGAAATACTTAAAGTCATCGGCAGTACCGAATCGGCTGGTTGGAGAGAACAGACCTACAGGCTGATACCCCCAAGAACCGGAGAACGGATGTTCCATGATTGGAAGAAGTTCGATATGGGTGTAACCCATTTCCTTTACGTAAGGAATCAGTTGTTCGGCCATTTCACGATAACTCAGACTGTCTCCGTTTTCGTGACGGCGCCATGAAGCGAAATGAAGCTCATAAATACTGATTGCCTGCTTAAGCTTGTCATTCTTCTGACTTTCAATCCATGCGGCATCGTTCCACTTATAACGATTCTGATCGTATACAACTGAAGCGAATGAAGGATACTGCTCGGCATAGAAGCCTACGGGGTCAGACTTATGCGGTAAACGGTTGCCGAACGGATCCTTGAGTTCGTACTTATAGCGTTCGCCTTCGCCGAGGCCAGGAACGAACAGAACCCACTCACCCATTAAGCTTCTCTGCATAGGATGGCGACGGCCGTCCCAGAAATTGAAGTCACCGATTACGCTTACGTTACTTGCTGATGGAGCATAAACTGCAAAACGAACACCCTTGATCTTAACGCCTTCAACTTCAATTTCCACCAGCTGGGCACCCATGGTACGATACAGGTTTGCGGCATCGTTACGCATGGTTGACAGACCTTCGTAAGCTTCGTTACGGAACTGATAAGGATCGATTACCTGAATCTTTGAATCCTGGTATTCAACGTCAAAGAGGTAGTGAAATTCTTTATCAGCCTTAGGAAAGTTAAGCTCAAAAAGACCTTCCTCTTCAACCTTTGCCATGGAACCGAGTTTCTTCTTGCCGTCGATTGACTTCACGTCAACACTGATTGCTCCTGGCAACCAGGTACGGAGAATGTAACCGCCCTGACCTTCAGGATTCTTTTGCAAGCCAAAAGTCTCAAAAGGTCTTGCCAAACTGGCATTATTCAAATCATCAATAAGCATTAGTGTTCCTTAGTTTTTATAGCAGTAACTGCTTTATTGTTTTATAAATCAGATTCTAATTGCGTCTTAACTGCAGACCTGTGGAGTGCTCACGTCATAACCAACATATCGGCTCCGTTTCTATTCCGGCGGACCGGCATCAGCAGTGGACTGCACTTACCGTTCGCTCCGAAGCACCCGACATTTTTGTTTTCCGCATAAAACGGAAAGGAAGGCTGAGCCTGCAATATTAATAAACTGTCTATGATTATTGCATTTTTTGGATTAAAACATGCTGTTAATTGTGCAATATTGTCGGATAGATCATTTAATTTACAACTTTTATTTTTGAAGGAATAAATGAAAACGATTTAGATAAAAATTAAGCACTTTAACCGCAAGGTTTGATAGAAAAAAATTATGTCGGGCATAATGAGAACCACGAAGACCAGGGCGGACATAATATATCTTTCAGGACACTAAAATACTTCCCCCTGCCGACTCTTACTTACACATAAAACAATCCCGGTGAAGTGAAAGACAAAAAGTCAGAAATCCCAACTTATCAGACAGCAGACCGGAAACGGCAGTCACACTAGAACAAATGGAATATTGCATGCATTGCCGTCCTCCATTCATAAGAATTCTGTATTTAACCGGATTGAACTTTGCAGTCGGCCACCCATTCACGAAAAAACATTTCCTGCTCATATAATTCATAATTTAGAGAGCCTGACCATTAAAATCACACATCTCCAAATTCCGGCATAACGGTCAAAAATTACACCTTACCACCTTGATCGGTAAACAATTAAGTGAAGCATCATGATTTCCGACATTTGAGGCCCGTAAAAAATGAATGCAGCAAAGCAAAAAAACGGGAGTGCATGCACACTCCCGTTTCATTAAAATTTAAGTCGTTTCAGAAATTACATTCTGTTGCTTGCCTTGAGTCTTGCTTCAGTCATCTTCTTAAGGAGAGACTTAATTTCGCGATTGTTGAACACTTCGCTTAAGTTCTTGGAAATCTTACGTCTCCAGTTAGGGTATTCGGTAGAAGTACCTGGAACGTTTACAGGCTTGTCCATACCGAGCCAGTCTTCGATCTGAGTACTGAATAACGCACAGTTGCCGAGACACATGTGAATCTGCATACCGTCACGAAGTTCCTTGCTCATTGGGCAGTTACGTGCATCTCTTGAAACCTTGTCAGAGATAACGCCGTGCCAATGCAGACTGTCAAGAATACGCTGCTGGTCTTCGGTACGTGCATTACCGATTGACTGTACGGCTGCGTCGTCGTATAAACCGAGCTCTCTGCCGAGGGTAAGGTCGCTGTGACTCCACCAACCTTCAATAGTAGGCATGTCATGGGTAGACAGTGCACTCATAGCCTGTTCAACGTAATCCTTAGGAGAAATGAAACCACCGTCGGTTTCACTCTTTTCCCAGAAGAAAATCTTATATGAGTGAATACCTGCATCACGAAGAATTGCCTTCATTTCGTAAGGAACGGTACCTAAGTCTTCGCCGATGATGAGACACTTGTTACGCTGTGATTCAAGGGCAAGAATGCCAACAAGATCATGAACGCGGTAATAAACATAAACACCCTGCTTGGCTGAAGCTGCAGGCGGAACCCACCACAGACGGAGTAATGACATTGCATGGTCGATACGCAATGAACCGCAGTGCTGCATGTTTGATCTGAAGAGATCAATGATTGGCTGATAACGGTTTTCTACCAGCTTCTTTGGATCCATTGGAGGTAAACCCCAGTTCTGTCCTAAAGGTCCTAACGGATCTGGTGGAGCACCTACAGAAGCCTTAACACAGTAGAGACTGCCGTTAGCCCAGATTTCTTCTGAACCTTCAGATACGCCTACTGCGAGGTCACGATAAATACCTACGGCCATCTTGCTGTCCTTTGCAGCCTGATGAGCTGCTTCAAGCTGTTCGTCAGCGAGGAACTGGAGGTACATGTAGAATTCAACGTCGATTTCATGTAAGTTAGCCCATTCCTTGGCAATTGGGTCACTGTACTTTCTGAAACCGTCTCTCCATACAGGCCAGCCCCAGGCATTTTCACCATTTGAGTAGAAATGAGCCATGATGGCATCGTATAAAGCCATGGCCTTGAGAGATTCACCGCCGTTTTCCTTGAACTTAGCGTAAGCCTTACCTCTGATGGTACGGTTGTCGAACAGAGCCTTCTGTTCGTCGAAGAGCTTACGGAGAACTTCAAGCTTAAGCTTCATTACATTGGTGTAATCAACATAGTCAACTCCGCGCAGAGCGTTCAGCTTCTTCTGGAAGTCAGAAGAGTAAACAAGCTTCTGTGCATCTTCATTGTTCTTGAATTCGAAGGTGTTTTCAGGGTTGATATAGATTACATTCAGCCATCTGCGTGATGAAGGGCTGTACGGACTTGCTGATTCAGGGTTTGAAGGGTAAGCGGCATGGATTGGATTTACGCCGACGAAACCAGCACCGTTTTCAGCAAGATTAATGATAAGATCTTTAAGATCGCCGAAATCACCGATACCCCAGTTCTTTTCAGATCTGAGAGCGTAGAGCTGAACACTTGGACCCCATACTTTATTGCCGTTTACAATTTCTTCAGGCTTGTAGCATGCACGAGGACAGATGATTAAGCGCATTGGCTCAAAGGTTCTTTCACAGGTCTTGAAGGTAATGTCATGATAACCTAATGGTAATGCAACGATTAAGTTAGTTCTGTATTCGATGTATTCAACACCCTTTACGACACGTGAATAGGCACGGGTGTTCTTGTCAATGTAGAACTTACCCTGACACTTAGTGCCATCTTCCTGAACTACGTGATACTCGATCTCGTTGTTTGATTCATTGTCCGTAAGTCTTACGGTGATTTCAATTGCCTTGTTTTCGGTAGTAACAAATACAGGTTCGGTACCGCTCACAAATAAAGCGTCCTGTTCCTGATTGTACTGTTCAGCAAGAGCTTCCTGATCGTCGACATTGTAACCCAATGCCTTAAGACACTGAAGTTTGCATTCATCAGAGATGATTACTTTCTGACCACTGGCATCGACGTATTCACCGGCGATACCGCGAGCATAAGCAATTTGTTCAATTAGATTAGCCATATAATGTTCCCAACTTAAATAGGTTATCATTTGTTAATGTCAATATTTTATCAGAAAAGAAAAAAATTGTTAGTTAAATTTTGATATTTACTTTCAAATTTTCAAAAAATTTCATAATTACACACTATATATTTATTATCGATATACATATTAATCTTTGTAATTTGACAAACATGAACAATAAGTAAACAGTTTAATAAAAAATTTTTTAATAATAATTTAGAAGCAAAACATTAATACAGCATATTTTTATATAATTATCAAAATACTAAATTTCCCCAGAGTGCTGAAATTTCGATTTTTTGCAAAATTCAGGCACAAACAGAATTTTGTTTTTAAACTTTTGAATACCGTCACATTATCAGTATCTTTTTACGTAATTTTACCAAAATTTATACGCGTTCATCTTTCACGCACAAGTATAAAAACTAGCGTTACACATTAATTTTTATCAATATACAATCCCTTAACAATATAAAAATACATCAATTATTTTTTCATTTACCGGCTATTAACTGCCGTACAAAGTAAACTATAACCCCCGCCTCCTTCACCGAAATCATCCGCCTTACGCACTCAGATCGTCTGCCGCCGGATATATGACTGCCAATGCGGAAAGTATTCACGGAAAACGGACATGAGTTATCCGGAGTAGTTCCAAAGGCACAATTTGTCATTGACGCGTTACAGTTCAGCATTCTGAAAAATGCATGGAACACGAATCCGCGTACACTCAAACAACGGCCGGAACCACCCTAACTTTGTAAAGTGCATGACTCTTTTCTTATTTCAACATTTCATGAACCTACAGTATCTTTTAACGAACTGAAGCATTCCATTTATCAGTAAAAACTGACATCCATCATTAATATTGTAATAAGGACACGATATTGGGATTAAAAAACAGTATACATAACCTGGTAAATATGCCAGTTCTCATTCTAAACTTTCACAAAACATGAGAATAAGTCAGACTCACTTTTCCGGCGTCTTGATAAAGTAAAGGCAGTAACAAGTTTGTTACCGCCTTTATCAAAATTTCACAGGAAACTTTTCTGTATTACGGGAAGGAGTCAAACACTGCTGTCGGTTTCTCCCCAACCTGTCATCTTATTTTACTTTAGGTTATCACTGAGGAATTTATCTATTTTATCAAACGGGATTTTATCCATCTGATCGTAAAGATCGGCGTGCGTAGCTCCTTTGACTACAACCAGTTCTTTTGGCTCCGCAGCTTCTTTATAAACGTTATCGGAAAAATACTTTGAGTGAGCCTTGTCTCCGGTAATAAGCATCAGCGGACGTGGTGACAGTTCCTTTATGTTATCCATCAGCTTAAAATTAAAGAATCCGTAGGCCGTGGTTGCATCCCAGGCTGATGTATTTGAATTCATGGCTCTTGGATGATAGGCTCTGCCGACATAATAACCGTAAAAGTCTTTGATTACCGGATCAGCATCGGCCGGTAAGGTATCGGGAAACATGGTGGTAAATGTCTGAACCTTTCCGTTGGCATCGACGCCCAGTTCATGAGCACCCCGAATAAGCGTACCGCTCTTTGCTTCCATGTCGCGCATTTCTGCAAGATGCTTCTTTACGATATTGCGCTGCTCATCCGTATAATAAGCACCTTTATAGTGATCACTGATACTTTCCGACATATCATACATGGCTGAAGTAACTACAGCCCTGATACGGACATCATTTGATGCCGCGGTAATGGCCATGCCTGCCAAACCGCATATGCCCACAGCCCCGATTTCATTCGGATTAACAAATTTGAGGTTACTGATAAAATCTACAGCAGCACTGAAATCCTCCGTAAAAATGTCAGGAGATCCCATGTCACGGCGGATACCGCCTGATTCACCGGTCATGGACGGATCAAATGCCAGAGTAACGTATCCTCTTCCTGCCAGTTCCTGTGCATAAAGTCCTGATGACTGTTCCTTAACAGCTCCGAACGGGCCGGAAATTACCAGAGCCTTATATTTACGATCACTGCTGAAATCTGCAGGCAAATACAGATGTCCTGCAACATCAAAACCATAACGGTTGGTGAACATTACCTTAAAGGCCTGAATGTTCCGGTTAATTTTGAAAACCCTGGTGTCATCCCTGAGTTCGTCAACTGATGACATTTTCATCTGTGATGCTCCGGAAATAACTGATACCGGTACATTATCTGCCATAACGTCAGCGCTTCCCATAAGTATTACTCCTGTAATAATTGCTGCTGCAAGTCCATTGAGTCTCATAAGCTTTCTCCATTGGTATTTATTGATTAGCTGCACTGTATTCAATCTTATGCCGTATTTCATTGATGAGGTAATCCAACGTATCTATCTCAAACTGAGTCTGTTGAAGCTGTTGTCTCAAAACCTTCCTCTTTTCCTTAATTTCAGAGATAACCTTCCTGTACTGACGGTTATCATAGTATTCGACACAGCTTTGACTGAATGCATCTGAACAACCTGCATCACGAAGACAGTCTCTGATGTTCAGTGAATCTTTAAGTATTATTTTCATGACCATCTCCTTATGCTTTAAATATATATCACCACCGTTTCAATTACTAATGGTAAAATTTCATGGTATATTATTCCTGTTAGGAATAATATATCCACTCCCGCTTACCCATCTATACGAATAAGAAAGGCTCCCATGGATATAAAGCTGTTAAAAAATTTTCTTCAGATTGCCAGACTGGGAAACATGACCAAAGCCTCACAGTCGCTTTACATAACTCAGTCAGCCTTGTCCAAACAGATGAAAGAACTCGAAGATGAATTTGGACGTCCACTGTTCTTTCGCAGCAGCGAAGGCATGAACCTTACTGAGGAGGGAATGCTGCTGCGCAAACGTGCGGAAGACATTGTTTCCCTGTTTGAAAAGACCAAACAGGAATTTGAGGAACTTGATGAAATAACCGGCGGAGACGTTCATGTTGGAGCCCTCGAATCCTGCCACATGGATATATTTTCAAGAGAGCTCTTATCTTTCCGCAGAAACTACCCCGGACTAAGATGCCACATCATAAGCGGTATGACTGTTCAGGTGGAAGAGATGTTAGACAGAGGCCTTCTGGATTTTATTATAATTTCCGGTATTCCGAATCTTAATAAGTACAATCACGTCAGATATCCTGCAAATGATGAATGGGGAATTGTCGTAAGGAAGGATCACCCACTGGCAAAAAAGGAAAAAATTACCTTTGAGAATCTGCTGAATCAGAATTTAATCATTTCAACACAGGGATTATCCGAAGAAATGACTAAATGGTGCGGTCAGGATGTCGACAAACTTAAAATAACGGACACGGTTAATCTCGCTTATAACGGAAGTGTCATGGTTAGAGAAAAGGTTTGTATCATGCTTTCATACAAAGGTCTTATTAATGACAGTGAACTCGTATGGATTCCTCTCCATCCTAAATTATCCACCCCAACCTATCTTCTCTGGAGAAAATATCAGGTGTTTACTCCGGTTGTGGAACTGTTCCTGAAACAGCTGGTAAAATCGTTTGAACCGAAAAACAGCATCCTGCCGTAATTTTTTCTGATGAGAAAAATTTTTAGGTTCCTCCGCTCTTTTACACATGCATCTTACAATCCATCTGACCGGCATACTAAATTCGGAAGATATCATTACACTTTTAAATGAACTGCAGATGATTGATATTATTTATCATTGCACTACGAAAAGAGCCTGATCCACCTTAAAAACAGCGTAAAACACTATGTTTTAACAACCCCGGGTCATCAACTATTAATGATAATTAGTACGATATCTGCAGTTCGTCATTTTATTTTTTAGACAACACTCACATACATGGCAAAAGTGTGAAAAAAGTTGTCTAAAATTCAGAATTAATCTATAATACTGACAACTTAAGCGGTAAGCTTTTTTTCAGTCTTTGATAATGTTTACGTGCTTTCACCGTATACATTGTCAGGATAATTTCATTAAACACATTTTAGGTATTAAATAATATGACTATCAAAGTTGGTATTAACGGTTTTGGCCGTATCGGTCGTTTCGTTTTCCGCGCAGCTCAGACTCGTGATGACATCGAAATTGTTGCAATCAACGATCTTTGCCCAGTTGACTACTTAGCTTACATGTTAAAGTACGACACCATGCACGGTGCTTTCAATGGTACTATCGAAGCTGACGTAGAAAACAATCTCCTTATCGTTAACGGTAAGAAGGTTCGCGTTACTGCTGAAAAGGACCCTAACAACTTAAAGTGGGACGAAGTTGGTGCTGAATACGTTGTTGAATCAACTGGTATCTTCTTAACTAAGGAAAAGGCTCAGGCTCACATCAACGCTGGTGCTAAGTACGTTGTTATGTCTGCTCCTTCAAAGGACGACACCCCAATGTTCGTATGTGGCGTAAACTTCGACAAGTACGTAAAGGGTACTCAGTTCGTATCTAACGCTTCATGTACTACTAACTGTTTAGCTCCTATCGCTAAGGTTTTAAACGACAAGTGGGGCATCAAGGATGGTTTAATGACCACCGTTCACTCTACCACTGCTACTCAGAAGACTGTTGACGGTCCATCATTAAAGGACTGGAGAGGTGGTCGTGCTGCTGCTGGTAACATCATCCCTTCATCTACCGGTGCTGCTAAGGCTGTAGGTAAGGTTATCCCTGAACTCAACGGTAAGTTAACCGGTATGTCAATGCGTGTTCCTACCCTTGACGTTTCAGTAGTTGACTTAACTGTTAACCTCGCTAAGCCAGCTAAGTACGACGAAATCGTTGCTGCTATGAAGGCTGCTTCTGAAGGCGAATTAAAGGGCGTTTTAGGTTTCACTGATGAAGCTGTTGTATCTTCAGACTTCTTAGGCGACACCCGTACCTCTATTTTCGACGCTAAGGCTGGTATCGCTTTAACTGATACTTTCGTTAAGGTTGTATCTTGGTACGACAACGAAATCGGTTACTCAAACAAGGTTCTCGAATTAATCGCTCACATGAAGAAGGTTAACGGTTAATTTTAACTTTAGTTTGTAACTAAGTTATCGTGAAAAAGGGAGTTTTTAAACTCCCTTTTTATTTATCTGAGATTTCACACATCTGACATTCAGTAACGGAAAATTCCCCAGCTCTCTTTTCTTATCCGTTTTCATCCGAATAAAAACATTAAGTAATTCTTATCACATCATCCTACATGATGTGACAACATCTTACTCATTACTCATATTTACTAGCAGTAGCTGAATACCTTATCGGCAAGAAGCTCAGTCAAAGCCGCAGGAAGTTCTGAAGCATTACCGATATCAACACTCTCTTCAAACAGTTTCCTTAACCTGTCACCATGAGGTGCCACCCTGAGTGCATACACTTCTATGCTGTCACCCTTTGCCTTATTCAGCATCTCGGAAGCAAACTCGTAATTGTCCGGTTCTCCGTCGGTAATAACTATAATGATATTGCGATGGTATTTATCCACGCTAGGCATGTTGCTCATTGAGTACAGAAGGGCCTGAGCAAGAGGAGTACATCCCCTCGGCATTAAATCAAAATATGTAGCCCTCTCAACAAGTGATTGTCCGCTGCGATAAACTTCCTCATATTCGCAGCAGTTTCCCGGAAAGTAGATAACACGGTTATCAACGTTTCTAACATTCTCCAGTGACATAGCAAGTGACAGTGCCAGATGATTTGCCACCTGTGACCTGGTAACACTGCTTTCCGGTCTGCATGGTCTGCTCATTGAACCTGAAATATCCACAAGAAGATGCACCGTAGTATTAAGAGCCCGGCGAGGACGCTTCTTCATGAACACATTGTCACTGAGCATTCCTCCGTATGTATACTGATAGCGTCTCACGTCAAGACATCTTCCTGATGAAGCGGCTCCGTAATTCCATTCCTCATAACCTTTAACAAGATGGTTAATGTCCGTGCGCAAAGTGTTGTCATTAAGAACCTTTCTGTAAAGTGACAGATCCTTTGCCGGTGCTGAGTTTCTGGAAACAAGAGAACCTATGTCCACTGCGCCTTTAGACTTAGCTGAACAGTTTTCAATAATGGTGGAAAGATCCGGATGTCGACGGTCACACTGCGAATTTTCGGAAAAGCTGAACGGTTCCTTCATCCTGCCTATAATCTTTTCAAACTCACGAATCATTTTGCGTCTCTTACCGGAGCAGTTACCATCTGCATCACTGTTACCAAACTCTGAGAGAAAACCGCCGTATTCACTGAGACTCCGTTCAACATGAGATTCAGGCACGGATGAGGTCTCTGCCCCACTGTTAAACACGGAGTCAAAGAGATCAGTCTGAAAAGGCGTTCCTGTTTCCGCATGATTTTTTCGAGTGGCGGAACAATCTTCCGAATCAGAGAAACTTCCTCCATTCCCTGACGAACCTGAAAGCATACCGGTATTTTCTGCTTTTTCGGAAAGATTATTATCCGACTCCCTCTGACGCATGTATTCGTCATTGACAAGCTCAAAGCAACTCTTGAATATATTCAGTATTTCACGGCTAAGTTCAAGAACCTCAGCAGAATCACGGCAGTTCACCGATCCTGCAGCTTTATCCTCAATTGCTTCAATCACAGTCTCCGGTATTATCTTCTTGAGTCTGTTTCTCGCTGCCTTAAGGCTGTTACCGGAATTCTGATTCAGACAGCGGACTCTGTTTGAGCAGTCAAGAAACGCCGTTATAAGGCTGGCTCTGTTTTTGCAGTTCTTAAGATAACGGCATACGGATTCATCCAGCTTTCCAACTATGTTGTTGAAGGTTTTCCTTAACCCCGGCCAGTTAGCCATCTGCAGATTCTCAATGCGCGTATCCTCAAGAGCATTGAAAATTCTAGGAAGAATCCCTGTCTTGTCATAAGATTTACCGAATACATCAAAATCACTGTATCTCACGTGACCGCATTCATGCGCCACATAACCGAAAGCCAGATCCATTTCCTCAGGATTATTGAAATTGAGTCGCGGTATTGTAATATTTTTGCCGTCAGTGTATGCGGATGCACCGTACATATAAAGATTGATACCAAAATTACTTGCATAATTGCCCATGATCAACGGCAAAGCACCATGATTTATCTGCATGTTCATATCCTTTCAACTAAATTACGACTTCTTCGATCTTTTATATAAATTTCAGTCTTTAAACCAAGCTTCAATAGCAGGACGAAGGAAATAGATTTCCTTTTGCTTTTATATATTACATCTATTTTTTATATTTACAATACCAATACTATAATTTTTATTCTCTATGTATAAAAAATAGACATCTAACGCTTCCAAAATTATTATCTTACGGAAATCCGCACTTTAAAAAATTGTATAATTCAGTTCATGCATTCCTAAGAATCAGACGATGCAGACAGGCCGTAATGCCTTCTGCGGACTAATAACATACGTTCATCATGTCTGCTTACGGCACATCAGGATATTCGGTCAGATAATCCGTTCAGACCTAAAGTCAGATGTTCCTTTGTCGTTCCGTAAACAGAAAGCCCCGATCCGTATCTACGGACCGGGGCTTCAGACGTTTTACTAGACGATGCTGTTACTTTTCTCTTGCCTGAAGAGCGGCAATGCGCTTTTCAAGAGGAGGATGAGACATGAAAAGTTCCCCAAAATCACGAGCGTTAATGCAGAGAGCCTTAACCACGCGACTCTTTTTGGTTACGGGTGAACTGTCACCCTTTAGTGCTTCCAATGCGGAAATCATGCTTTCCTTACCAAGCACGTCAGCTGAGCCGGCATCAGCCCTGTACTCTCTGTATCTGGAAAACCACATCACAACGGCAGTGCCGAGAAAACCGAACAGAGTCTGCATCACGTAAAACATTGTGTTGCTTGCCATTGACGTGCTTACACGACTTCTGTTTCCATCCTTGCCGGCCATTACGGCTGTAAGAACAGATGCCAGAATATTAGAAAGCACCAGAACGAAGGTATTAACCACCCCCTGCACCAGTGTGAGTGTTACCATATCTCCGTTATCCACGTGTGAAAGCTCATGGCCCAAAACCGCTTCAATCTGCTTTTTGTTCATGGAACGGAGAAGACCGGTGGATACGGCAACAAGAGCTGAGTCCCTGTTCCAACCGGTGGCAAAGGCATTCATTTCATTTGCATCATAGATGCCCACATCAGGCATCTTGAGTCCTTTTTTGTCGGCTATGTTTCTGATAGTGTCGACAAGCCACTGTTCACCGTCGTTTGAAGGATTGTTTATGAGCTGAACATGCATCTGCTTCATTACAGAACTCTTGGACATGAACAGGCTTATGAGTGAACCGCCGATGCCCATTACCGACATGGTGCCGACGCACATGACAAGATCCTCCGTACTCAACGGATAACCGAGAGCCGAACAGATTATGTTAAGAGCAACGGTTCCGACTATGAGAACGGCAATAACCGTCAGAAAATAGAAAAACAATCTGATTACCATCTTTCCTCCGGGATAATAATTTCAATATCTGAAAAATATAACAATTCCTTGCGGTTTAATTCTGACTGGTTCAGTTATAAATGAACAGACAGAATATCTTAAACCTGTAAGGGATAAAATCTACAGTTTCGCATTATAACCAATTTATAACGTAAATTATTGTGTGTTCATTACATTATTTGCAGAAGCTAAGTGCCGACAGATCGAGAGTGTCATGAGCCTTCATGAAATCTCCGTCCTCCCGATAACTGACCTCACCGATGAACGGACACGGCATTATTCTTTTAAGAGTATTAAGGTTCTCCGCATAAAAAGGCATCTTCTGTGGCGTGGTCGTATTTGCGATAAAGCCGACAGGATTGAATCCCTCCTTCTTAAGAAGAGTAGCCGTCATCATGGCATGATTAAGGCAGCCAAGCTTCATGCCTACAACGATTATTATCTCCATCCCCTTAAGTGCCGGCCACTCAGGCAGAAGTACTGTGTCACTGACAGGAAGATACCAGCCTCCGGCCCCCTCGGTGATTACCACATCGGCGCCTGAAGTTTCCGCCTTAGCCAGATCCCTGTCCAGACTCCCGAAATCAATGGGATTATTCTCATGAACTGCGGCAATGTGTGGAGCAATGGCCTCCTGATAGGCAAATGTCGTGATGTCAGCAGGCTTCAAACTTAACCCTGAGGCTCTTATGTGACTTTCCAGATCGGCATTTCTGCCGTTCTCAAAACCTGCAACCACGGGCTTGTAAGGTCTTACTTTAAGTCCTGCCTCAATAAGTCTGCGCGTAAGCACGCAGGCACAGAATGTCTTGCCGGCATCAGTGTCCGTTCCTGTTATGAAAAACTTTCTTGCCATGATTCTCCTCCGATGTTTCATCATTCAAATGATTTCTGCAATGATAATTCCGTCGGAAAAAAAATTAAAGCAGGTTCTGCCGTAACTGACCATATTCCATTCGTGAGCCCGGTCATTGTACGGACAGGAATAACCAAAACGGTGCATCTAACTTACAGATCACAACAAAAAACAATTTTTAAGTAATGGCCTTTATGTTTTAAGTCCTTTTCACTTATCATAGATAAAGAGGCCAACCGCCTGTAATTTTTTCTCCCAAGGTATCATATGCTCGGTATTATTGTAAGGATTCCAAAACAGCAGAAATACGGCATAATCATCAGCTATGATGACAACCGTTACTACTTTTCAGCTGAGGACTGTGACCCCAGGCTGAAGCTGTCCATTTCCGATGATGTGGAATTCACCCCTCTTACGGACACCGAAAACAGACGCAGAAGCTTTTTCCGCAAATTTGCATCAGTCACCGACATCGTTAAGTATCAGATACCGAACGAACGCAACGGTTTTTATTTAAGCAGCTTCACGGATACACGGAAACTGAAGGTTACCGAAGTCTCCAGAAGTTATGTACTCGTCGGGGAAAGTCCCAACAAGGAACATGCCTTGGATCTCATGATTGAAACAGCGGTAAATGCCGGCTGTACAGCACTCACGGACATCAAAGTCAAGGCTCACGTTCCGAAATTTAACAATAACATAAGCTTTATCATCGAGGGAGTTCCGGCCCGCGGTGAAAAAGTTGATCGTGACAGGATTAAGGAACAGGAAAACCGCGAACGTAAGAGAATCATGACTCCAAAGGAAGACGACTCCCGGTCATCGGATGAAATTAAATCCCCCCGTCAGGAAAAAACCATAATAGTTGAACCTGACAGGATACGTATTCCGCCAGAAAAGATTAGACTCCATTCACCGAACAGAAACAAGAGACTGTTCCAGCGAATGGTAATATCCATTATCATGCTTCTCATGCTGCCACTAATCGGCACTCTGGCACAGGCATTCAACAACATATACGAATCACTGTTTTCAATTCTGCTGATACTGTTTGCGGAAATCGGGCTGGTGGTTATCTACTACAGCATCAATCCCCGCAAATCATGCTGCTTCTTCAGAATAAAACACGGAGGATAGCTGACAGGGGTTTATCCGACTGATGAAAAGCAGTTCCGTAAGACCTGAAACAATAGAATTAAACAGAATTATATAAGCAGAAACATAATAATATATTTATATGGAGTAGGAAATAATGAACGGAAATATCTTAAAGAACATAAGTCACGGTGTTTACGTTATAGGCGTAATCGATGAGAACGGCAGACAGTGCGGATGCATTGTTGACGCGCTGTTGCAGGCCACCGTGACACCTCTCGGCATCGAAGTCTGTACAAATAAGAAATCATATACCACCCAATGCATCAGAAATGCCAGGGAGTTCACCGTTTCAATCCTTCAGGAAAACGCCTCACCTGAACTTATTGCAAACTTCGGCTACCAGAGTGCCGCAACCGCAAACAAGTGGGAAAATACCGAACATGAACTGCTTGACGGCATTCCCGTCATCAAAAACTCTCTCGGAGCCTTCAAGGTAAGAGTATTCCATGAACTGGAACTTTCCACCCACATGCTCTGGAGCTGTGAGGTTGTGGATACCATGGACGGAGTTTCAGCCGAAGAACCGATGACATACAGATACTACCAGAACAACGTTGCGGCATCCACAAGCAGCTCTGCTTCCTCTAAGGCGTCACCGGCTGAAAAGGAGACCTATACCTGCGGAGTCTGCGGTTATCACTATGACGGCGATATTCCTTTTGAGGAACTGCCTGATGACTGGGTATGTCCGCAATGCGGAATGAGCAAGGAATGCTTCGTAAAAGATTAACATCCGTATCTGAAAATATCCGTGAAGATAATACCATAAGCGGAATTACCGCAGAGACACAAAAAAACCGACGGCACGCCGTCGGTTTCCTTTTTGCTTATACAGTCATTCAGAGTGAATGCCGATGTCTTTTAGAACATCTGAACAAGCTTGCCGTTTGCATAGATTTCAAATGAATCCTTGCTGGTTACGGTGGTGGAATATACACCGTCCTTTAAGGTAACGTAACCCTGAGCAACAAAACCGTCAACGGCTTCCTTTATTGAAGGATCCTGTTCAAACAGTCTCTGGGCAACCTTTTCTGATACAGAGTAGTTGATTACAAGATCGTGCTTCTGCAGCAGGTAATCCATGTCAGGAGTCTTAAGAGAGGCATCAAGCACTGTATCACCGTCGGTTGTCTTAACATCTGACTTAACTGCAAGGTTTATACTCTGATTTTCAAACAGTTTGTCGGTATTCATGTTCACGAGCAGGTCTTCGAGATTTGACTTCTTTAAATCACTGAGGGAGATTCTGAAGTCAGCCTTAGCAATGCTAACCTTATCTACAGAGGCTGCAGAAGTCTTTTCTTCGGCAGCAACGGTATTTTCGGCAGCAACCTCTACACTTGCGGCAGGAGCCTTTTCTTCAGCGTTCACGGTGTTTTCAGCAGCTGCTTCAACGCTTTCTGCTGATTCCGTTGCGGTTTTGGCATTTTCAGTAATTGGAGTTTCGAGATTAAAATCTGAAACGCTGGCAACTATGGAGAAAACATTGTCATCTTCACCACTGCCGTTGTTTATGATTGAGAACTGACCTTCAGCTGAACCAACACTTAACTTTGAGTCATCTGACATCTGACCGGTAATTTTTCCGATCTTCCAGCCTGAAATACTTGGAATGGTGAATACGAGTTGCTGAATGTTTACGTTGAAATCATCCATTTCCATGGTGAAATCATCAGATGTACACTTAATGGAATCGACGTGTGACTTCTGAACGATAGGATCTGCCTTCTTAATCATGTAATCCATGATCTTTGAAGTTTCACGTGAAAGCTGACCGTTGGTGAAATCGATGTTTGAGGTAAGCTTACCGATGTCACAGCTAACTGAATCATCAATGAGTGCAACGGTGAAAGGATCATTCTCAAAATAAACGGTGCCGTTTTCGGAAGGATAGCTGAAATCAACATAACCCCTGTTTTCAGGCTTATTCTTGATAACAACGCTGTCTTTCAGAACCTTGATGCTTTCGTAGTCATAGTTGATGCTGAAATCTGAATGAAAACCGTCCAGTACGAATCTGGTATCAATGATAAATTCATATTCATTAATAACCGCATAAGGATCTTTTGACTTGACCGTGATTTTGTCCTTGCGGGTATCGAAGCTCTTTTCAAGATTCTCATATGAAATATTTGGGTTCTTGGCCAAATGTTCAAGCTTCTTCTCAAAAAGATTCTGACCGAGCATCCTGCTGGCTACAAAACCGCCCGCACCTGCAGTACCCACGGCAACTGCTGTTACCAAGGCAACTTTCGCAAAAGTATTCATCAAATATATCCTTATATTCTTATAGTAAATTCATAACGAAAAATAATTTTTCGTATCAGTTTCATTGAAATCATCTGTTTATTCTGCATCAGCAGCCTGAGGACACTACTGCATTCAGGCATTCCGAAACAGGAATTTTTCAGCCTGAACGGACAATTGATACAAAACCGACTAATTTTAAAAAAAATTAACAGACATGTCCACGAATTTCTGTTGCAATGATGCGGGTTACGGGCTGTTTTCCATTCTCGGAATCAAAGCTCAGGATATAAACGTATTTTCAGTCGGCAGAATAACGATTCGGAACCCCGTTAAGAGCATTAATCCGTGCATGTCTGAACATGCCGAAACACGGCAGACACAGTGGAACGAGAAATGATTACATCGGAAATTCCGGGGTTCGTTTTCCGGAAAAGGAGAGGCATTAAGGATTGGAGAGAATGTCTGATTCTGACGGGAACACACTCCCGTCATGAATCAGGAACTGACTGCAGAAGAAAATCAGATCAGCAGTCAGTCAGGGCGGATCCGCAGTTGGTTCCAAACTTACGGAAAGCCCCCACCTGTTCAGCCGATCAGACCTTTGCGTCGTGCATCTTGGCGATGAGGTTCTTGCTTTCAGACATAAAGTAGTCGGCCAGAGGTCCGAAGAACTCCTTGGTCATTCTGAACTGCTCAATGAAAGCTTCGCGGTCTCCCTGCTTCAGCAGTCTGATGGCTCCGGTAATTTCCTCCGCATAACGCTCAATGATGTCAAGATTACGCTTGTTGGAAAGAATGATGTCGGCGTAAAGCACAGGATCCTGAGCAAACAGGCGCCCAACCATCATGAGTTCCATGCGGTATATAGGCGAACTCAGTTCCATGAGAACGTTCAGGTCCGGATTTTCCCTGGCGAGGAACACACCGTAGCTAAAGGTTGTAAAGTGCCTCAGAGCCTGAATGTAGCTCATGGCATCATCGTGTTCGGAAGCACTGAACTTTTTGATGCGGGCTCCCCAAAGGCTCATCTGTTCAAGTACCCATGAGCACTTTTCAGGATAACGTCCGTCAACGGAAATTATTACCTGTTTTGCCATGTTGGAAATGTCCGGTCCGAACATTGGATGAAGTCCGATTACGGGACCTTCATGAACTTCCATCATCTGACGTACGGGACTGGTCTTTACGGATGTAAAATCGGCAAGCACGCAGTCAGAACTTAAAAGCCCCTTAAGTCTGCCGATAACTTCAGCGGTACAGTCAATTGGCACGCATACCACAACAAGTCCTGCACCGGCCATAATTTCAGGTGCACGATCCCAGTCACGGTGTCCCATCACCTCAACGGTATAACCGGAACTGCGGAACAGGCGTGTAAAAATACGTCCGATGCCGCCGCGTCCGCCGATAATGACAATCTTTTTTACCGATTCATTAAGACACTTGAATCCAACGTCGTTTTCTGCACCGTATGATTCTCTCATCACGCGTCTCAGAACGTCTTCGGCAAGATCCGGATTAAGCCCCAGATTTTCAGCCTGCGCACGACGCTTTTCAATTAGGCTCAGTTCTCTTTCGGGAACATATACCGGAGTTCCCTCCCTGCTTTTGATTACGCCAACCTGTTTAACCAGTTCAAGACGTCTGCGTAAAACCTTCAGTAACTCACTGTCATTCTCATCAATCTGAGCTCTTACCTGATCTAATGTTAAGTTCATAAAATTATTCGTCTATCTCATCCATATACTGTTCTAGGTTCTCGTCACTCTCATCAACCGTGGATGTGGCGTCGGTACCTGAAACAAGACCTTCCTGATACATTAAATAAAAATCTCTTGCCTGACCGTACGGATCAAGTGAATTGCGCAGCACCTCATCCTGATCCAGTGTAGCGGCTCTGCTGTCCACGGCATTAAAGCCCCAGAGAATGCCGTCAACCCACAAAGGGAAATACGTGAACGGGAAATACAGGGTATCAATGGTACTGCCGATGTAGCTTCTGTAAGTACCGATTCCGAGTCCCGGAATAACCACGTAGGCGCCCTGATCGACACCCCACTTACCGAGAACGGTATCCATTGACATGCGCTTTCTTTCCAGACCTATGTATTTGGCAACATCAATACATCCCAAAAGGCCTATCGTAGAGTTGATACCGAAACGGAGCGCACTGGTTCCGCTGTCGAGAGGTCTTGCAACCAGCAGGTTGTTCACAGTGTTGTTAACCTCACGCAGATTCTGATGGGCATTTGACAGACAGACACGGACAACCTCGGGAACGTAATCCACGTATGCCACGGACACAGGTCTTAAAAGATTCTTGTCCAGAAAGTCATAATTGACAGTCCAACCGATTCTGCGGTTCGGGGTCTCATATACGTCCAGGGCGTCCCCCGGAAGATATGTATACCCGTAGGTATAATCCTTATCCACATTCACAACGTTGCGCGGAGACATAATCCCCACGGATGACCTTGAAGCCCAGGCTCCCTCTGAAATACAGAATGCGGCAAGTCCAACCGCCACGACCAAAGTATTCTTAAACAAACTCATAAAAAGGCCTCTGAGTTTAATGACACTCCTTTCATTATACTTTATTTTTGGGACTTTTAATAAATACGGCCGCCTTTAGGCTCAGAAAAATATGATACTGTATTCAAGGCTTAATGAAAAAAAGCATGTTTTTCCGTAAGATGAGCCGAATACGGAACGGAAAATTTCCTCCGTCTGACGACACAGGTGTTCACCACGTTTTTATAAGACATTTATCAACATTTGCCCTCCAAATGACCGCTTACTATTTTTACCAATAAATTCATAATCATAAAACAAAGAAATGTGATAATTATCAATAAAATTTTCATGGAAAAACATAAAATTTTGTGTTACATTCCAAAATCAGAAGGGTAAAAATTCGGAGTTTTTCCCTTTTACGGACATTTCTCACTTCTTTTGTGAGATTTTTCGTACATGATTTCTAAACCCCAAGGACCGGGGTTATGAAATCGGAATATTATAACGGGATATTAGTCTTCATATTTTTAAGGATTAAGTTTATGAAGAAATTACAAAACATACTTACAGCCCTTATTGTTGGCTGTGCATTCTTTCTGGCATCTTCATCAGTCGGCGCAGCCGATTCCGAAGACAACGTAATTACTGATCGTTACGGCAAGGCCATCGGTTCATTTCAGACAAACAGCGACGGTTCCGTCGTCTATAAAGACAGCTTCGGCCGCGAAATCTCCACTTCACAGCATGATGCTGACGGCACCCTGATTTTTACTCAGTCGGGAGCTGACGGAGACAAATACGCTGCAAACTCCTCTGACACTTCAGGTTACAGTGAAAAAAATACCGTTTACCGTGACAGATATGGCAGCAGGGTCGGCTCCTCAAAGACCGACTCAAACGGACATACCGTCATGAGGAACCGTTACGGTCAGAAGATCGGCACCTCCGATACCGACAAGACCGGCAAGACCACCTACCGTGACAAGTACGGCAGGAAAATCGCTACCTCAACCGAAAACTCAAACGGTCAGACCGTAATCAGAGACAGATACGGCAGAAAGATCGGCACCTCAACCACTGACGACAAATCCGGCAAAACCACCTACCGCGACAAGTACGGCAGAAAAATCGGGCAGTCAGAAACCAAAACTAAATAGTTTTAATTCCCAGAACTCAAAATGCCGTAACAGATGACGGCAGTGACTATTATCCTAAAGGACGAAGGCGGGCACGAAATAATTCGTGTCCGCCTTCTCTTTTATCCTTATCATTTTCCGCATCAGAGACCGCATGCAATTTTCAATAATCCGGAAGATGCCGGCACAGTCGGGGAGAACGATGCAACTTCTCAGCTCACATCATGGAGCATAACCTCATCAGGCCTTACCTCTCATCACTTTCGGAAAGCTTCTTTGCATAGGCCACCGTTTCAGCAATAATGCTGTATACGGCATGACCGGCATTTCTCTGCTGCTTGGATTCAGCCCGGTTTACCGGAAGATCCGCATTTGGATGCAGATTAAAGCCGAGATCAGAAGACATTGAAACGATGTCATCGGATATGGCGTCATCCTGCCAGCTGTTGCCGTTTTCGTTATTATCAGTCATAAAACACTCCTGTGTACGTATTTCATCCTAAAGGGATTATTCCGCATATCCTATACGGACGGTGGATAAACAGTTCCCATACGGCTGTTAATGCTCACCACCCTGAGACCGTGTCTTTCAATACCGTTCTTCAGACTGTCAGAGGTATCGTTGATACGTCTCAGCGCTTCAAATTTTTCCGAAACCACGCTTATGCTCACGTCCTCTCCGTTAAGCTCGGTCAGAATCTGCACGGCTCCCAGGTTTTCAAGTTCGAAGAAGAAATTAACCTTCCACACCCTGCCGTTTTCACCTTCGGTATGGCTGACGTTAATTCCGCCCTCCCTGCCGTGTGCGTAAAGCGGTGGCAGGGGCAGGAACGCCGGGAGTCCCAGTTCATCGGTAAAGCCGCTCAGAAGCTGCATTCTTTCAATCTGCTGCAGAGTAAGGAAAATACTCTCATCCACCCATCTGCAGTCCCCCTTCACGTCAAGATCACCGTAAGGCTTCGCCGAACTGAAACCTGACACGTCCCTGCCCATAAGTCGGAACTTTAGGGAAAGAAGCATGACAGTCCACTGCTGAATAATTCTGCCGCGTCTTCCCGCAGTGGTAAGCGGGTTTCCTACAAAACCGAGCCACTCCAGAACATCGTCTGAATCCTTTAAAGGTTCCGTAAGAGCCTTTCGCATCCCCTTTGCAATATTGATGATTCCTTCTGATGCGTTACCGCTCTCAATAAGTTCGTTAAGGGAATTCACAATGTGATCCATCGGTACACTGCGGTGGTTAACCTCATTGAAATCCCTGTCAGATCTGCGTTTTTCCCTGGCGCGTGAAGAGCTTCCGAAGAGTTTTCTGAATCTTGAGAAAAAACCTTCAGAATGTTTTTCATGATCCGATGATTCATGTGCGTCATTATCTTTTCCGCCATCATTCATTTCTTCAGCGGACGGAGATGCCGGAGAAAACTCTTCCTGAACATCCGTATCCGTCCGGAACCGGTCCGGAGATACATCTTTTTCAAAAGCCGAATCAACATGAATGTCTTCGGTTCTATCAGTCTCACCGTCACTACCGTCAGGCATGTCAACGATTCCGGTTACGGTATCGGTTATAACCTGATTCTCATCGACGCTTATCACCTCGTCACTGCCGGTAAATTCCCCGGTGTCGACACTTATAACCTCATTTTCATCAACAAAACGTTCTGTCTTAGGCGTATCGGAAACCGAATCATCCCCGGAGGTGCGGAAACCGCTTACCCATGAATAACGTCCAGTACTGCCGATGCTTATGGTTTTAACCGCGGTCCGTTCGGCTGATTCATAATCATGTTCAGCATGTTTTTCAGACTCAGATAAGAATCCGGTGTCTGATAATGCATCAGCGGCAGACTCCGCAGATGACGCATTATCCTCTGCAGAAAGCATTTCACTTTCGATTTCATTAAGAGGGAGTTCCGAGTTGGCATCATCCTGAACCTCCCCGGGAACTGAGAACATTTCAGATTCTTCCCGTTCGGAGACATTCAGGAAACCTGACTGAGAACCTTCAGAATCCGCATATCCGGATTCCATATCATCACCGGCCTCATTTACGGCGTCATTCCCAGCGGCTTCGTCGGGGGCGGATAATTTCACAGCGAGGTCTGAAGCGGCAGAAGCATATGATTCGGTATTGAGACTTTCAGCACCGGCATCTTCAGTCAAAGTATTTCCGGAAGCTTCAGCCACCGGATCCGGATATACCGTTACAACGTCGTTTCTTACTGTTTCGGCTAGTCTTAAAAGGATATTCTGCTCCTCTTCAAGATTTTCCATGAACCTGTCGTCGACATCATTATCATCTTCAGTCTCCGAAGCCGCATCCATGGCATCCGAAGACGGAGAGCCTGCATCTTCTGGACCGATAGTTTCCGTTCCGCCGTCAGCGGCGCCGTCATCCGAATTTTCCGTGTTTTCCCTGGCAATGGCGGCACTTAATGATTCCTCATCAGAGAAAATATCCAAGCCGTCGGAACCTAAGACCATACCGTTTCCGGCCGAAGTCTCTTCAGCCGCAGCGGGCTCTTTTCCCGCATCCTCATCACCTTTTACATACTTCCCTGATGACAGAGCGGCATCTGAAACCTCGGATTTCAGTTCTCCGCTCTCTCCTGCTAAGGAAACAGGATTCAGGGAATTGATATATTCAACGTCGTTTGCCACCTTCTGAATAAGTTCGTTGACGCGTCGGCTGAGATTGACGTTCTGCGGCACCTCGGCAGTGCGTTCCCTGGCATTGCCGCTCAACTTCTCGCACTGCTCCTTAAAGGAATTGAATTCCCCGATAAGGTCGATGTCCATCTGCGGAAGCGGCGTTTCTACGTTTCCTCCCCTGAGAGCTTCCGCCCCTGATGTATTTTGCTGAACGGAACCGTCTTTTCCGGAACTGCCGGTACCATCCGGTGATTCCGGGAAAAGCACGTTGCGGGTTACGGCATCGGCACGGCTTCTGGAGAAGTCGTACCTTGAAAGCAGCTCTTCATCATAAAGACCGGACATACCCGCATGAGGATTCTCCATGAAGAACCTGGCAATCTCCTCTTCGGTAAGCGTTCCGGCATCAAAGGCCTCCCCCTTTCCCGGAAGATCGGCCTCAACGATTTCGCCGTTGCCGTCCCCCTTTATGAGGTTTGCGGATCTGGCAATTGAGGCGGCCCTGCGGATAAGATTGTCCACTCTTCTGGCAATGGCCTCACTCTCCTCATCCTGATACTTTCCGTCCGTCTCGAAAAGTCCCATGTTGCCGGTATCTTCGGGAATCTCATCAACGGCGTCACGGATAAAGTTGCGAAGCTCCTGTTCCCTGGCAGCCTGATACAGTGAGGCTTTATTCCTGGAAACAAGATAAAGCACGTGAGGCTGATGCGCCATGATAAATTCAACAGTAGCCACAAACAGCCGGCTGAAAACAACCCTGCCCTTAACCGTAAGTGCGTGTGACGGCACGGATATTCTCAGTTTTTCAAGACGCTTTACGAGTGCCGGAGTTATGTTTTCGGCTGTAAGGATATTGGCGATAAGGGCACAGAGATAATGCATCAGTGCGGCGCCGGGAGCGTTATTCTCCCTGAAAATACGCGGAAGAGTAGTGCACAGGCTGAAAAATTCATCGGAAGCGGCGTAGCTTTTTACCACGTGAAATCTGCCTGTAAGGGTATTTGAAAGAAGCTCGGTAAGTTCGGCGTCAGATGCCGTAAGATCCCTGATAAGGGAAACACAGGTCATATCGTCCGTGCCGGCAGGTGCTGCCAGCGCAGAAATAGGATCGGCCGCAAGAGCCGCCACGTAGCGCTGAACATTCTCCTGCAGTGCAGCCAGCTCCGGAGGAAGCAGCGAACAGTCTCTTGTAAGTGCGCTCAGATAAGCGTACGAGGCACTTACATTTATTACCTTTCCGGCATTCTCCGCAAGAGACGCATGAATGTCCTCCCCGCTCCCCCCTTCGGTCGCGTTCACGGCGGAAGGCACGTCTTTTTCCGCGGAAGCACCGGAATCCTTTAATTTTAAATCTTCTCTCAACATAACCGTCGTTACGATATATTCTTATCAGTCACGGGCCTTACGGCCGGACATTTTTATATTCTTATGCTATTTCTTACTGAATTCTTTATGCGGAATCGCCCGCTCCTTCCCGGACACGGACGATTCCGACAGATGAAACCTGTTCAGATTCTATCATCAGACAGGTCTGAGACGCCCTTTTAAGCTGATTATTGTGAGGTAATTTAAGACTGACCGCACACTATAATCTTTGGGCTCTAGAACAGTGACCTGATGAAGTTCCCCATCACGTCGTTATCCTCCGATTCACTGTTACAGTAACGGACTTCCTCTTCGCTTATCATGTCTTCCCTAACCGGAAGCAGCTCAAAGCCGGAAACGTCGGTGCAGGTTTCCGGATCCATTATGTAGCTTTTACTGCCGTCATAGCTGAAATAGGCATCGGCAATACCATCAGGAATGGCAGGAACAAGTGAACGCACACCTCTGATGCTTAGGAATCGGTCATATACCGGCAGTGCTCCGGTGGCCCCTGTGAGATTTGTTCTTGAGTTATCATCATGACCGACCCAGACCGTAACAAGCTCATCATTGTCAAAACCGCTGAACCAGGAGTCAATGCCGTCATTAGACGTACCAGTTTTGCCGGCAATCACCGCATTGTACTTTTTGAGAGACTTGGCGGTACCGACGGAGGTAACCTTAGTCATGCCATAAATCGTCAGATAGGCATCACGGGGATCAAGAACCTGAACCTTTTCGGACTGAAGCTCCCTGTCGTAGATAACCTCATTCCCTCTGCGAACGACGCGCACTGCTGACAACGGTCTGTAGGCACCCTCAGTGGCGATGGTGGAATACATCTGGTTAACCTCTATCGGAGTGAGCCCGAAGCTTCCGAGCAGAGTACTCGGAACCGACTCGATGTTCTGCTCAACCCCGAGACGGTGGATGGTGTCAACAACCTTCTGTACGCCGACGTTCATACCGACTCTTACCATCGGTACGTTCAGGGATTTTGCAAAACCGCGGTACAAAGGAATCCAACCGCTGAAGGTACCGCTGAAATTCTTCGGAGACCAGTTCTGTCCATTACGCATTTTTACGGTAACCGGAGCATCATGAACCATACTGCCCAGATGCCAGCCGTTATTGAAGGCCGTCAGGTAGGCTGCAGGCTTTACCAGGGAGCCAATCTGTCTGCGTGCCTTGGTAACCCTGTTCATGCCCTGGAACTGAGGATCACTGCTGCCGACCACGGCAAGAATGTCACCGGTACGCCAGTTGGAAACCACCACGGCACTTTCAAGCTTTTTGTTTCTTTTGGCATTCAGTCCGCCAACCACTTCTTTAACGGCGGTGTTGGCGGCAAGCTGAACCTGCGGATCAAGACTCGTGAAGATGACGAGTCCGTTTCCGTTCAGATAATCCTCACCCAAACGGCTCTTAAGTTCATCCTTGAGAATACTTATGTATCCTGGAACCTTGATTACGGAGAAATTCTGATCCTTGTCCACCACACCGAGAGGCTTGGCGGCATATTCACGGTACTGTTTTTCGGTAAGCTTACCTGCCTGCACCATGAGACTCAGCACCAGATTTCTTCTCTTTAACGCAGCTTCGGGATGTCTTCTCGGATCGAACTGTGAAGGCCCCTTCACCATTCCGACAAGAAGTGCCACCTGATGCCAGTCAAGCTCGCTTACCGGAATGCCGAAATAGAAATATGAGGCCAATCCGAATCCGTATATATCCCTGTTTGAATGACCGAGATAGATTTCATTGAGATACATTTCCAGAATCTGTGATTTTTCATATCTGGCATCAACAATAATGGACATGAAGAGTTCCCTTACCTTTCGGTCGATACTCTTCTGACTGTTAAGGAAGTAGTTCTTTACCAGCTGCTGGGAAATTGTGCTTCCGCCCTGAACTTTCTTGCCGGCCTTTAAGTTAACCCACATAGCTCTGAGAATGCCCTTGATGCTGATGCCGTGATGATTGTAGAAATCACGATCCTCAACATATACCAGAGTATCAATGAGCTTCTGCGGCACGTCATCTATGCTGATGAGCATGCGATCCTCCTCCCCGCTTGAGGACAGACGCTCAAGAAGAACAGGATCGAGCTGCACGATATCGATGTTTTCGCCGGTAGCGGCATCAGATATCGAGCTTATTCTGCTGTTTGAAAAGGTTATGTGAATCGGACGTGATTCCTCATATCCGTAGGAAAAATTGAACGGTCTTCTTATAATAACCATCCTGTCACGGTTCCTGCTGACACCGTATTCTCCGGGCTTGCCGGGATTGGCAACCTTGCGGTACTTCAGCAGTGACAGCTCATGCTCCAGCTGGTCAAAGGTAATCTTCTGCTCAACGGTAAGTTCAAGAGGACGGCTGTAGACCACTGCCGGAGTGCGCCATTTCTGTTCGGCTGAAAGACTGCTGCTCGATATTACCACGTAATAGTATGCACAAAGCATTACAAAAATTACTGCCAAAACAAGACCGAGCTTTATGCAGAAGCTGATTAATCTGCCAAAAAACGATTTTCTCATAAAAATTAACACTGTCCCCAAAATCAGACATCTAAAATGCCGATGCCCGTCGTTCCGACATGAACGCCGCTGCGGAAATCAGAATTTTCCCGCTGCACGGCGCAACCCGTCGCTTAATCAAACATCCGTGTAATTTTTGTGATGCCGGCTCAAATCTGGAAGAATTTCCGTCCCCGAAGAACGGAATGTCCCTCTTCCGAAAGCGGCAGGGCCCAGAAATAGAAATACCGGCAAAAGGTAATAAGCCATCCTGGATTATACCGGCCTTCCGCTGTCATACCTGTATGCACAGGTCAGGAAAAGGACAAAAAATTTCGCATTATTATATCATTGATAGCATGATTGGTTACACAAAAATAGACGTAGCAGAAATGAGGTATGACCGCAAACATTTCCGGCAGTCCTTCACCGGACCGGAATTCAACCCGGCGCTCACTGTATGAAGCGTGAACGGAATACGGGTAATTCCTGACTGACAGCAGGATTTCTCAGAGGCAAAAACCTCCATGCGTTCAACTAATAAACATCCATGACGACTTCTTTTGACAGAGATCTATTTTTTATAAAAAAAGATTTCAGATAAAAGGAAAAATGAAAAAGAATTAAATCATGACCTGATGCTTTTACGTCACTGTTTATGCATGCCGTAGCCAGCTCCCGCAGTTAAGACGGAGCCGCAGGAGGCAAAACCTAGGCCAGACTTCATATTTATGCGAAAGAATTTGACATAAGTCTTTGAATATATGCCTCAAGTAATGTATATTCTAGTGAATTTATTTTTATTCAGGAACCGGTTCCGTTCTTCACGGACTTAAACGTGATAAACACATGCTACGGCACCGGTGCAGAATGCCCTGTGTCTCGTTGCACGGGTATGGACATTTTAGGAGAAAGACTATGAGCGACAACAAAAAGGATTTAATTGAGCTGAGTCCTCTGGCCATTGCCGGCTTGAAACCGTATGAAGTTCAGCCTGGCGAAGAATACATGAACGATAAGCAGAAGGCTCATTTCCGCAAGATTCTGGAAAGCTGGCGCGATCAGTTAATGACCGAGGTTTCAAACACCGTTGATCATATGAACGACGAAACCACCAACTTCCCTGACGACATTGACCGTGCCGCTCAGGAAGAAGAATTCTCTCTCGAATTAAGAATCAGAGACAGAGAAAGAAAGCTTGTCAAGAAGATTGAAAAGACCATCCGCAAGCTTGATTCAGACGACTATGGCTACTGTGACGACTGCGGTGAAGAGATCGGTATCAAGCGTCTTGAAGCCCGCCCTACCGCTGACCTCTGCATCAACTGCAAGCACCTTGCTGAAATCAAGGAAAAGCAGGGCGCCAAATAGTAAATGGACTCTTATCACGGGCGCTTCGCCCCGTCTCCGAGCGGCAGGTTGCACTTTGGCTCACTGGTGGCCGCTGCCGGAAGTTATCTTCGTGCCAGAAGCCGGAAAGGTTTCTGGCATCTTCGTATTGAAGACATCGATACAACCCGCTGCCGACCTGAATTCAGTGACGCAATATTAAGAGATCTTGAACTTCTTGGCTTTGAATATGACGGTCCCGTGCTCCGTCAGACCCAGAGACTGGATTTCTACCGGGAACGCCTTGATGAACTAATACGGGAAGGCAAAACCTACTACTGTACATGCACAAGGGCTGACGTCCGGAAAATGGGCGGGGTCTACAACGGGCACTGCAGAAATCTCAACCTGCCTCAGACTGAAGGCAGCAGTATCCGTTTCAGAAGCACAATTTACGTGGATCAGTACAGGGATGAAATTAGAGGAATCGTTAAAAATCCGCATCCTGACGTTCAGGACATGGTTCTCCGCAGAAGGGACGGACTTTACGCCTATAACCTCGTCTGCCTTCTTGACGACATGGACACGGGCATCACTGAAGTGGTTAGGGGAGCAGATTTTCTTTACGAAACCTTCATGCAGATATCCTTTATCAGGGAATTAAATGAAAGGGTACCGGAATACATTCATCTGCCTCTGGCCATGGAGGACGACGGACATAAATACTCCAAACAGAATCATGCCGTACCGATAGACACGGCTCATGCCTCCGAACTTCTTGTTAAGGCCGTAAGATTTCTGGGACAGGACATTCCTGACGCTCTTGAACACGAAAAGCCCGAAGACATTCTCAGATATGCAACGGAACATTTTTCAACGGAAAAAATTCCGACAGATGACCGCATTATCTGACAGCCTCGTATTTCTTACGGCATTCACCGCAGAATGCCCTGCTCTCACTTGTTTTATGGTATTAAACCATATTTCCTAAAGTAACATGCACGACCGTGTTTTTGGTATTCTTCAGTCCGGCATTAACATCAGTCATTTTCCATTAGAGGTTAAGCAATAAAAAGACCGGATTCCTTACGGGAACCCGGTCTGCAGAACGGCTGAACAACGGTACGAAACGATGCTCAGAAAGCCTTTACCGTCACGGCTACTTCTTTACATTGAACAGGAAGGTAATAACGTCACCGTCCTGAACCACGTAATCCTTACCTTCGGCTCTCATCTTACCGGCTTCCTTGGCTCCGGCTTCACCATTGTAGGTAATGTAGTCATCGTAGCTTATAGTATTTGCCCTGATAAAGCCCTTTTCGAAGTCGGTGTGAATCTTACCGGCAGCCTTTGGAGCAGTGGCACCTACAGGAATAGTCCAGGCACGAACTTCCTTTTCACCGGCGGTGAAATAGGTATGAAGCTTAAGAAGCTTATAACCTGCCCTAATTACGCGGTTAAGACCAGGTTCTTCAAGACCGAGACTTTCAAGAAATTCCTGACGTTCATCATCTTCCATTGAAGCGAGATCTGATTCCACTGCGGCACAGACAGGAACAACAACGGCTCCTTCCTTGTCGGCAATTGCCTGAACCTCGTCGAGGTACTTGTTATTGGTGAATCCGTCTTCGGCAACATTGGCAATGTACATGGTAGGCTTTAAGGTAAGGAAATTGCATTCACGGATGAGAGCCTTTTCCTCATCGCTTAATTCCAGGGTAAGGAGCTTCTTACAGTCGTTAAGTACCGGAAGACACTTTTCCAGAACCTTTACTGAAGCCTGAGCATCCTTGTCACCACCCTTAGCCTTCTTTTCCAGACGGTGGATGGCCTTTTCACAGGTATCGAGGTCTGCAAGCGCAAGCTCTGTGTTAATAACTTCGATATCTTCTGAAGGATTGATCTTTCCGCTTACGTGAATGATGTTCGGATCTTCGAAACAGCGTACAACATGAGCGATGGCATCGGTCTCCTTAATGTTCATAAGGAACTTGTTACCAAGACCTTCACCGTTGGATGCACCTTTAACCAGACCGGCAATGTCCACGAATTCCATTGCTGTAGGAACGATCTTCAGCGGCTTGTCAATTTTAGCCAGGGCATTAAGTCTCGGATCCGGAACAGGTACAACACCGGTGTTTGGTTCAATTGTACAGAACGGAAAGTTTGCAGCTTCAATGCCTGCCTTGGTTAATGCATTAAATAATGTTGATTTACCTACGTTAGGTAAACCCACGATACCACAATTAAACCCCATTTTTATATACTCCTAAAATTATCGACCTGCCTTGAAGCCGTTAAGCATGTTGGTGGCTTTGGCAATATTCTGGGTAAACAGCAGACCTATGGATTCTACTGCAGCCTGCTTAGCCTGTTCAATAAGCTCCATTTCAGCCTTTGGCGGCTTACCCAATACAAAGTTAATCATTTCAGCTCTGGTAACCGGCTTGCCTATACCGATGCGGAGCCTGTGAAAATTCTGACAATTGCCGAGACAGGCAATAATGCTCTTTAACCCGTTATGACCGCCGGGACCGCCGCCAAGCTTGTATTTTGCAACTCCCGGAGGCAGATCCAGTTCATCATGAATGACCAAAATTTCCTCAGGCTTTATCTTGAAAAAATTGGCTAAAGGACCTATTGAGTCCCCGCTCTTATTCATGTAGGTTGTCGGGAATACGAGTCTTACTTCCTGACCTTCAATCATGCCCCTGCCGACTTCTCCGTTGTATTTACTGTCGGTTCTCAGGCTGATTCCGTATCTGTCGGCAATCATGTACATGACGTCAACACCCATGTTATGCCTGGTATGAGCATACTCACTGCCGGGATTACCAAGTCCGGCTATCAGTTTAACAGTCATGAAACCTCCTGAAAAAACAGGCATGTTCAGATAAATGACATGCCTGTTTGACAAAAATAAGACCTATCAGCCGAGCTGTACCGGAATATCCTTGCTGGTACGCACGATATCATTCTTTTCGTTAAGGTATACGAGACTAGGCTTGTGATCCTTAACCTCGCTTTCATCAAAAATACCGTAGGCACAGATTATAACCTTGTCACCGACGGCTGCCATTCTGGCGGCAGCGCCGTTTAAGGAAATAACCTTAGATCCTCTTTCGGCAGCAATTGCATAGGTATGAAATCTTGCACCGTTTTCCACAACATAGATATCAATCTGTTCATGTTCCGCAATGCCGGCGGCGTCCAAAAGATCCAAATCAATGCCGCAGGATCCCTCATAATTCAATACGGAGTGAGTAACCCTGGCCTGATGAAGCTTACCTCTGAGTAAAATCCTTTGCATTTTGTTACCTTACCTTATGCATGAAAAAACGATATCCTTACTAAATCAACTTCCGTCAGATACGGTAAATCATTTAATAAAGACACCGGATTTCAATAATATCTGTTATCAACAACAACCTGTTTAAAAAAGAAAAAAAATCACAGTCTGCCCATATGGTTCCGTTCCGAACAGGTCAGTCCGGGACACCATGGCTTTAACATCAACAGCCGTAATTTTTTGAAATTGTGCACATTATATATTAATCGCCATGTATAAACAGCTAAAAATTGATTTTTTGACAAATTTATAATTTACGGCTTTGCTTTCAGGGAGGATAAAAGCCCCTTGGACAACTGCTTAAAAGCGCCCCTGCGTAATCCTGCCGAAAGACTCCTTCTCAATCTCCCAAACGGAAAAATACCGCTCAGTCACCGAAAACGCCGCAGGCCGTACCCATCCTTGAATACAGGCATTTTCAGCAGTTTTTCCAAACTGTACATATATTGACAAACTTAAAACTTTTTATTAACAATTCTTGAAAAATACATAGAGAAAAGTAGAGAATATGACTGTCTGTTTAACAAGAACAAAACAAGCCGCCGGTAAATTTATTTCACGGAAGGCTTTCAGCAGACGATTAATCAAATAAAGAGGACTGGTATGGGCAAATTTGTCATTAGAGAAACCAATACTGGCATCAAATTCGATTTGAAGGCCACAAATGGTGAAGTTATTCTGACATCAGAAGTTTATTCAGGTGAACCTGCATGCAGGAAAGGCATTGAAAGCGTTAAGAAAAACGCTCCTGTCGCAAATGTTGAAAACCAGACTGTGGAAGGCTTCGAGGTTCTGAAGCATCCCAAGTTCGAAATCTATACCGACAAGGCCGGCGAATTCCGCTTCAGACTGAAGGCCACAAACGGCGAAATCATCGGTGTAAGCGAAGGCTACAAGGCCTTAAAGAGTGCCATAAACGGGGTCGAAAGCGTCAAGAAGAACGCTCCGGAAGCTGAAACCGTAAAAGAATGAGCTGAGTAATGCCATAAACTTAAAATAAATAACGAACTATCTATTATTATGAACGAAAAAATGCCGCAGTCAGATGACTGCGGCATTTATTTACATCACCTCATTTCCCCGTTCCCATCCTTACACTGCTGACGGATTCATGCGGGCCTCCGGGGAAAACGGAACTGAATATTAAGCCTGTCTGTCAACAACCAGGTTATCAATCAGACGCACCTTACCGAGATATGCGGAAGCCAGAATTACAAGCTTCTTTGAACCGGCAATTTCAGGATTCAGCGTCAGAGCATCAACAACGGTAATGTCGTCTGTTCTGAACCCCTTGTTATCCAGGAAGTTGCAGGTTTCATCAACAAGTTCATTAATTTCATCCTGCTTCTTTGCGGTAACAAGCTTTTCGGCGAGAGACTGAAGAGCCTTGTTGAGTAACGGAGCAAGTGATCTTTCTGCCTGATTGAGAAGGCTGTTGCGTGATGAATAGGCAAGCCCGTCTTCATAGCGAACGATAGGCACTTCAATGATCTTAAGCTGGAAATTCAGATCCCTTACCATTTCCTTAATGAGAGCCACCTGCTGATAGTCCTTGAGACCGAAGCAGGCAAAATCAGGCTGAACAATGTTGAACAACTTGCTTACTACGGTGGCAACACCTCTGAAATGCCCCGGTCTTAACGCACCTTCAAGGCTGTTGCACAGATCCGGAACTTCAATGTATGACTGGAAATTAAGCCCCTGCGGATACATGATTTCAGGAGTCGGAGTGAAGACAGCGTCAACACCGGCCTTTTCAAGCAGGGCAAGATCGTTTTCCAGTGTACGCGGATAACTCTTGAGATCTTCCGCACGGTCAAACTGCATAGGATTAACAAACACGCTCACCACAACCCTGTCGGCAGCTTTTTTAGCTTCTTCAACAAGTGCAAGATGACCGCAATGCAGATTACCCATGGTAGGAACCAGAGCAATGGTCTCTAATTCCTTCTTAAAACCAACAACTATGTCTCTTATATCTGTAATACTGTTTGCAACTTTCATAAAGAACTTCTTTTTTTATTCCGTTTCACAAAATACTTAAGGGATCGATAAACGGAAATCCCCCATTTAATTAAAACTCTGATCGTCAGTCGGATACTGTCCGGACTCAACCATGGAAACATAAAGCCTGATGGCATCGGATACATTTCCCGTTTCCTTAAGGAAATTAAAGGCGAACTTAGGAGTGTGTCCCACGGTGAAGCCCAGAGCATCATGCATAACCAGAACCTGACCGTCAGTCTGGTTGCCGGCACCGATACCGATTACCGGAATGCTGAGGGTTCTGGTAATCTCCGCGGCAAGATCCTTAGGCACGCATTCAAGAACAATCATTGAAGCCCCCGCATCAGCTACCGCAAGACATTCATCCATAAGACGTTTTCCGGCATCCCCGCGACCCTGTACCTTATAGCCGCCGAACACGTTTACGGACTGAGGAGTCAGTCCTAGATGTCCGCATACCGGAACACCGTTATTCACGAGGGTACGAATACCGTCACAGAGGAATGAACCGCCTTCAATCTTTACGACATTGGCACCGGCACGCATAAGCCTTGCGGCATTGGCACACATTGAACTGATGTCGCAGCAGGTCATAAAAGGCATGTCGGCAAGAATAAGCGCGTTGCTGACGCCCCTTCTTACACAGGCAGTATGATAGGCCATATCATCAATGGTAACTGCCACGGTGCTGTCACGCCCCTGAATGGTCATTCCCAGTGAATCGCCGATAAGAATGGCACTTATGCCGGCCTCATCGAAAATACGTGCAAAAGTCGCATCATATGCTGTAATGGTTGCAAATTTTTTGTTTTCATTCTTTAACTTCTGTAAAGTTGAAACCGTAACACTCATAACAACGCCTCCGTGTACAGCCATTTACATAAAACATACGGCTTATCAGTTAGACTCAAAAAACAAAACAAAACCGCAGGTGCGGTTAACAAGCGTAGATTATAGCACAGCTGACATGACAAAAAATCAATGAATTGATCTCATTATCGTCGCCGGTTATCCGTCTATAACCGGTTATAAACCGTATCTATACTTTGACCAGGCCCTGAGCGTAAGCCATTTCCCACTGCCTCCAGCTCTTCCGGATCTGTTCTCAAGATATGAAAGCCGTCTCATGGCACGGACATCATCAGCAGGCAGTGAAGGCAGCACGTCCCTAAGTTTTTTGCCGTCAGTATGTGTAAATTCAGGATTGATTTCAAGAAGCGGAAACACCACAAAGGCCCTGTTGAAAATTTCCGGATGCGGAACCTTAAGTTCATCGTCACAAAAAGTCTCTGTGCCGTAATAGAGCACGTCAAGATCAAGAGTTCTCTCGCCCCAGTGACGCACCCTGACCCGGTGATGTCTATTCTCAATTTTAAACATTTTCCTAAGAAGTGCATGAGCTTCAACGGTTGTTTCAAGCTCGGCCACGGCATTTATGAAATAATTCTGATCCTGGGGCCCCACAGGTTTGGTGGAATACAGTGAACTGCAGGCCGTAACCCTTACGCCCGGTATGGCGTCAATCTCTTTAAGAGCTTCAAGAAGATGCCTTCTGGAATCCCCAAGATTGGATCCCATGCCGATATAAACCTTTTTGCTTTCAGTCATTATTAGGTAAGACTCCATATTCACTACCGGAATAAACATGAGAAACATATGACGGCTCGGCGTCATTGTTTCTCATACCGGCATAAGACCAGTCCGAACGTTTTCAGACCGTCTACATCCACTCCGTAAGATTCAGGCTTTCATCACCCCTGCGGCTTCCGCCCTTTATCTTCTCTTTTCCGGAACGTTTTTTTCTTGATTTTGTTTTGGTTTTTTCCTGGCCGCGGGCCTTTCTTCCCGACTTCTTTAGTTCCTTCTTCAGAGACTGCTCCCTTTCGGAAGCCCTGGCTCTTTCCTTGGCACGTCTGCTGTTAAGAATTTCCATTTCCTCAATGGTTCTCTCCACGTCGGCATCATCCCTGCCGCCTGATTTTCCGCGGGATTTAGCCTTTCTGAACATAAGTGCCCTGGCGCTCTGAAACTCGTACTCCTCCTCCCAGCTTTCGCAGGCATCGGTAAGAGAATCATCCATAAATGCACGCAGACGCATGAAATCGACACCGGCCCTGAAGAACTTATTGGCAATAACGTGTTCCACGTTGTCAACGCCGTCCATGCCGTTATCCAGATCGGCCTGAAGTCTCCAAATTTCCATTATGATATCCTGAACCATGTTAGGGAAATTGGTAATGGCAAGTTGAGAGGCTATAACCTTGGCACCAATCAGATCTATGATGGATTTTTCTGAGGAATGAATAAATCCAGGAGCCGTACGCAACCTGTTGAGCATGCTGTTCACCAGCGGCCACAGCAGCACGGCATACAGAAATGCCGGCATGTTCGGCTTACCCTGTCTGTGACGCAGATCGGAACGCTTAAGTGATTCACCGATGAAACCGTTGAAGTAGTCGCTGTCAAAAACCACGCCCTGCTCCGTAAGAAACAACTTCAGAATATTGCTTTCCTTAAGAACCTTAAAACTCCTGTAGCCGTAGCCTGAAAGGAAGAACTTATTCACTTCCTCGAACAGACGGCTGCTGTTGATGTTCTTAATCAGGGAAAAGTTGCCTTCAAAACCCTTCATTGTCCTTTCGGATATCTTAAAGCCGAGTTTGGCAGCGAAACGGTATGCCCTGATAATTCTGGCAGGATCCTCATGAATGCGGACAACCGGATCACCTATCATGTCGATGGTTCCCTTCAGAATGTCATAATATCCGCCGTGAAAATCATAGATGATGCGGTTCTTCGGAGAATAGTAAAGTGCGTTGATGCTGTAGTCGCGACGCTTGGAATCCTCCTCAATGCTGTCACCGTAGCTGTTGTCACGAGTAAGCATACCGGCATCACCAGAACTTCTGCCCGCAGCACTTTCCTCGTTATTTCTGAAGGTGGCAACCTCAATGATTATCTGGGATTCACGGTGTCCGAACACGCAGTGCACGATCTTAAAACGTCTGCCGATTATTCTTCTCTGGCAGTTTTTGACAACCTTGCATATCTGATTCGGTGTGGCATTGGTGGTTACGTCAAAATCTTTAGGTTCCTCTCCGAGAATAAGATCCCTCACCCCGCCGCCGACGATGTAGGCTTCAAATCCTGCACGGTTAAGCTGTGACACAACACTGAGAGCTTCCGGGAGAATTGCCTTGTGATCTATGGAATCACCGGGAATCTTAAACATGCAGGATCCGTCCCTCAGGGCAACCTGCTTTCTTTTCTTTGATTCAGCCACTAATTCGTATGCGTCTGTTATTAAAGACTGACTGACTTTTGTTCTGCTCAAAATAGACCTCTGTATACAAGCAATAAACCATACGGAACCGAAAATGAAAGAAATGTGATACGGAAAAACAGGACAGGAGCACACACCGGAGTTACCAGGAAGATTCCTGTGGTGTGCCCCTTAACGGACGTAAGGATGAATGCCAATTCTAAGACATTCCGTAAAATCATGCGTGACCGCTCCGGACTTTCGTACCGGCTCCTTTAACCGGTAAATTCCGGGATTTTTCCCCACAGGCCCGCCAGACTTTTAGGGTCCGAAGATACGGACCGCTGCCGCAAAAGGCACAGACATGAGGAAACCGGAAACTCCGTATCAGACAGAGATCGAATCTGACAACAGCCGTAGGATTCGCATAAGCCGTGACACGACGTCAGGGCATTAACTTTTGAATTTTCAGAAAAACACAAAAATTAATTCACTGGCGGAGTCCTGCGGCGGGTACGTCGAAAACTTACTGCGGCTGTGGCGTTCGGTAAATGAACACATCATCCGATCCCGGTTCCGCTGAAACGGAACAATGCCGTTTCAAATTAAACACGCACATTCTATCACAATTAGACGAAAAACAATCATTTACTGAATTTTAGTTATAAACAGACTTTTTGAATCAAATGTCCGTTTATTAGCCAAAACAGCGGAAAATAATGAAAAAACAAACAAAAAACAACCAATCAGACCAATTTCCAAAAAAATTATTTAAAAAGTGTTGACGAAAGAAAAATAAACTTGCATAATGCACCCACTTTTTAGTTAAGTGCTGACAGGCACGGCAAAGGATTACATGGCTATGTAGCTCAGTTGGTTAGAGCATCGCACTCATAATGCGGGGGTCACCAGTTCAAATCTAGTCATAGCCACCAAATCAGTGATAGGGGTATCGTCAAGCGGTAAGACCCAGGGTTTTGATCCCTGTATGCGCTGGTTCGAATCCAGCTACCCCTGCCACCACAAAACTGAAAAAGTATACGTTGGGGTATCGCCAAGTGGTAAGGCAGCGGATTCTGATTCCGCCATCCCAAGGTTCGAATCCTTGTACCCCAGCCATCCTTTCAAATTCCTTCTAATTTCAAAGCTAAAGCTTAAGGACCGTTTGTCTGTTTGTATTCTCTATATTCTTTACGTTCTTGATTTAATTCCTGAAACTTTTCCGTTTTTTTCATGATTCATTCACATTCAGCCTCGTACGAATGACAGGACAGTCTTAATACCCAGCCTAAGACCGGGCCCGGAGACTATTTTAATTCCTAGTAAACTGATACATTATTGATTTACGGATAAATATGATAGAATACGCCCTCAGAATAACAGCGGGAATTTTTCCCGCATAACAGATTATTTAAGGCCTTAGTTAACAGAATACTCTTTAATATCCGAACAGACATGAATAAATTTTTTATCCAGACATGGGGCTGTCAGATGAACGAATACGATTCATCACGCCTCATTGACCTAATGATTAACACGGGATACGAACAGACCGAAGACATTACCGATGCTGATGCTGTTATCCTTGTCACCTGTGCAATCCGAGAAAAGGCTCAGGAAAAGGTGTTCAACCAGCTGTTCAGCTGGCAGCACAAAAAGCAGTACAAAGAAGGAGCCGTGGTTTGTGTCGGCGGTTGCGTAGCCTCACAGGAAGGTGAAGCCGTGCTCAAGCGGGCACCCATGGTAAGCGTGGTATTCGGACCGCAGACCATTCACCGCGTTCCCGACATGATCTCAAAGGTTGTTCAGACCGGAGAAAGACTTGTTGACGTCAGCTTCCCTGAAGTGGAAAAGTTTGATTTTCTGCCAAATCCTAAATCACGCGGTCATGCCACAGCATTCGTCACCATCATGGAAGGATGCTCAAACTTCTGCAGCTACTGCGTGGTTCCTTATACAAGAGGTGCGGAATTCAGCCGTGAGCTGAAGGACATTCTTGACGAAATCAGGGTTCTTACCGCCCAGGGCGTAAAGGAAATCAATCTCATCGGCCAGAACGTTAACTCATACAGCGGTCATGACGAGGATGGCAATCAGGTATCCTTTGCCGAACTTCTGTATCATGTTGCCGGAATTGACGGAGTGGAAAGAATCAGATTCACCACCTCAAACCCTCACGACTTCACTGACGAGATAATTCAGGCATTTGCCGATCTGCCGCAAATAGCCAATGCCATCCATCTGCCGGTACAGAACGGTTCCGACAGAATTCTGAAGGCGATGAACCGCAAGTACGACAGAAACAGATACATTGACGTGGTTACCAGGCTGAGAGCCGTAAGACCTGACATCTATATCAGTACGGACTTCATCGTTGGTTTTCCGGGAGAAACGGACGAAGACTTTGAACAGACAATGGATCTGATTCAGACCGTAAAGTTTGACCAGAGCTTCAGCTTCATCTACTCCCCAAGACCAAACACTCCTGCAGCGCTCATGGAGGACAAGACACCTCTGATGACAAAGAAGGAAAGACTGTATCGTCTTCAGGCCGCCATAAACAATCAGGCACAGCAGTACAGCCGTGAAATGCTTGGATCCGTTCAGAAAGTACTGGTTGACGGACTGTCTGTCCGCGACAGCGAAGAACTGAGCGGCAGAACCGATAACAACCGTACGGTAAACTTCAAAGGCAGTCCTGAGCTTATCGGCAGTTTCGTACATGTCAGAATTACTGACGTGCTCACTCACACCCTTCGCGGTGAACTAATTGAAGAATAGCAGGCAGAGCATGAGAACCCCATCAAACAACATGATTACCCTGAAAACCGTTCTGGAACCGGTCAACAGGGATCGTCTTGCAAGTCTGTGCGGACCGCTTGACGACAATCTGAAACACATCGAACGCCGTCTCGGTGTTCAAATCAGCTATAAAAACGAGAATTTCAGCATCACGGGCAGCGAGAAGAGAGCCGGTGCCGCACTGAAGCTCATAAACGATCTTTACATCGAAACAGCTCCGATAAAGGGCAGAAAGGTACACGATCTGACTCCGGATGAGATTCACCTGGCCATTTCCGAAACCGGAATACTAGACAGTGACAGCGAGGAGAACCAGACAGCCATCTCCGAGGAACTTAACGAACTCTACCAGAAAGCCGTCACCATCAAAACAAAGCGCGGCATAGTGAAGCCGCGTTCCGGCAACCAGACAGATTACATCTCAAACATTCTCTCCCATGACATCAGCTTCGGCATCGGCCCTGCAGGCACGGGCAAAACCTACCTTGCCGTAGCGGCTGCCGTCGACGCCCTGGAGAAGCAGGAAGTAAGACGCATTCTTCTGACAAGACCTGCCGTGGAAGCAGGTGAAAAGCTCGGTTTTCTGCCCGGCGATCTCAATCAGAAGGTAGATCCGTATCTGAGACCTCTTTACGATGCCCTTTTTGAAATGCTAGGTTTTGAAAAGGTGGAAAAGCTCATGGAGCATCAGATTATTGAAGTGGCGCCTCTCGCCTACATGAGAGGCCGTACCCTAAACGACTCATTCATAATTCTGGACGAAAGCCAGAACACCACCATCGAACAGATGAAGATGTTCCTGACCCGCATCGGCTTCAACTCCAGAGCGGTAATTACCGGCGACATCACCCAGATTGACCTGCCGCGCAACGTCAAATCAGGGCTCAAGCATGCCATTGAGGTTTTAAGCGGTGTTGATGAAATCAGCTTCAACTTCTTCACCTCAAACGACGTGGTAAGACACCCGATTGTCGCCAAGATAGTAAGAGCCTATGAAAAATATGACCTTATGCAGAAAACCGGAAAGGAAGTTTCATCCGACGCCGGGCATAAGAACGAAAGCAGTGACAACTAACCTTATTACGGAGCAGTAAGCCATGTCAGACGAAATCAACAGCAATGACGAAGAATACATCGAAGGCCCGGTAGCCATAGATCTGCAGTATGCCGTAAAGGATCGTGCCGGCCTTCCTTCAATTGAAAACATGCTGAAGTATGCCACGGCGGCAATAACAGGATTCAGACCTGAAGCCGAAATAACCATCCGCATCGTTGAACCTGAGGAAAGCCATGAACTTAACCTCGAATACCGCGGAAAGGATCGTCCTACCAACGTGCTTTCATTCCCTGCAACCGAAGATGATGACGTGTTCTTCTATGATGAGGAAGACGAAGAAGGATACGATGATGCCGGCGCCGAAAATGCCGAATCCGTAAACGGAACAGAAGAGGAAGAATATACCGCCGAAATCGACAGGGACGAGCTTGACGGTGCCGAAGAACTCTCTGAAGATGACGAACAGAATCCTTTTGATGGTCTGTACATCGGAGATCTGGTCATCTGCAGAGACGTTGTGGAACGCGAGGCGAAGGAACAGAACAAGCCGCTGGAAGCCCACTGGGCCCACATGATTGTTCACGGATGCCTGCATCTTCTCGGTTTTGACCACATTGACGACGAGGAAGCAGAGGAAATGGAAGGTCATGAGACGGAAATCATGACATCTCTGGGTTTTGACGATCCGTACAGGGATGACGAATACTGATTCATCCCCCGGGGCGGATTCTCCGCCCCGTTCATGACAGAACAGTCCCCAAATATTCAGAACGCGGTGACAGGTCTCAGGAAATATACACCTTCAGTCAAAACTTTTGAAAAAAGTAACCATAACAGTATCGGGGCTGTTATATAATGCTGTCTGACTTTTATTTAACTACACAGGGAGCGGTTTAACCGATATTTGCTTATATGAGTAGCGACGATAGCTATCCGCATTCGAAAAACAGTCATCACAAACCAGAAAACTGGATCAACCGCATAGGACACATCATCAAGGGTGATCCTGCTGACAAGGAAGATCTGGCAGAAATCATCACTGATGCCGGAGAACGCGAAATCATTGATGAAGATACGGAGGATATGCTCAAGGGCGTATTTGAAATCTCAGAACTCCGCGTTAGGGACATCATGATTCCAAGATCTCAGATGGTAACCATCAGTGCCGAATATTCCATTGACAGGGCCGCTGCCGAAATCATCAATTCCGGTCACTCCAGATACCCCGTCATTCACGAAGACAAGGATCACATCGAAGGCATTCTTCTTGCAAAGGATCTGCTGAAGTTTATCGTCAATAAGGACACAGGCGCAAAGCTCAAGGATATTATCCGCCCTGCCGTGGTTGTTCCGGAAAGCAAGCACGTTGACCGACTGCTCAAGGAGTTCCAGCAGTGCCGTTACCACATGGCGATAGTGGTCGATGAGTACGGCGGAGTATCGGGGCTTGTAACCATTGAAGACATTCTCGAACTCATTGTAGGTGAAATTGAGGATGAATATGACAATGATGACGATTCACAGGAACAGATCATTCAGGTTAACGAAAACACCTACCACATAGCAAGTCTGACTTCCATCGAGGACTTCAACGCAAAATTCGGGACTGAGTACACTGACGACGAGTATGACACAATCGGAGGTATGGTAATGCATGCCATCGGTCATCTGCCGGTAAAAGGCGAAACCACCCGTATCGATAATCTCGAATTCAAAATTCTGTCAACCGTAAAGCATTCAACCAGTCTGCTGCAGCTCACCATTCTTCCAAAGGAGGAAGATGAGTAACGCACAGAAACGGTAATGATTCAGTAAACAAACGTGACTGTCCTTTTCGAGGGAGTCACGTTTTTTTGGGGACCGTGAATTTAACTCTATCGGATCATGATATTTTTCTCTAACACATTTACGATCCGTTATTTATTTGTAATTCTCTTTTTTTTGTATTTCATGTGCAGAAAGAAAACCAGCAACAGTAGGAATATTCCCTCAAACGCTGCACTCTTAATGGCTTTGATTTGACTTGGCGACAGTTCTGCAAGATATCCGTGTTGCGGATTATCTAACTTGTATATAAACTTAACCTCATCATAAATTTCGACAGAACAGGATTCGTCATTAATTTCAGTTATCTGTTCTTTACCGGTTTGAGTTACCGACTTTACCTCGAGGTAGCAGATATTGTTTTCTTTTTGAAGTTTAAACACAACAGTACCGGTTAAATCGGAAAAACCTGACAACGTTACCCCCGTTCCTCCTTTGACAAATCGCGGATACTGAGATGAAAACGAAAAATAAAAAAGCAATAAGGCTACTGCTGTCAGAAGCTGCAATGCGACCCTAAAGCCACCTCTCAGAAAAATATTACTCAAAACAATTATCCACATATACACCGACAAGCAAAAGAATAAACGGATATGTGTCGGTAATTCGTTCAGATATCCGCACTGCGGATTATCCGACTCATATATGAACTCAACCTTATCATTAATTACTGATGAACAGTCTTCATCATCAAGTTCTAGCATCAGCTCTTTACCGTCTGCGGTTACTGACTTAACACCTATGTTACAATCTTTTGACTTAGAGACAACCGTGCCGATTCCATCAGAAAACCCAGATGGGGTGATTCCGGTAACTACCTTGATAAATCGCTGATGCTGAGGTGAAACCATAAAAATGAACAATGCCGTGCAACCTAGCGCACATAAAACAATTCTTAATAAATTCCTTCTCATCACCCACATACCAAGCTAAAACAGAAAAACAATTAATATTGATAATCAGTGCATACTTTACTGAAAATAAGCAACACTTTATACCATACGTATGATAATTCAAAACACATCAATATGCATAGAGAATTTATCCGCAGAAAACTGAGAACACAACGTTTCCGTGCACAGCAGGTACACACATGCTTCTAAAAAAAATTTCATCTTTCGTAATAATTCATATCTATGATTTTCGCTTTTAAGTATATAATACCCGCAGATTTTGTTATGCATAAACCCGGGATTTTTTACGTTAAAACATGTTTCATATCAGCCTACGACATAAACTTCTTTTCGGATGTATTTTCAGCATTCTGGCGGGCATAATCACCTCTTTGGGATTTGCACCGGCAGACATGTGGTATGCCTCCCTCATCGGTCTTTTTATTTTCTGTCTCACCTACTCCAGAAACTCAAAACCGAAGCATTCGGCATTCACCACGTGGCTGTTCTTTTTTGCCATGCATCTGTGTACCCTGTCATGGCTGACATCTGTAATGACCGGATTCGGTGAGATGAGCTATTCGCTGTCTCTAGGCGTGCTGGTACTGTTCTGCGCCTATCTGTCACTTTTTCCGGCCCTTGCCGGCTATTCCGCCCACAAACTGTGCTCAAAGCTTCCGACAGTGCGCAATCTGGTGTTATTTCCGTCATTTCTGGTACTTGCAGAACTGATTAACAGTCGCCTTTTCACTGGCTTCGGCTGGGATCTTCTCGGATACACTCAGGTTGACTCATTCATCAGTGCCTACGCTCCGATAATTGGAGTCCAGGGCATGACGCTTGTCATGATTATAATCGCCATGGGGTTCGTATATGCATGCCGCAGAAAGCAGGCCGTTCACGCCGTAATCCCGACGTTTCTCATAATCATCGCCCTGACAATGCAGAACTATGAATACATCAGGGTCGGCAATCCGGTAAAGGCAGCTCTCGTTCAGGGAAACATCAGCACCTCCGTTCACTGGAATCAGGACACGATTTGGGACGAGATGGAAATATACATTCACGAAATGCGTGAGAATCTTGATGCCGAAATCATGGTATGGCCTGAATCGGCAATTCCGGATCTTGAAAACAACATGGAAAAGCTTAAGGTGCTGAGCATGCTGGATTATGAGGCCAAGTACAACAATCTCGGACTGATCACCGGCATTCAGTATTATGACGAATCCGAGAAAAAATTCTACAACAGCATGCTGGGCATCGGAGTTATAGACAGGGACAAGGAAATACACTACACCTTCGGTCACGGAAACAGATACTACAAGCGTCATCTGGTGCCTGTCGGCGAGTTTGTTCCTTTTGAATGGTTACTCAGAAAGCTCGGTCCCATCTTCAACATGCCGATGAGTTCCTTCTCCAGGGGAGAAAGAGAGCAGACAAACATTGTCGTTCAGGATCTTAACGTGGCATCAGCCATCTGCTATGAAATGGTCTTCAACAATGAACTGCGCGATCAGGTTAAGCCGGGAACCAATCTTATCGTAACCGTAAGTAACGACGGCTGGTTCAATTACACCAACGCTCCAATGCAGCATCTCTATATAGCAAGGCTCAGAGCAAAAGAATTCGGAAAACCGGTTCTGAGGTCGACCAATAACGGCATTACCGCCGTAATTGATCATACAGGTGAAGTTGTGGGAAGCATTCCCGCAAACATTACTGCCACACTGCGTGCAGAGTTCAGACCGACATTCGGACAGACTCCTTTTTCAATATTCGGGCTGACATTTGTTTACCTGTACATCGGACTGTCTCTTCTTAGAGCGGTGATTGCCAAAATAAGATACCGGAATCTTATTTCCAACAGGCCGTCACAACAAATCTGACGTAAGGGAAATTGAACTTAACGTTAATAACCGTTTAACGAAATACCTTTTATACCCAAACAAAAAGTCCCCTAACGGGGACTTTTTCATGCATGCATTCCGTCTCTACCATTCTACAGGATTGAGCAGCTGAGGCATACCGTTTCGGGTATTAAAGTATTCGTCAAGAAGACTTCTGTTGACCTTGTGCTCGTTCAGGAAAGCCTTGATTGCAGGCTTCAGATGAAGAGGTGAATAATCAGAGGAGTTCAAATCAGACTCGTTTGTTGACAGTGGCTGATGCACTTCAATATAGATTCCGCCGTCCGGTTCCTCAGTTACCTTGACCGGTTCATTTATAAACTGAACTCTGGTGTTTACCGGAACGTTGTTGAACAGATACTCAATGTCAGGATCTCTTAAACGGATACAGCCGTGGCTTACGCGCAGACCGATACCGAAATCGGCATTGGTTCCGTGAATGGCATAAAGACGGCCGACATACAGCGCGTACAGTCCCATTGGATTGTCCTTACCGGCAGGCACTACGGCAGGAAGAGGCTCACCCATGGCTGCGTATTCCGCTCTGGTCTGTGCGGTTGGAGTCCAGGTTGGACCGGCCTTCTTACGCTCGACCTTGGTAACCCAGTCTACAGGAGTATCCTTGCCGAGCTGTCCTATGCCGACAGGGAGTACGTCAACCACGCCGTCATGATAGTAATACAGTCTCATCTCGGCGCTGTTTACCACAATACCTTCATGAACAGTGTCCGGAAGAATCAGCTGCTGAGGAATAATCACCGTGCTGCCCGGTCTTGGAGAATATGGGTCAACCTTCGGATTTGCTTCCATCATGTTGCTAAATCCCTGCTGATACTGCGCGGCAATGCTTTCAAGCGAGGTATTGTTTCCCGGAACGGTGGTAACAAGCACTTCACCCACCAGACGACTGCCGTCTGCAGGAACCTTATAGGTTACGGCATGTGCATCAATGCATGCTGCCGCAACGGCTAAACCGATAACAGTTTTTAACAGTTTCATAAAAGGCCTTATTTTAAACTGAGTTTTCTGATAATTCCCATGCAGTTCAGCACCACGCCCCTGAGGAAATTATCCATTACAGCAACCAGGGTAAATGATGAAACCTGTCCTTTCAGGGCTCTGATACGGGAAATATACAACTTATCTTCTTTCTTTCCGAACTTAACCGGTGTCAGTTCCTCATCGTCAACAAGTTCAACACCCGGAGCAGCCGCCACCAGATTTTTGAACTCATCAAGGGAAATATCCTCAAGGAATGAAATGTTCATGCTTAGGGTATGTCCGTAGAAAACAGGTACCACCACTGAGGTTAAATTAATCACATCCGCCGTTTCGCCAAGTACCGGCCTAAGCTCGTCAATCACGTTGTTTTCGTGAGTGGTGGTGTCGTCAAGATTGATGTCACCCACCGCAGTATGCACGTTAAAGGCCATCTGACTCGGAAATATGCGCGGAGCGATGTCCCTCATGTTAAACAGGGAGATGGATTCACGTGCGAGTTCGGCTGTACCGCTGTCACCAATGCCGGAAACGGATTCCATCATTACGGCACTCACGGAACTTATGGTCATTCTTTCGGAAATTGGCTTAAGAATGAGTGAAAGCATTGTGGCTTCCGAACTCATTGGTACTATATAATCGGCGTCATACACGAAATCCGTATCGGCGTCAGCAAGACCGTCAACAAAGATTCTGCCTTCTTTTACGTTTACCTCACCGGCATCAACAATGACAAGACCGCTTTTTCTGGCCTGTGCCACAAGTTTACCGGCCTCGCTGTAATTTCCGGCAATCATTAAGACATTGGCCTTTTCCGGCTCAAACTCCTCGACCCTCTGAATCTGGTAGTTTTTTCCCAGATAACCTATAGCGTCGTATTCATCGGCGGTATAGGAGAGCGGAATGTAATCCGCAAGTTCAATGCCTTCCTGTTCCATAATCTCGGTAAGAGCCTTACCGATATCAGTATCATAGCCTAACAGTGCAAGTTTTATTTCAGCCATTGTTTTTCCTTAATAAAAACCAGGACATGAAGAATTGTGCGAGCATTATAACAAATCCAGTCATGTATGACTTATTGCCGCAAAATTAAATTTCACTTTTTCGGCGAAATGCCACCGGTCCGTTAGTAAACGGCCCGGAGACAGAAAACCGCCAAAAATATCGTCCTAATTATGAACATACATCTCATACCTGTTCCAATCAGCAGAGAACAGATAAGAAACAAAGACCTTCTGCAGCGGATTGCGCTGCAGAAGGTTCATAAGTTTCGGTTATTATCCGCATTACGGATTCACGGGACTACTTTCCGATGTCAAAAAGTATCCTGGCCACCTCTTCATACTTATCCACAAAGTTGAAGTTTACGCCTTCCCTTACATAGTCAGGAAGTTCCGCCACGTCTTCACGATTTGCGGCCGGAACAATCAGGTTCGTGATGCCGACGCGCTTTGCGGCAATAACCTTTTCCCTGATGCCGCCGATGGCAAGCACGTTACCGGTAAGTGAAAGTTCACCCGTCATGGCATAATTGGCTTTCGGAGCCCTGTTAAGAACCAGTGACAGAATTGCACTTGCCATGGTAATACCGGCGCTAGGACCGTCCTTCGGTGTTGCGCCTTCAGGCACGTGCAGATGGATATTGGCCTTTTCAAAAAAATTGTCCGGTATGTCAGCTCCGAATGAGGCTGCGTTTGAGGATATATAACTCAGGGCAATCGATGCTGATTCCTTCATGACATTACCGAGGTTTCCGGTCAGACTGAAGTTCTTCGCATAGCGATCCACAAGCTTAGCCTCCACCGGCAGGGTAGCGCCGCCGACTGAAGTCCAGGCAAGCCCGGTGACAATGCCGATGCCCTCAAGGGTTCTTTCCCTTGCGAACGGCGGTACGCCGAGATATCCCCTGATATCCGCAGGCTTAACCGTAATTTTTTCGGTTTCTTTTTCCACAAGTTTTATAACCCCCTTGCGGATAATTCTGCCGATGCACTTTTCCAGATTGCGGACTCCTGATTCACGTGCGTATTCGTCAATAATCTTACGCAATGCGCCATCCTGGAACCTTATTTCCTTATTCTTTATTCCGGCCTTTTCCAGAGCCTTGGGAATAAGATGCTTTTTGGCTATAAGAAATTTTTCTTCAGCCAGATAACCGGAGAGACGTATGGCATCCATACGGTCAAGAAGTGCCGGAGGGATGGTGTCAAGCGAGTTGGCAGTACAGATAAAGAGACATTTGGACAGATCTATCTTAACGTCAAGATAGTGATCCCTGAAGCCTGAATTCTGTTCCGGATCCAGAGTTTCCAGCAACGCCCCGGCAGGATCACCGTGGTAACTCTCCTTGAGTTTGTCTATCTCATCCAGCAGGATGACCGGATTCATGGCCTTTGATTCCTTTAAGGCCTGAACCAGCTTACCGGGAAGGGCACCTATATAGGTTCTTCTGTGTCCCTTGATTTCGGCCTCATCATTCATGCCGCCCAGACTGAATCTGAAAAACGGTCTGTTAAGCGCATCCGCAACCGAACGTCCGATGGATGTTTTACCTACACCGGGAGGTCCCACAAGAAGCATTACCGCGCCGTTGAATTCATGTCTGTAGCTGCCGACCGCAAGGAACTCCAAAACACGTTCCTTCACGTCCGCAAGTCCCTCGTGGTCACGCTCCAAAATCTTTCTGGCATGCTTCAGACTGAAATTTTCCTTTACGTAAATTCCCCACGGCACGTCAGTCAGCCAGTTGAGATAATCACGGCTTACGGCAAATTCAGGACTCTGCGAATCAAGGAGATTCATGCGGTTGAGTTCCTCGTTGAACCTGTTCAGGATATCCTCAGGCGGATTAAGACGTGACATTTTCTCCTTCAGCCTGTTTATTTCCGAAGTCTTGTCATCAACAAGAATTCCAAGCTCTTTCTGAATCTCCTTCATCTGCTCCTTCAGCATGTAATTACGCTGTCTGGCATTGATCTTTTCGGTGACAGAATTCTTAATGGATTTTTCCAGCTTGGTACTTGCGAGTTCCTTCTGAATAAGGGCAAGGGCCAGTTTGAGACGAGGCAGCAGATCAACAGTCTCAAGCACTTCGATAAGCTCTGAGGTATGTGCCGTAGTTATGCTTGCGGCGCAGTCCGCAAGCAGTGACGGATCGTTTGGATTGAATCTTAAGAGATACTGCTTCAGCTCGTTGTAATACAGCGGATTAATCGGAATAAGCTCACGCATGGTGGAAATAATGGCCATGGTATAAGCCTTGATTTCTATTTCCTCCCTGCTGCCGCTTTCCGGAATCTTTTCTACCGGGTATTCGGCATCACCGGTGATTACCTTGTTTTTATGAACACGGATGTTGCTGAGCTTTACGCGTGAAATACCCTGTACGACAACCTGCAAATCATCGCTGATGCGAGCCTGCATAACCCTGACAAGACACCCCATCTTACCTGCCAGCTTCTCAGCGTCGAACTCCTGTTCCAGCTCACTTTCAGGTCTTGCCACAATGGCAAAAACCTTATCCTCACCGTTTATGACCTGACGGATGGTTTCTCCCCATTTACCAGCCAGCTGAACAGGAAGTACCTCACTTGGGAGAACGGGTCTGTCGTAAACCGGAATAACGTGCAGAACGGATGGTCTGTCATGCTCTGAAACCATCACTTCTCCGGCTGTACCTGACGACTCCTGCTGCTCCACTACTCCTTCTGAGTTTTCCGTATTCTCAGACAGAGAATCGTTATTATCTGTTTCTTTAGACATATCCAATTTTCCATAAACATAACTACCATTGAATTACGTATGGGCTTAACTGACGGATTTCAAGACATAACGCACATTATTTAAAAAAAACTCTTTATTCCTTTTCTCTGCCGACGGATCGCGAAAAACATCATTACCGGCACCTTACGTAAAGGAAAACACTATGTCAGCATCCCCGTCTCCGAGAAGCTTACAATTGTATGAAAGCCCCGTTCCGTCAGTGATTCTCGCAAGCTCCTGCTTTTCCTCCAGTCTAATCAGATCACAAAGCTCAGGGCATCCCAGCCTTTTAAAAAGTTCCGCATAAATGCAGTTTCTGATTTCAAAACGAATCTCTGTTCTTCCGTCCTTACGTTCCTCACCGTACTTAAAAGATACAAAACCGCACGAATCATTCTTCTCCATCATTGCCCTGAAATAGGAAACAACGGATTCAGCCGGATTAGGCAGTCTCTTAAAGGTTTCCGGACGAGGCATGAACCAGCACATTTCACTGCCGCCTGCGGTAAGAAACATCTCCCTGTAGAGCCCGACGGCCCTGTCCTTACCGACCATGTCCCTTACCAGTGAATAACCGGAGGCAAACATGCCCATGTCCTTTACCAGAGCAGAGTGCATTGGCCCCTTTCCCCCGATGTCCTTCAGGGTACTGACGCTCCTGCGCCATCTGTTCATCATTTTCAGCCCCAAAAAAACAAGCCTCATTCCCTTATAACGGCTCCTTATCTCCTTCCAGACGGAGGATGCGTAAAGAATGTCAGTCTGAACGTTCTTCATGCGAGGATGAATTCTGACACTGTACCAGTTTTCACCGTAGTGTCTCAGGGCACTGACGTCATGAGCATTTCTTTCCAGCCATCCCCACTGATCCCATCCGGACTTTCTGACTTCGGCAACGGGTTTCCAAAAGACATTGCGTCTGTCCAAAGCCCTGACAACGGCGGCAAAGCTGTCGTCATTAAGAAATTCCACACTGTATACTCCTGGTTTTTCACTGAGGGAGCCGTCAATCCAGCAGTCAGTAACGGCCGCAGCCATGGCGGCCGTAAGGTCATATGAAGACACATCCCCGAAAAGCATGATTCCCCTGTCCTCGTCACTGTCCGGATAGATAACGATATGATTGTCGGGGTCAGCCTTAGGACTCCGCTTCATCTTCTGTCCGCTCCTGTATAAAATTCCGGCAAGAACACTGTCAAATCTGCCGCTGCCGTTTATTCCCGCTATGAATCTGGCGGCTCCGACAGGGAACCCCTCCATGGTGCATCTGACATCATAGCTGCTTACGAAAGCCCTGTCATGCTGATATCTCGGTGATGCCAGGGAGTATATTTCGGGAGTGCTGTAATGTACCCCTGTAAGCTTTTTCCTTTTTCCCGTAAAAAGGAAATCGGAGTTGTCGTCACGCCATGGATTCTTTATCTTCACGGCCCGTGAATCCTGATAAACCAGAATATCGTTTTTCAGATTGTCCAGCATGGCATACGGACTTGAACGACCGCCGCCGTATGAGGTTCCCATACAGATTCTGGCTCTGTATACCCCGGCAGCCGACAATTTTTTCTCTGCCAGCGTTCTCAGCATAACTGACGTAAGTCCCGGGGACATGCCCATACCGGAATATATTCTGACATTCTTCCCGGCAGCATGCGCATGCTTATTCAGGGCTTCGGACGCGGCAGTTGCGGAATCATTGATGTCAATAACATCAACCCCTGCCTCTATACAGACATTCTGCAGACAGGAAAGAACCCTTTCCATGGGACCACAGGCCGCAATAACCAAATCAAAATCCCTGATAAGCGAAACCGAACCGTTGAAGTCATCCAGATTAATCCGTACGTAGCGGTATTCCTCCTTTCCTGACGGTTCATGCCTTCCGGCAACAGTAAGCTCCACATTATCATGTCTGGTGTCTATGTATCTGAGAATTATCTGTCCGGTTTCACCGCTCCCGCCAATAACCAGAATTCTGAATTTTTTCTTATCTGTCTTTTCTGTCATATCCATGGTTCCTGAATAATTAATTCAACCGCCTTAATCAGCAAACGAATCGGTTATGAGAGTCAGCACGCCTGATTTCTGCAGTGCGGGAATAAGATATTCCGCAGGGACGGCCTCATGCATGGAGTATCCCCTTGGTGCCAGTTTCCCGGTAAGCATACTGACTGCATTTATGCCGACGACATATCCCGTCGGAGTATAGGTATCCGCGGCTGTAAGCATTCCGTTGACAATTCTGCCGTCCGCAAGCGTCAGTCTGCAGCTTATGCCGTAAAAAGGGCTGGCACTTTCACGATCCTTGACTGATGCCTTTACGAGTGATTCAGCCCCTTTAACGATCCCTTTTTCGGAAGCATATCTTCTGAAAATCATGGAAAGGAGCAGACTGAAGCCTGCACGTTTGCCTATGTTGGCTCCGGAAACGCAGGCTGTCTTAATGTTTTCATCCCTGATCAGACGGGCCATTTCCTCGGAATACATGGACATTCCTGATACCCTTCCCACAGGTTCCGGAAACTTCACGCTTACCATGGATCTTAGAAATCCAAGCTTTCTCAGCTCTCCGTTTTCAATACGGCAGAAGCCTTTGTTGTCGCCGAATCCTCCCAGACTTGACACAATATCTATTGCGGAACTGAGACTCCACACATCACGTCCGGCGTAGAAAACCTCAACCTTCTCCACAGGCGAATAATCACGATATCTGTGAATAAGATACTGGGGATAGGAACCGCTAAGTCCCGGAAGCAGGCCGGAATTAACCACTATCGGAGCCCTGAGCACACCCTCGGCATTCAGGCGGTCAAGATGTTTAAGAGCCGGATCATAGCCTGACACGTCAAGAAGAGCCGCTCCTTTTTCGGCACACGCATCTATTACAAGAGGGCCGATTCTGTGGGAAGGTCCCACGCAGGAAATAACCAGATCATTTTCGGTTATCATCTCTTTCAGGAGATTCACGTCAGTAATGTCGGCATGCATGGTCTTTACCCTGTCTGAATACTTTCCGTATCTGCCGATGTCAACCTCTGAGCTTCTGGTCACAAGAGTCAGCTCAACGTCGGGGAGATTCCTTAAAAGATAGTCGGAAGCCGTCTCTCCGACCCTGCCTGAAGCGCCCAAAAATAAAACTTTTTTCATACTCAAACCTACAGATAGTACTTAAAACCTATTTCCACATAATCATTCCGTTCGTAGGAATGATAAACGGATGAGTCAGATCCGCCGCCAATCCAGTACCCACGCAGATTGATGGTCAGACTGTCATTCACGATGTACTCGGCAAAGGTCTCAACTGAATGCTCGTTCCTGTAGCCGTACATGGCATTTACCCCTATATTGAGGGCATCATGGAAGTATTTCTGGCTTAATGACAGTGTCAGTCCGTAATCGTCATGAAAGTTGTCATAGTGATCCAGAAAAAGCTGAACATTGGCATAGATGTCGTTGTCAAAATTACGGTCCCATCCCGCAATAAACTGCTTAAGATCCGTGTAGTACACGCTACCGGCATTGTCATAAACGGGGGAATCCCCGGTGTATGCAGCCTCTGCTCTCAGGGTGCTGCTGCCGAGAGACACGGCTCCGTTGACGTTTACCACTCTGCTGCGTACCGGCTCCATCAGAAAAGATGCGGATGAGGTTCTGCGGATAACCGGCTGGTCGGTAAAACCGGAATAGTACGCGGCCCCGAAATCAAATCCGGTCATGTATTTAACGTATCTTACCCCCCATTCCGGTCTGCGCGGGTTTACGTGCTCATTCAGGGAAATTATCCCGTTCCGTTCCAGGGTTCTCAGTTCATGAACCTGCTCAGGCTCCCACGGACTGCCGTATTCTGCCTCCTGTCTGTCCTTGCCGAACGGCAGGATGACGCCTTCAAGGTTTCCAAGTGCCGTTGACTGTTCAACTCTTGCCATCCATGCCGGCCATTTGTATACAGTTCGGCCGTTAGCCATCGGATCCGGCATGTAGGTGGCATTAATGACGTCAATGGTACTTCTGCCGTCGTTTACCCCCCACGAAAGGCGCATTTTTCCCATACTCAGCTGGGTACCGGAAAACCCTGTTTCAGAGCCGTTAATCTTACCGTACAGCTCGTAAAGTGAAGCCTTGAAACGTTTATCGTAGCCGTGAACGGCTTCGTCATAGTCAAAAAAGCCGTTTGCATAAAGGGAGCCGAATCCGGCATCAAGAAGCAGGGAAGAATTAAGTCTGAGACGTGATGACAGAAAATCACTCTGACGGGTGAATTTTCTTAAACGTCCTTCAACGGTATTGGAAAATCTGTAATCAAAAGCAGAAGATTCAGCCTTTTCAGCCTCTTCTCCTTCAGTAAGATCAAAGGCGAAAGGATCTTCCCCCGCCTGAACATGACCGCTCAGAAAAAGACACGCGGCCAGTAAGCCAATTTTCTTCATTGGAAAATACTTTACTGATATGTTGGTGAAGTTGCGGAACCGAACCGTACGGTCCGGTTCCGCAAGGAAGATATTCTTAAGAGGATAAAACCATGCTAACCAGGTTGGATGATTACCTCTTTAAATTGTTATGTTCAAAGACAGACTCATCAAATCCCTTATTGTATACGACATCCGTGTACTGCATGAGCGTGCGGGAATTTTTGTCTTCATCCTGCATAATCATCTTTCCGGCGGACCAGATTCCGTCAATGTTTCTGAAATCTCCGGCCAGCATAACCTTTAACAGACGGTCGTGGGTATCGTAGTATTCTATCTTTATGGGAAGCTTATATTCCTTATCCACGTACACAACCCTTCTGCCGTACCCGGTTTCGTCACACTTAGCCTCCACTGCCTTCGATTCAATTACCCAGACGTCACGGGAGTTAACGGTGTCGTCACGAAGAAACACATGGTTGTCGGCATCCACACTGCGATATTCAATATCTTCAAGGGCAAAGCTGCTGCGCATGAAGGCACTCTTCTTACCGCCACCACTGATTCGTCTCACGATGTTTTCGGAAGGAAAGAACACCCATAGGTCATCTTCCCTGTTCACGTCATCATGAGTCCATGACAGAAACTGGGTATCCTGAATATCCGCAGGCGCATTGAATCTGATAAGGGAACGGCGTTCACCTCCGTTGTGTACGGCCCACATTTCCATTTTTCTGACCAGCTTCTGCTTTCCGCGTTCAATTACCATTACGGCGTTCCTGTGCATATCCCTACTGCTGTCGGCTTCATTAACCATCACGGCAATATCGCGACCGGTCAGCTGTTCGGCAGCGGCCTGAGCCGAAAAAGATGAGCATACCAAAAGCAGACCGCAGGCTGACAGTAATTTTTTCATCATTATTTTCCTTGTCTAAAAACACGGTGAACACTGTCACGTCAATTATCCGTTAATGCATAAATTTACGAATTTCCCTCAAATTCCCGTAAATCAATCGTGACACAATCACGAACATCAACCATTCAGTCATCATAACCGGTACCAAAGAAATCCGGAAAACGTGACAGGTCTCAAACCCGTAAAACGATATCACAAAAGTTAGCATATGTTAACAATAATTAGACATAACTAACAAAATTTATCATAAATGAAATCTTCAGAATTTATTTATGGACCGTTCCGTCATGAAAAACGGTACGGAAAAAAGAATTATCTTAAACGTATGCCAAAACGGTTAAACAAACGGAAAACCATGAATTCATCCCGTACCGGTGAATGTATGAGTACGGGATGACATTGTCCGGAAATGCTTTTAAGATCCTGACAGAATCCTTCGTCAGAACCGTTCCCGGTAATAATCTCAGGCGGCATCAAGTCCCATGGCGGAAAGACGTTTCTTATCAATCTTGCCTACCGCGGTAAGCGGCCAGCTGTCTATAAATACAAGCTGATCAGGCAGTTTGAACAGTGCCAGTCCCTTTTCCCTAAGATAATCACGAACTTCACTGAGCTTCATTTCTTCCCCTATGACAAAGGCGCAGATACGTTCACCAAGCACTTCATCCTTAACGGGAACCACGGCACAGGATTCAATGCACGGATGTTCAAGAAGCAGTGTTTCAACCTCGGCTGCGGCAATCTTCTCACCGGCTCTGTTAATCTGTTCCTTGATACGTCCCCGCACCTCGAAATTACCGTCGTCGCGCACTCTTACCAGATCCCCCATTCTGTAGTAACCTTCCGCATTAAATGCCGTCAGGTTCTTCTCACCTGCCCTGTAATATTCATGGATGGTATAGGGACCCTTAACCAGCAGTTCTCCGATTTCCCCCGGTGGCAGAGGACGATCGTTTTCATCAACAATCACACACCTGTCATACGGAGAAATAGGTCTACCCTGTGAATTTATGACCGCGTCATCTGAATCGTCCAGTCTGGTGCAGCAGATGAGACCTTCGGCCGTACCGAACACCTGCTGCAGCCTGCAGCCGAATCTTTTCTGGATAACAACCGCATCCTGAGGATCCAGACGTGCTCCGCCAACCTGCAGGACCTTAAGACTGCTTAAATCAGGTTCATCCCACTCAACGGCGTCAGCCCACAGCTTGGCAAGGGTTGGAACCATGGCGGTAATGGTAACGGCATGCTTGGCAATCAGCTCAAATCCTTCGTCAAAACTGCCTGATCTGGCTATTACCAGTTTGCCGCCGACACTCAATACGCCGAATACTCCGGGACATGACAGGGAGAAGTTATGGGCAGTAGGAAGAATGTTAAGATAAACACTGTCTCTGTTGAGTCCCGTTATCTCTGCCATGGTACGATAGTTGTAGGAATAATCGGCGTGCGTACGGGGAATCAGCTTTGGAGTTCCGGTAGTCCCACCCGAAAGCAGCAGAACGGCCACGTCAAGATTACCGCCTTCGTCAAAGGTAAAACTGCCGGAACCGGAACAGTCAGTGAGAAGAAGATCGGGATCGTCTTTAGAACTGAACGTGATGACGTCAATTTCCGGATGTTCCGCCCTGAGACGTTCAATAACCTCACCGTAATCCACGTTAAAGTATCTGTCTGCAGAAATATAGTGTGTCGGACCTGCAATGCCGCACAGAGCAACTACGTCAATGGCTCTCTGGGCAGGAAGTGCCAGAATCGGTACTGCCCTGAGACGCAGAAGAGCAAATAGGAGAACAACAAAGCCGACAGAGTTAGGCATCTGCAGCAGAACGCATTCTCCGCTTCTCACATTTTTTTCCATCAGCCACAGAGTCATTTTTTCAACACGTTTAAACAGCTCCGCATAGGTGATTTCAACATCACCGCTTACAAGTGCGGTTCTGTCCGCAAACGCTTTGCACCACTGCTCAAATTCCCCGCCGATGGTTGATTTCAGCCAGGCATTTCTGTAATAAAACTCCTGTTCTTCAGGAGTCCATTTTTTTATTGGATCCATAATTGTACTATTACTCCATAATCAGGTAATGGTACGCGGACACCGGAAACAGTCCTGTTCATGTCTCGTCAGAAAACATGAAACAGCCGTTATCCGGTCTGTGGATGAAATGAATGATGTAAAAGGAATTTCAGGGTTTTTGAATATTATCAGAAAACAGTACTTTTACCAAAGGGTAAATAGTGATAAAAATAAGCGTTTCCAATTGGACAGCCCCCGCTTACGGCAAACATTCACACGCCCCGAAACCGGCTTCGTTCCGCGGCCGGCATCCTGCATCGGGGAGGCACTTTCCCCGTTACAAACGCTTAAGAACTATCTTACGGTCACAGCAGCATCTTATGAGTTCACTGTCGTGAGTCACGACCACAATGGTCTTTCCGGCATCCCTTAAACTCTTTAACAGAGCGGAAACACTCAGCATATGGGACTGATCAAGACCGCTGGTAGGTTCGTCAAACAGCAGAAAATCCCTGTCTGAACATAAGGCACAGGCAATGGCGACACGCTGCTTCTGACCTCCGGAGAGAGACATCGGGTGTCTGTCGCGATACTCATACAAATCCAATTTTTTCAGAACTTCGGAAGCCGTTCTATCCTTTTCGGCATCAGAAATGTTTCTGCCGGTAAAACAGAGCATCAGTTCCTCCCATACGCTTTCGGAAAACAGCTGATGGTTAACGTCCTGCATGACCATGAAGAATTTTTTCCGGCGCTCACGTGAGTCCAATTTTATGCAGTCATATTCGACGACACCGCGACAGTTATCCTCAAGGCCGCAGAGGCAGTTAAGGAACGTGGTCTTACCGATGCCGTTTGCGCCGGTTACCGCAGTAATTCTGTTAAGGGCAATCCTCACGTCATCGTAACCGAAATTCCGGGAATATTTACTCTTACGGAAAATACCGTTATGATACCTGAAACTGAAATTTCTGAGAGAGATAGAAGTGTCAGCTTCGGCAATATCCGGCAGATCCATGTTCACCGGATTCTCCATGACATTTGTTCTGAGCCCCATGGATGCAAGAATTTCCGGAGTAACGGTATCAAGCTCGTTTTTTTCCATGACCCTGTCGATTATACCGTTTTTCATAATCACAAGTCTGTCCGGAAGCCCCCACAGGTAAGCCAGACGATGCTCGGAGACCACAATGGTTTTACCCTCACTCTTCCACTTTTCCATAAGACGGCGCAGATCCAGGGAAGCATCATGGTCAAGATTGGCCGAAGGCTCATCCAGAAGAATAACTTCAGTCCCCGTAACGTCAGTTGCGGCACAGGCGATCTTCTGTTTTTCTCCTCCGGACAGTTTGAAAAGATTTCTGTTAAGCAGCTTCTCAATATTAAACTTTCCGGCCGTTACCGAAATTCTTTTAAGAATTTCCTTTGGATCCAGTCCCTGATTTTCGCAGGCAAAGGCCATTTCACTGGTGGTATCCACATTGAAGAACTGACTTCGCGGGTTCTGAAAAACGGTTCCCACGCTGCGTGAAATCTCGTAAAGTTCACGGCCGGAAATATCTTCACCGTTTATTTCGATGCAGCCCTCCACCTTCCCCGGATAATATCTTGGAATAAGTCCGTTGATAAGACGCAGTACCGTGGTTTTGCCGCATCCAGAAGCTCCGGTAAGCAGCACGAATTCACCTTTTTTAAGATTCAGATTAAAAGAATTCAAAATACGGCCACCTGTTCCGCTTTCCGAATTTTCGGAAATGTCTGCCGTTCCGGACTGAGCGGACTTCGCGGTTTCGGAGGTTCCTGTCACGTTACTGACGGGGCCCCGGTCTTCGGCAATGTATCCGGACTGACAAACATAGGTAAAGGAAACATCTTTCAATTTCAGCATGGTGCACGTCTCAAACAAATAAACCCGTTCCGAATATTAACGGTTACCAGAGTCTGACATCAAACAGACTCAGAACAAAAAGCAGCAGTGCCGTTACGCACAGTGCAATCAGCAAAAAGTCCGCAAATCCGAACCCCAGTCTATGAATGCATGTTCTCTTGATTTTTCCTCCGAGACCTTTGGTCAGCGCAGCTGCGGAAAGTTCATTGGCAATAATCACGACACTCATCATTACCGGAACGATGCGGTACTCGATAAAACCCGCGATACCAACCTTTCCCGGTGTGATACCGCGCATTTTCATGGCTCTGCCTATGGAACGGTATTCCTCCATGATGGTTGGAAAAAATCTGAACATCACCGAAAACGGAATGGTAATAAACTGTGGTACCTTAAGCTTTTCCATGGCGGCAATGAATTCACCGACGGTGGTTGTTCTCATGATGAATGCAGCCATTATTCCGCATGGCAGAAGCAGACATAACACCTCGTAAAGAATCAGAAAAACGTTATGTACAAGTCCTCCGGCATCACGAGGAATAATCATTCCGGCAAACTGCATCAGCATAAAAACCAAAAACCCCGATACGGCAGGCAGGTAATTTCTGGAAATAAAGAGAAGCACAAAAGGCAGTACGGAAAACCCCATACAGAAAGGTTTCAGATACTCGCCACCTGCTCCGCCAAGAAGAAAGGTGGGCAGAGTTACAAGTAGAAGTAATTTTGTCCTTGGATCAAGGAACCCGAAACTTCTGTCAACAGTCAGCATATGTATATCCGGTAATTACGGTTCAGACTGATTATGTACAGACGAACCGCATAGAAAGAGAAAAAAAACAGCAAAGAAGAAATCAGAATTACAGGATTCCGGATCTGATAAAGTGCTTTTTCAGAACCCTGCCGCCAATTACCCCGCCCAAAGCTCCAAATACAAGACAGCATGCAATCAGGGCCGGGGCCATCCAGAGTCTGAAAATATCTTTTGAATCATTAATAAACTCTTCGCCGTACTGTGCATTCTCTGCCCAGAACTGATCCGCCATGAAAATCAGCGGGATATAACTGCCGAAACACCACAGTGAAAAAACTGAGCAGGCGGCAATGCTGAGTTTCAGACTTGAATAATTCCCGGCCTTCACAAGACCGTCTGCAATGAACCCAGTAATCAGTGCCAGAGGCAGCGTATACCACCCCATTCCGGTACATAACAGAAAAAGAGCCATCAGAATACTCATAACGGTAATCATGCCGAACTTCCTGACCCTGGTTACAAACAGCATGAAAGGAATCCCGGAGAATAACGGGATAAAAACGCAGTACAGAGGCATCAGAACAGGCAGAAATCCAATTGGAATGACAATTAGCGTTATCACTGCAATAATGGCGGTGAAAACTCCGATATTAATTAAATCGGTACTGTTTAGCGATTTACTCCGATCCATGTTACCAATCCCAATAACCATTAACCAAAAAACACCTTAATCCGGGGAACCGGAATTCCGCAGAAATCCGTCCGCGGAAGGGACTCTCCCACCATTCCGTGCCTGACGGAAAATTTTCGGCAGTAGATTTTAAACCGCCGGAGCGCAATTGTAGCCGAAATAAAGTAATAATAATTCCCACATACGCAAACACCGATCGAAACCTGCATCACTCTATAAAATTTATCTGAAAAAAACCGTGACAATTATTCTCACGTCAAATTCTCATATTAACTTGACAAATCCGCAAATGCTGTTATTTTTGTTAGCGTTTGCTAACACATGTTAGACACATCTAACATTATTACTGAAATTATTACGGATTATGAGACCTGCATTAAATATACGCATTCTCATGATTTACTTTTTCAAAATTCATTGAAAAGCATTTTTACATGCATTTACGTGAATTTTATGTCATTAGTTATTTTCGTATCGAGACAGGAAAATGCCCGAAAGTTCATGTTTAGACACCGGTATTCAGGGAATACGGGAACTTATCAAATCCATACAGCCAAAAGCTGTAATACCGTCAGAAACCAGCAACCTGATTGAATGCGGTATAGACTCCATCCAGATAATGCGACTCGTCAGCAGATGGCGAAAGTCAAAAATCAAAATAACCTTTGCCGATCTTATCGAAGAGCCGACCTTAAAGGCATGGTCAGAAAAGCTCACACTGAAGGCAGGTGAATACGTCGAAAAACAGCAGGACAGGTCTGAAGTTCCGGTCACTGCAGTTGAATATGAAACCGACTATGACCTTACCGACGTGCAGTATGCATACTGGATAGGCCGCGAGGACGGTCAGCAGCTTGGCGGTGTCGGCTGTCATGCATATCTTGAAATTGTCGGCGGAAACGTGGATGCACTCCGTCTTGACAGTGCCTTCACCGGTCTAATCGAAACTCATACCATGCTGCGCACGGTGTTTACGGCAGAAGGAAAACAGCACAACATAAAGGAAAACCGTAACGAGCCGCTGAAGGTTCACGATCTTTCTTCCTCCACCATGGAAGAAGCACAAAAGCTGGCAGCCGAAATTCGGGAAAGAAACTCCCACAGAAAGCTTGCCATTGAGAACGGTAAGGTTATCGGACTGGAACTTCTCAAATATCCTGACGGAACATCAAGAATCTTCTTTGACATTGACCTGCTTGTGGCCGACGTTCAGAGTCTTAACATTCTGCTTCATGATCTGGCATCACTTTATGCAGGTAAAAAAATCAAGGCTCCTTTAAACTGGAGCTTCAGGGATTACCTCAGTACCCAGCGGAAGGAAAATGCCGAACAGTTTAAGAATGCGGAAAAGTACTGGAACGACAGGGCTGAAACCATGCCTGTCGGACCGGAGCTTCCGTACACCGGCAACACCTCTGAAAAATCACGTTTTACCAGACACAAGGTAACCATTGCCGGGGAGATCTGGAACAGAATCAAAAAAACCTCCCTTTCATACGGCATCACCCCAGCCATGACCCTGGCCACGGCCTACAGCATGGTACTGTCCCGCTGGAGCAGCACCGCGAAATTCCTTATCAACGTTCCTCTCTTTAACCGTAACACCGGTAATGACCGGATTGAACATGCGGTATCAGACTTTACAAACCTGCTTCTGCTTGAATGCAACTATACCGAAAATCTCAGATTCATTGAACACGCCAGGAAACTTCAGGCACAATTCCACAGGGACAGTGCATACACCGGGTATTCGGCAATCAGGGTACTTCGTGCACTTTCCAAAAACAGAAAAAACGACGGTCTGATCGCTCCGGTGGTATTTGCCTGCAACCTGGGCACAGCTCTAATAGATGACGAGGTTTCCTCATCACTCGGTAATCTTGATTACATGATTTCCCAGACTCCGCAGGTATGTCTCGATCATCAGATATATGAGATGCCTGACGGACTCATGGTATGCTTTGATGCCGTGGAATCAGTATTTCCGAAAGGTCTGGTTGACAACATGTTCACGGCCTATACCGATCTGCTGACCAGACTCGGAACCTCTGAAGACAGTTTTGAAAACATCTGCCTTAATGAACTGCCTGCTTCACAGAAGGAGATTCGTGACAGGGTTAACGACACGGCGGCTCCGATTACGGATCTGCTGCTGGCCGAAAGAATATTTTCCCATGCCATAGCCAATCCGGACGTCACCGCAATCTTCTACGGTGACAGTAAAATCTCCTACGGCGTACTTTACGCTTCGGTGATGCGTGTGGCCGGCATGCTTGTTCAGAACGGCGTTAAGCCTCTTGACAGGGTCGCCGTCT
>JAGAYS010000037.1 GCA_017940385.1 Ruminobacter sp. | reverse complement strand
TTGTCAAACAAGCGAAATAATGTGTAAAAGGCTTGTAATTCAAGGGATTGAAGGGTAAAAAATTTTAAAAAAAAGGGAAAATTCTTCAAAAGAATATTGTGAGAAAGTCTAAAGACGGGCATTGCCGAAATTCACCGGTTTAAAATTAAAAAAGCGCATACTGAATGATTTGAATTCCGGAAAAGGCTGTGGGTAACCCGAAGAACCTGTGGCTTGCGATGTCATGAATGCTTATTTTTTCGACATGATCGTCTCAGCCCTGCCCGATTACGGGCTGTTAGCAAGCCTGTGAGCATGTGTGTGCTCAGTTAATGTTCAAAATATAAAATTTAATTTTTTTCTTTGACTATCAATTGTTTTTTATATATCATAGCGACACTATGCAAAAAGTGAAAATTCCACAGAAAGTGGACCCTCGATATACGGCGGCCAAAAGGCTTGATTACGTAGGTATCATACCTAAGGAAAAACTTGAAAGACTGCAGAGTATAGTAGAGGAAATTGTTGAAGATGCCGAAGTTAATCTGACTTTTGGTGTCGATTTGCAGGGTATAACAGCAATTGAGGGCAGTGTTGGTACTGCTGTGAAGTGTGTATGCCAACGTTGCGGTGAGCTCTTTGACTTAAAGATAAGTTCACAGATCCGTTACACTCCGGACCTTAAAAAGGTTGAGGAACTCGGACTTGAGGATTTATATGATTTTGTTGATGTCGATGAGTTCGGTGAAGTCGACCTGTATCAGATACTGGAAGATGAACTGATTCTTGCATTGCCTTCCTCTCCAAGACATGAGGATGCCGATTGTCCTGAAGGCGGAAAGGAATGGGTGGCAGGCGAAATCGTGGAGCCGGAGAAAACCAACCCTTTTGCGGTTTTGAGTAAATTAAAGAGTAAGTAAATTAGGAGAAGGTAATGGCCGTTCAACAGAATCGTAAGTCACGTTCACGTCGCGATATGCGCAGATCACATGATAGTTTAGCTACCCCAACTGTATCTGTGGATAAGACCACTCAGGAATACCATTTACGTCACAACGTAACCGCTGACGGTTACTATCGTGGTGTTAAGGTAATTAACAAGTAATCTGAGTTAAAAAGCAGATCACCTTGGAAGGTATTACTGTAGCACTAGATCTAATGGGGGGCGATTTCGGTCCCCGAGTGTCAGTGCCTGCTATTAAGCAGGCACTGACGTTTTATTCCGATCTGAATGTTCTGGCGTTCGGGCGGGAGGATCTGGTGCTTGATTTTTTTAGGAAAGAAAAACTCATAGGTAATTCCAGAGTTGAGCTGATTAATGCTGTCGATGTCATTGAAGGGAATGAAAATCCGAAATTCGCCCTCAGACATAAGAGACAGTCATCAATGTGGATGGCTATTGAAGCCGTTTCTACAAAAAAGGCCATGGCGGCTGTGAGTGCCGGAAATACCGGTGCTATGGTGGCGATAGCCAACCATCTGCTCGGGAACATTCCCGGGATTCATCGCAGCGCACTGGTGAAAGTGTTGCCTACATTGAATAAAAAAGGGACTGTTTTTCTGGATTTAGGCGCAAATCTTCATTGTGACCAGAATGTGCTTTTTCAGTTTGCCGTAATGGGCTCCATTCTGGCTTCTGACTATCTGAATATTGAAAATCCGAGAATTGCCGTCCTTAATGTGGGACGTGAAGCTATAAAAGGTACTGAAGCCATTCAGGGTGCGTCCGCACTGCTGAATCAATGTAATACACTGAACTACATTGGTTTTGTGGAAGGTAACGATATCTTTGGTAATGTCGCGGATGTTATAGTTACGGATGGTTTTTCCGGAAATGTCGCACTTAAGACTGCGGAAGGTCTTTATCGTGTGATAGAACAGCGGTTATCTGGATATACACTGTTGCACAAACTGCTCAAACCTATAAAATATCTTCATAAAAAACGTATAACTGACATGCAGCCTGACGGATACAACGGTTCGTCTCTTCTGGGACTGAACGGTGTTGTCGTAAAAAGTCATGGTGCTGCTGACTGTAATGCTTTGGTTAGAGCGATTGCTCAGGCTAGATCCGAGTGTCTGAACAGGGTACCTGAGCATATTGCTGATTGTTTGATTAAATTAAAGGGCGCATAGAACTCTATGTACAGTAAAATTCTTGGTACAGGCAGTTACGTTCCTCCGAAGGTTCGTACGAACGCCGATCTTGAAAAGATGGTTGAAACCAGTAATGAGTGGATTGTTGAAAGAACCGGTATAAGAGAGCGCCGAATCGCCGAAGGTGATGATACTGTTTCGGTAATGGCTTACAAAGCCGCATTAAAGGCTATTGAGGCTGCCGGCATCACTGCCGACGAGCTTGATCTGATTATAGTCGGGACCACAAGTGCTCCGAATGCGTTTCCGTCAGCGGCCTGCCAGGTTCAGGCAATGCTGGGAACCAAGGGACAGCCTGCGTTTGACGTGGCTGCGGCATGTAGCGGCTTTTCATATGGTTTAAGTATTGCTGACTCATACATAAGATCCGGTACTGCCAAAAAGGCTCTGGTAATCGGTGCTGACGTGATGTCTTCTGCCTGTGAACCAAATGACAGAACAACAATTATTCTTTTCGGAGACGGTGCCGGTGCTGCGGTGATTGGAGCCAGCGAGGAACCGGGTATTTATTCCGCCACAATTCATGCAGACGGTTCATACGGCGATTTGCTTAAACTGCCTAACGTAAACCGTCTCAATCCTGAAATCGGCTGGCTTTACATGAAGGGAAATGAAGTCTTTAAGGTCGCCGTTAATACTTTAAGTCACGTTGTTACCGAGACTATGGAAGAAAATTCCATTGATCGCGGTGAACTCAAATGGCTTGTTCCTCATCAGGCAAATCTGCGCATCATTGCGGCTACTGCCCGCAAGCTGGCTCTGCCTATGGAACAGGTGATTGTAAATCTTGATAAGTACGGCAACACTTCAGGTGCATCCGTGCCTATCGCCCTGGATGAAGGAATCAGAGACGGCCGTATCAAGAGGGGAGATTTAATTCTTCTTGAGTCTTTCGGTGGCGGTTTTACCTGGGGCAGTGCTTTAATTAAATACTAGGAGTTGTTATATGGCTAATTTTGGTTTTGTGTTCCCTGGACAGGGTTCACAGTCTGTAGGTATGCTCAAGGAGCTTTCAGAGCAGTATTCCGTAATCAGGGATACCTTTGCTGAAGCCTCCGAAGTGCTCGGCTACGACCTTTTTGATCTTGTAATGAACGGCCCTGCCGAAGAATTGGGTAAAACTTATAAGACTCAGCCTGCCTTATTAACTGCTTCAGTAGCTCTTTACAGACTTTGGCAGGAAAAGACTTCCTTAAAGCCAGCCGTAATGGCCGGTCATTCACTCGGCGAATACAGCGCGCTGGTATGTGCCGGTGTCATTGATTTCAAGGATGCCGTAAAGCTTGTAAAGCTTCGCGGTGAGTTCATGCAGGCCGCAGTTCCTCTCGGAGTGGGGGCAATGGCTGCCGTTATCGGTCTTGCTGATGACGTTGTAATCAAGGCATGTGCCGAAGCCAGCGGTTCACAGGTATGTTCAGCCGTTAACTTCAACTCTCCTGGGCAGGTTGTTATAGCCGGTAACAAGGAAGCAGTTGAAGCTGCTTCAGAAGCTCTCAAGGCTGCCGGTGCAAAGCGCGTTCTGCCTCTTCCGGTAAGTGTTCCATCACACTGTGCTCTCATGAAGAGTGCCGCCGATGAGCTGGCTAAGGAACTTGCAAAGGTTGAATTCAAGGTTCCGTCCGTGCCGGTGATCAATAACGTTGACGTGGCTAAGGTTGATGATGCTGATGCAATCAAGGATGCACTTGTAAGACAGCTCTACAGCCCTGTTCGCTGGGTTGAAACCGTACAGGCAGCATCTGCTGACGGAATTAAGACCATGATTGAAGTTGGTCCGGGTAAGGTTCTTGCTGGTTTAATCAAGCGTATTGATAAAGAAGTTAATGCAATTTCTTTAAATGATGCCGCAACACTCGAAGCTTCTCTGGCTGCTGTTGCATAATTAAAGGAGTAAATATGGATTTTTCAGGTAAGGTTGTACTTGTTACCGGTGCCTCCAGAGGTATCGGTAAGGCTATTGCCGAAAGCTTTGCAAAACTTGGTGCCAAGGTATGCGGAACCGCTACTTCTGAGAGCGGTGCTGCCAAGATTACCGAATATCTCGGTGAAAACGGTAAGGGACTTGTTCTCGATGTTTCTTCTCAGGAATCAGTAGACAAGTGCCTTGAAGACGTTAAGGCCGCTTTCGGTGACGTTGATATCCTGGTAAACAATGCAGGTATCACCCGTGACAATCTCTTAATGCGCATGAAGGACGAAGAATGGGATGCCATCATCAATACCAATCTCGCCAGCGTATACAGAATGTCAAAGGGCGTTCTCAGACCTATGATGAAGAAGCGTGCCGGCAGAATCATCTCTGTAAGTTCAGTTGTTGGTCTGATGGGTAATCCTGGTCAGTGTAACTATGCGGCTGCAAAGGCTGGTCTCATCGGTTTTTCAAAGAGTCTGGCAAAGGAAGTGGCATCACGCGGTATTACCGTTAACTGTGTGGCTCCTGGCTTTATTGCCACTGATATGACCGCGGCTCTGACCGATGATCAGAAGAATGCCATTCTGACTCAGGTTCCTGCCGGAAAACTCGGTGATCCTCAGGATATTGCCAATGCTGTTCTGTTCCTCGCATCCGACATGGCTTCATACATTACCGGTGAAACCATCAGCGTGAACGGCGGCATGTATATGTAATTTCAGTATAATAGTGATGTAGAACAGTTTTTTTAATATTTTACTAGATATACTAAATATAAATAGCTATAATGGGCTCAATTAAATGAGTTTATTAACCCGAAAGGGTTTGTATATTAACACGATAATCGTAAATAGGATTAATATAAATGAGTAATATTGAAGAACGCGTTAAGAAAGTAATCGTTGAACAGCTTGGTGTTAACGAAGATGAAGTAGTTTTATCTGCTTCTTTCATCGATGACTTAGGTGCTGACTCTCTTGATACCGTAGAATTAGTTATGGCACTTGAAGAAGAGTTCGATACCGAAATCCCTGACGAAGATGCTGAAAAGATCACTACCGTTCAGAGCGCTATCGACTACATCGAAGCACATCGCAAGTAATAGCTACTTAATGTAGTTTTTCCGTGATATTAAAGAAGAGCGTTTTGGTGGTTAACTAAACGCTTTTCTTGTTTAGGTCTTGTTTTAATCGTACGGAGGCAATCTGTGTCAAAACGCAGAGTTGTAATAACAGGTCTTGGTATGCTTTCCCCTGTAGGTAACACCGTTGAGGAAGCATGGAAGAATTTATTAGCCGGTAAGAGTGGTATTTCTCTTATCGATCATTTTGATACCACTGACTATTCAAGCAAAATTGCAGGTTTAGTAAAGGACTTTGATTCTGAAAAGTTTGGTATTAACAAAAAAGACAGCCGTAAGATGGATTTATTTATCCAGTACGGTATTGCCGCAGCCTTAATGGCCTTTGAGGATTCAGGTCTTAAGATTACTCCGGAAAATGCTCCTCGTGTAGGTTGCGCGATCGGTTCCGGTATCGGTGGTCTCGGGTTAATTGAAAAGAATGCCGAATCACTGATTGAGGGCGGTCCACGTAAGATCAGTCCGTTCTTTGTTCCGTCAACCATCATTAACATGGTTTCAGGTCATGTATCAATCAGACTTGGTGCGCGCGGTCCTAATGTTGCTACCGTAACTGCATGTTCATCAGGTACTCATGCAATCGGCCTCAGTGCCCGCATGATTCAGTACGGTGATGCTGATGTTATGATCTGCGGCGGTGCTGAAAAGGCTTCAACCCAGATGGGTATCGGCGGTTTCTGTGCCCTTAAGGCTTTATCAACCCGTAATGACGATCCTGAAAAGGCAAGCCGTCCATGGGATATCGACCGTAACGGTTTTGTACTCGGTGACGGTGCAGGCGTGCTGATTCTTGAAGAACTCGAACACGCAAAGGCACGCGGTGCCAAGATTTACGCTGAACTTGCAGGCTTCGGCATGAGTTCTGACGCATTCCACATGACTGCTCCTCCGGAAGACGGTGCAGGTGCGGCTCTTGCAATGCAGAATGCCATCCGTGACGGCGGTATCACTCCTGCAGAAGTTGGTTATGTAAATGCTCACGGTACTTCTACTCATTTAGGCGACCTGGCAGAAATCAGAGCCGTGAAGAGTACCTTCGGTGACGCCATTTCCACTGTTCGTGTCAGCTCAACCAAGTCAATGACCGGTCACCTCCTCGGTGCTGCCGGTGCGGTTGAAGCAGTAATCACCACTCTGGCTGTCCGTGAACAGATTTGTCCTCCAACCATCAATCTGGAAAATCCTGATCCTGAAGTTGAAGGTATCAATCTGGTTCCTAACGTAGCCCAGAAGGCTGAATTTGAATACGCACTTTCAAATTCATTCGGTTTCGGCGGAACTAACGGTTCATTACTGTTTAAGCGTTACTCAGAATAATCCGCTCTGCGGTATTGTTACATGCGAGGGAGAACGGTTAATCCGTTCTCCCTTTTTTATATCGTTTTTTCATATACTTTAAATTCATGTAAAACGATTTATTAAGTATATGAATTTATAATATCAGTTCTGTTTTAAATCCTTTATTAAAAATAATTATTAAATATGAATAACCGTATTTACTTAACAAAGCATACGTATGTCTTTTCCGTGTTTGTTAAATATGGTGTTGTTTAATTTAACGTAATGTAACTTAATTTAATTTAATATTTTTTTCAAAAATGCGATTTCATTTACAGATGTATAAGGTAATTAATGATTGAATATCATAAAAATTTGCCGGTATAACCGGTACGGTTTGTTTGAGGAAATGTGAACGTACACTTCGGTTTTCATAAAATAATAATCGACACATGAGAATACCGATGTCAATTAACCATAGGAAATACTGATGACAGACATTAAATTTGAAATTGTAGAGGAAATTGCCGTAATTTCTGAAAATCCAAAGGGGTGGCGTAAGGAACTAAACAGGGTTTCGTGGAACAATGCGGCACCAAAGTATGACATCCGTGACTGGGCTCCGAACCATGAAAAAATGGGGAAGGGTGTAACCATGACCCAGGAGGAGCTTAATTCACTCAGACAGGCTCTGCAGAATATCTGATAGTTTTTTCCGGGAGACCCAGGGTTTTCCCGGAGAATATTTTACCGTTTAAGCTTACGGCATTCTCAGCACGCTTCCGTTCAGCGTTTTAGTATTGCGGGTTTTTCTTTTTTACCTAAAAGATGCCTTTATTGTCCCTTATTCCCATTAATACGGGAATTTTTGTTACAATCCTGTATAATATGCGTAAATTTGTATGGTATTAATTGCCGTTTCCGTTTTTAAAATTTTTAAGAGCTGGTGTCGCAGATGCTGATTGACGTAACTCAGGACAATCTATACATATCATTATGTTCCCGTAATCTGAGGGTTGATAAAACTTCCTACATAGAGGTGGTTGATGAAGCCGTTGCTGATGGGCATAACTTTATTTCCCTGTGTGCTCCTGCAGGGCTCGGCGTATCCACTTTTGCGGATATGATTGGTGCCTTTTATGACCAGCGAACCGATCCTGCCGTTTTCTGGGGCTCGGATATCGTCAATAAACAGGATATATTTAAAAAACGCGGCAGTTTTACGGTGCTTACGTTTGATTTTACGGACGTGAATGCCACAACATCATACAATACCTTTATTACCGATCTGTCCACACAGACTGCACAGGCCATAAAGTCAATGTATCCGGAAGTCAAAAAATTGCCGAGGTATGACTGGGTCGCTCTTCTCAGAGGTCTGTATGCGGAATCCGGAAAAAAGCTTGTACTGATTTTCAAGAATTTTGACAGGGTACAGCGATTCGTAACCAGAAGTTCCGAATTTCTGAACGCATGGCGCCGTCTGTGGGTGTCTCTCATTGAGGCTGATCGTCGCGATGGTTTCATCTATCTCTCTCTTGCGGGAACTCATATTCCGGGAATTGCGGACATGCTTGTGCATCCGGAGCATCCTGAAGCCGGTCCGCTGTTCTATAACCTGTCATCGGAAAAACAGACGGGATCATCCAGAATGTTTGGCTGGTGCGGTATAACCTATGAAGAGATGACCACCGTTCTCAAGGCAAGCTTCTCGGAACTTGATTCCGATGAGCTTTATGACTGGTGCGGTCATTATGACGGCGGCCTGGTTAAACCGAGCACACTCTTTACCTCAATAGAGGCAAAGGATCTTTTTATTACCTCCGTGGTCAGCAACGCCGTATGGTTCATACGTGACAGCCTCAACAGCGGCAATGGAGCCTATCTCCTGTGCGGTGATATCGGCATTGCCAGACTGCTTAACGGAGAGGTGGTAAATACCCGGGAAATTAGCAGATTTGATCCTCGTAATAACACAAGATATACCGGGGAAATCTATTCATATACCAGAAGATTTCTGCAGATTCTTTACGCTGAAGGCCTGGTTTCACTTGTTACCCGTGATGACAGCAGACTTGACGTGGCTGAACTTGTCAATACCGAGATTGTCATGGCTGTGTCCGATGAGGTAAATGCTCACGATGACTATCTCAGGGAACTCTGCGGGCTTGTTTCACGCAGGGAACAGATTCAGCTGGCTCTCGAGAATGTTGATGCATCGGTTCTTGCAGACGTGCTGTGCGGCTACCTGAAGCTTCAGAAGAAATATCTTAGCGGTTCCAGCAGGGTAACTGTCTGGCAGGCTGTTTATGACTTTATATCCGACTTCGATAATTATGAAGTCATTCCGTTCGGCAATGTCTTTGTCATCAGAGAGACAGGAGGCAGTGAAAGCTATACCGTGATTGCAGTGGCCGTGAATGCGGATGAGAATGAACTGCTTGACGTTACCCTTAATATGAGGATAAATTCCGCTTCCTTCAGAAACCTGATCCACGGATATACAGGCAGAATAAATGCCATGATATATAATTTCAGTCTGGCAAACGGCAGCGAACCAGCTGTTTCTGTTAAAACAACCATGCTGGCCTAGTGCCGTTCCACAGCGTATTTTCTTTAATAACGGTTCGGTATCGTGTTTCCGATACTGAACCGGATGCTTTTTATCAGGTTTCGTTTTTTTTAATTTCCAATTACGAATTGCGCCAGGAATTGTTAAAATTACAGTGTGACGTTTCCCGTATCAGAAATGAGGCATGCATGATGACGACATCTTTCTGACGGGACCATATGTGCCGGATGGGAAAATCCGGCTCCGGCCTTAAAAACTTCAACGGCGAGTGACATGTCTGACTTAAAATTTTACAAAACCATCCTGTTCCTGTGTCTTGCAAGCTGCCTGGCTCCTCTTGCAACCGATATGTATCTGCCGTCGCTGACAGGCATAGCTGAGGAGATGAATTCCTCGATTAGTGATATGCAGTTAACCGTGAGCATATTCTTTGGCGGATTCGCCGCCGGGCAGCTCATATACGGACCTCTTTCCGATGCTCTTGGACGTAAGAAGATAATAATGATCGGAACGCTGGTATTTACGCTGGCCTCCATGTGTGCCGTATTTACCAGAAATTTCGGCGTGTTCTTCGTAATGCGTCTCCTGCAGGCTCTTGGCGGTGCGTCCGGTGCTGTTGTTGCCAATGCCGTAATGAAGGATATTTTTAAAGGTACGCAGTTTAACAGGGCAATCAACATTTCCATGATTGCAATGAGTCTGGCACCGCTTATTGCTCCGACACTCGGAGGAATGCTTGCCGGATTCGGGTGGCAGTACTGCTTCTATCTTCTTGCCACCATCGGTGTGCTGATTCTCTGCTGCATAGGCTTCGGTATACCTGAATCACTGCCGAAGGACAGAAGACAGCCGCTGAATTTCTCGGTCATGCTTGCAAACTACGGAAAGATAATCAGTCATAAGAGTGTCTGCGGTACCGTGCTGGCACAGGCATTAAACTGCGCTGCCATGTTCTCTTTTATATCAGGTGCCTCACAGGTATACATGAACATATACGGTCTTGACAGTATGACCTTTGGCCTTGTATTTGCTCTTAACATCATTTCTCTGATGATTGTCGTAAGCTTTACCGGGCGGTTCGTAAAAAGATTCGGGCTGCTTACCTCTTTTATGGGGGCATTGTGTTTCAGTGCTGTCGGCAGTACGCTTCTTCTTGTAATGGCTATTGCCGAGACAGACTGTCTTCCGCTGATTATCATTCCTGTTGTGATGACCGTCTGTACCGTCGGACTTATCGGTGCACTGAGCACAACGTATACTTTGGGAAAATTCCCGGAAATGACAGGTACGGCCTCTTCGGTCATGGGGAGCCTGCGTTTTGGACTGGGGGCTCTTGCGGGACTGGTTTTCAACTCTTTTTCAGGAACAACGGCAGTGCCCATGGCCGCTACCATGTTTGTTCTGTCGGTAGCCGCTCTTGCCGTGTTCACGTTATCCCGCAGATTTCATTTACAGGAGACGGCTGCGGCAGGTATGGCGGCGACTGATGAAGCGGGGGGGCATGACGGTGAAGGAGACAGTCAGACGTAATGATGAGAACCGTACAGTTTGCTGACGGTTCCGTCTTTTAATATCGTTTTTTTTGCCGCGGGTTTCACCGGCGGCAGTCAGGAGAAAGGGGGGGGAGTCATGAGTGAGAATTGCGAAGGTTTAATGATTGATCTGCATAATCATTCAAACAAATCAGATGGCCTGTATTCGCCTTCTGAGGTCGTCAGAAAGGCTTTTGATGCCGGTATCAGGGTATTCGGCCTGTCTGATCATGATAACGTGTCAGGGATTGATGAAGCCTGTACGGAAGCCGTGAAAGCGGGTATAAGTCTCGTGGCGGGAGTGGAAATTACCACCCCCCGTAAAATACATATTCAGGGACTTTGCATTGATATAGAAAATAAGTCACTTACCGAACTGCTGGATACGCAGAACCGTAAGAGAATGGAGTACACAGAGCTCCTCTGCAGCAGGCTTGCGGATGTAGGAATATCTGTTGACTATGACGATCTCATGGGAACATTTGCCGGTACCGTAAACAAGTATAATGTTTCGCAGTATTTGGTAAACCGTAAAATGGTTGATCTTACCAGTCCTGATGATGTTTACGAAAAATATTTTGCCACCGGCGGTCTCGTCACCATTAAGGAGGCTCCGTGGTGCAGCATGGCTGAGGCCGTCGAGACCATTTTAAATGCCGGCGGGATTCCTGTTCTGGCACATGTTTGGCGTTATTTTGATCCAAAAAAACCGGAAAATACCGAGGAAGTCAGACGTGAAAAGATGCATGAGCTCACCAGAGCCTTCAAAGAGGCTGGAGGAGAGGCCATGGAGACCCTCGGATGCAGACAACTGAATGCCTTTGAAAAAGAGTATCCTACCGAGCTGGCTCTGGAATTCGGGCTTTATGCTTCATGCGGAACAGACTATCACCGTGATGACAAGGTTCCCCTGGGAACGAGATATGTTTTTGATGAAAGGCTTGTTCCGGTCTGGAAGCATCCGAAGTTCCGTTTCTATGGTTCAAAGGGTTAGTTTTTGCCTTGCCTCTCAGTAAATGTATCAGTAAATGTATCGGGTCATAAACCTGTTCAGGTTATGATCTTTTTCATGAAGAAGGCCGACAGGTAAAGAACTGCCGGCCTGATTTGGCTTTATATAGGTACGGAAGTGTTATTATTTAACACATCTGTCATTCGAAACTGAAGTAACAGATACCGGGAAAGTGAAATAAGTGTCAGGATAAGGTTCGTCTTTTAGCGTAAAGTGCCACCATTCTTCTTCCAAAGGTTTAAAACCGTTATTCAACATTGCATCCCGAAGAATCATTCGGTTGTTATATTGTTCTTTAGTGATTTTTGTATAATCCGGATGGCTCAGTAAACCAAAGTAATCGAACGTTCCTCCCATATCTACTTCTTTTTCCGTTTTCATGTCAAAAAGAGTTAAATCAACCGTACTGCCGCGACTGTGTCCTGAATGTTCAGCTATATATCCCTGAGGGAAAAGAACGTCTTTTTCCAGTTCTGGATAAAAATACGGTTTCATTGTCACATCATTAGTGTCAAGAGCCCAGCGCATAAAGTGATTAACAGCTTTTTGAGGACGATAGGCATCAAAAATTTTTAGACGGTATCCCTTCTTTTTTAACTCATCACTGACTTTTCTGAGTGCTGTGGCAGCCTCTTTTGTAAGTAAGGCAACCGGTTCTTCATACCCGTCAATTCTGGTGCCCACAAAATTATATGTCGAATAATATCTGATTTCTAAAATTGCATCAGGAACTGATTCGCTGAGTAACACAAAGCCGCTGGCATCATCAGAAAGATTTAACTTGGCATCACTGTTGGATATTTCATTGAGAGTATCTGTTTTTGCCTGCTCAGCCTGGTTTGCACAACCGTACAAAACGAGAGTTATGGCAAAAAATAAAGATGTCAGTCCTTTTCTTTTACTCTGTTTTTTCATATCAGTTTCTCCTTCCGTAGTGAAATTTTTCTGACTGATTTTTGTTGGAGTCCTTTTATTTCAATACTTAATATGCCGAACCATACTCATAAATTCTAACATGTCGGTAGTTGTATTTCTTGAGCATAAACGACAAATCGATAACAAATATCTGTTCATCAATCATCCGCGTTACCAAAAAATAAATCCGCTCAAAAAAGCCTCTGATGTCCGATACATATTTCTGTCCCGGAAATCGGCTGGCAGGCAGGATGGAGGATTTGTCTCAGACGGTGAATAGCCGACCCGGTGAATGAGAAAACGCCGACAGATAAGAATTAGTCGGCTTTTAGCTTTTAAAAGTATGTGTGAACGTCACAGAAAGAAAGACACCTGTTGTGTATTATGCAAACATGATGAGCGGTTAATGCCATACCGTACACGGAGAAGACGAAATAATAATTGAGGTTTATCTCCACTTAAACGTCGGAGTTTTTCATGAAATATTCAGACCATGCCAGATGTCCGGGCTGTTCCGGAAATCTGGTTTTCAATATTACGGAGCAGATGCTTGAATGCGAATCCTGTTCAAGCATGTATACCGTTTATGAGTATAATAATATTCTTGCAGAAAAGAAGAAAAAAGGAGCTGAATCATTCAGCCGTGGCGCTCTTTTGAATGTGGAGGAGGAGGGGGACGACAGTAAGGAGAACATGCTTCGTTCATACACCTGCTCCTCATGCGGGGGAGAGATTACCCCGGGGGCTGCAGCAGCCACCGGAGTATGCCCGTTCTGCGGTAATGCCCTGGTATTTACGGATAAGTACAGGGATCAGCAGGTTCCGGATTTTATAGTTCCGTTTAAAATCGATAAGGCTCAGTTTCTTGAGGAATACAGGGCAGTACTCAAAAAGCGGATGTTTGTTCCGGATGCCTTCAGGGTGGGGGCAACATTTGAGAATATAAAGGCCTGGTACATTCCCTTTTGGCTCTTTGACGTTACCGTGTCCGGAAAAGCGTCTTTTCAGGTGGAAAGAGTAAGTTACAGCAACAAGAAATATCATCACGTTGTGTATTCCGGGCATGGCTATGGTACGGAAACCTTCACAAAGATACCTCAGGATGCATCGATTGAGGTTGATGACAGAATATCTCAGATGCTTGAGCCTTTTGAGTGTGCCAATGCTCCCAGATTCAGCTTTGCATATCTTGCCGGACTTCATGCCAAGGTATATAACGTGAGCATGGAAGACTGTGTTGTAAGGGCAGAGAACAGAGCCAGGGAATCATTTGACAGAACTCTTAGTCAGGCTGCACTCTATCATTACTACAAGGTGACCGACAGACAGTATGACTATAAGCCGTTAAAGGTGAGTTATGCTCTGTTTCCGATATGGCACATGGACATCACGTGGCAGGGCAGGAAGTTTCCGTGTTCCGTAAACGGCCAGACCGGCAAAGTAGCCTGCAGTATACCGGTAAGCATGGTTAAGTTTGTGTGCAGTCAGCTCTTTCCCTGGCTGTTCTGTCTGAATCTGTGTTACTGGGTATGCGCTCTTGGTGTTATTAAAGACGGTAATTCCATGAAGGGAATGACTGTTTTGATTTTTCTTTATGCTTCAGTGGTCTATGTCTGTGCCAAATATGTCTTTATCAGAAACCTGAGTACGGCCGTTTTCAGCATTCTGTTTACTTACGGGGCCTGGTACTTCGGTTATGAGGCTTATAAGATGACTTATGGAGGCAGGGATATATTCAATATTGTGATGGTTACCGCTCTGATCCTGTTTGTTTCCATAACTTCATGCTGTTTTCTCTGGAAGCTGGTAAAAAAGCAGAATACACTTTCACTGGCTCCTCATTGTGACTACTGTCATTCTGACTATTATAAAAACACTGTGACAAGAAGATGGGATCGTGATGAAGAGAAGAAAAGTAATTCTTCCCCAAAAAGCATTATCGAAGGCAGTAAACCGTCAAAGGACGAAGAAGATAAAGTGGGTCTTTTATATTTTTTAAAATAAAGATTTCAGCACCGTAACGGGCATGGGCATACCGTAAACCTTTTTTTGATTCGGCATGCCCGAAACGGAGACCGTTTTGAGGCTACGTGTTACTTATACACATCCTTTAGGCTGATACCGTCACGTATGGTGGTGGTTTTATGTTGGTGCACGCTCAGATGTCTGTGTTTTACCTTTCTTTCATAAACACGTAAACTTCCGGGAATTATGTAATCGTCACCCTGTCTTACGAGTTTCCGATCCGTCATTATCCGCAGAGACTTCGGCAAAAATTCCGAGGTCGCTTTGGACATAATCAGAAAAATAATCACAACCATGGGACTTAATACGTATATGGTGTTATTTGGTGCCACGATTGCGGAAAGTACCAGAAGCATAATTCCCAACAGCATGAACAGGAATTATCCGTGATAAAATCCTATCTCAAGCTAAGCAAGGAAGACTGTTCTTATTTACTGGACTAAAGTTGTTTAGCTCAATTGATAACCTTGTCCCGAGTCTTATGACTGGGTTTTTTTGTTTCAAATATCATCAGATGCTTTCTTGAAATTATTGAGTCTCTGTATTACAATGTAATACAGATAGGGCAATATTTTATAGGAGGCAGTATGTCTATATCTCTCAGATTAAACGATGTTGATACTGATATTATTAAATCATATGCATCAATGCGAGGAATGACTGTTTCAGAACTGGTTCGTAGAATTGTCATGGATCATATTGAAGAAGAATTTGACTTGAAAGAATATGAAAAGGCTTATGCTGAATATAAAAAAAATCCAGTTACTTATACCCTTGATGAAGTTATTGAGGAACTGGATTTAGCATGAGTTATTCCGTTCTTTTTACTCAAAAAGTCAAAAAGCAATTATCAAAATTAGATAGGAATACAGCCAAGCTGATAGCTTCTTGGTTGAAGAAAAATTTGGAAGGTTGCGTAAACCCTAGAATTCATGGTAAGGCTTTGGTTGCAAATAAGGCATGTCAATGGAGGTATAGGGTAGGTGATTATCGAATATTGGCTGAAATTAGAGACGAAGAAGTTATAATTTTGGTTTTGCAAATAGGACACAGGAGAGAGATTTATAAATAGTCTAGAATCCCTAACGCTTTAGTTTAGGGATTTTTTGTCGATTGTGGAACGATCTTTAAGATTGATTTTTAATAGTACTCGTCAATTTATGCAATTTTTGAATAGTATTACGGGAATACACGTCAAAAAGTGCGTTTTTTGACGTGTACTCAAATTTTACTAAAGATTTCAGTCTGGAATAAGGCATGGGCATGTCGTAGACTTTTTATGATGCGGCATGCCTAAAACGGAGATTGCCAGGAAGCTCCGTGTTACTTATACAGATCCTTTGTGCTGATACCGAAACGTAGGGTGGTGTGCTTATGGCTGCGCAGGCATAGATGTCTGTGTTTTACCTTTCTTTCATACACACGTGAATTTCCCGGTATTATGTAATCATCACCCTGTCTTACGAGTTTCAGGTCCGTTATTTTCTGCAGACGCTGAGGCATGAATTCCGAGGTAGCTTTGGACAGAATCAGAAAAGGAATCAAGACCATTGGGCTCAATATGTATATGAGGTTACTTGGTGTCACAATTGCGGTCAGAGCAAGAAACAGAATTCCCAACAGCATAAACAGAGTTCCGTAAAAATAACTTGTTCGTTCAGTTTTAAAAAACCACTTTGGTGCGGTTCTGTTTACGAAGAACCATACGGGAATCAGGGTTGCGGCAATGAAGTACGGATGGTTCAGAACAGGTGGCAGCGTGGATGTCTTTTCAAAGAAAAGCGACTGTGTCAGCCAGAGATAACAGAAGGACAGGTAAAGGAACCAGCAGCTTACGGCACAGATATTTATTTTTTTTGTGCATACCGGAAAGCTGCCGACGCATTTGCCGGTTTGTCCGTTCATGGAGAAAATGAATTTTCTGTTCTCTTCCCGTTCCCAGTAGTTCGTGTTTTTTTTATTGCTTTCCCATTCAACCTCTGCCGTCCATACAGGAAACAGTGCGTAAAGCATTCTGTGATGGACGAGTCTGTAGTTCTGTTCGCTGCCTGCGAAAAAATCATATTTTTTTGCATTGGTCAGCAAAACGTCAAAAGATGTGTGCATTCTTTTCAGAATCTGATAAAGGCCGTGTTCCGAATCAACGTCGTAGATTTTGGCATCCAAGCCTGAAAGCCAGGCAGGACTGAACGGTACGGCAGCATTCGTATTGAATGGTTCAAGAGGCTGAGTAAGTTTGTCATCGAGGCTGTCGCAGGCATCCTGCGGAATTCCGGAGATACGTATTGAACCGCGGGCGTGGCATTCCCTTACAAAATGGAAATAGTTCATTTTCTCTCTGCCTGTAAGTGATATCGGCCACGGAGTTATTGTTTCTACCTCATAATCAAGAGAGCCTGAAAGCTCGGCATCGCATACCCAGAACGGTATGTATGACGGAACGTATTTGGCTGATTTCAGCTTTTCGATAAAGGCATCCGGAACCATTGTTCTTTCCATAGCCTTCTCAATGATTTTTTCCCTAAAGTTTTCCTGATCCTTTTGGAACGGAATTAGAAAGTCCGGCATCTTTTGTGCCCTGTATTTGTCGGTCATGATAATGTCATTTCCGCAGAATGGACACTTTGCCGTAGCTGAAAGAACACCAAGATAAATCTGTCCGCCGCAACTGCTGCATGTATAGTAGCGGTTCAGAGGATTCTTTTCATTATCGTTATAAGCTTTTGCTCCGGATATGAAAGCATCCTTTACTCCTTTTCGGTTTTTCTCCGCAACGATATTCTCATATTCCCGTACCGTGCTGGTTTTACCGCAGGATTCGCATACGAGCTTCTGCTTTCTGATGCTGAATATCATGTTGCCGGAGCATCCCGGACAACGTATGTGTACTGACTGAATCACTCTGCCCATCCGTTAACGCGCCAGAAAGGCATACAGGACTTTCGTAATCCGCCTTTTTGGGCACAATTTGCTGTTTTATCTCGTGTTAATATAAAAAAATTCTATTCTGTCTCAATGCAGACAGTTGAACATTATATCATCTGGGACAGATTAGGATTGGACTGAACGCACAGAACCATGCGGAGTGTTATTGGAATTTACGCAAAAACGGCTACGGAAATGAATCCGTAGCCGTCCGGAAAAAATCATGTTATGTTAACGACTGATATGTTTTAGCATCCTTCGGTCTTGAGTGTGTACACAGGAGGTTTTACTGATTTGTTGACTACATCGGAAGTCGTGTAGCCGAAATAGCACCCGCCCTTAGGATGTTTGTTAATGTTATAATCGAATCCCTTCGGTACTATGAACTGGGTATCTCTGTTTTCCGCTGCGGCATATTTGTTGACTCTGCACTGACAGAAATCATGATCCTTGCACAGTACCGAATTATTACCTGTAGGGCAATTGTAGTTTGAGCCTCCCTGTGTGGTATTTCGCGCCGGAACGGTTATTTTCTCCTTGGTTTTTTTGTTCGTGACAACCTTGGTATCCTGATTGCCACTGATATCCGTATCCAGAAGATAAGCCACAGAATTACGATCAACATAACCGAATTTTGTATAGACCCAGATATTGCCAATCTTAACGCAACTGCCGGTACTGCAGTCTTCCTGCCATTCCTTGTTTTGATCGATTTTTTCAGAGTAACTGTTGTTGATGTTGTTTGTAAGTGACTTTGCGTAAATCATGGAGTTTGCCGATTTCACGGCACCTTTTATTGATGTCAGCGTCGAAGCCCTGGCATCCGCCTGCATACTCATGAATTTTGGAACGGCCGCGGCTGAAAGTATACCTAAAATAACAATAACGATCACTAATTCTATTAAGGTAAAACCGTTAGGTTTTATACCTGAATAAGCGTCAGCATTGTATCTTTTCATAACAAATCTCTCCACTCTTAATCTGTGGAATCACATATCCCTATGATAAATCCGCAACATTACCGATGCTGCATTCCTCTGTTTCAATACTACTATTACTGAATCATATTTGTAAAGAATGATGTGGCTGTTTTTTGAACATGGGTTAAAAGGTTCAGTAAAAACGACAGTCCTCCTGTATAGAGTATAAGCATGTTTTGTGTTTCAAAAGAAGACTGAATTCACAATAAATGAAATCCCTTTGCCTGCTGCACGGCCTAAACATGCCTAATGGCAGGGTTTTGTGCCGCTTCAGATTAAGCCCCGGAACTGTCGAGTTCCCGGGGCTTAAAAAAGTACGGAAGTTGCCGAATGCCGGCAGCTTCCGTTAATTCTGTGTTACATACGGAGAGACAGGATTAATTCTGTCTGATTACGGGCTGTCTCGTGTTCTCCCCGTTTCTGAAGTGACGCACGATAATGCCCATGCGGGCGTATTCAGGAGGCAGCGGACATTTAAAGTAAACCACGTGTCCGTCGCCGGGTGCTACGGTGACAGGCTGCTTTTTCTTATCAAGCAGATTGTCAAGGGTGATGAATTCTCTTACTCCCGGAGACAGTATCTCGAGGGTGTCCCCAAGTTCAAAACGGTTACGCACGCTTACCTGCCACAGACCGTCAGCATCGATGCCGGTAACTTCACCGACGAACTGACTCTTATCTGAGATGCTGTAGCCGTAGTCATAATTCTGGTATTCACTGATGCCGTGACGGGTGAGGAATCCGTCCGTATAGCCTCTGTGTGCCAGTGATTCGAGTTCGGATTTCAGTTCCTCCACGATATTTTCTCCGCGCATGGCGGCGTCGATGGCACGGCGGTAGACTGAGGCGGTTCTGGCACAGTAGTAGAAAGATTTTGTGCGACCTTCAATCTTAAGGGAGTCAACACCGATTTCACAGAGTTTCTGCACGTGTTCGACGGCACGCAGATCTCGTGAGTTCATGATGTAGGTACCGTGTTCATCCTCGTCGCAGGCCATGAGTTCACCAGGTCTCTTAGGTTCTTCCAGAAGATAGCTGTGCGGGGTAACAAGATCGCTGCCGAGATCCGGTTCGACCAGCTCTCCGGTATCGTCTTCTACGGCCTTGTGTATCTTATAGGCCCATCTGCAGGAGTTGGTGCAGGCTCCCTGATTTGAGTCGCGGTGGGTGAGATAACCGCTCAGCAGGCAGCGGCCGGAGTAGGCCATGCACAGAGCACCGTGAACAAAAACCTCCAGTTCCATCTGAGGACATTCATCGCGGATTTCCCTGATTTCGTCAAGATGAAGCTCTCTGGAAAGTATTATTCTCTTAAGTCCCATTTTTTCCCAGAAGCGCACGGAGGCAAAGTTAATTGTGTTTGCCTGTACCGAAAGATGAATCGGCATGTCCGGATAGGCTTCCCTTACCATCATAATCATGCCGGGATCTGACATGATTAAGGCATCAGGGTTAAGGGCAACAATGTCGGCAAGATCTTTGGCAAACTTTTTTACCTTGATGTTGTGAGGCTGAATGTTTACAACCATGTAGAGCTTCTTTCCCGCATCATGCAGTTCCCTGATGGCTGATTCAAGAGTCTGATAATCGAATTCATTGTTTCTGATTCGCAGACTGTAGCGGGGCTGACCGGCATAGACGGCATCGGCACCGAAGGCCGTGGCGTATCTTAAGTTCTTTAATGTGCCTGCCGGTGATAAAAGCTCAGGTTTTTTCATGTGTGATCCCTTAAATCTGGTGTTTGAATTTTAGAAGCTGCCATATTTTATAATTTTCTCCGTGATTTGTGTATCATCTGACCGGTATAAAATAAAAAAAGCCTCTAATCATAAAATCCGGCAGCGCCATGAACAGTATGGCCGCTGCCGGATTAAGTGCATTTTATGAATGGGAAAAACGGTTAACCGTTTCCGGATCGTCAGTTATGCTTTATTCAGCTTCGCTTTCGCCGCCGAATGCATCAACCAGTACCGGAATCAGCTTTGAGAATTCGCCGCTTATAAGGGTAAGATCGGCATCGAGCTGGGCTGCCGGGTCATCGCTAACGGTGGCGTTCTCGTCAATAACGGTGTCGGAAAGCTTTATTCTCTTAAGGGCAAAAGAATCGTCTATGACAAGTGATACGTCATCGTTTACGGTGATTGCAAGACTTGTAACAACCTTGCCTGCTTCAAGGTGAGCCTTGATTTCTGCAGTGTCCAGGTCCTGTTTCTTTGCCTTGATGGTGCCGCCGGCACCGTCAACCGCCTTGAGTTCAACCTCGTCGCCGATTTCAATTCCAACCGGGCCTTCACCGTTGGCAACCCATTCCGTCATGCAGTCGTTAACGGATTTGTTGAATTTGAAGAGGCGGGCCGGAAGGGAACCGAGACTTTTTCTTAAGAGGGCGATAAGATCCTCTGCCTGCTTGTCTGAGGCCACGTTTACCACGACATAGCCGTATTTGCCGCTAACCCAGATCCAGTTTTCCTTATGGAGTCGGAAAGCTCTAGGCAGGAGTTCATTAACGATGTTTTCCTTGAGCTCCGCCTTTTCCTTTTTGCTTACGTTACGTGCCTGCTTAAGTTCGAGCTCTTCCACCTTTTCCTTTAATTCTTCATTAACCACGCTGGCAGGGAGCATTCTTTTTTCGGTTCTGCAGCGGAAGAAGTAGTCGTCATTGATCTTATGACAGAGAACCTCCTCGTCCTGTCCGAGCGGACTTACCCAACCGAAACGTACCATGTCCTGACCTGAACACGGAGTGTATTTCTGAGGTGCAAGAAGTTTGTCAAGTTCTTCGGTGCTGTACTTGAACCCTGTATCGAGCGTGTATACTCTGACATTTTTAAACCACATTGTTGTATTCCTTTTGGCTGTGACTGTCCGAACAGGTGCATTGACGACGTTTCCGTCCGGCAGTGTAATGAGCCCGTCTTCCGCCGGATAAGATACGATCTGTTCAGACTGTCAGGATATGAAAGTCCGACAATTATATAATTAGTTTCGATGAAATTTAACAAAAAAATATTAAAACCGTGGCATGCATGCCATGACGGGAAAATGAATCCGGCAGTCAGGCGTCAGACGGAAACGTTGTTTATGAAATAATAATCCTTCTGAATGAAAAAACGGAATTCTAAACCTTAATGTAAGGGGGTGCGGGCAGAAAACAAAAAGCATCTGACGGCGAAAATATTCAGATTATCTCAGGAACACCGGCTGACGTCACTTCCGGGCTAGGAAACTGCATGAAAATAATATGGTTTTATGGTACAATGAGCCACAAATTTTTTATATTAATAATGAGTAATTGAGATGAGTGACAATACAACATCCAGAGATTCATTACCGGAGAATGTCCGTCCGGTAAAGATCACTGAACAGCTTCAGAGCGCATTTATCAATTATGCCATGAGCGTAATCGTGGATCGTGCACTCCCAGACGTAAGAGACGGTTTAAAGCCGGTACACAGACGCAGTCTGTACTCCATGTACAAGCTGAGAAACTTTTACAATACCAAGCATTTAAAGTCAGCACGTGTAGTTGGTGATGTTATCGGTAAGTATCATCCTCACGGTGATACGGCCGTTTATGATACCATCGTCCGTATGGCTCAGGATTTCTCCCTCCGTTATCCGCTCGTGGACGGTCACGGCAACTTCGGTGACCTTGACGGTTACAAGGCTGCGGCCATGCGTTATACCGAAGTCAGAATGTCCAAGATCTGCGGTGAAATGGTTGCGGATCTGGAAAAGGAAACCGTTGATACCGTTCCAAACTACGATAACAGTGAAACAATTCCGGTTGTAATGCCTAACAAGCTTCCTAACCTTCTGGTTAACGGAACATCAGGCATTGCGGTAGGTATGGCCACCAATATTCCGACTCATAATCTGTCAGAAGTCGTAAATGCCACCGTGGCATTAATGCGTAATCCTGAACTGACGGTTGACGATCTTATGCAGTACATCCCTGCTCCGGATTTCCCTACCGGCGGTATCATCTACGGACAGAGCGACATCAGAAGGGCATATCAGACCGGTAACGGTAAGGCCATCATTCGTGCAAAGACCACCATTGAAGGGGATGAAAACGGTAAACAGAAGATTATTGTTACCGAACTTCCTTACGGTGTAGGACCTGCTGAAATCGAAAAGAAGATCAGTGAATGCATGCGTGACCACACCATCGAAGGCATAACCCGCGTGAACAACGGTTCAACCAAAAAGGTCCGCATTGAAATCTTCCTGCGTCAGAACGAATCTCCTGAAATAGTTCTCAACAAACTTTTCCAGCAGACCAGAATGCAGGTGTCTTTCCCTATAAACATGCTGGCACTCGTTGACAACCGTCCTGAAGTTCTTAATCTGAAGCAGATTCTTGAGCACTTCATCAAGCACAGAAAGGAAGTTGTAACAAGACGTACCGTTTATGATCTTAAGATTGCACGTGACAGGGCTCATAAGCTCGAAGCTCTGCTTGTGGCCTTAAGCAACATCGACGAAATCATTGCAATTATCAAGGGCAGTGCCAACAGACAGGAAGCACATGCGGCCTTGATGGCTCATCCGTGGAATTACGGTGAACTTAACAGTCTTATTGAAATTGCGGCGGACGGCAGGGAACTTTGCAAACCTGAATACATTGAACCTAGATTCGGTATTCACGATGGGGCATATTTCTTCTCCGATCCTCAGACAGTGGCAATTCTGGACATGCCTCTGCACCGTCTGACCAATCTGGAACAGGACAAGATTACCGAGGAATACCGTGAACTTTCTGCCCAGATCAAGGAATTCCTGAGAATACTGGCATCAGAAGAGCTTCTGCGTGACATTATCATTGAGGAACTCGAACAGATTCGCAATGATTACGGTGACGCCAGAAGAAGCGTGATCGAAACCAACACCGCTGAAATTACCAAGAAGGATCTGATTGATCCGGTTTCAGCCGTTATTACCCTGTCCCATGCCGGTTACATCAAGTACCAGCCTTTATCTGAATATGAAGCCCAGAAGCGCGGAGGCCGCGGCCGTCGTGCCACCATGGTGAAGGATGAGGACGTAATTGACAGCATGTATGTGGTGAATACACATGATACCGTGTTGTGCTTTACCTCCCGCGGCAAGGTGTTCTCAATCAACGTATATGACCTGCCGGAAGCGTCTTCAAATTCTAAGGGCCGTCCGATTGTGAACCTGCTGAGACTTGAGGAAAACGAGTCAATTCAGACCATTGTTCCGGTAAACAGCTTTGACGAGAACAAATTCCTGTTCTTTGCAACCTCCAACGGTTATGTAAAGAAGACCAAGCTGAGCGCTTACAGAAACGTTAATGCCCAGGGTCTCAGAGCCATTAAGCTTGATGAAGGCGTAAGCCTCGTCAATGTCGCACTGACATCAGGCAGCGACGTAATTGCCCTGTTCAGTTCCGACGGACGTGCATGTCTCTTTAACGAGTATTCTCCATTAACACCTGAAGCTGATGCAACCATCGACACTGACGGTGAAAATGAAGAAGCTGCAGAAGCTGCGGAGACCATTGAGGAAGCCGTAAGTGCCGATGCTGACGGCGATGGTGAAGGTTCAGAGGAAGATGCACTTGTTATCGGTCCTAATTACCGTGGCGGTGTTAGAGCTTCCGGTCGTGTATCACGAGGCGTCAGGGGCATGAATCTTGCCAAGGGCCATCAGGTAGTTTCCATGATGGTAATCGACAGCACTCTGCCGTACGTACTGATAGCCACCGAAAACGGCTTCGGTAAGCGCAGTCCTGTTGTCGACTTCCCGTTGAGACGTCGTAATGCCAAGGGCGTAATCGCCATCAAGGGTGAGGATCGCAACGGCAGGGTAATCGGTGCCGTACAGGTTGCCGACGGTGACGAAATCATTCTTATCAACAATGCCGGTATTCTTGTTCGTACCCGTGTTGATGAGGTCAGCGTGATTTCCCGTTACGGTCAGGGCGTTCGTCTAATTCGTCTTGATGAAGGTCTCAAGCTTGTATCCGTACAGCGTGTTGTTAAGACCGATGACGAGGAACAGGAAGGACAGATCCCTGCAGACGCAGATACTGATAACGCCGCCGATGTCGCATCTGACGGTGAATCAGTTGCGGATGCCGCTTCAGACGCACAGGATGATTCTGACATCTGATGATTTCAGACTGAAGAAAAAGCCTGAGGTTTGATTTGTCAGATTTACTGACGGTTAAAGGGGGAGAAAGACATATGTTTTTCTCCTCCTTTGTTTTATCGGAAAAGTTCTCAGAACAGTTCGTTTCATGCAGGAAAAACGCCCATTTATGTTTTATTTTTATCTTTATGCCTGTTTTTTCTGTATAATGTTCGCATCTGTTTTTAAATTATTTTTCAAGCAAATATCAGAATAGGACAAGGTGTCTCTCTATGAGTAAGGTATACAATTTTGCAGCAGGTCCTTCTATGCTTCCTGAAGCTGTTATGAAGGATGTTCAGAAGGAGTTTTTGGATATCAACGGAATCGGTGCCGGCGTAATTGAAATCTCTCACCGTTCCAAGGATTATCTGGCTATCGCTGAAAAAGCCACTGCTGATCTTCGTGAGCTCATGAATATTCCTGACAACTATAAGGTACTGTTCATGCACGGCGGCGGAAGAGGTGTTTTTGCCAATCTTCCTATGAATCTTGCTTCTGCAGACGGTTCAGCCGATTACATTGTTACCGGTGCCTGGTCAGGTTACGCAGCTGAAGAAGCAGTGAAGTACACCAACGTGAATTCCATTAAGGGTGACTTCGTAAATGCTGACGGCAAGGTTGATCTTAAGCTTGAAGGTCTTCCTTTAAAGAAGGATTCAGCCTATGTTCACGTATGTATGAACGAAACCATTCACGGTATTGAAATGTTCAACACTCCTGATACCGGTGACGTTCCGCTGATTGCCGATATTTCATCATGCATTCTTTCCCGTCGCATGGATGTTTCAAAATTCGGTATGCTTTACGGCGGTGCTCAGAAGAATATCGGACCTTCAGGCATTACTATTGTTATCGTAAGAGAGGATCTGATTGGTCATGCACAGTCAATCACTCCTGCAATCTGGGACTACAAGGTCACTGCCGATCATGATTCAATGCTCAATACTCCTAATACCTTTGCATGGTACTTTGCCGGCAAGGTATTTGCCTGGTTAAAGAGCCTCGGCGGTGTTGAAGCGATGGAAGCCATTAATAAGGAAAAGTCAGAACTTCTCTATAACTTCATTGACAGTTCTGATTTCTACAGCAACAACGTTGCTGAAGGTGTGCGTTCACGCATGAACATTCCGTTCTTCCTGAAGGACAGCAGTCTCGATCAGCAGTTTATTGCCGAAGCCAAGGCTAATAATCTGATTTCCCTCAAGGGTCACAGAGTACTTGGCGGTATGAGAGCCAGCCTTTACAATGCAATGCCTCTTGAAGGCGTTAAGGCTCTGGTTGCCTTTATGGAAAAATTCGAAAAGGCTCATAAGTAAGTCGTTACAGTATAGACACAAAAAGGCCGGGAGCAACGTATGGAGCTCCCGGCCTTTTTGTATGAAACCTGAATGTTCCGTATCGCATAATAATTAAGAGACCGAATCCATTGCCTGATTCGGTCTCTCAGTATTGCCTAAACATATGAATCAAAGTTTAGGTTATGGGTTTTTACGTAAGTTTTTCAAAAACATCCGTAAAACATGCGAACTATTCCTGTGGAACAACAGCCCAAATGGTTACTGACTGAGGTGCGGCAACATCATTGTCGACAACATCATTCAGGACCTTGGCACCGTCAACAACCTTGACAAGCTGTGCATCGAGATTGCTAATTGTTACAGAAGTTTTCTTACTGTTAAACGCAACCTTAATGCTGCTCCATTCATCACCGACAGCCGCACCGTTGATATCAAATACAACTATTTCATCGGTACTGTTTGCAGTATCTAATGTAACGTTATCAAAGATATCATCAGCGGTAGTCATGCGGAATGCAGGGTGAGCCTTTCTTAAAGCAATGAGCTTGGCATAGGCTTCACTTACATCCTTCCAGTCTCCGCTCTTAAGATCCCACTTGTAGTCATTTGCACCGGTGGTGGTGTTGTAGGTGTTGTGAATATCTTTACCCGCAGCAGCCTTGGTACGACCGATTTCTTCACCGCCATGGATAAAGGAGATGCCCTGGCTTGCAAAAATCATGGCATTTGCATAAACCTGAAGCTTCTTCTTGTCGGCAAGAGCTTTCACACCGGCAGCTTCAATCTTATCACGGAGGTCAAGATTATCGTGAGCGGTCAGGTAGGAGATTGACTGTTCAGGATCGGTAAAGCCCTGTGCACTCCAAATATTCTTTCCGGTTGCATCCTTATGACGGACACCGCCGATTGCACCCATAAACACACATTTCAAATTGCTATCAAGTGGCTTATCGTTTTCATCGGTTTCGTTGCTGTCCCAGCCGGTATTAAACTTATTGAAAATGAAGCCGAGGGCTTCTGCGTCATTACTTGAACCCTTCAGACAGTTTCTGATACGGTTGTTGAATGCGCCTACGTGAGCATCATCATCCTGTGTATGCATTCTGCCGGTACGGACAGGATTGTCAACATACTTTTCGGCGGCATCATTGTCGGCTGCCCATGGTTCGCCGTAAATGAGAAGGGTAGAATCAGGATACTGTCTGTTCAGATATACACCGAAGTCGGAAAAATCCTTCATTGAGAATGAACCTACAAGGTCTAATCTGAAACCGTCGATGTGGTATTCGTTCTTCCAATAATCCATTGAGTCGCGAATCATGGTCCAAACCATGTTATTGTCCGGATTAGTGGTATTACCGCAACCGTTAAGGTCAACCTTCAGGTAGTACTTTGAAGTAATATTTTCAAACACGGTATTATCCATGGTGTGGTTATATACCACGTCCATAATTACACGAATGCCGTTTTTGTGGAATTCGTTAACCATGGTTTTAACTTCCCTGATTTTGGTGTTGTAATCATCAGTACCGAATACGGATGAGTAACGATCTTCAGGAACGTTGAAGTTCCAAGGATCGTAGCCCCAGTTGTAGCAGTTTTGGTTCTGAGAATCTACGTTTGAACATGTAGCATAATCAAAGATTGGCTGCAGCTGAACGTGAGTAACACCCAGTTCCTTAAGATGATCAATACCGGTTGTTACTCCGTTATATGTAGTTCCGGTCTGAACCATACCGAGGTAGCGGCCTCTCTTATCTTCATCCACACCTGAGGTTGGGTCAATGGTAAAGTCACGTACGTGAACTTCATAAATAACGGCATCTTCTCTGTTCTTAAGTTCCGGAGCATCAACCCATGGTTCATCCGGTTCGGTCTGACTCATGTCCATTACGATATTGGCGGTGTTGCTTCCATTTGCAACCATCTTGCCATACGGGTCACGAACCTTCTTGCCGCCTACGGAGAACTGATAGGTCTTACCTGCCAGATCGCCGTCAACCACGACTTCGTAAACCTCAGTAAGACAAGGAAGTGCAACCTTTCTCATATTGTACTTGACGCCGTCAACGGTAACGGAAACATTGCTTGAATCAGGAGACCAGATACGGAAAGTGGTTGCAGTAGAGGTGTATTCAGCACCGAGAGGTTCAGTCTTTGTATTCAGTCGGCATTCATCAGTCTTAACAACATAAGACTTTTTGATGGTATATGATGAAACGGCGCCGTTATACATTACGTTAAGCTTAACGCTTTTGGTTTCTCCGTCAGGAACAGTCAGGTCCTGACCGATACGAATAATGTCACCGTTACTGAATTCGATAGCATTTTCCCTGCTGTCGCCAGGAGTCTTGGCAGAAGCCTTGCTGAACCAGAAAAGCCCCTTGGAATCTTCAGCCATGTCAGGCCCCTTGAAAAGAAGTGTAACGTCGACATAGGCTGATTCAGGATTACCTACCTTTTCGGTGAATTCAATTTCTGCACCGTCTGCAAGGATTGATCCGTTATGAGAAATGTAAGTTGCATTCTCCATTGGAACCTGTTCATCCAGACCATCGATGATAACACCGCATTCAGCAGCGGTAACGAAGGTTGCATCTGAAGCGGAACTCATGCTGAGGCAAGGTTTCTCCTGAGTAAATACGTTAGTTGTTGTCTGAGAACCGTTATTATTGTTGTTTACAATTACATTAAAGCCTTCAAGGGAAACGAGTCCTTCACCGTCATCATGATTAAATAAATGAATAGGTTCGGCACATGCTGACCCCATGTCGTTGTTGGTAAATTCTTCTCCGGGCCAGCTGTCAAACATATTACCTTCATCATTCCAAAGCCATGCGGCATACTGGTCGTAATAATCGCCCCTAACGATAATGGTATTCTGAGGAACAACACAGGAATCTTTGATTTCTGCAGGTTCGTATATCAAAGACTGATCGTTGCCGACTGTAGGATTATTACTGTCAATCCAAGTATCGGTCACCTTGCCGTTATCGCCGCTACTGCTGCCGCCACTGCCACAAGCCGTAAGTGACATGGAAAGAATTGCAGCAGAAACCGCAAAACAAAGCTTATTTTTATTAAACTTCATAAAACACTCTCACATTGTTAAGTACACAACACAAAGGCAAAAAGCCAAAAAAATGGCAAAATGCCAAAAAACAGTGTTCGAACTATAAATGAAAGCGTTACCAAAAATTGTGACAAGCGTCTTTATTTTTGGTAAAAAGAGTACATTTTCTTTAAGTCTGTGAACAATATCTATTTTATTAAACAACATATAATGGTTTTTTGTGTAAAAAATTACCCTATTTTTATATTATCAAGTATATTTAGTATGCTGATATAAGCTTTTTTGTGGCATCAGTGGCAAAAAATAAAGGGATCTTCACGGAATTGTTGCAGATAAAGGAATGCGAAGGATTTTAAAGAGAAAATTCTGAATGAAAGTAAAAGCTGACAGGACCAAAAAAACATGCCGTGATGTGTTAACCGACGGTCTGAATCTGAGAGAGTTCGAAGGAAATTCGGTAAAAGAAATACGTTGCACGCATAATGAACTGGTTGCCTGTTATGCCGTGAAGGAAGAGAGACTCTGTCTGTTTGAATCTCGTGATGAGAATGAGGATTACCGTGCTACTGCTGATTAAGTGCTTTCGTCGCATGGAACATGGAAAAGAGGAATCACGTACTCCGGAAATTTTAGAAGCTTGATATAAAACAACTGAAAGGATGGTGAGTCCATCCTTTCAGCATTGGAAAACCGGAGGTGCCGGATATTTTTCCGTTTGCAGGTTTTACTCCCGTTAAACCGAATCCTCTCTGTTTACGAAGGCTTTAACAGCACTTAAGTCCTGAGAACACGGGAACAGAATGCCTGACATGACGTTTACGCCAAGTTCCTTGAAGGTTTCCAGGGTAATCATGCTGTCAACATCCTGCAGAATAATCTGCGGTTCGGTATCCTGAATCCATCTCTTTACCATACGGCTCAGCATGAATCGGTCATATTCACTGGTCAGAACCCTCTTGGTAAGGGAGCCGCTAAGCATTACTGAGGAGAATTTGTTCTCCTTAATGAAATCCATGTCGATGAGGCCCATGTTGTAATTCTGCAGAGTGAAGTGGTATCCGTTTGCAGACAGTTTTTCTATGGCGTCAAGACAGTTTGTAATATCGTTGCTGATGGCGTTTTCCGTAAGAGCAAAGGTTATTCTGTTAGGAAGAATACGGTATTTTACCGTAACCATGTCCAGAAAACTTGGCAGATCACTGTCAAGCAGCTGACCGTAGTTCAGCGGAATAATCATGTTTATGTTATGGTTGGTGTCCTGATCAAGTTCGGCAAGATCATGCATGGCATTTTCAACCTTCCAGTAGCAGTTTTCCGTGTTGAGACCGGAGCTGATGATCTGGTCGGTAAAATCGTCAAGGTTGTAGGTAACACCTTCCTGGAACCAGAAGCTCTTGGCAATCAGGCTGACGATGGTTTTGCAGGTAACGTTCATTACCTGATCATAACGCATGGTCAGATCTCCCTTCATTCTGGCGTGCTTCAGTCTGTTTGCAAAGGCCGTGTCTATGCCTGACGACTGGGTATTCATGGAATCGGTATATACGGCATAGCTGTCGTTAACGTCCAGTTCGCAGCTGTGCTGATATGCAAGGTGAGTCTGCTTCATGATAAGGGCAGGGCTTATGGAGTTGCTGAGTACCTGAACGATACCGGCACTGATGCGAATCTCTTTGCCGTTATTGACCTGTTCAGACAGCTCCTTGCGGAAAAGATCAAGAAGTTCATCCATTTCCGTCTTGTTTTTTATGCTGGTTGTCAGCAGGTAATACACGGTAGGTTCGTAGAAGGCCAGATAGTCCTTTTCATTGATGAGGTTCAGCATTATTGAGGAAATGCGGTGGCACATCTTCTCATCGTCATAGATTTCCTTTGGAAGTACCGGACAGAATTCCACGGCAAACAGCTCTATGGCGCTGTTGACTTTGCGTTCCGTCTGCAGGTGGGTTATTTGTTCCAGAATCCACTTACGGTTCGGCAGGCTGGTATGAGGATCGTAGTTGGAATAGAATTCCAGCTTGTTGTGCAGGGACTCAATCTGTGTTGAAAGATCTTCATTGGAATTGAGAGAAGCCTGCAGGTGACCAAGCAGTGCGTAGACCTCGTCAGAGCTGCGTGACTTCTTTGATTTCGCATATTTGCTGATGCGGGATCTGTTCCTCAGGAAAAAGCTTTCGAGTCTTACAAGATTGAAGACATAATGACACAGAATAAGCACGGCGAGAATCGTGAGTATGCAGGTTATGGTAATGTTGTTGACGATACCGTGCTTGATGGCGGATGAAAGAGTCACCTTAGGAAGGAATGTTACGGTATAGCCTATGAGCTGATGATTGAATGTAATCGGAGTGATTACATAGTTTCCGAACCTCTGATCCTCACAGATGGCGTCCAGCAGATTTCTGTAGGTGGTTTTGCCGTTAAATGAATATCTGTACTTGGCAATGCTGTTGAGGATTCTGTTCTTCTTGTTCGGTTCTATGAAGTTTCCCCAGGAAAGTTTGGTTACGTTCTGATCCAGCCACTGCAGATTGTCCTGATCCGTAATGCCGTACAGCATGATGGTAGGGCGGTTGTTAAGATTTTCCAGCAGTTCTGATATGGAGCGGAGCTTCAGGGCCACAATGGCTCTTCCGGAGATTTGGTTAATCTGATATGAGTTGTACAGCAGAATAAAGCACTCATGATCACAGATGTATTTGGTGTATTCTGTGGAGAAGTTTCCCTGTTTCTCCCTTTCCTGAATGTTCTGCTTGAATTTTTCCAGTATCGAATGCTTGATGGTTGAGTTGTTCGGAGTTCTGGTTACCGGTCCTTTGTTGGGATCATCAGAGATCCATTCTATGTAGGAGATATTTGAAGGAATGCTTGATGACAGGGGATTGTTTTCAAGTACCTGAATAAGTGTAGTGATGTCTTCGTGGGATTTGCTTTCCATGAAGTCATATATGGTGGCGCTCTGAGAGGTGATCATGCTTTCTGTATTGATGGTGTTAACCCTGTTGGTTCCGAAATACGCAACGTATACGGCAAGGATAATACATACTGAATAAAGAACCACACCCACCAGAAACTGGCGTGAAAACGGAAGATTTATATAGCGCATAAAATATCTCTGAACAATTTACAGTTACAGAATGGAGGCGGTAAAGAAAGACCCGGTGGGTACCGGGTCTTTCTTTTCGGTTAAATCCTCGGCACCATTAATAAAATATCACAATATTTTTAACGTTGTCTCAGTAAGATTGAAATTATGCTGAGTACTCTGCACTATTCTTTATGGTAACCCAGTTTAATTCAATCTTATCTTCAAGTTCCTGAGGCTTTGCAATCATGTATCCCTGAATTGCATCAACGTAGAGAGCTTCCACCTTTTGACGCTGTGCAATGGTTTCAATACCTTCCGCTACGATCACGCAGCCCTGGCGGTGTGAAACTTCAATGAGCATGCGGACAAACTGCTGAGCGGTATTGTCTCTGTCAAATGACTGGCAGATGTTCGGATCAATCTTAATGTAGTTAGGCTTGAGTTCCCTGAACAGTCTGAATGATTCGAGTCCCTTACCGAAGTGGCTGATACTTGTTGAGGCTCCGCTTCTGTGGATGATGCCGAACAGTCTTTCGGCAGCCATGTTGCTGCTTTCAAGAAGAGCTTCATCAATTTCAAATACAAGGCCTTCCGCAATGTCTGAGTTGCGGATAAGGGTTCTTTCCAGCCAGAGCAGGAAGGAGGTGCTGAGCAGGGCATTTGAAGAAAGGTTGATGCCGAATCTCATGTCGGTCTGGTTGATCAGACGGTACTTGGAAATGATGGAATCTATAATCATTTCTTCAAGCTTTACCAGAAGTTCATGACGCTGTGCTGCGGCAAGAACTATTTCGGTTGACAGATGCTCACCTTCCTCGGTTGAGAAGTGGGCATAGATTTCCACGTATGGCTTGATGGAAATGTTCATGCTCTTAATAGGCTGGTAGTAGAGAGTGATGTTGCGGTGTTCAATAATGTCCTTAATGGTTTTTAACCAGTGCATTTCACCCTGGAAGTAGTTATCGGTGTTTTCGGTCTGAATTGCGAAGCCGTTACCGGTTGAGGTCTGAGCCTTGGCAAGAGCAAGATCCGCTCTTGACATGATGTCAGCCTTCTGTTCCTTAGGTCCGAAGAATGTATAGCCGCTGTAGCACACATTGGTCAGATCGTAGGTCTTCTGGAACTCGGTAATCTGCAGCTTCATGGTGTCGTTGATCGCATTAACAACCTTTTCATCTCCCTTAGGCACAAGGATGGCGATGTCGGTACCGGAGATTCTGTAGGCGTTGGTGCCCGGGAAACGCTTGATTGAGTCCTTAATGATGTCGGCAAGGTCGTGAATGTACTTGTCGCCCATCTGGTAACCGCGTTCAGAGTTAATGTAGTTGATCTCTGATGCTCTGAAAATACCCAGAATTGACTTTTCTCTTGAAGCAACCTTGTTGAGAAGACCTTCAAAGGCGTTGTTGAAAGTGGTGCGGTTATAAAGGTTGGTCATCGGATCCATTGCGGCGGCACTGGCGAGATGCTCAATCTTCTTCTTGGCATCAGCGATTTCCTTTTCATTCTGAGTGTCGTTTCTTGAAAGCTCGCGGGAAAGATCCTCGAACGGAAGATCCTCATATCTCTTGCTGAGAATTGAGTTCTTGATGAACAGTGCATACTGATAGTTTGCGATGAGGAACAGCTGAGCGGTAACAAGAGCCGCAATAACAATAAGTACGATCAGGGTAACAATCTTAATCAGGAATGAATTGTATATTTCACTTGAGTCAATTGAGAACTTAACGTCAGTGTTGGCGATTCTGAATTCATCCGTGGTAGTGAAGATCTTGTCAAAAATGCTTGCTGTGTTGGTATTTGAGTTATAGACCTGATTATTGCTTACGTACACGCTGAGAGAAGCCAGTTCAAGAGTAGGAATGGCATTGTTTCCGATTTCAGTCGTGAAGTTTGCCCAGTCGTAGGCTCCCATCAGAACATTCTTGGTTTTTGCAAGCTGTACTGAACATTCTCTGCTGGTTGTGTAAAAAGCAATACAGATACCTATAAAGCATAACAAAACTGCCACTAGTACGCTTTTTGTCATGGTACTAATTGATTTAGACATGAAGTCCGCTCCTTGATTTCCACTGTGTTGATTTAAGAGATTGCACAAACATACCGCTGTTGGACTTAATTCCGTTAGAAATTATTTTTATAGTCTGTTTATCAGTTTCACACATGCCGTAACATTCCCGTATGCCGGAAAGTACAAATTAACGGAGTACAAATTACCAAACTTAGGTTACTTTGATTAATTAACAAAATTATAACATATTAATAGTGACTTACAATACAAAATTGATTAAAAATTAACAATTTTTTTAAAATTGTTTTTTGATGATAATATAAAAATAATATCAAAAATATAATAAACAATAATATTGTGATGAATAAATAATACACATTATGTGTTTATGTTTGTTATCTGTAATCTTGTCAAATGTTTAAAAATTGTTAACAGAATATAAGGTTTTTCGGATGTTTTTTTATGACGGAAAACGTTATTTTATAAGGTCTGAAGCTGTTTTTTGAACGGTGAAAAAAGTGAGTTTTGGAAATGGGCATTTTGTAAAACAAGGTGCTTTTCTGTAAAAAAATAAGGGCATGCGTATTACGCATGCCCTCATTATTTCCGGATTGTCACTCAGATCAGAATGAAATCCGTTCGGGATTAAACAGGTTTTTCACTGTCAGCTTCATTCTCGGGTTCCGGATTTTCCTCAAAAACAGGAAGCGGTTTATGAACCTGTCCCACAAAGGTGTAAATCACCGGAAGCACAAAAAGGGTAAACATTGTACCGATTGAAAGACCGGCAACGATTACCAGACCTATTGAGAAGCGGCTGGCGGCACCTGAACCTTCCGCAGTGAGCAGCGGAAGCAGACCGGCAACCATCGCGGCAGTAGTCATCAGTATCGGACGGAGACGGATGGAAGCGGCTTTCTTAACGGCTTCAATCTTGGAAAGTCCGTTTTTGAGCTGTTCCTCCCTGCTTACTTCGCAGATAAGGATACCGTGCTTGGAAATCAGACCTACAAGAGTGATAAGACCTACTTCGGTATAGATGTTGAGAGTTGCAAGACCGAGGGAAAGCAGCAGCATTGCTCCGGAGATTGCCAGCGGTACTGCAATAAGGATTACGCAAGGGTCTCTCCAGCTTTCAAACTGACATGCAAGAACCAGGAATATTATGAACACGGCAAGCGCGAAGGTTGAGGCCAGAGAACTGCCTTCGGTGGTGTACTGTCTTGATTCACCCTTGTAATCATGGGTATATCCGCTTGGAAGGGTAGGAACCACTTCATTTTCAAAGAAGCTTACCGCTTCACCCATGCTTACTCCCGGACTCAGGGCAAAGCTCAGGGTGGCAGCATTCTGCTGTGACATCTTTGATAATGATGCAGGTTCGGTCTTGACCTGAAGGTTAAGTACGGAACCAATGGAAATCATCTTTCCGCTCTGGGTTTTGATAAAGTACCGGTCAAGTGATTCCGGGGTCAGACGGTTGATACGTTCGGTCTGAGGAATGACTTCATATGCACGGCCGTCAATTGCCACGCGGTTTACGTAACCGTCAGCTATCATGGTTGACAGTGTCTGACCGATGTCACTCATGGTAACGCCGTAGGCACCTGCCTTCTTACGATCTATTTCGATGTGAAGGGTAGGTGAGTCGTATGTCAGGTCACTGTCGAAATATACAAAGAGCCCACTCTTCTTTGCCTTGTCCATGACTGTTTCGGCCACGGAATTGAGTTCTTCGAAACTGTTCGGAGTCATGATTACGAACTGCATCGGCAGACCGCTCGAACTTCCCGGAAGAGGAGGCATCTGGAATACGGTGGCATTAATGTCCGGGCTTTTGCTCAGAAGAGGCGTAACCCTTTCAATAACGTCTTCCTGCTTGTCTCGTTCGGAGAATTCCTTCAGTACCATGATGGCCATGCCCTGGTTTGATGCAGGAACGCCGATCATGCCAAGGGTGTTGGCAACGGATGAGTCTTTGCCGGCTTTTTCGGTAAGCTTTTTGATGCCGTTTTCAAGATAATCCAGGTTGGCGTTGGTCGGTGCCTTGCCCATCATCATGAACGCACCGGTATCTTCGTACGGAGCAAGTTCGCTGGAGGTATATTTAAACAGAATCGGAAGGGTAACCATAATGATTCCCGCCGTGATGATGATAGGCATTCTGGTACGTAGAACAGTGTCAAGGGTATTGGTATAGGCGGTTGTTATCCTGTTCAGAATGGTGTTTACGGTTTCTTCAAACTTACCGGGTTTTTCTTCGGCTTTAAGCATTTTTGAGCACATCATCGGTGAAAGGGTGAGTGCGATGATGCCGGAAATAAGCACGGAGCCTGCAAGAGTAAGTGCGAATTCCGTAAACAGGGAACCGGTGATGCCGCCCATCAGTGCAATCGGTGAGTAAACCGCACCGAGCGTGATGGTCATGGAAATAACCGGAATTGCAATTTCCCTGGTACCGATGATGGCGGCCCTGAACGGGGTTTCGCCTTCCTTGATGTGACGGTCGACGTTTTCAACCACGACTATGGCATCGTCCACCACCAGACCTATGGCAAGTACCATTGCGAGGAGTGTCATGAGGTTTATGGAGAATCCGCATACGCTCATCAGCATGATTACGCCGATCATTGACAGCGGAATCGTAACAATCGGAATAACAACTGATCTGAATGAGCCCATGAACAGGGTTATAACCACAAGAACGATTATGGCAGCTTCAACAATGGTTTCTATAACTTCGGAAATTGATTCATCGATGGAAATGGTACTGTCGTAGATAATGTCCATTTTCATTGATGGAGGAAGACTCTTGTTCATTGAAGGCAGCATCTTCTTGATGCCGTCAGCAATGTCAAGAGGATTTGCGGTTGGTGTTGCATCGATTGCGGCAACCACGGCCTTTTGTCCGTTGGCAATGGAACGGAAGGTATCATGGTTGGCGGCAAGTGAGACTCTGGCCACGTCGCGCAGTCTTACCACGGCACCGTTGTTTGAGGCCACAATGAGTTCTGCAAGCTCATCTGCATTAGCCACCTGTGTATCGGTGTTGGTGTTCATCAGGGTGTACATGTTGTTGACCTGACCTGATGAAGTCTGGAAGTTGTTTGCCTGGAGAACGTTCAGAACGTCCTTGGCCGTCATTGAATGAGCGGCAAGTTTAAGAGGGTCTATCCAGATTCTCAGAGCATAGTCATTCCCGCCGTACAGGGTTACCTTTGCCACGCCGTTTACGGTGAAGAGCTGAGGAATGATTACGCGGTTAAGGTAGTCGGTAATCTGCGGACCTTCCATTTCACTGCTGGAGAATGAAATGTAGATTACGGAAGTTGTTGAACCCGTTGAAAGCGAAATGGTAGGATCCTGTGCTTCGCTCGGAAGCTGGGATTTAACCGAATTTACACGGGAAAGAATGTCCGCAAGAGCTCCGTTCGGATCCGTGTTGAGTTTCATGTACACGGTAATGGTTGATGTACCCATTTTGGAGTTTGAGGTCATGTAGTCAATGTTGTCCGCCTGCGCAACAGCCTGTTCAATCGGCTCGGTTATAAAGCCCTGAATCAGATCGGAACCGGCTCCGTAATAGCTGGTTGTTACGGTAACCACCGTGTTGGTCATTTCAGGATACTGGCGAACGGCCATGTTTTTCAGTGCCTGAAGTCCGAGCAGGGCTATCAGGAGGCTGATACATACCGCCATGACCGGTCTTTTTATAAAAATATCAGTAAACATATTTATTAGAGCTCCGGTACAGTATCTGTCTTGTCAAGAAGGTCTTTGTCGGTAATTTCAATCAGACTGCCGTTTGAAAGTCTTACCAGACCTTCGGTGATGATTTCATCTCCTGGATTGATGCCGGAGGTAATTACGACGCGATCCATGTTTTCCTCACCGGTCTTGACGTTAACGAGTTCGGAAATCTTCTGTCCGTTCTCGTTTGTCTTTACGCGGTATACGGATGTACCGTAAAGATTATATGCTACGGCAGTCTTCGGAACGGCAATCTGTTCCTGTTCGTTCGGAATCTGTACGTTTACCTTGGCGTACATACCGGTAATGAGCTTGCTGTGAGGGTTCGGTATGGTTCCCTGAATCTGAAGAATGCCGGCATCGTGATTCATTACAACTTCAATGGCCGTGATTTCGCCTTCAAAGGTTTCTCCGGGGTATGAGTCCACGGTAAGTTCTACTTTTTCATGAAGGGCTATTTTCTGAACATCGTTCTGTGATATCGTGAAACGCACCTTTACCAGAGAATTGTCTTCAAGATGAACAATCTTTGTTCCCGGTTGCAGATACTGTCCCATGTACACGTTTCTGATACCGAGTTTACCGTCAAAAGGAGCTCTGATCTTCAGTTTGTCTATCTGAGCCTTGATGGCATCAACGTTGGCTGATGAGGCTTCATAATCAGCCCTGGCATTATCCAGATCCTGCTGTGAAACGTTTCCTTTTGTAAAGAGGGCGGAATATCTTACGAATTTCTTCTTTGCTGCTTCAGCCTGGGCTTTGGCTGCTTCGTAGTTTGCCTGCTCAACATTGTCGTTAACCTGAATCAGAATCTGTTCCTTTTTGACGACATCGCCTGATTCAAAGTACAGACCGGTAATGCTTCCTGAAGATTCAGATGATACTTCGATACCCTGATTAGGTTCAATGAAGCCGATGGCACTGATAACGTCATGCCACGGTTCCTTTTTTACTTTCATTGTTGCCACTGGATTTACAGGAGGTTTCATGTTGGCAAGATAATCCTGTATCATCTTTGCCTTGTACATGTTGAAACCTATAACGGCTCCGAATATGACGGCTGTTGCCGCAGGAACAACAATTTTCCATGAAGGCATAGAAATTTCTCCTTTATAAAGTGAGTATTATTATCGCGGGAGTTGGATTTATCGATAATAAAAACAAAAATAACTATTACCAGCTATTAATACCATATTTTGCTATTGCAGGTATTCAGTTTATGACGTTTGATTAAAAAAATATTTACAAACGCACGACATTACATAAGAAGACCGTTGTTCACGATTATCGTAGGGTAAAGATCACCGGCTTATTTAACGTAAAAGATAAAATGGAGAAATGATATGCGAAAACACCTGAAGTGAAAACACAAAAGGAAAACGACAAAGTGTAGTACGAAAGAAATTATTGCAACTGAGGAGGGATAAGATAGTAAGAGATTTAATGGCTCCTCCTGCTGGACTTGAACCAGCGACATACGGATTAACAGTCCGCCGTTCTACCGACTGAACTAAGGAGGAACTTAAATTGTCAGCTTTGCTTTTCGTTAGTTCGTTAAGCACTGCCAACGCTGTGCATGATATTGGTTTTGCTAATTTCTGTCAACAATATTTTTTAAAAAAGTTTAAAAACACGTGTGTTTGCGTGTATTTTAAGCAAAAAGGGCTTTTTTTTACTTAAAACGTACATAAAACAGTCCGGTGCTGATTTTGTCCTTTTTTGGTTAAACCTGCATGAGTGTTTGAAATATAAGCATTGCCGGCGGAATATCATCCGATATTTTTGAAAAAATATATATTTTTGTTTTGATAAAAAGTTGAAAAGCTTCGGTTTTATTTGCGAACCGGTCGTTTTATTTCGGTTAACCGCGGTATGGATTCCGCCTGCTGTTTAATACTTGTTCAATAACATCTGCCTACAGGACAATTACATGCAGAACATTATGATTGTAAGAGACAATAATTCTGTTTTGGATGTTTAAAACATGTCGCAGTGATAGAATGTTTGGTAACTGACAAATTTGTTACTAATGCTTCCTCAACCGTATCGGGATTCCACATATGTCTTTACAAGAAAATGAAAGCGGAAAGGTTTTTGAACTTAAGTCGGCATATAAGCCGTCAGGGGATCAGCCACAGGCAATAGAAAAACTTGTTGCCGGCATAGAATCCGGAAAAAAGGCTCAGACTCTTCTCGGTGTTACCGGTTCCGGTAAAACTTTCACAATGGCCAACGTCATAGCGAGACTTAATCGTCCGACCATGATTATGGCTCATAATAAAACACTTGCCGCCCAGCTTTACGGTGAGATGAGGGAGTTCTTCCCTAACAATGCCGTAGAGTATTTTGTTTCGTACTATGACTATTATCAGCCTGAAGCCTACATACCGAGTTCTGATACTTATATAGAAAAAGATGCCAAGGTTAATGATCACATAGAGCAGATGCGTCTGAGTGCCACAAAGGCACTCCTCGAAAGAAGGGATGTGATTATCGTGGCTTCCGTCAGTGCCATATACGGACTTGGTTCACCTGACAGTTATCTGAAAATGATGCTGCATCTTTCCGTCGGGGAGGAAATTTCTCAGAGTAAAATCATCAGACGACTTGCCGAACTTCAGTACACACGCAACGAAATAGATTTTTCACGTGCCACGTTCAGGGTTCGCGGTGACGTTATCGATGTGTTTCCTGCGGAAGCCGATGATTTTGCGGTTCGTATAGAGCTCTTTGATGATGAAATAGAGTCTCTCAGTATTTTTGAGCCGCTTACCGGAAAACTCATGCGAAAAGTACAGCGTATAACAATTTACCCTAAAACCCATTACGTAACTCCTAAATCGGTTATTCAGAATGCAGTCAGCCAGATTAAGGATGACCTGAAGATACGTAAGGCTGAGCTTCTTGAGGCCCGCAAGCTTGTTGAGGATCAGCGTCTTACCGACAGGACTACCTGTGACATAGAAATGATGAATGAACTGGGGTACTGTTCCGGTATCGAAAACTATTCCAGATATCTTTCAGGCAGGGCTCCGGGAGAAGCTCCGCCGTGCCTTTTCGATTATCTTCCGAAAGACGGACTGCTTATTATTGATGAATCCCATGTTACCGTTCCTCAGATAGGAGCCATGTATAAGGGCGATCGGTCACGTAAGGAAACGCTGGTTGAATTCGGCTTCCGACTGCCGTCGGCACTTGATAACAGACCGCTGAAGTTTAAGGAGTTCCATCAGCTGCAGCCGCAGACAATATATGTCTCCGCTACCCCGAACAGTTATGAAATAGAGGAAAGCGGTGGCGAGGTGGTTGAACAGATTGTTCGTCCGACGGGACTGCTCGATCCGACTCTTGAGGTCAGACCCGTGGCTTTTCAGGTTGAAGACGTAATGAGCGAGATCAGACAGCGTGCCGCTAAGAATGAAAGGGTGCTGGTTACAACACTTACCAAGAAGATGGCAGAGGATCTTACCGATTATCTGGATGAGCATGGTATCAGAGTCAGATATCTGCACTCGGACATTGATACCGTGGAACGTGTTGAGATCATCAGGGATCTTCGTCTCGGCAAGTTCGATGCACTGGTCGGCATCAACCTTCTAAGGGAGGGGCTGGATATGCCGGAAGTATCCCTTGTGGCAATTCTTGATGCCGATAAGGAAGGATTTCTGCGTTCAACGCGATCACTCATTCAGACAATAGGACGTGCGGCAAGAAATCTTCACGGTAAGGCCATTCTCTATGCGGATCATGTGAGTGATTCCATGAGGGAGGCCATAAATGAGACCGTGCGTCGACGTCAGAAACAGGAAGAGTACAATAAGGAACACGGTATTGAACCGCAGGCTCTCAACAAGAAGATAGTAGATATCATGATGCTCGGTGACGAGGCCGCCGATAATACCGCCGGAGCCCAGCTTCTTAACGGAGCCGCCGAACAGTTTGACGTTTCGACGATTAACGATGCCGCAACCCTGGTTAAGCTTATGGATGAAATGCAGAAAAACATGAGAGAGGCGGCAAAAAATCTTAAGTTCGAAGAGGCAATGGTTCTGAGGGACAGAATCAGGGAATGCGATAAGCGGCTTAAGGAAATGGAATAGACCGGAGGCAGCCGTTAATGCGGAATTCGGAAAGGCATGTGCCCGTGACGGAAACAATTCACTTGAATCGACGATTTACATAAAACCCGTAAAAATTCCGTAATTAGGATTTTTCAACCGTTTTTTTCGGGTTTTGTAAAACCGGTTCAATATTTGTCTGAAAAAATTCAGTCGTCTTGAAGATAAAAAACGTCAATAGTAAACTAGTGGGAGTTTTTCCGTTACGGAAAAAAATTTGTCCAAATGACGGGATTTCAAAAAAGAATTCCCGGATAAAAGCAGACAGCCAAAGTCAAAATATAATTAATTTCATCTGTATGGTGTGGAACGATTAAAAATGAACTACTGTAAATATATACCGATAGACGTTTTAAACGGCAGGGGAACCAGATGTACTTTGTTTGTTTCAGGGTGTGAGCATCACTGCAAGGGGTGCTATAACCAGTCTACCTGGAATGTAAATGCAGGTTTCCCGTTTACCCAGGAAATGAGCGATACCATTATTGCGGATCTTAATGATACCAGGATCAGGAGAAGAGGTTTAAGTCTTTCAGGCGGAGATCCTCTGCTTCCGGCCAACCTGTCTGCCGTGAAGGCCCTGTGTGAGAGAGTGAGGGCGGAATGTGCTCCGGAAAAGGATATCTGGATGTGGACCGGCTATGTATATGATGAGCTGACACCTGAACAGATGGAGGTTGTTGAACTGGTAGACGTGCTTATCGACGGTAAATTCGTTCAGGAGCTGAAGGATCCTTCTCTGGATTTTAGAGGCAGCAGTAATCAGGTTATTCATAAGTTTAACAGGGCAAATGCCTATTGGAAGACGGGAATGAAACCGGAATAGAAAAAGCACCTGCTTTTTAATTTCATGCAATCTGGTGCACGGCCTTATCCGTTTTGACGTCAAAGGCCGTGAGGCTAAAAAAGAAACCTCTTTACCATTATATATATGGCAAAGAGGTTTTTTTAATTCAGGCTGCCGTTGCCGGAGCTTAACTGTTTTTTAGCGGAGAATCTGTTCCTCTGCTTCCTTAAGTGCGTCCTGAACGGTCTTTCTGCCGGTGGTTGCGTTTATGATTGCAAAGTGGAGCGCACCCCAGTATCTGGACATTTCAAATACATTAGGCATCAGGTCACCTATTGCAGCGTTCTGCATTGTTACGGCAACCCTCGGATCGGAAGCCTCGAGTTTCTTTTCAAAAGACTTAAGCGCCACGGCTCCGAGAATACGGTCATTTACCATTGCCTGATATCCCTTGTCGGTAAGCAGATACTCGGTTATGAATTTCTGCGCTTCAGCCTTTTTGCGTGAATTCACGTTGATGGTCATGCCGAGTACGCCAACGAGTGGTTTACCCTTCTTTCCACGGAGAGCCGGAAGCGGATTTACGCTGAAATCCACTGAACTATAGTTGCCCCAACCCCATGGACCATCAATTATGCAGGCAACATCACCTGAAGCAAATTTATCCTTCATTACATCATAGGTTACGCCTTTCTGCATGTGATCATAAATAATGAGTTCCACAAGGTATCTGAGACCAAGCTGAGAACCTTCATTGTTTACACCTGTCTCTTTGGTGTTGTAGACGCCGTCAGGACCTTTTTTGAATGCGTAGCCGCCGTTAGCGGAGAACAGAGGGTATGAGAAGTACGGAGTTCTGTAATCCCACAGAATTGCTCTCTTGTCATGCTGTCTCAGATTATCGTCAAGGGCAACCAGTTCCTCAAAGGTCTTTGGGGCTTTTGGAGCGAGCTTTTTATTGCAGAGAAGTGAAGTGGATTCCATCGAAATAGGGTAACCGTAATATTTGCCGTTTACCTGCATGGCTTCCCATGCCTTCGGATAGAATTTGGCCATAAGCTCCTTGGAAGGAGTTATTTCGTCGATAAGTCCCTTGCTGACCAGTTCTCCGTACTGGTCATGGGCCCATGTATAAATGTCGGGACCGCTGCCCATTGATGCATACTGCTGGAAACGGACGCTGACGTCGTCAGGATGGGCAACTATAACCTTTATGCCGGTGTCCTTTTCAAAGGCTTCGCCTACCTTGCTGATTCCGTTATATGGTTTGTCTCCGTTTATCCATATTACCAAACGGTTTTCATCTGAAGTATTTGCCGGTTCTTCGGCTGCTGTTGCTGGCTGGATTAATCCTAATGCGGCAATTCCGGCTGCAACATTAAAGATAAGCTTATTCATGCGGTGTCCCCAATGTCATTGATTATTCTGCTGTTGTGCCATATTTATTTAAGTTTTTATTTTTTGTGAAAATATAGCACACTTTTAATCATATATTAGCTTCTTATACGAAAAAGATCCGTGATTTAAGTATTAGATAATGATATGTCATGCTTCCGGAAGTTGTTTTGCGGCGGTATTTTATGAAATCCCGGAAGTTTATGTCTGAATTTACTTCCGGATAATCCGTATGATTTTTCAGCGACTTATTGTTTCATTTTCCGCAGCTTCTTATTTTTATTTTTGCAGTGAGATAAATAACCGCTAAAACAATGGGAATTAAGTCGGATGAAGACACTGAAAACACAGAGACGGGCCGTTTCGTTAATTCGCGTCAGACATGAAATAAGGTGAAAAACCTGCTAAAGAATAAAAATATTAATAAATATCAGTCAAATAGATTAAATATAATCATTGTAAACTGTTTTTTTAGTGATAAAATTAAGTCAAATATATTGATTTATTTTAATGATGAATTGTGTTCGGATTTATCTCTGCGGTTCATCATCGAGAATCATGCTGTTATCCATACCGATTATTTAAACAGGTCATTTAAGCGGAAGTAAAACGGATTTCCGTCGATCATGACAAGGAGAACATAATGAAGAATTTTGATAAGTATACACGTCAGTATTTCATGCCTCCGGTCGCAACCTACGACTGGGTAAAAAAGGATCATATTGACAGGGTTCCCGTCTGGTGTTCAGTTGATCTTCGTGACGGTAATCAGGCTCTGATCGAACCTATGGGACTCGATGAGAAGCTTGAATTCTTCAAGATGCTTGTGGATATCGGTTTTAAGGAAATTGAGGTAGGCTTTCCTGCCGCTTCCGAAACGGAGTTTCTGTTCCTGAGAGCCCTGATTGAAAGAGACATGATTCCTGATGACGTGACCATCCAGGTTCTGACTCAGGCCAGGGAACACATTATCAGAAAGACGTTTGATGCCCTGAGAGGTGCTCCTCATGCCGTAGTTCATCTCTATAACTCAACTTCAGTTGCCCAGCGTGAACAGGTGTTCAGAAAGGACAAGGAACAGATTAAGCAGATGGCAATTGACGGAGCCAAACTTCTGAAGAAGCTCGCCGATGAAACCGAAGGCGATTTCGCTTTTGAATACAGTCCGGAAAGTTTTCACGGTACTGAAGTAGATTATGCACTCGATGTTTGCAACGCCGTTCTTGACGTATGGCAGCCTAGCAAGGAACGCAGGGCCATCATCAATGTTCCTGCCACCGTGGAAACTGCCATGCCTCACGTGTTTGCCACCCAGATTGAATTTTTGTCAAAGAATCTGAAGTACCGTGAAAACGTGGTACTGAGTCTGCACCCTCACAACGACCGCGGATGCGGTGTGGCTGATGCGGAGCTCGGTCTGCTTGCCGGAGCCGACAGAATTGAAGGTACTCTCTTCGGTAACGGAGAAAGAACCGGTAACGTGGATATAATCACCGTTGCCATGAACATGTTCTCATACGGTATCGATCCGGGCCTCGATTTTTCAAACATGCCTCACATCAGAGAGGTTTACGAAAAGCTGACTGGAATGCATGTGTCTCCAAGACAGCCGTACGGCGGTGATCTGGTATTTACGGCATTCAGCGGTTCACATCAGGATGCGATCGCCAAGGGAATGGCCTGTCGTGAAGCACAGAAAAAGAAGATCTGGGACGTACCGTATCTTCCTATTGATCCTGTTGATGTCGGCAGAACCTATGATTCTGACGTAATCAGAATCAACAGTCAGTCAGGAAAGGGTGGTGTTGCATATATTCTTTCCCATAATTTCTCTCTGAACATTCCGATGAAGATGAGGGAAGAGGTCGGTTATGCCGTTAAGCAGGTGTCTGACGAACAGCACAAGGAACTTTCTCCTCAGGTTGTGTATGATATTTTTGCCGAAAACTATATCAACTATATTCCTAACTTCCATATTTCCGAAAGTCATTTCAAACAGAATGACGGCATTATGGCGGAGACCGTTATCTGTTGCGGAGACAAGAAGACGGTGGTTGATGCCAACGGTAACGGCAGACTTGATGCGGTAAGCAATACCATTAAACAGTACTTCGGCATCAGCTATGAGCTGTCTGTTTACGAGGAACATGCCATTTCCAAGGGAACATCCTCAAAGGCCATGGCATATGTGGGGATTCTCTGTAACGGTGTAAGTTACTGGGGTGCCGGTCTTGATGAAGATATCATCAAGGCTTCAATCAACGCTCTGGTTGTTGCCGTAAACAAACTTCCTCAGCTCCAGAACAACAGTCTCTCCAAGGACGACAGATTAATTGCCATGATTAATTACATTCAGGCAAAGTACCAGGAAATAACCCTTGAAGACATGGCTGAATATTTCCGGCTGTCTGCTCCGTATATTTCCAAGTACATTAAGGACAAGTCCGGAAAGACCTTTGGAGAACATTTGACTTCCATCCGTCTGAAGAAGGCAAAAACTCTCTTAAAGAACGGTAATATGACAGTTGAAAACATTTCGTATGCCATCGGATATCCTAACGTGGAACATTTCATCAGAGTATTCAAGAAATACTTTGAAATGACGCCGATGCAGTACAGAAATCTTAATCAGACCATCAAGTAGCAGCTTGATAAATGTGGTCCCGAGGTAAGTATCTGTTGAGGAGACTCAGGATGAATAAGTTTTGTTTGATTATTGGATTTGTTATATGTTTCGGTTTATTCGGTTGCAGTAAAGATTCCGACGATCTGTTCTCGCAATGCAGTATTGCTGAAGTCGGCAGTGAATCATCATCTCAGAAAGATGTGAATACTGCCGAAATCAGTTTCCTTTTGCTGTTAAAGGATGTTGAAAACAGCCTGCTCGCACTGTCGGCCCATCACCATGACGTAATCATTTCAAACTCCGAAGAGGAGTTCGAAAAACGTCTTGTCGAGATGAATGCTTCGAGACGGCAGTTTGAATACAGTCTTGCCAGATTCTCCGGTTTTTCCTGTAAGTCATCAGATGATTATCTCAACAGCAAAATTAATAAAGTTGCCATGCTGGCTGGAGACTTCCTGAACATCATGGACCAGATGACTGAAAAAAGACGCTACAATTTTCGGCTTGGTCAGGAAGCCGGCAGAAGTAAGGCCGATTTTATTGTCTGGCAGCCGGTATTCAGACAGATGCTTCAGGAAATGAAGCTGAAGGTGTCCGATGACTATGTTGATAATCTGATGCTGAATCTTCTGACCTATCAGTCACTGGTGGAAAAAAAGGTTCTCGAGGCCTTGGGTTCCAACAATACGGATGAAATTAAAAAAGCCAGGGCGACGATAGCTGTTTTTATTGAAGAATACGAAAACTGGACTGACAATCTTTACTCGGAAATGCCGGAGGCCAAAAATGAAATTGGTACCGTAATGACTCTTTTCAAATATTCATGTGTTGATGACAGCGGTGTGGTCGGCAGGCATGAGTATCTGGTAAGAAATACAAACGAACTTATTCAGGTTACGACCTCAGCAAGAGAAAAACTTCATGAAATCAAGCATGAAATAACTGACACTCAGATGTTTGTTGCCAAGAATCTTTCCGATTCAAGGGAACGTGCTGTTACAAGATATGAATACACCGTTGCCTGCACCCTTACATTCTTCATATTCATGCTTGGTGTTCTTATTTGGCGCAGACAGGTGAAAGCAGACAAAGGCAGACTTTGTAAGACTAATAAAGGTAATTATAACTAGTCGAGAGTTGTCTGAATTTCCGCATGTTGCGGTAATCATCCGTAGTTACCGCAACATGAGTTATCCCTAAACGAAAATTTCCGTTTTGGTCTTGTCCGACGTATCATGAATTGTCGGACGATCTTCCAAGTTTTTTAAGCAGAAGCTTTGATCCGCCCTGAGAGATGATAAGCCCCAATGTTATGATAAAACATGCAAGCCATCCCGTTAGCGTCAGTTTTTCCCCAAGAAAGAAATCAGCCGCAACTGCGGATATTACCGGAGTAATGTACAGGTAGATTATGGCCGTGACTGCTCCGATTTTTTTTACGGACAGGTTCCATAACGTAAAACTTACCGCTGAGGCAAAAAGTCCTAAAAATATAATATTTGACAGATTTACGGGCTTGAGCAGTTCTGCAGTCTCAACATGAAAGTCAAAGATGAAGAGCAGCGGAATCATGTAGATTATTCCATATTCAAAGGAACGTCTGGTGACCGACACCGTGTTGTATCCGAAAGAATTAATCTTCCTGGTAAGCACGGAATAGAACGCCCAGACAATTCCCGCGGAAACAGACATTAAATCTCCCACCGGATTGAATGACAGGTCAGCCGCTCCTTTGACGCTGAGGAGTACAATCCCTGAAAGTGCGGCAGCAAATCCCAAATAGAACCAGAAATCCAGTTTTCGTTCATCCTTGTAGAAGAATCTGGTAACGATGGCCGTAAACATTGGTGTAACAGTCAGAATTATGCTGACGTTGACCGCAGTAGTATAAATGAGTGCCGAATTTTCGATAAGAAAGTAGAGAAAAGGTCCGGTAAGTCCTGACAGGGCAAAATAAATCTGTTCATTCTTTTTGATTCCCACGCTTTTAAAGACAATGAGCTTGAGAGCCAGCACGGCAATGACAAAGCGCATGAACAGAATTTCAATCGGAGTGAAATCAGTTAAGAGAACTTTAGTGGATATGTAGGTAACGCTCCATATCGAAACGGTGGTCAGAGCGGCCAGATGCCCTGAAACAGTGTCGGCACGGCGTGATATGTTATTCATGGTTGTGTGTTTCTTCTTTTTGTTTTGTTGTCTTTTACTCAGAACCGCAGGTTCGATCCGTCACTTGTTCTGTTTTTTCTTTATTCTATAGTTTAACTGCTGTTTCGTACAGGATTATATTTACCTGCAGAGGCAGAAAAACCGTCAGAAATACATTCAGGTGACGTTGACATGTCCGGGGATATTATCTGCGGCTGTTTCAGAATTTAAAACCGTTCTTTTTGAAGTTCCCGATCATGGTTTTTGTAAGTGAGATGGTGGAGTCAGGTTCCGTAAGTTCTTCTCTCGATACCCAGAACGCTTCCGCAAGTTCGTTCTCATCACGGATAATGTCGGTACTGCCGTCAACTTCGGCCATAAAGCCGAATAGAATGTTGCTGTCCAGCCCCCAGGGCTGTGATCCGCAGTATCTGAGATTTTTGATTTTAAGTCCGACTTCCTCCATGGCTTCCCGGCAGGCCGTCATTTCCGGGGTTTCACCTATTTCGCAGAATCCGGCGATAAGGGCAAGACCTCTGTACGGGCGATCCCTGTATCTCGTTACCACTATTCTGTCCCCGTCCGTGATTCCCACGATAACGGCAGGGGCTATTTTCGGATAGATTATGTTATGGCAATGCGGGCATATCAGTGCTCTTTCCTTTGCTGAATGAACCGTTTCAGTTCCGCATCTGCCGCAATACCTGTTGTTAAAATACCAGTTGTACAGGTGGTATGCCGTAAATCCCGCAAAGCAGGTCATACGGGGATTGTCCGAACGCAGAACGGTATTATCCTGCCATGAAAATCCCGGAAGATTCAGCTGAGCATGATTTCCCTTAAACAGGAAATAAGCTCTGTTATCAATGGAAAAAAGATAGGCAAGATCCGCTTCACTGAAGCAGTCTGCCGACGGCAGCGTAACGGGAGCGGAACTGCCGTTGCCTGCAACGTATACGCTTCTTTCATGGAACGCCAGAACCGAATCTCCGGCTCTTGGCGGTCTTCTGAGCGTGAATTCATTTTTGAATACGTGTTCGCCGATATCCTGTAGCATTTCTTTTCCTTATTCCGTATCGGATTAGCGGGGCAGTTTTATCTTTAGTACGTTTTCTGTCGTAAATATCCGTTTTTCAGGTGTTATGCCTGATTATTTCCTAACAGAGTTCAATAAAATTTCTGAATATGTCGAGGCCGTGTTCAGTAAGTATCGCTTCGGGGTGAAACTGAACTCCGTAGATGTTTCTTCCCCTGATTTTCAGAGCCATGGGAATATGGTCTGCCGTTTCCGCGGTGATGTCAATATCGTCAGACGGATTTGATATCATGAGGGAATGGTATCTTGTTGCACTGAAGCCCTGATTAAAGCCGTGAAACAGTCTGAAGTCAGGCCTGAAATATATTTCGGAATTCTTGCCGTGACACGGACGTGGTGCTCTGACTATGTCGGCTCCGAAGTATCTGGCAATGCACTGCATGCCGAGGCAGATGCCCAGTATGGGCATACTGTCACGGTAATAATCTATAACCTCCATGCTTACTCCTGAATTTTCCGGAGAGCCCCATCCCGGGGAAACGATGATTCGGTTAAAATCCAGTTTTTTTATCTGACTGAGGGGGATTTCGTCATTTTTTATGACAGTGGGGTTTATGCCGAGTATTTTAAGATACTGAACAATGTTGTAGGTAAAAGAATCATAATTATCTATTACAAGCATAATTTCACCTCAAACAGGCCTCTTACTGAATTAAGACAGTACACGGCATCGGCATTAATCAGATCTTCAGGATAAAGAATTTTTTCCTTCAGAGTACCGTTGGCGATAAGCTTCTGTCTCATGACTCCGTTAAGCAGGCCGCAGCGGAGCGGCGGGGTAAACATTTCATTTCCGAACCTTACGGCAACATTGGTGAATGTGCCTTCAGTGATTTCATTCTTCTCATTGGTTCTTATTTCCTCAAAGAATTCATGAGGATAGCCGCTTCTGACCGTCGTCTTATGGTAAAGGAATGGGTTGGCCGAATTGACCTTTCCGTGTATTCTTACATTCGGCCTGTCAGCAGGTGCCGGTATCTGCCGTGTTGTCACGGCATAGTGTCCGTCCCTGTGAAGTTCTATACGGGAAACAATGTTTTCGGGAAAACTGAATGAATCAAGTTCATCATTCCATCTGAAGCCAAGTTCGCCTGCGGATTTTTTGAGCCTCTTAATGTGAAGAGTACTGTCTCCCGTTCCGGTTTCGATTAGGGACAGCCCGCTTTCAAGAAATCTGGCTTTGGTCAGGGTTTCATTCCATTCGTCTTCAGCAGTTGAATCAAATGTTACCGCTCCTCCGGCATAATATCTGAAATCCCGTTCGTCACGGCGTTTCTGCAGGATTCTTATCGGTACCGAAAATACCGTTTCGTCCCCGTGGAGGTATGCAACGGCTCCGCAGTATATATCCCTGTCGAAGGGTTCGGTCTGTTCAATAACCTTCATGGTTGATTTCTTCGGGGCTCCTGTTATTGAACCGCACGGATAGACCGCTCTGATAACATCGTAAAGCGTTACGTCATCCCTTAATTCGGCAGAGATTTCTGAGGTCATCTGAAATAAGGTAGGGTGTTCCTCTATTTCAAAAAGTCTGTCTGCCCTGACACTGCCGTCCTTGGCAACAATTCCGAGATCATTGCGGAGCAGATCCACAATCATCAGATTTTCAGCCCGGTTTTTTTCATCCTCTGCCAGAAATTTTCTGTTTGCCGCATCTTCTTCGGCTGTTGAGCCGCGCCTTATTGTGCCCTTCATCGGTTTGGTAAGAATGTGTCTTCCCTTTATCCTGAAAAACAGTTCCGGAGAAAAGGACATCAGAGTTTCGTATCTGTTTCTGATGAATGCATTGTAGGGAGTTGTCTGACGTGGCAGCAGGTATCTGTACAGTTCGTCTTCCGACAGGTTTGTTTTCAGAACGGACGGGTATGTGTAGTTTACCTCGTATGTTATGCCGTTAAGAATCTGTTCCTTAATGAATGCAATCATGTTTACGTATTCATTTTTGGTAATCAGCGGGCACAGACATGTTCCGACCGGTTCTCCGTCGCTGCGGGGACTGCCGGTATCTTTCATTTTCAAGGTGTTTTCCCATGGTTGTGCGGAGACGTTTTCGTATGCTTCAAAATATACAAGAGGCATTCCTTTGCCGTTCGGCTTTTCGAGATTGTATCTCATGTAGCCGAGGAGGTGAAATCCGTCATTTCTGAGTTTTTCGACTCTGTCAATTCCTGCTTTCACATCCTCCGGGCTGAATACTTCAATGATTTCAGCCGGACTGTTAAAATATCTGTCAGCGTAAATTTGCATATCGGTTATTCTGATTCAGTGAATCGGTTCCTTATTAAAATTGGCTTTATTAACTGCGGCTTATTTTACATCACCACGTCGGCAGAGACGAAAAAATCAGTGAAAAAGGTGTATTTATTTTTTCGAACCGTCAGGTAGGTGCGTCACTTCGTACTGATGGATGATAAATGCATTTTCAGGTGCGGATCATTTTTTGCCAAGGTCGTCAGTGCATTTTCTTTGAGAAAGACTTCTGACTGAATTAATATGTTTTCCTGTTTTGTTTTCTTAATTTTTTCTGCAGAAAAACAGGTCAGTGAGAGGTTTTCTATGACTAAAAATCTGGTGATTTATTTTTCACGTCCGGGACTGAATTTTGTCGGCGGTGATATCAGATTCCTTGATAAGGGCAATACTGAAACGGCTGTTGAGTATCTTCTTAATGAGATAGATGCCGACGTATTCCGTATTGAAACCGTAACAAAGTACAGCGAAGACTATTACGAGTGTACAAATGAAGCCAAGGCTGAGAAGAAGCTCGGGATAAAGCCTGATCTTGTCAGATATCTGGATGACGTCAGCGGTTACGATGACATCTTTGTGTGCGGTCCGTGCTGGTGGTCTACTTTCCCGATGGCCTTGTATTCCCAACTGGAGAAACTTAACCTTAATGGAAAGAGGATTCATCCGCTGGTGACTCATGAGGGCTCAGGCCTTGGGAACTGTGAGAAAGACCTGAAAAAATACTGTCCTGGGGCAGAAATAGCCCCCGGTCTCGCCATCACCGGCAGTCATGTCGGAGAGTCACTTGATTCAATCAGGAAATGGCTTGAATCATTTAAATTCTAAGGAGTGCTTCATGAACGAAATTACTTTGAAACAGATAGATCCGGTTCCGGATGAAGTAAGGATGATGGCTGATTTTGCAACTTCCATCTGGCGTGAGTACTGGACAGAAAGACTTCCGGCCGGTCAGACTGAATACATGATTAAAAAATTCCAGTCTGCCGAGGCCATGACGAAACAGCTTGAAAGCGAAAATTACAGCTATTTCTACATTGTGGCCAACGGTGTTAAAGTCGGGTATACGGGGCTGTCAGTAAGGGATGATTATCTTTTTCTGTCAAAGCTTTATCTTCTTAAGGATTTCAGACACCGGGGAATTGCTACGGAAGCGTTTTATAAGATTGTGGAATTCGCAAAAGCCCATGACAGAAAGCGTATTGTGCTTACCGTAAACAAGGGAAACATTAATGCGATAAACGCCTATAAAAAATTGGGTTTCATTCAGGCTGACGCCGTAGTAACGGATATCGGATGCGGGTATGTCATGGATGACTATATTATGGAGTATCGCCTGAGTATCGGTTAAGTCTATGAAGCTTAGGATAAAATCCGGTGTTTTGCGATTATACGTTTTTTGAAAAAACTTTCTGGTTTAATACCTTAAACTGATAACCATACAGAGGACGGCGGGATTCAATTTTGAGCGTAGTATTTTCCTGATGAACGTTGTTTTCTGTATCTCCTGATGGTTCAAAACGTGAGTGATGTGAAAAACGCATGCAGACCGATATCAGTAAGCAGGAGAGAATAGGTTGTTTATGAAAGAGTCAGGAAAAGAGTGAATATGTAACAATGAACGGTAAATAATGACTAAAACAATAATAAAACGTTCAGAGATTTTATTGAATAATGATTTATCAGAAAAACGTTTGAAGATGGTTGCGGGGGCCGGATTTGAACCAACGACCTTCGGGTTATGAGCCCGACGAGCTACCAGACTGCTCCACCCCGCGCCAAACGGAAGTGTGCTTATAATAACACTTTTTCCGGTATTTGCAAGTTTTTGTGCGAAAAAAAATTATTTTAGGTTTATTTGTCGTATTTTTGTTCTTTTTGGACGTTTATGTGTCGGAAAATTTATCCGGGAAGGAATGCATTAGACTGCAGAAAATGATAAACGGAATAAAAACGGTTAAAGAAAATAAAGCAGATAAAACTTAGTGCGGATAAAAAAGATTTTTCGGATTTTCGGATGCCTGACGGCAGATGGTTGCGGGGGCCGGATTTGAACCAACGACCTTCGGGTTATGAGCCCGACGAGCTACCAGACTGCTCCACCCCGCGTCAAATTGAATTGTGCATAATGTTAACACAAAAATTCGTAATTGCAACAGCTTTGGCCGAAAAAATCATTTTATACGGCGAAATGCTGTTTATTTAAACAGTTTTATCATGTTCAGAATGGTTTTTAAGGATTTACGCTGAGGTTGGCAGAAATTTGTTTGCGGTCATGCGTGACATTTGGGAGTACGGGCTGATAGATGTCTCAAATAAAAGAGACAGGCAGGATATGATGCCGATCGGATAATTGCTAGCGGAAATTAGGATGAGACGGAGAGATACTATTATGAACAATACGACTGCAGCAGAAATTCTTCAGATAACGATACAACGATGCTTAAGTAATTCAGAAAACAGCAATCTTGGATAAAACCGAAAATGTTCTGATCCTGAGACAGAAGAAGGAGGTGTCACTATATAGTGCACCTCCTCCAATATTACAAGCTTCACTGTTTTAGGAAGCCGATTCATCATGATTATCGTTCAGCGGATGTTCCGCCTGCCGTTTAGTTGAGTCTTTCGTAGTTGTTATAGCCAGAATACCCGTTATAGCCTGTATTCTCATTGTCAGCGTTCTCATTTGAAAAAATGTAGTGACCGGTCTGACTGTAGAAGCATATATAGGCGTAACCGATGGTTATAATTAAAACAGCTACCGGAATCGTGTACAGGAAAATGGAAACCGGTGATGCGTGGTGTGATATCAGATAAAACATCGGCAGTACGATGAGAATGGACAGCAGGAAAATGCATAAAGAAACGATGAAAACCGAAACCGTTACGGACAGATTCTTAAAAGATGCCATTATTCCTTTACTGAAAGCTGAAAAAACAGATTCGTTTTCTCCGTAAGGTACGAGCAGATAGTGGCTTAACATCGTTCCGGTTCCGAGTATTAAAAACAATCCAAGGACAGGGATGCCGAGTATGATTCCGATCAGAATTGAAACTGTATATGAATTGAGTGCAGCCCCCAAACCAATAAGAAGGAAGGCCAGCAGTCCTATGACAAAGGAAAGTGCTACATACGCAAGAATCCACAGAATTGCCAAACCGAGAGCCTTTAAAAAGAAATCCCAGTCGCCAAGTATGGATACGGCACTGTTCCAGCGTACTTTTTCACGGTAAAAAATATGTTTGCAGGCAACATTCATTAATCCGATGGCAATTACCACCTGAAGAAGGTTTGCGATGAGTCTTACAAGAAAGGCTGCGACGTAAGGGAATGGTCCTAATACTGCAGTAAGAAGAAATGCCAGTCCCATAAAGAAAACAAGGAGTAGCAGGAATAATACGATATGGGCCAGTATCAACGCAGGAGTTGACGGTAATGAAATTTTAAAAGCATTGGTGAAGTTGCTGAAGCACTGTTCAACGGTGATTGATTTCATGTAAGGTCTCCAAAAGACAAAAATGTATGTTGTTATTATTTAGGTTGTGTATTTGTGATACACAACATTTTAAGTATAAATATTTGTTAGATAAATGTAAATATTTAATGATTTTCTCACCATTAGGTATCAGCTTTTCCTTGGAATGAAAGGTATGTTTTACGTCACGTGAGAAACATCCTGACTGTGGTTAAGGAATTCGTCAGAGCTGACAGAGACGGATGACTGTCTGACCGGTGCAGGCATTTCTCATGTTATGGATTCTTGAGCGGTTTTTTCGTAATATCCCAATTTGTTTTTTTTGCCGCCCAAAAGTCACATGGCTCAGTCAAAATAAATCAAATGAGATATAATAGCCACAGAAACAGGGGGAATTCAGAGATGACTACTTATGCGGTAATATCAGACGTGCACGGCAATGCCGAAAATCTGAAAAAAGCACTGAATGTGGCTGATGCCAATAATGCCGACTTTTTGATTTTTCTGGGGGATTTTTTGAATCACGGGCCGCGTAACGGTCTGCCGTCAGTATATGATCCCATGTATATCGTGAAGCTTCTTAATTCCGTAAAGGAAAAGATAATCGCCGTTCGCGGAAACTGTGACAGTGAGGTTGATTCAGCCGTTCTGGAATTTCCGATAGATGCCACGTACAATACCCTCGTGATTAACGGGAGAAAGGCATTCATGACCCACGGTCACCGTTATGACGAAACCGATGCGGAATTCATTGGCCTTTCCGAAGGGGATATCTTCATGAGCGGTCACACGCATTGTCCGGTACTTAAGAAGAACCGCAGCGGCATTTATGTACTGAACCCCGGCTCCATAACCTTTCCCCGGGGCGGCAGTGACAAAAGCATGGCGGTTATTGACGAAAACGGGATATCCCTGAGAAATCTTGATAACGTAATTGTTCAGGAAATAAGATTTTAAATTGATGCGGCTGCTTCCGTGTCGGACGAATTCGGCAGGACACACATTCCGCATGCGGCGGAAACAGAATGTTTAATCCGTTATTTAAAAACAGAAATTAAATACGTGTCCGTTCGGAAAGCATTGAAGAAGATGATGGAATAAAAGAGACTGGCAGCAAAGGTGTTTGTTTTTTTTGAGAAGTTACTGTCTCCGTTTTCGGATGATCCTGTGGAAAAACCTCCGAAGGGTTTTTTCAGGTTCGTCTGGTTTTTTACCCGTGACATCAAATGGTATCTGCTGATGATATCCGTGCTGGCCGCGATAATCGGGGCCGGAGAGGCTTTTCTATTTTATTTTATCGGCCTTTTTGTCGACATACTCAACGGATACACGGGACATTCCGTGTTTTACGACTATCGTGGCGTGTTCATTCTGTTCGGGCTGATGACGCTGGTGCTTCTTCCGGCCTGTATTACCCTGCATGCACTGCTCCTTAACCAGACCATAAGGGTTAATTTTCCGATGCGCATGCGTTACCGCATGCACCGCTATCTGCTGAGACAGAGTCTTTCATATTTTGCCGATGAGTTTTCCGGAAGGGTTTCTCAGAAGCTTATGCAGACGTCTTTGAGTCTTCGCGATACGGTTCTTAAATTCTCCAATGTTATCGTGCATATTCTGGTGTATTTCGTAACCATGATGGCAGTACTTGCCGGTACGGATCTGTATCTTATGCTTATTATGCTGGTATGGCTTGCAGGATATCTGTCACTTATGTACTACTTTATTCCGCGTCTCAGTCGTCTAAGCAATGATAATGCGGAAAAGAGATCACTCATGGTGGGAGGAATCGTTGACAGTTATGCCAACATCCAGACCGTAAAGCTTTTTTCCCAGTACGCAAAGGAGGAGGCATATGCCCGTGGAAACATGCAGGCCTGTGTCGATTCCGAGTACCTGATGATGCGCATGGTTTCAAGATTCAACGTGAGTGTTCAGCTTATAAACTACCTGTTGATTCTGTCTCTGGTTCTTGTGTCCGTGTTTCTCTGGAACCACGGTATGGTACAGGTGGGGGCCGTGGCTGTTTCCCTCGGTCTGGCCATTAGAACGGCCAACCTTTCCCAGTGGGTAATGTGGGAAGTGGGAATGCTTTTCGAAAATGTAGGCAACGTCAACAACGGCATTGATGCACTTTCCCGTCCGATAAGCATCAATGATCCCGAGACCCCCGTGAGATCCAACAACCTTAACGGAGACATATGTTTCAGGGATGTGGTATTTGCCTATAATTCCAAGGTGAAGGTATTTAACGGTCTGAATCTTCACATCCGCAAGGGGGAACGCATTGGTATCGTTGGGCCGTCAGGCAGCGGCAAATCAACTCTTGTCAGTCTTCTGCTTCGTCTCTATGAAGTGAATTCCGGAATGATCACCATAGACGGAGTGGACATCAGAAAAATGTCTCAGGATGAACTGCATCAGGCTGTTGCCATGGTTACCCAGGATACTTCACTTTTGCATCGTTCAGTAAGGGACAACATATCCTACGGAAGGGCTGCCGAAACCGAGAGCGCGGAACTTGACGTTATGGTTCGGGCTGCTGCGGATCAGGCAAGAGCCACTGATTTTATCGAGCTGCTGAGCGATTCTCAGGGGAACAGCGGCTTTGATACTCAGGTAGGTGAACGCGGCGTAAGACTTTCCGGAGGACAGAGACAGCGAATCGCCATTGCCAGGGTTATTCTTAAGAATGCTCCGATTCTTATTCTTGATGAGGCTACATCAGCTCTTGATTCCGAGGTGGAGGCGGCAATTCAGGAGAACCTTGAGGGGCTGATGGAGAACAGAACCGTTATAGCTATTGCTCACAGACTGTCCACCATTGCTTCGATGGATCGCCTGATAGTCCTTTCAAACGGCGGGATTATCGAGCAGGGAACACATAAGGAGCTTCTGGCGAAGAAGGGCGTATATGCCAGACTGTGGCAGAAGCAGACGGATGGCTTTATAGGCGTCAAATAAAGAAAAATCCCGGACATGCGTCTTACCGTAAAACAACAAAATTCGGTGCTGTATTTGGTTAACTTCTGATATCTTTCCGGTATTCGTTCCTTATCTCAAAAATTTGTGAAAAGGTTATTGTTTTGGAGTACAATAGCGACAGTTTAAAGCGATTACTGCGGAGACTGACTGAGATGAGTGAAATAAGCAAAGAAGCTGCAATGGTTCGTGATGCTCTTCTGGCCCAGGGGCTGGAAACACCGCGTGTTCCCATTGATATGTCTCATGACGAACAGAGAGCCGAAATAGAAAAGCACATGGGTGCCATCATGGATATTTTGGGGCTGGATCGTTCTGATGACAGCTTAAACCGCACTCCGTACCGTATTGCCAAAATGTACGTGAATGAAATCTTTTCCGGCCTTGATTATGCCAATTTCCCGTCAATCACCGTGATTGATAACAAGATGAAGGTTGATGAAATGGTTAAGGTAAGCGACATTACCCTTACCAGTACCTGCGAACATCATTTTGTGACAATTGACGGAAAGGCCAAGGTGGCGTATCTTCCTTCAAGAAAGATTATCGGTCTGTCCAAGATTAATCGCATCGTGCAGTTCTTTGCCCGCAGACCGCAGGTTCAGGAGCGTCTCACTCAGCAGATTCTGGTGGCTCTGCAGACGTTGCTTGAGACCCAGAATGTTGCCGTAACCATTACGGCTACTCACTACTGCGTCAAGTCACGCGGTGTTCAGGATGCCACAAGTGAAACCACAACTACGGCTCTTGGAGGTTACTTCAAGTTTAACCAGGCCTCCCGTCACGAATTTCTTACCGACTGATTGTCAGTCAGGTTAACGGAACGTGCGGGCTTATTTCATAAGGCCGACAGAAAACAATTATCATAACAACAGGTCATGCTCCGAAAGGAGCATGACAATGACAGAAATGCAGACTGATGACAGGCAGATTACGATCTGATAATCATAAGAAATAATAAGTATGAATGGTCCCGGATTACGTCTTAATACCTAAAACAGGTGTGATTGGCGGATCTAAGTCAACAACATTTGGATATTATGTTTATGAAGAACAGTAATGCACTTTTTGTGTCATGTATGCTTATCCTGATACTGGCGCTGGGTGGGTATTACGTGTATGTACTGGATCTTAACAGACACAGAGATGTGTCTGACTCATATCAGTACTACTACCTTGATAAAAAAGTAAGGTTCTGGAATAAATACCAGAGTATGTATGTCATCCCCGGACATGTCTATGACACAACCACGGAAAGACCTTATTTTCTGGACAGAACAGGGTTCTCCGCTCCTGACAGCAATGGTCGCGGCATGGCGTTTACCGACAGAAGTGCCTTTATTTTCAAGTTATATAAGAATCCGGATACGATTTATGCCTTTCTGCGCCTTAAATCGGAGCTGGGTCATACCATGATCACCGTTGGTGATCATTCGACCGCCTACCTTGACGAACCCGGAAGCTATGAAATCTACATCCCCATCGAGCGTGATTTCATAAGCGAGATTCCCGGTGAGGTTAACTACGTTCCGGTTAGCACTTCACTTCCTGTAAACATTTATGCACTGGCAATCACTTCCCGAACATCCGTTCCGGGAGATTCCGAAGTGTTCAGTCTCAATTACGGGACTGAAGATGAACGGGAAGAGGCTGTTTACTGAGCTAACCTGGTTGCGGATGAATTTTGGACAAGTATCCGGACGGGAGCCCGGACGCGGCTGAAAGCTGGCATCGTCAACTTTTCGGCATTTATTATTATTTCGGCAAAAAACAATGGACAAGAATAATTATTTTATAACACTGCTGGTTCCTGTTTATAACGAACATGAAGCCATAAACAGTTTCTATGTTGAAGTTACTAAAGCTCTGAATGAAATTGATGGTCATTATGAAATCATGTTCGTGAATGACGGCAGTAGGGACGATACCGTTGAAATCATTAAAAAGCTGATAGAAAAAGATAAGAGAATAGCTCTGGTGAACCTTTCCCGTAATTTTGGTAAGGAAGCAGCCATGACAGCAGGTCTCAGACATGCGTCAGGTGATGCGGTAGTTCCGATTGACGTTGATTTGCAGGATCCTCCGCACCTCATTCTTGATTTTGTAAAGGCCTGGCTCGAAAAGGATTATGACATGGTCTACGGTATCAGAGTCGACCGTTCAAAGGATACCCCGCTGAAGAGGCTTACGGCCGGGGCCTTTTACAGGGTATTCAACGTGATGACCAACAAGGTTCACATTCCTGTAAATGCCGGTGATTTTCGCCTTATCGATCGTCGTGTAATTGATGCGATAAACCGCCTTCCTGAAAGAAACAGATTCATGAAGGGTATTTTTGCCTGGGCCGGTTTTTCCTCATACGGTATTCCTTACGAAAGACCTGAGAGACAGGAGGGATCATCAAAGTTCAATTACTGGAAGCTTTGGAATTTCGCGCTTGACGGAATTGTAAGTTTCTCCAGCATGCCTCTGCGCGTGTGGAGCTACATAGGCGGAATGCTCGGTCTCATTGCCTCATGCTACATGATTTACATTTTTACCAAAACCCTGATTAACGGTTCTGATGTTCCGGGGTATGCATCAATCATGTGTGCCGTGCTGTTCCTCGGTTCCGTACAGCTTATCTCCATCGGTATTCTTGGTGAGTACATCTCACGCATCTTCATCGAGGTAAAGAACAGACCGGTATACATTCTGGAGAACATTTACCGTAACGTGAAGTCCGGCGTGAAGCACGGACAGGTGGAACGGGAAGTAGATCTGGCTTCCGAAAATGACGTAAACGATAAGTAGCTGAATGGAATACGGAGAGTACGGATGAGTGTTGTTACGTGCGGAAATTCCGGAATTTTCGGACTGCTGAAAAACGGTGAATTCCTGAGAATTGTCAGATTTCTTATTGTTGGCGGACTGGCAACTCTCGTGGATCTGGCTGTTACCGTTTTTATGTTTCAGGTTGTGGGAACCGATGGTTTAAGTTCCTGCGTTCTGGCTCTGGCCGGTTTTGTGGGAGCAGACTGTTCTGCCGAGGCCGTGAGTGATGCCGTATGCAGGTATTTTGAGGAAACCGTATCGGTGATAAGCTTCTGTGTGGCTTTCAGCGTATCGTTTTTCGGACACAGCAGGGTAACTTTCAGAAAGAAGGGAACCGTGGATGTATTCATGAAGCTTATTACTCTTTCCGTTGTCACCCTGTGTCTCAGGGCCGGTATTATTTCCATGATGAAGATCTGGCTTGGGCTTTACGGATACGTTCCGGTGGTCAGTGCAATGGTGATTGTTACCGTGCTGAGCTATGCAGGCTCAAAATACTGGGTGTTCAGAAAAGCGGCGGATATCGCCGATAAAAATAAAGGCTGAGAATTATAAAAACAGTAAACTGAAATGACGGTGGTTATCGGAGTTCACGAAGAGACTATACATCAGCGAGGAATCAGATAAACCGGGGTTCCGTCGGTGCGTAACCGCAGTTTTGACTTATTACTTGGACAAGAATTTAATCCGGCTCATTGATATGCATAATGATTTAAATAACGATACATCTTACATGAATGATTCAAGAGCTGTTTCCCCTCAGGTTCACGGGTGGAACAGATCCTGGGATTATCCATATTCAAAGGAAGCAACTTCCGGAAATGAGGGGAGTGAAAACTCCGAAAGCTCTGCCCCCGCCACTCCTAAGGATGAATCTCTTGGACACAGGCTGGCGGAAAAACTGTCTTTCAAAACCGGTTCATGGGGTGAAAAGATTACGGAACTTTCATGGATTTTCATTATTTTCATGATATCGAGGTGCGTTCTTTTTTCAATCATTTACCTCGGTAACTATCATTATCCTTCAGAAGTAAATTACATTCATGAGCCGTTGTTCAGCAATGTCGTCGGTGATACCATGAACATCATGTGTCAGTTTGACTGTGCCTGGTTTGAAACCGTGTCAAGGGACGGATATGCCCCGGTGCCTCAGAACCTGACCACCGGGCATGCCGCAAACTGGGCATTCCTGCCGGGGTATCCGATGCTTGCAGGTGTCGTATCCTTCGTTCTTGGAGGTAATTATCTTCTGGGACTGATGACCGTGAGCAATCTGTCATTCCTGCTGGCACTGTTTCTGTGGAACAATTATCTTAAGCTGCATAATCTGTCCCGTTCAGTGCGTGAGGCATCAACGGTCATTCTCTGCTTCCTGCCTTACTCAATTTACTTTATGGCACCTTATTCGGAAAGTCTTTTCCTTGTATTCTCCATACTGGCATTTACTTTTATTGCCAAAAAGAATTTCCTGATGGCCGGACTTGTGGCCATGGGCATGAGTGCCACCAGAAATGTTGGCGTTATGTTCGTGTTTCCTCTTCTTCTTGCCGGTATCATGGAGTACGGCTTCAGAAACCTTTTTACCTTCAACAGAAACAATCTCAAACTTATTCTGGGAATTATGCTGGTTCCGCTACCGATGTTCATATATCAGAACTATCTGTTCAATCTGACCGGCGACAGCTTTGCCTTCATGCATATACAGTGGGCCTGGGGACGTTCAATGGGCAATCCTGTAAATTACGTTATTCAGGGATTGATGACCGGCGGTTATAAGGAATATTTCAGCATTATGATTATCCTGAGTCTGCCTTTGGTATGGTATCTTTTCAGACAGAAATACTATGCCGAATCCCTGTATTTCATAATCTGCATTCTCATTCCTGTCATGACCGGCGTTAATGCTTTCCCAAGATATCTGTTCTGCATGCTGCCGTGTCTGTTGACGTTTACCCTTATCGTCAAGAACAACATGGCCGCACGCAGCCTTCTGCCGGTTGTATTTGCCCTGTTCAGCGTATTTTTCGCATTGGCATGGGGGCATTCCAAATTCTTTGTAATTTAATTTTTAATCCTGAACACCGGGAACCAGCGGAAACGAAGGTTCCCGGTGTTTCTTCCGTACGGTATATCCTTCCGCAGGTTTTTTGCCGTGGAGATTTATGGTATATTTAGCCGTAAAATCCGGCTGACTGGTTTTTTACCGAGGTCATCATAAACAAAAAGGAAAACCGAATGAACATTGCTCTGGGAATAGAGTATAACGGACAGGCCTATAAAGGCTTTCAGCGTCAGAAATCATTTGACAGTGTGCAGGAACGCATCGAAAAGGCCCTGAGTCGTGTGGCCGGAACTTATATTGAGACATTCTGTGCCGGCAGAACCGATGCCGGCGTGCATGCTACCGGACAGGTCGTCAATTTTACGACTGACGTCGTCAGACCTTCACATGCATGGATGCTGGGAACAAATGTCTTTCTGCCGTCAGATATCAGCGTGAAGTGGGTAAAGGAAACGTCGGATGATTTTCATGCCAGATTTTCAGCTACTGCGAGACGCTATCGTTACGTTATTCTCAACAACCGCAGCCGTCCGGGAATTCTTTCAGGAAAGGTCTCACATTATTATCATGGTACACTCAACGAGGTCGACATGAATGAAGCGGCTCAGTGTCTTGTGGGTGAGCATGACTTTACCAGCTTCAGGGCTGCAGGATGTGAGAGCAGAACGCCGTGGCGTAACGTGCACAGGGTGTCCGTGAGCCGTATCGGCGACTACGTTATCGTGGATATCACAGCCAATGCCTTTCTGCTTCACATGGTAAGAAACATCGTTGGTTCACTTCTTGAGGTGGGGTACGGTCATCAGCCTGTGGGGTGGATGGCTGAAGTTTTTGAGGGTAGGGATCGTACCAAGGCAGGTCCTACAGCCCAGCCTGACGGACTCTATCTTGTTGACGTTACCTATCCGGATGAGTTTGCCATTCCCAAAAACACCAATCTGGGACCGTTTCTTCTGCTCTAGGTTCAGGTTTATGAATCACTCCGAGAGATTTATGAATGAAGTGAAAATCAGACGTCTGTCCACAGAGTTTTCCATGGGCGTCGTTGTATGAATGCCGGTAAAACTTCATGGATAAAGATTGATGATTACGGAGATAATCATTATTGAAGCTTTGAGGTTAGACACAGGTGGATTTAAAAAGTGATGAAAAAACTGCCAAAACAGCTGACTGTATGGTGCTATTTTAGACTGAAAAATAATAAAACCGCTTGATTTATTTTAATTCACAAGTTTATACCCTAAAAGTGTGAATAAGTAAAAAACCTTGACGGAGTTCAAAAAACATGCATAAATACGCATGTTTTTGCAAAAGGCAAATATCTTTTATAAAAATATGAATTGATAAAATTTAATGAGTGTCAGTAAACAGTGAACAGCATTTCCGGTACTCGGAACAAGCCGGACAACTCGTAAAACGGATTGAGTTTTCGGCAGCTGCATATAAAACGGCAATGGAAAAAGTTAATTAGGGGAATTCGGATGTTAAAACAGAAAGCTCCTCCGCATGATCAGAGTTTTGACAACAGAGCGGAATTTTTCAAGAAGCAGATATACGGCACCAGTAAGGGAAAAATACGAGGGGCCGTTGTCTGGAGAGACCTTGAGGAGATTCTGGCAAAACCTGAAATGTCCCGTCCGCTGAAGGTGCTTGATGCCGGGGGCGGATTCGGGTTTATGGCAATGAAGCTTGCAGCCCTGGGGCATGACGTTACCCTTGTTGATATTTCCCAGGATATGCTGGATCTCGGCAAAAAGGAGCTTGATGAGCACCCTGTCAGCGGAAGGATTACCTTCATTAAAGGAGAGGTGCAGAAACTTAACGAAATTCTTCCCGGTGAAAAGTTCGATCTGGTGATATGTCATGCCGTTCTTGAATGGCTGGTGGATCCTAAGCCGGTGATAGGTATTCTTAAGTCTATGCTGGATGTTAACGGTGTGCTGTCACTTATGTTCTACAACCGTACGGCTCTGCTGTTTCAGAGTCTGGTGGTCGGAAATTTTGACTACATCAGGCAGGGGCTTGTCAAAAAGCGCCGTCAGAAGCTTACACCGATAACTCCTTTATACATCAGTGAGGTCAGGCGCTGGCTTGCCGAAAGCGGCCTTACGGTATCGGGAATGAGCGGAGTCCGCATCATTCACGACTATATGCGAGACAAGAGTGAACAGGTGAGCAAGTTTGATGACCTGCTCTCATTTGAGCTTGAGTACAGCCGCAGCGAGGATTTTGCCCATCTTGGCAGATACATACACCTGTGGACCGAGCCGCTCAGGTGAGTTTTTGTCAGGATGGTGTTTTATGACGCTCCGGCTTGAAATGTTTATTGCGTGAAAGGTGACTTAACCTTATCAGTTGTTTTTAAGCCATTCCTTAAAGGCCTTTCTGGTTTCAGGATCGGCACTGCCGTAAATGGATTTCAGACCTTCAAGCATCTGTATGTTCACCTTATCAGCAGATACGCTCTTTCCCGCTGCAGTGTCTGCCGCCATTTTTTCTGCATTAGATTTTTCGGCAACGGCGGTTATGTTTTCTGCGCTTGCAACAACTTCGGTAGGGCAGTCGGTAAAGGAATCTCTGCAGTTTGAAAGCTTTTCGGCAGTATTCTTCTTGATTTCCCTGTTGCTTTCGGAAATGTAAAGAAGGTCGAGACTCTTCAGTTCGGCTATGTAATCCCTGTCAAGCTGAAAGCCCTTGTCTGACTTCAGTATCATGTACGAAGCTTCATCACGATCTGCCGGAGTGCCGTTTTTGGTAATTGTGATGCTCTGTTTTGCCGCATAGTCAGTGGCGTCTTCGTAATCGGTTATGCGACGGTAGGTGAATGAGTAGCTGTCATCCTTCTCTACGTGAGGTATGTTGATGACTATAGGGTTTACTGCTGAAGCAATAATCTTGTCATGTCCCTTTTTGAAAGCGCCTTTAAACATGACCACCAGCTGGTGTTTCCCTTCAGACAGCTCAATTTCCCTGGTTTCACTGAAATATCCGGTTGTCTTTGCTCCGTCCGCGATTATGATGCTGTAGTTCTTAGGTGTCTTGAAAGTGGCCGCTTCTGCATTTACCGTCGCGGCAAGGGCTGAAACGGTGAGCAGTGCTGGTATGAGAATCTGTTTCTTCATTAAAATATTCCTTGTTTGGTTAGCTGCAGGTTTCGGTTACGAATACCGCCGTGTTACGGGAAAACCGACCCGGCAACGGGACGGAAACTTCCCTAAACGTGCGTCATGCCCCGTGCGGTTAACAACCGGTAATTATTATGAGTGACGCGGGTACATTATAATCCGTTCCTGATTTTTTGGACAACGGAAAGGTGTTGGGCAGGATAAAAAGCCTGTCAAAGGTGTATATTTTTTGTTCAAATTCTATCAGTAAAAAATTTTTTTTAGAATTTTTATAGACAAGTAATTTTTAAAAGTGTAAAGTATGTCATGTAAAACATATAAAACATATCGAAATGATATGAAATAAAACGGAATTGAAAACGACCCATGAATTGCTATATCATCTCGGCGTTTCGGTTTTGATAATTAAAGAAGTATAAATTTTCAAAAACAACTTATGAAGGAACAGATATTATGACTACAAAGACCAAATTACTTGCCGGTGCGGTTGCCCTTATTGCTTTCGACTACGCTCATGCAGCAAACGTGTACAATACTGATGACAGTTCACTCGTTTTAGGCGGCCGTGTTCAGGCTAACTACAACAGTGTTGAAGCTACTGCCGATCATGATAAGGCGGCTCTTGAAACTAAAGCCCGTCTTCGTGTTGACGGTTCCACAAAGATTTATGACGGCGTGAAGGCCATTGGTTTTGCTGAATGGGAAGTCGGTTCAGAAACTTCTCAGAACGGTAAGTGGAATACCCGTTTTGCATATACCGGTTTTAAGACCGACAATTACGGTACCTTAACATTCGGTCAGGATCACACCGGTATCTACTATGTAGTTGACAGAACCGATGTGTTTACCGATTACGGTTCACGCGGTAATACCTATTGGGAATTCGGCGGCCGTCAGGAAGGTCAGATTAAGTACAACTACACCAACAGCGGTCTGGTATTTAACGCAACCTATCAGTCTGCAGGTCTCAATGCGGTTAATAACGGTGCGGCTACATCTGTAGGTTATACCTTTGACGTTGGTCTGCCTCTCGTTGCCGCACTCGGCTATGATTTCTATGACGTTGCCGATTCAACCGATGACAAACAGTCAGTTGCCGCAGGTCTTTCTTTAGGTACTGAAGGTGACGGTTTCTACTCAGGTCTTCTTTATCAGTTCACTGATTACAAGGATTCCAAGAATAAGAACGGTTGGGAAGCTCTTGCATCATACGGTTGGGAAAGCGGCTGGCTTCTTTATGCAGGTTACCAGAATTTAAGACATGGTGGTGCCATTCTTAAGAGTAACTTCATCGGCGAACTTCAGTATAACTTTACTTCCAACTTCAAGGTTCTGGTTGAAACCGAAATCGGTGTATCAGACATTGACCGCGTTGATGCACTTGGTAATAAGATCGCATCTACCGGTGAAAGAAGCGACGACAAGGTAGCAATTGTCGCACAGTACAATTTCTAACGGACTCAGTGCGTCGTAGCTAAAATATGCTTTGTTCAGGAACACCGGGCTTCGTCCGGTGTTCCTTTGTTCTTTTACCGTGCATTAAAATGATAATTTATTTCATTTATAAATTCTGTTACTGCGGAAATAATATCTTTCCGGAAAAAAGTTTTTCAAAATTTCTTTTTTATTAAGGTATTTCTTTTATAGAACAGATTATTTTCCTTTGATAATAATTTCCAGAAATCTTCTATATAACATGCGGGTTACAGTATTCTGCGGACGGAGTTTTACGACAGGAAACCGCGGCGGCTGACTGCATCTGGCCTGAATCCTGCATTGCTTTAAATTGAGGATTAAAACAGGTGTCCTGATGAGGCTCTCTGATTGAAGACATAAAAAAGTGTTAGCAAAGTCTAACAAAAAATGTATAATTGGAGCGCTCAAAATATAATAAATTTTTCGATGCATTATTTGCAGGATTACATGAAGGAATTTAACATGTTTAAGAAGACTTTACTTGCTCTGACAGTGAGCATGATGACCGCTTCAGCCGCTCAGGCAGCGACCGTATATAATAATGATAACACCAGCCTGAATTTAGGCGGCCGTGTTCAGTCAAACATCAACAGCGTGTTTGCTACATATGATTTCGATGATACAGACCAGCATAAGGTTAAGGTTGAAGGTTCTGCACGTCTCAACGTTGACGCCAAGACCAGAATTTATGACGGCGTGAACGCTGCGGCGTTTGCTGAATGGCAGGTAGCTTCCGAAAGTTCTGAAAACGGTAAGTTCGATACCCGTTATGCAACCGTAGGTTTTGAAACCGATCACTTCGGCTCACTGAAGTTCGGTCAGACTGAATCCGCACTTTACAATGTACTCGGCGTTACCGATGTGTACGAAGATATTTTCTTCTCCGCAAATACCCTTGGTGCTTATGCTGACGGCGGCCGTCAGGAAGGTCAGATTATCTACTCCATTGAAGATCTGAACGGCTTCAGTTTCGGTGCAACATACCAGTCTGCCGGTCTTAGAGGCGTCAAGTCAGGTGCTGCTTTTTCTCTCGGTTATACCTTTAATCAGGAAAGTCTTCCTATATTTTTAGGTGCAGGTTACGATACATATAATACCGAAGAAACTGAGGCACAGAACGAAGACCTGGTAGGTCTTTCCTCAAGCTTAAGCAGGGATTCATTCGGCTTTGGTCTCTCAGTAGGTGAAATCGGTGACGGTTTCTACGGTGCTGCCGGTTATCAGCTTTCAAAATATGCAAAGCGTAACGGCTACAAGCTGAATGACGTAAACAGCTATGAAGTTGTTGCAGGCTACGGCATTGAAGGCTGGCAGTTCCTTCTCGGTTACGAAAATGCCCAGTTCGGCGGTGAAACAGTTGTAAATGACATTGACCTCGAAATTAAGTACAACTTCAATGATCAGTTCCTCGTTTACGCTGACGCATTACTTGCTCCTACAAATCATACAGAAAACAGAACCGTTCCTGATTACGTAAGATTCAAGGACAAGGCTCACGATTTACTGACTGTTGGTGTTCAGTATAACTTCTAATTATGGATTAAGCCGTGTCAGGCATGATACGGCTGTTTCATGAAGAACTGAATAAAAGGCATGCGGAAAACCGCGTGCCTTTTTTTTGCTTCGGTCAGACATGATTCCGTCCGGTTTTATCAGCGTGTGAAAATACGGCTTGGTGAAAGGCTTCGCATTCAAGGAACGGCGGTTCAATTTAATCGGCATTTTGACATTAATTGTGATAATATTGCATCACACAATATCTAAACGGAGTTTTTTATGAGATTACCACTGGTTGCGGCAATGCTTACGGTGCTGGTGTCAGGTTCAGCACATGCCGTAAACGTATATGATGACAACGGTACGCAGCTGAACATTTTCGGACGTCTTGAAGGCGGTTTCTACAACAAGCAGGCGAACAGAACAAGAGATCATAATCAGAAGTCAAAGGCTTCCGTGGAAGGTGAGGCCAGAATTGGCGTGTCCGCTTCGAGCACACTCGTAACCAATATCAAGGCCGTGGCTTTCGGTGAGTGGGAAGTTTCATCAGAAAGCTCCGACAACGATCGTTTCGATACCCGTTATGCCTATACCGGATTTGATTTGTGTCAGTACGGTACTCTTGTGTTCGGTCAGGGGGATACCGCAAGATACATTACGGTCGGCATGAACGACGTCTTTGAGCATTACGGCGACAATTCAAACAGCTACTGGGAGCTCGGCGGCCGTCAGGAAGGACAGATAATGTATGTTAATGCCGTGGGCGGTTATACCTTCGGTTTCAGCTATCAGACTCCGCGTGACAACATGGCAACACATCTCCACCGTGATACTCTTACGGTGCAGGATCTTGACGTGAATGCGGGATATGCGGCTGCCATGGCCTATAACTGGCAGGATGGTCTTCTTGAAAGTCTGGCTTTCTCACTGTCTTATGACTGGTATGATTTTCACAAGAGTCCGGCCGGAGACAGGCATGGTTTCAGCGCCGGTCTGAGCTACGGTCATCTCAATGACGGTATTTACACCTCGTTTGTTTACAGTAGGGATAAGTATCAGCGAGAGGATCATCATATGTCCGGCTTTGAAGGCGTACTGGGTTACACCATGGACAACGGTCTCGGCGCCACCCTGGGATACGGCTATTATGGTTATGAAAACAGAAAGAGGGAGGTTTCCGAAATAACATCGCAGGTTGCCTACCACTTCTCTCCTGCGTTCATGACTTATTTTGAAGGCAGATTTGGTCTCGGCAGGATTGATTTTCCGACTGAGGAAACCCGACAGCACGCGTCTTACATGATTAATGTGCAGTATAATTTCTAACTAAGATTCAGGAACCTGATAACCTCGGGTGCCTCGCGTAAAAATTTAATCTGATAAAAACAATTTGGCATTATGCCGGTCTTTATGTTTCAGGCGCACAGCGCCTGAAACCCTGCAGGGAATTTATGTGCCGGACAGAATGCGGAGATAGAGCAAATGTACATTCCAGACTTAAGCAACCTCAGCCTGCCGGATCTTCCGGCTCCATTAAGCAGCAGTGAAATTGCGGAGTATACCGACCGAATTGCCGCAAAACTCAGGGAAAGGGATGCTGTGGTGATAGCTCACTATTACACTGCGGATGAAGTTCAGCGTCTTGCCGAAAAAACCGGAGGTTTTATTGGCGATTCACTGGAAATGGCCAAGTGGGGACGCAATCATACGGCAAAAACCATTATCGTTGCCGGTGTGCGTTTTATGGGGGAAACCGCCAAGATACTGTCTCCGGAAAAGACTATCCTGATGCCTGATCTCAATGCCGAGTGTTCTCTGGATCTTGGCTGTCCTGCCGATGAATTCGGTAAATTCTGCGATGAGCATCCTGATCACAGCGTCGTTGTTTACGCCAATACCTCCGCAGCGGTAAAGGCCAGGGCTGATTATGTTGTTACCAGTTCAATAGCTCTTGAAATGATCGAATATCTGAAGCTCTGCGGAAAAAAAATCATCTGGGCTCCGGATCGTCATCTCGGTTCATACATCTGTAACCAGACAGGAGCCGAAATGCTGAGGTGGCAGGCTCACTGCATTGTTCATGACGATTTCAAGGCTACCGCTCTCAAGGCTCTCATGAAGGAGCATCCGGACGCCAAGGTTCTTGTACATCCGGAATCTCCTGCTGATGTTACCGCTCTTGCCGATTTTGCAGGGTCAACATCTCAGATTCTTAACAAGGTTAAGGAAATGGATGCCCGTGAGTTCATTATCGCCACCGATGTGGGTATTTTCTATAAAATATCCCAGGCCTGTCCTGACAAGGTTCTCATTCCTGCTCCGAACGGCGGTGCCGGTGCCACATGTCAGAGCTGTGCCCACTGCCCGTGGATGAGACAGAATACTCTTCCTCTGATTGAAAAGCTTCTTGACAGTCCTGAGGGCCGTGAGATCCACGTGGACGAGAATATCAGAAAGGGGGCTCTCGTATCTCTTAACAGACTTCTTGATTTCTCAACAAAGCTCAAGGAGGCCGGTTCGGTTCAGGCTCTCTACGACGCCGGAGTCCGTATCTGACGAATACCTTTGCGGAAGGTTATCCGCTCTTCATATTTATGACAAGCCGCGGCTTAATTTAATGAGTCGCGGCTTGTCGGACTTTATTGCCGGAGGAAAGAAGCTTCAGTTTTGGTCTGTATGGATAATCATTCCCCCGTTTTCTCTTAAGCTGTGTGATCTGTTGTGATATAATTCGTGCCGGACATGCCCGTTTATGCGGAGCATTTTTTGTGTTTTCAGTGTGTACCTTTGGAGATTGAAGGTGTTTTTTTGGAGCATGAACATCCCGGAGTTCCGATGTTTCTCCGATTGCGGCCGGCTTCAAGAGAACTCTTTTTGTAAGATAATATGAACGGTTTGATTCTTCTGGTCTGTGCACTGCTGTATTTTGCCTTGGGGTATAAGTTCTACGGCGGTTTTATTGCCAGACTTTTTAAAGTAGACAACAGCATTCCAACTCCCGCAGTCGTAAATCACGACGGCGTGGATTATGTTCCTACCCATCCCGGCGTGCTTTTCGGACATCATTTTGCATCAATAGCCGGTGCAGGTCCAATTATCGGACCGATTGTTGCCTGTCAGTTCGGCTGGCTTCCCGCTCTTCTGTGGATTTTTATCGGATGCGTGTTCATCGGTGCAATGCATGACTTTGCCGCGCTGTTCCTGTCAGTGCGCAATAACGGACGCTCAATCGGCTACATTATAGAAAAGATTATGAGTATCTGGGGTCGTCAGCTGTTCCTGTTTTTCTGCTGGGCCTGTCTGATACTGGTTGTTGCCGTATTCGGCATGCTTGTTGCGAATACCTTTGTGTCAAATCCTGCCGTTGCCACTGCGTCAATCATCTTTATTCTGATGGCTCCGGTTTTTGGTTTTGTTACTTCAAAAGGTCTGTCACTTCGCGTTGCCAGCATTATTTTTGTACCGCTGGTTTTTGTTTCCGTGTATGCCGCTTACAAATTTCCGCTGGATCTCGGTGTACTGTTCAATATCGATAAGGAAGGCGTACGTAACGTATGGCTCGCATTCCTCGGAATTTATGCTTTGGTTGCGTCCGTTTGTCCGGTGCAGTGGCTGCTTCAGCCGAGAGACTATCTCAGCTCATATCTTCTTTATGCCATGATTATTCTCGGTGTCCTTGGTATTGTCGTTTACAATCCTTCAATCGAAATGTCAGGGTTTACCGGATTCGTGGTTGATAACGGCGGAGCCAGAAGCAATCTGTTCCCGGATCTGTTTATCCTGATCGCCTGCGGTGCCTGCTCCGGTTTCCATTCCCTTGTTTCTTCCGGAACAACGTCAAAGCAGATCCGTGCCGAAAAGGATATTCAGCTTATCGGTTACGGCGGCATGATTGTGGAAGGTGTTCTTGGCGTAATGAGCCTCATTGCCGTCATCTGGCTTTCTGACGTCAGCTTTGCCGAAGCGGTTAAAAATCCGGTAACTGCGTTCAGTTCTGGTATCGGTACCTTTGTGGGGGCTCTGGGCCTTCCTGTGGAACTCTGCACGGTGTTTATCAGTCTTTCTATTTCCGCATTCATGCTTACATCTCTTGATACGGCAACCCGTCTCGGCAGATTTGTATGGCAGGAGCTTTTTTCTCCTTCATACACACATCAGCAGAATATGGAGAACGGAAACGAAAAGCAGAAGATTGACTTCGTTGCTCCAAGAAAGAAACACGGTGCCGTCATGGATGCCATGTTAGGTGTCATTGGAGTTGTCAGAAAGTTTTCCGCAAACGCCTTTATGGCATCCCTGCTTGTGCTTCTTCTTGCCGGTCTGATGGTGTTTTCAGGAAGTGCCACCGCCATATGGCCGGTGTTCGGCGCTTCAAACCAGCTTCTGGCATCACTGACTCTTCTTGCGGTAACAATCTATCTGTTCGCAAAGAAGTCTCATTATCTGATTGCACTCATTCCTACCGTTCTGATGATAGTAATGAGTATATGGGGGCTTGTGGAAATTGCCGCTAAATACTTCAGTACCAATGCCGTACTTACCGTATCATCCATATTCCTGATTTTTATGGCTCTGATGCTGGTTCTTCTTTCTCTTACCATTGTCATAAGAACCATTAGGTACAGGGTGTAATGTTTCCGAGTCTGTCTTTCCCGTCAAAGCGTCTGAGAAAGACAGACCGCGGCCGGACACCTGCCGCAAAGGCTCAAAAACAGCACCGAATGCAGAAAAAGAAACACAGGAATATTTTCAGGAAAATAAACAACTGTGAAAAATGAGGTTTGTTCCACAAAATCCTTGATAAAAAAACGGACAGATGATAAACTTCGCACGCATAAATCGGTGAACCGGTTTTTATTGACTGACGACGGTCGCATTGTCAGTCGTATTGTTTAATATTTTATATAGAGAGAATTCAAAATGGCTTATAAGTTTGATGCCCAGATTCGTAACGACTTCGGGAAAGGTGCGAGCCGCCGCCTTCGTCGTTCTAACCTCCTTCCAGTAATTGTTTACGGCGGTGATAAGGAACCTGTAGCTTTATCTTTAGATAATGCTAAGCTCTTCACTGCTCAGCAGAACAAGTCTTTCTATGAAGAAAGCATCGTTTTAGCTGTAGCCGGCGGTGAAGAAATCGCTGTTAAGCCTGTAGCTATTCAGCGTCATCCTGTAAACGGCACCTTAATTCACATCGACTTCATGCGTGTGTAATTCAGTTTACTGATTACTGAATTTATTGCAAGCAGCGTCCTGAAAGTAAATTCTTTTTTATTTCAGGACGCTTTTTTATAGCCGTGAAAAAGGATAGAGTTTCCAAAATGACGGCAGACATATCATGTGGTATGTTTTATTGTGTCACCGGACAGCCGGAAGCGGATACGGCGTTATGCATTCCGCATCGGCACCATGGTGACGGAGAATATTAAGATGGAACGGGGATAATCCCGTTCCGTACATAAGGCGGGGATTTATGGAAGTTGAAATTGGGAAAATGAATGAACTTGCTCTTGTCAGGGTTGATGACAGGGGCGGTTTTCTGGATGCCGGAAAATACGGTGAAGTGTTTCTTCCTCTCTCCCAGCTTCCTGAAAAACCTGCTGCCGGTCTTCTTGTTGAGGTGTTCTGCTATATTGATGACGGCAGGCTGACTGTTACCGCACATCGCCCTCGGGTTCTTTTCGGGGAAGCGGGAAGACTTACGGTAAAGGACGTGACTCCGGGGGCTGCCTATCTGGACTGGGGGATCCGCAAGGATCTGATGATTCCTTTCAGGGAGCAGTTAAACAGACTGAAGCCCGGTGATGAATGTCTGATATACGTTGCCAAGGATCGTGACGGACGTCTGTATGCCACACAGAAGTTTGACCGTTTCATAAGTGAAACCCTGCCGAAAGGTTGTAAGCTGAAGTCCGGTGACAGGGTGGATCTTACGGTAATAAGCCACACTCCGTTAGGGTTTAAGATGCTTGTCAACAACAGCTTTTACGGTCTCCTGTCCGAAAAGGATGCACTCGGCGTAAATCTTGTAAAGGGGAAGAGGCTTAAGGGATACATTCATTCCGTACGCAGGGATTTCAAGGTCAATCTCTCTCTTTCCGGCAGCGGTATGACCGGTGTTGCCAGCAGTACGGATTTTCTGCTGCGCGAGCTGGCACTTGCCGACGGTTTCCTTCCATACGGTGATTTTTCAAGTCCGGAGGAAATTGAGCAGCGTTTCCACATGAGCAAGGGCAAATTCAAAAAGGTTATCGGAAATCTTTATAAGCTTCATCGCATTGAACTTCTTGATAACGGAATCAGAATTGTTGAAAAGCCTCGGGAAGCAGACGAAAACCGGGTTGCCGAAGAATCCAGAGAAGGTTAAAAACAGAATAACGGATAAGACAGGCAGGTCTTATCCGTTAAAATTTATTAGTGGTACGGTATGTTGTCAGATATGCAAAACAAAATGTAATCTGCAGGCGGTTTCTTTATGATTAAAGAGTATCTTAACAAAAGATTTTTTTCATTCCTGATTCTGATATTCTGTTCAGGTTCGTCACTTGCCATGACTCTGCCGATAATGAGTCTGTATCTGCTGAACGAGGTTCATGCAGACAAGGATCAGCTTGGTAATTTCTTTACGTTTTCCGCCATCAGCGGTATTGTGGTAACGCAGATCATAGCAAGATTCTCCGATTCAAAGCTTTCCAGAAGGGATCTGATGATTCTGGGATATGTAGCTGGTGCCATGATGGCTCTTACATACATATTTTTCCCGTCATACGGAATAATCGTTACCGTAGGTGTGCTTTTTTCCAGTCTGTCCATGGTTGCAACTCCCCAGGTATTTGCACTTGCAAGGGAATATGCCTTATTAAAGTATGGTGATGCCCTGATGTTTACTTCATACATCAGAGCGGTGTTTTCTCTGGCATGGGTGATGACTCCTCCGATAGCATATACGATTTTTGTGGATTTCGGCAGCAGGTTCACCTTTATGGTTGCGGCCTTTATTTTTCTGACAGGTTCCGTTGTGGCCTGTTTTACGATGCCGAAGGCTCTTTTTAAAACAGGCTCCGTACACGATTTTGAAAGTGCGCCGTCATCATCAATCGGTGATCTGATTGACAGGGAGAGGGTGTCTGATGCCGGGGCAGTGAACGGAAATGCCGCTTCCGCCAAACCGGCAGATCACGGGACATCTGAACCTGTGGAGAATGAGACTAAACGTTCCGGCGGTTTGTTTAAGCTTCTTAAATCAGGCAATTTCGTCAGCATTGCCTTTCTCTTTCTGGCCTTTATGCTGCTCTGGTGCTGTAATTCGGCATATCTTATAAGCATGCCGATATTCGTTACCAAGGAATCAGCCATTACCGGTGCATTCGTGGAAACGGATCGTCTGCCGGGAATAATGATGGGACTTGCGGCTCTTCTGGAGATACCGGTGATGATATTCTGTGGCAGGCTTGCCAAAAGAACCGGTCTAAAAACCCTTATTATTATTTGTGCCTTATTCGGCTGCTCCTTCTATCTGTGTCTTTCATTTGTGACTGCAAGTGCATGGTCTCTTCTTGCAATGCAGGTTCTGAATGCCATATTCATCGGAATTCTGGCAAGTCTCGGCATGGTTTACATGCAGGAGCTGCTGCCGAAGTTCCCCGGACAGGCCACCACGCTTTACAACAACAGCGTAAATACCGGCGGTATTATTTCCGGCTATCTGGTATCGAAGGCTATTAATTACGGAGGATCCGCCACTGTATTCAATGTGGGGGTTGTCTTTACCGCACTGGCTCTCATTTTGTTGTTTTTTGTCAGGAAGGTAAAGGTTGAATGAGAGGAATCCTGATACCTTAACTTGTCCTTATATTAATGGTACGTTCGTATGTGTCATTCGTACCTCGTATTTGGAGAATTTGGCGGTAAATTGTCTGTAAAATAGACAAAATTAAGGTTCAAATGAAAATTTTATCCGACGGATCTTGACAAAATATGTTTTATATCTGTAATTTACCACATATTTTTGACGTGGTATCCGGATATGGGAACCGTTTCGTCATAATAAAACAATATTGTGTTCCGGTAGTGCTCCGGAACAGGGGATTATCCCAGGTACTGAAAATTAAGGAATCATCCTGTTATGAATAGTTTCTGGTCAGAACTGCTGCTTTTTGCATCCAAGGTGGCAATCATTCTCGGTGTGCTTGTGATTTTTGTCGTGGTCGGCGGAATTGTAATCAAGTCTGTTGTTTCCGCAGTGTCAGGAAAAAACAGAAAGAAGGATGATGACATTGTATTCACCATTGAAAACTATGGTGATAAGCTGAGTGACGAAAAGGAAAAGCTGGAAAAGAGCATGCTCAAGGCTCTTGATGACGATACCTATGAAGTCTTCAGCAAAATAAAGGATAAAGGCGCCGAACTTAAGGAAGGCGATGAGAAGGATGACAACAAGAAACTGGTGCAGCAGGGCTTTGAGGCTCTGATTAATTTCAGAAAAAAGGAACAGGAAAGGCTGGAAGCCGCGGCAGCCGCCGAATCAGCCGAAACACTGAAAAGCGCGAAGAACGGAAGTGAGTCCCCGGTAAAGCCGGCCGGGAAGGGCGGTGAAGCCGCAGCCTCCGTTTCAGGTGAAAGCGATGATGTCTCTGAAGAGGAAGAAATCGAAACCGTTAACCTTAAGGAGGCTAACGGCTTTACGCTTTCAGTAAGTTCAGACATGACGGTTTCCGTAACCGGCAGACTGATGTTTGTTATTGATTTTGACGGTTCAACCGACTGCAATGAGGTTGAATATCTCAGACGGGCCGTAAACCTTCTTGCCGATGAGCTTTCCGAAGGTGACGAGGTTGTAGTCCGTCTTACGTCTCCGGGCGGTACCGTTAACGGATACGGTCTTGCCGCCTCTCAGCTTGAACGTCTCAAGAGAAGCGGAGCAAAGCTTACCGTGGCTGTTGACGAGGTTGCCGCAAGCGGCGGCTATCTCATGGCATGCGTGGCGGACAATCTCATTGCCGCTCCATTCTCATATATCGGTTCAATAGGTGTGGTGATGGAAATGCCTAATTTCCACAGACTCATGAAAAAGTATGACGTCGACTATGAACAGATTACTGCCGGTGAATATAAGAGAACTCTTTCCACATTCGGTGAGAATACGGAACAGGCAAGGGAAAAGTGCCGTGAGGAACTTCGTCAGATTCACGGAATCTTCAAGTCTCACGTGGCACGCTTCAGAAAGAACGTGGATATCGAGAAACTGGCTACCGGTGAGGTATGGCTGGCATCTGAGGCTAAGGAGCTCGGTCTGGTTGACGAGCTGATGACGTCTGACGAATACATCATAAAGAACATGGATAACTTCGCAGCGGTATTCAACGTAAGCTATACCGAAAAGAAGAAAAACAATCTGGTAAACAGATTCCTGTCCAAATCTTCGGTGGCGGGAATTATTACTGATGTGATACAGCGCTTAGGTTTTAAAGGTTACAGATAGACATTGCGTACTGTATCGTATAGATTTATATTTTAAAAAGAATAAGAGTTAATGCGGCTCCTGCAAACGGGACGGAGCCTTACAGTATTGAGGTACATTGCGGTATGGGTAAGTCATTGGTTATAGTGGAATCCCCGGCTAAGGCACATACTATAAACAAATATTTGGGCAGTAATTATGTGGTTAAGTCCAGCGTTGGTCATATAAGAGACCTTCCTTCCGGCGTAACCAAAAAGGCGGCAGCAGGTGAAACTGTAAAGAGAGCCCGTACGGCTTCGGAAAAGGATGCCAAGCTTTTTAACCGCATGGGCATAAATCCTGAAAAAAAGGGTTGGGCTCCTCAGTATGAGATTCTTCCAGGCAAGGAAAAGGTTGTTGCCGAACTGGTGGCTGAAGCCAAGAAGAGCGATTACGTATATCTCGCAACCGATTTGGACCGCGAGGGGGAAGCAATAGCCTGGCATTTGCAGGAAGTAATCGGATTACCTAAAGAAAAATTCAAGCGCGTGGTTTTTAACGAAATCACCAAAAATGCCATTACCGAGGCGTTCAAGCATCCGTCAGAGGTTGACCTGAACATGGTTAATGCTCAGCAGACCAGAAGATTTCTGGATCGTGTTGTGGGATTTATGGTTTCACCTCTTCTGTGGGAGAAGGTGGGCCGCGGTCTCAGTGCGGGGCGTGTTCAGTCTGTTGCAGTGCGTCTGGTGGTGGAAAAGGAAGAGAAAATCCGTTCTTTCATTCCTGAAGAATACTGGAACATTGATGCCCTTCTGAAGAAGAATGAGGATGAGGTTAAATTTGCATTAACCCACTACAGGGACAAGCCTTTCCATTCAGGTTCCAAGGAGGAGACGGACAGATACCTTGAGGAACTGAAGAATCAGGTGTTCAGGGTATCCAAAAACGAAGAGAAGGAAGTACAGACATCACCGTATCCTCCTCTCAATACCTCTTCAATGCAGCAGGCTGCATCAAACAGACTCGGCTTCGGCGTTAAGAAAACCATGATGTTGGCACAGGCACTGTACGAAGCCGGTTTCATTACCTACATGAGAACTGACTCCCTGAATCTCAGTAAGGAAGCTCTTTCCGATATCAGGGACTATATCGGTGCCACCTACGGTGCAGACTATCTCCCTGCAAAGGAACGTCACTACAGTTCCTCAGATAATGCCCAGAATGCGCATGAAGCCATCAGACCTACTGACATCAAACGTGATGTCGCGGTGATTACCAAGGCTTTGGGAAGGGATGCTGCAGAGGTCTATACACTGATACGCAACAGTACCCTGGCATGCCAGATGAGCAATGCGGTTATGCTTAACCGTGAAATTCAGGTGGATGCTGGTAACTTCAGATTCAAGGTATCCGGCAAGACCATTAAGTTTGACGGCTGGATGAAGATCGACCGCAACCGTAAGGACGTGCTGCTTCCTGACATGAACGTGGGGGATGAGCTTGCCGTTTCTGACATTCTGGCAGACCGTCACTTTACAAGACCTGAACCAAGATATACCGAAGCCACTTTGGTTAAGGAATTGGAAAAGCGCGGTATCGGACGTCCGTCAACCTATGCAACCATTATTTCCACAATTCAGGAAAGAGGTTATGTAAAGATTGATCAGCGCCGTTTCTTTGCGGAAAAGATGGGAGAAATCGTAACCGATCGACTCAAGAGCAGCTTCAACGACTTAATGGACTATGATTTTACCAGGGAAATGGAAAACAAGCTGGATGACATTGCCGAAAATCATCTGGACTGGCTTACCTGTCTCAATGACTTTTACAAGGGCTTCAAGGAAGAACTTGATACAGCACGTAAATCTGAGGATGATGGCGGCATGCACAGTAACATCTCCGTGCCGACGTCAATTCAGTGCCCTGAATGTCACAGCAGCATGGTCATTAAGAATGCCACCACCGGTGTGTTCCTGGCATGTTCAAACTACTCAGGCAAGTCCAGAAAGGCTGAAAACTCCTGCCGCAAGACCATAAACCTTGTTGCCGAGGATCAGTTGCCGATGTTTGTTAATGAGGATTCTGAGAGTGAATTCCTGAGAACTAAGCGTCGCTGTCCGATATGTAATTCCGTAATGATAGGTTACGTGATTGATGAACACCGCAAGATTCATATCTGTTCGGCAAATCCTAACTGTCCGGGATATGAAATTGAGGAAGGAAATTTCAAGCTTAAGGGTGCTGAAGGTCCTACCATCGAATGTGAACGCTGCGGCTCAACAATGGAGCTTAAGAACGGCCGTTTCGGCAGTTATATGGCATGTACCAACAAGGAATGCGGTAATACCCGTAAGATTCTCAAGAACGGCGAGATTGCTCCGCCGCGCGAGGATCCTGTTGAGTTTGAGGATCTGCTCTGTAAGGACGGCAAGTCAAACTTCGTGCTTCGTGACGGTGCTTCAGGTATATTTTTAGCATCCAATGCCTTCCCTAAGGTCCGTGAGACCAGGGCTCCAAAGGTAAGTGAACTGGTTGCTCATAAGGACAAGCTTCCGGAAAAGTTCAAATACTTTGTTACCGCACCGGTGGCTGACGGTGACGGCAACCCTACCGTGGTTCGTTTCTCACGTAAGACAAAGAAGCAGTATGTAATGGCGGAAAACGCTGAAGGTAAATCAACCGGATTTACTGCGTTCTACAACGAAGAAACCAAAGAATGGGAGGTAGCTTCCGCCGAGAAGTCTTCAAAGTCATCGAAGACTTCCAGAAGTACCAAAACCGCAAAGAGTACAAAGGCATCAAAGGCCAAATAGCCGATTAGCGGCAATCTGATATGGAACCGGCATTACAGTGACGTTTTTACCAGTGTCACGGTGATGCCGGTTTTTCATCTTGTCAGAAAAGCGTTCAGCCGTCGTCTGATGTCGATGCAAAAACAGTGGCCGCTGGCTTAAAACAGTAGTCTGTATCAAAAGATTTAAAATTAAAACCTCATTGTTCCCTTATTCTGTTGCCTAAAACGGCACGGTTAACTAAAATTTCAGTAAAAAGATATATCGGTTTCTGGAATGACCATGAATAACATCAATCTGCCTGATTACTGTATAACGGTTGAAGAACTTGAAAAAACCGGGATTATTTTTAAGAAACCGGTGGTTGACGCCTCCTGTAAAAGGGGGCCGGGAAGGTCTTTCTACAGTTTTGCATCGGTTGCGGCAGTCAGTTTTCTTATAATCTACATTACAACATGTGCGGTTCATTTTCTGAGCATGAAGGCAGTATACATGCTGGCAGTGCTTGGAATAGTCTGCATCTGTCAGGCTCTGTATCTCCTGATCTGGCATCTGTTCTGCCTCGGTATGCGTATTTATTTAAGAAGACGCGTGTATCCGGTGATGCTTGAGTCCGTAGGCGTGGCCGTTGAATTCCGGGGCTCCCGTGCGGGAGCGGAGGGAAAAGAGGCTCAGGGAACCGTATGCCGCAGCTACATAATATATAAGGAGGCAGGCATCAGAAATCCCAAGTGCTATTATGCCTCTGCTCCTTCAGGCAGTATCCCGGACAGAAAACCCGGAGGAACGGCGTTTCTTTTTCTGCATCCAAGAAACGGAAAATTCTACACCGTCGACAATGATAAGGAACAGAACGTAATAAGAGTGAAAAATACCGTAAACGCCTAAAACAACTGGTTATTTTTTGAACAAAATGATATAATTTAAGGGCTAAAGCACGGAATAATTGATCATTAAGCAAAAAAAGCGGATTTAAGACTTTATAAAACAGAAAAAATAAATTATGATAGATGTCATGAAAATGATTTCAGAAGTGTGAGGTGTTATGAAAAAACAATTCAACAGTCTGAAACAGATACTTTTTTCTGTTATCTTTTAAAGTATGAGATAGAAAAGTAATGATATTCTGATAATAATAAAAGGTCATTACGTTTGTTTGACGATTATAAGCTAAGCCTATTGAGAGTTACGGTTTAGGTTAAACAATTAGAGAATGTGCTATGAAAGGAATAATTAGAATCGGCCGTGATGTGCAGGAAAATCAGGATAATGTTCAGGAACTGGCAATTCTTGACGCCTTGGATTTTGATACAATCTCAGAAAAGCAGATGCTGGCATTTTTGGAAATGCTGAGCACTGTTACCGCATCTACCCTGAGGAACATGCAGTTTGCTAATGACTGTCCTTATGATTTGAATGAGGCAGAAAACTCATAACGGGTCAGACATCCGGTATCCGGCGAATGTGCCGGTTCAATGAATAACGTATAAAGCTGAATATTGCATGATATTCAGCTTTATCGTTTTTTCGGGTTAGGATAATTAATTATTTCAGAAGGATTACCTTCTCCATTCATCAATCCATAACTAAGCAGTTTACAGTTTTTTCTGATTAACAGTGGTCTAAAGTCGTTTGGCTTTTTGCCCGGTAAACGTTTGACGTCAGAAAGAAAAAACATTGAAATACCGTCTGAGAATGGTGTCAGATGGAATCCGGTTTATTGCAGTAAGAAATAATGCGTGCTGCGTTTTTTGTCTGACTGACCGGCCTGTCATCCGGTACTGGAGCAGACACGGTGTCTTTTCAGGTTGTTTTCTGTTCAAGGTGTTCAATATACAGTCTAATGCTTTGGCAAATACCGCGGTAAATCACAATTAGTGCCTTATGACCTCAGATTGTTTTTATAGTGTTGTAATATTGTAAGTAATGAATGGACTGATATCTGATTACGAAAAAGGATTTTTGGCAGATGACGGAACTTAATGATCGTGAGCAGGCTCTTCGGATATATGAATGTCAGAGAAAAGAGCTGGCCGGGCGCAATGATTCAATACTGAAAAAGTTTGTAAGGGATCCAAAGTACGGTCTTGTACCGGACAAACCCGTGTTTCTTGACGGAATAGAGGAAACAAGCAGGTTTCTTGAGAGTCTTACAACAAGTGACGGAACCAAAGTGTACGGAGTGCGCAACGGAGAGGCATCAAGGATATCAGGAATAGCAGGGCTGGTTGACTGTTATGTGATGTTTTACAAAAAGAAAGGAATCTTTTTCAAAAAGGACATTCGTATAGGCAGAATATATATCTGTGAGTACAGCAACAAGACAGTATGGCAGGCTCCAAGAGGATACTCTCTGGATTTTTTATAGAGATTCCTTTCCGTTAATCAAAAAGAACTGAATTCCTTAAGCTGAATAAATATAACTTAAGCCTGCCTTAAGTTTTTTCATGAGAGTGTTGTTTTATGCCGGTCTGTGAACCAGTTCGAAACGGTATTTCTGAGCTGCGTCAGGGTACTTGATTCTGTCAACCGGACTCATGAACATGTCATACGGACGGGCACAGACCTTGTATGGCGGATAAAGGGCTTCATAGATTACCAGTCTTTCTCCGGTTTCGGTATGTCCCGCAAATGCCACTATTCTGTACAGATATTCCGCTGTATCCTGATTAACATATTCTCTTTTGAAGTGACGTACAATGTCGCCGACGTGAAAGTCACGTGTTTCTGACCGGTTTTCGGCTGAAACGTTTTTTGTAACATTCTCTGCTGAAGTCATGGGATGTGTCCTCTTTCTCAGAATAATATGGTCTGCCAGCCGTTCTTTTCGGCGGTCATAAGAAGTTTTTCGCTGTGCTTACCGGGATTTACGATAAACGCCCGCTCAACAGTTTCAAGAAGGGGAATGTCATTTACGGTATCGCCATAGCCGATACTGTCTTTCAGACTCAGGCCTTTTTCACTGCAGAGAGACTGCAGTCTGATTCTTTTGCCTTCCTGATGGCAGAAGTCCGGATAAACGTCAATAATCCGGCCATCCTCATCATATTTAACCCTGGTGCTGATAAAGTAATCGGCATTTACGACGCCGGCGGTCTGTTTTACCAGTAAATCCATGGTGGCTGAAGCAAGAACAATTGTATGACCTTCGGATCTGTAATGTTCAATAAGCGCCATGGCTTTCGGATATACCCGTGGTCTAAGATAATTTTCACGGTAATCGGTAAGAATTTCTTCAAGATCTTTTTCTGTTTTGCCGGCAATCGGTCTGATGACGTAACGGTAGTATTCCAGAATGTTCAGGGTGCCGTTACGGAACAGAATTCCGGCTTCACGGTTGAAACCAAGATATTCCGGTTGGATGACTCCGTGGTCAATCAGACATTTGAAGAACTGATCATTACTGTCTCCGTTCAGAATTGTTCCGTCGATATCGAAAACTCTCAGTGCCATTATAATTTTTCCTGTTTTATTATCCGGGCGGAAATCATTATCCGTATCCGGCGGACGCAGACACGGTTTTATTATGCGGCTGCATTATGGAAATGAAGGACCGCCTGTCTGTCGTGACGGTAGTATCCTAGAAAAACGGAGTTTTGTAAAGAGATGACGTGAGTCTCTCGGGTTGAACGGTTCCTGGGAGGGGAACTCAGCGGGAAAGGCTGATGTTTTCCGCCATGTCAACAAGCTTGAGATAACATTCGTTCATTTCGTTGTTCACCATGCCTGCCTGATATTTATATTTCTGGAATCCCGGGTTCTTGCTCAGTGTGATTGAGGTGAATGAATAGAAACCCAGCTGATAGAGCAGGGAGAACATGTTTATGTTGTACGGATCCAGACTGTCTGAGAAAAGATATCCGCAGTCATTTGGTGCCAGCAGTCTTTCATGATTACGGCCGTACTTTGCAAGAAGTTTAGGCAGAAAATTATAAAATCTTTCAACTGGGTAGTAGGTTTTGAAATCCGTTCTGTAATTTGTCTTGCTGAAATACGATTTTATGCTGTACGGTCTGGTAACCGGAATGTTGTGTGGCGTAAAGCGGTATCTGCCGTACCAGTCCGTGACCCTGCCGAGGTATATTTCAGCGGTTTCTCCTGCTGCTTCGGCCTCGTCCTGTATGCTGTCTTCGAAATATTTGTGGATGTCCCCCTGTGAAAATCCGCAGATACAGGTGGACTGATCGCTGTAGCTTACGTCTGAAATGTACGGCAGTCCCTCGTGTCTTTCAGTGGAGAGGGCAAACTTTGTTTCACCGCAGATAAGCAGCCAGTCAATAAATTCCACCTGGTCATAGAGTGCGTGGTAGAAATCCAGCATTTCATCGTACAGATCCTGAAAGTTGGCAATCCTGTCTTCCAGAAATCTTAAGAAGGGCTGATCATAGTTATCAATCAGAAATACAATTCTGCCGGTAGGGCTTGTTGACGCAACGGCTCTGATGAAGTACATTGTCATCCAGTAGATGCTCAGATCCCTGTTGAGTCTTAACGGGATGTTCTGTTCAAACAGATAAGACTTGTAGAAAGTGTGTATGAAACTCTTGAATCCTTCGGCAGAATGAATTCTGCGGTCGGAAAAATCAAGCTTCAGAACGGTCTGCTTCGGAAAATCGGTTTCGAGTGTGGCAATGCTGAGATTCTTAAGGAAAGAATGTTCCCTGCCGTTGGTGAATATGAAGTTAATGGTGTCAAGAAGCAGTGTTTTGCCAAACCCCCACGGTCTTATGAGTATTTCAAATTTGTTGTGGTTGGAGTACAAGCTGGAAATCTGAGCTGTTTTGTCAATGTAGATGCTTTCACCGAGAATCAAATCAGAAAAGCTCTGCTGAGAGGTGTTTTCAAAAAAGTTCATGGCACTGTACCGATCCTGTGGCAATCTTGTCTGTTCTAAACACAGTCGATTATACATCAATACGGAAATACATTCTGTATGTGACTCCGAAAAAAGCGGGATTGGGCAGTCGGTTTAGGAAAAACGTGCAGATTCAGAAAGACGTTATAAAGACTTTTCCGATAATTGTCAGTGGTGATAATTGGTTTTGATGGAAAAAAGATTTTTTTAGGTGGGGCCTAGCTGCATCTCGGTACTTCCCAAATTCCACGCTGGTTGCTTCCTTCCGGACCTGGCCTGGTACGCAGACAGAGAATACGAGAGAACCAAACCCCATTACTGAGATTGTCTGTGGTTCAGACAGTGACTATCTTATTCTAATTCCTGAAAAGTGCAAGAGTTTTTTGGTTCAAAATGTAAAAAACGATACTGTTTGTCTGTTTTTTGTTAACTGTGTCGTAAAAATGCCGGCGGATGTCTGAAAATCAGCGCCTGTAAAGGCGTTTACGACTTTTTGACATGAGTGAACCACGGTCATTCCGCCTTTATTTCAGTCTACCATTTGAATACTTCGTCCAGGAAGTTCAGCAGCATGAATATCGGAGTTGCCAGAAATGTTGTCATGACGCCGCAGACGATAAGACTCAGTGACGAGTAGGCTCCCTGGGTTTCACCCTGTTCATTGGCGGCCGAGGTTCCCACGGCATGTGCGCATGCACCGATGGCTAGTCCCTGTGCCTTAGGATTGCGTATGCGGAAAAGTTTCATCAGCGGAAAGCCGATAACTGCACCGAGAATACCGACACCGCACACGATGCAGGCAGTAACGGAGCTTATGCCCCCAAGTCTGTCCGATACATCCATTGCGAGCGGAGTGGTGATGGAACGGGCTCCGAGAGTCGGGATCATGTTATGGTTAACTCCCATGACATGACAGCTCACGTAGGCGATGATAAAACTGATGAATATTGATATGGCGCAACAGATAAGAATCGGTAAGGCCTGAGACTTTATCAGGTTGAATTTAAGGTACAGAGGGATGGCGAGGGCCACTATGCACGGTTCCAGCAGCCAGCTGATTATGCGTGTGCCGTCCTGATATTCCTTTGGATCGGATCCGGTCATCAGAATAATGGCGATAATGATGATTACGGGAATCAGCAGCGGATTGAGAATTGACCATCCGGTTTTCATCTGTACGGCTCTTACCAGAAAAAACAGCCCGACGGAGAGAGGCAGTGAAGCAAAGTACATCCATTCGTGATTCTCAAAAAGAGAGATGATCGTATCCATGTTATCTCTTCTCCTCTTTTGTGTTAACGACCTCAGTGACGGCGGCTGTTTCTGCTGTGAGCGGCTTCAGTTTCTGCCTGGTTATTTTTTTGTACCTTATGGCTCTTCTGTACAGCCGTCTGCGTCTCTGTCTTTCTTCCGGTGTTTCACTCATGTGCTGGAACAGTCTTCCTACAACAAGAAGAATAAGGGCGATGCCGGATACCATGTTGAAGATTATCAGAACCATGGATGAATATACCTCGTTGAGGTAGGTGATTATACCTATTGCTGAAGGCATGAACAGCAGTGCCATGTATTTCAGAAAGAGAGAGCCTGAAGGCATAATCCATTCCAGACGGATGATCCTGAATTCAAGACAGAGAAAAAGAAGCATGAGTCCGATGATGCTTCCCGGAAAAACGAAAGGAAGAAGTGAGGCAATCTGTTTTCCTGCAAACAGACAGGCGTAGATAATCAGAAAACTGACGGCTATCCACAGAAGTTTTTTCAAAAAGGTTACCATGATGCGTACCGCTATGGTTTTGGAAAATAAATTTGATGTGTGTCACATTATACTCTCTGAAATACAAGATGCAAACGAAGTGGTTTCATATTGCGTCTCTTTTGATTTCCGATACTTTTTCCGGTTAAAAAATTGTATGCCAGTGTTAACTTTATGTATTTAATAATATAAAATGTTCGGCATCAGTTAGGTCGTGAACATAACTGTTCCCGCATGATGAACGGATGAAAAGGAACCGGTACATCAGGGGACTCGCTTTTACGTAAGGGACGGGTATCCGGAATACCTGTTGTCATTTTTTGCTCGATTTGGAAGAATTACTATGCAGTGGATTGATTATGCCATCATCGGTATCGTTGTGATTAGCATGCTCATCAGCCTTATCAGGGGATTTATTAAAGAAATACTGTCCCTTGTAGCCTGGGTTGCGGCTTTTTTTGTTGCCACAAATTTCTATGATACTTTTGCCTCTCTGATTACTTTTACGGATGATACGGCAGTAAGATATGCGGTATCTCTGTTTGTTCTGTTTATCGGTACCCTTATGATTATCGGGTTCGTGAATTATGTCATTACCATGGTTCTGAAGAAGACCGGACTTTCAGGAACCGATCGTATGCTCGGCACTGCGTTTGGTGCGGTAAGAGGCGTGTTAATCGTACTGATTGCCGCCTGCGGCCTGCAGCTTGCGTTTAATTACGGCTATTTCTCAAGAATGAAGTCTGAACAGTGGTACAAGGATGCCGTAGTGCTTCCTGAAGTTCTGCATGTGGCAGATTCTACACTGAAGTCTTTCGGTCTTGAGAACATTGGCAAATCAATGGTTCCGGGGTTCTCATCAGAAAATGTCTTAAAGGTTGAGGATGTTCCTGCCGAAGCTCCAGCCGAAAAAACAGATGCCCAGGATGTTCCCGTAGAGGAAGAGCCTGTTAAGTAGGATTCGTCTTACGTGAAAGAGCCGCGGAGAAGCATACATTGCTTTCCGTGGCTTTTGTTTTTCGGAATGAGATGCGACTGCGGTTCAGTCGCGGAAATGATTTTGCGCCGGCTGTGAGGCCGGTTCATCATTTTTTCAGAAGTACAATTTATAATGGAGTCATGAGTTGCGGACCTGCGTCTGTGCACTGATGTCACACAAAGCTGAAACTGTATTCCATGCTTACCGTAACGGTACATCCCGGGAACTCAGTGTTTAAATTTTCAGGGATTTATTCTTTTTTGTAGTCAATTTTTTGAAAAAGTTTATAATAGGCGTGCTTATAGTCATTGTCACAGATCGGATGTTTAAATTTTGATCCGTGATTTAAAATTTTGCCTTATGGGCGTGTTTTATTAAATAGGATGTATAAAGATGTGCGGTATCGTAGGTATTGTAGCCACCACTCCGGTTAATCAGGCTCTTTATGATGCTCTGACTGTTTTACAGCATAGAGGTCAGGATGCGGCAGGCATTGTTACCAGCTATGACGGTAATTTCAAGCAGCGGAAGGCAAATGGTCTGGTACGTGATGTTTTTGAAACCAAGCATATGTACAGACTGAAGGGAAATATCGGTATCGGTCACGTGCGTTATCCGACTGCCGGTTCATCTTCAGCGGCTGAAGCTCAGCCTTTCTACGTTAACAGTCCTTTTGGTATTGCTCTTGCTCATAATGGTAATCTTACCAATGTTCAGGAACTTCGTGAAAAGTGCAACAGATTCCATCGTCATGTGAACACCACTTCCGATTCTGAAGTTCTGCTCAATGTGTTTGCCCATGAAATCGATCAGTGCAACTGCGATAACATTACCGCTGATGAAATCTTCAATGCCGTACACAGGGTTAACGATCAGATTAGAGGTGCCTACGGCGTTGTATCCCTTATTCTCGGCGTTGGTCTCGTGGCTTTCAGGGATCCAAACGGTATCCGTCCTCTCGTACTTGGCGAAAGGGAAGGTGAGAACGGCAAGATGGAATATGCCGTTGCCTCAGAAAGCGTGGCACTCGACATCCTTGGTTTCAGACTTGTTCGTGATGTTGCTCCGGGCGAGGCTATTTTCGTGACTGAAGACGGCAGACTGTATACCAGAATCTGTGCTTCAGAGACCAAGCTTAACCCTTGTATTTTCGAATACGTGTACTTTGCCCGTCCTGATTCAATCATGAACGGAGTTTCTGTTTATGCCGCACGTGTTCACATGGGTACCATGCTTGGCGAAAAGATTAAGCGTGATTTTGCGGATCTTGACATTGACGTTGTAATTCCTATCCCTGAAACCAGCTGCGACATCGCAGTTGAAATAGCAAAGAGTCTCGGTGTTCCGTACCGTCAGGGTTTTGTAAAGAACCGTTACATCGGCAGAACCTTCATTATGCCTGGTCAGAAGCAGAGAAAGAAGAGCGTACGCAACAAGCTCAATCCGATTCCTGCAGAATTTAAGGGCAAGAATGTACTGCTTGTTGATGATTCCATCGTTCGCGGAACCACTTCAGGTCAGATCGTGGACATGGCTCATGAGGCTGGTGCGAAGAAGGTTTATTTTGCCTCTGCGGCACCTGAAATCAGATATCCAAACGTATACGGTATCGACATGCCTTCAAGCAAGGAACTCATTGCCTATGGTAAGACTGCTGATGAAGTATGCAAGCTGATACGTGCAGATGCCCTTATCTATCAGTCTCTTGAAGATCTTGAGAAGGCCGTAAGAATGGAAAACCCTGAACTGAAGACTTTCGAAACCTCCGTATTCAACGGTCAGTACATTACCAACGACATTGATGAAAACTACCTGAATTTCCTCGAACAGGTTCGTAACGATGATGCGAAGGCTGACAAGGCCTGGAATGATTCAACCGAAAACCTTGAAATTTATAACGAGGCTTAACGGTAGGGGTTGTTCCCGATAATAGGATCTCGGGAAGAAAAGTAATAATCCGGTCATGCCGCAGATGCGGGGTGACCGGATTTTTGATTCAAGATTTATGACTTCCATCGTGGGGCTTTACGGCACACCGGGAAGAAAAATGAAAACGCCGGATAACCTGTTTTTATCCGGCGTTCCTGTTTCCGTTAGGGAAAAACTGAGACTAGATGTTGTGTGCCTTGCGGTAGGCTACGATGTCAAGTATGCTTACAACGGTCATGTTGTGCTGCAGACCGAAGGCTACCACCTGAGGCAGTCTGGCCATGGTGCCGTCATCATTGGTGAGCTCGCAGAGAACGCCGCTTGGATTGAGGCCCGCCATTCTTGCCAGGTCAACGGAAGCTTCAGTGTGACCGTCACGGACAAGTACACCACCGGTTCTTGCGGTCAGAGGAAATACGTGTCCTGGATGACTCAAATCGGAAGGCTTGGCATCAGGATTGATTGCAGCCTTAATGGTGGTCAGACGATCGTGAGCACTTACGCCGGTGGTTACGCCTTTTGAGGCTTCAATGGTGATTGTGAAGGCTGTACCGTATGAGCTGGTATTGTTGCTTACCATCTGCGGTAATTCCAGCTGCTTCATTTTTTCTTCCGGCATGCAGAGGCACACAATGCCTGAGCAGTAGCGAATCATCATTGCCATCTGGGCTTCGGTCATTTTTTCGGCCGCAAAAATGATGTCACCTTCGTTTTCCCTGTTTTCATCATCAACAACAAGGACACCGTTACCTTCACGCATGGCCTGAAGCGCCATTTCAACGCGCTCTTCCGGGGTTTCGGCAAAAATCTTTAATAAGTTACACTGACTCACAATCTGACTCTCCATAATTTTTTACGTAGGTCAGGGCTAATTTGCTTGCAATAAAACAAAGCAGAAAACTACTCTCTTCTATCCGGACTTTTACCGTCGGCTCAGGATTTTCACCTTGATCTTACCGTTTAAGGCTCGCGGGCTGTCTCCGCCGGTGGGGAATTTCACCCCGCCCTGAGAATTTGTGATATTTTACAATAATTTGCGTGCGGGTTCACGAAAAATGCGGTTAACTGAATAAATTTTTGCCATACGAAAAAATTTTGGCGGAAAGCTTCCGGACATTAAGCGGCAGTAATCCTTCCGGTAACTGTTTTTCACCGTGCATATATCTCAATTTTAGTGATTGAAGTCACCGGATGCGTGCTATTGCACTTTTTTTTGTTATAATCGGGGGTTGTGTTCTGGGGAACTGATAACAAACGAAAGAGTTTTCCCGTTAGCATCTGACACATTTGTTCAACTACAGCATTAAGGGTTATTTCATGAAAATCCGTACTTTATTTACCTCTTTGATTATGGCTTCAGTACTGTCTTCTCCTGCTTATGCGGAATATTCAAAGAGTGAAATTGAAAACATCATACATGATTACATTGTTAATAATCCTGACGTGTTAATTGAAGCATCAGAAAATGTGCAGCGCCGTCAGCAGGAAATTCAGAAGCAGAAGCAGGATAAGCTTATTGCCGAAATCGAGAACAGTAAGCTGTTCCCTCAGTCAGGCCCGGCAAAGGCCAAGCATGTCATTGTTGAATTCTTTGACTACAACTGCGGTTACTGTAAGAGGGCAAAGCCTCTCTTTATCGATCTCCTTAAGGAAAGCAATGATACCAAGTACATCTACATGGAGTTTCCAATTCTTTCTGAGATTTCCATTACGGCTGCCAGAGTGGGGGTTGTCATTTATAACCTGAACAAGGAGAAGTATGTGAAATACAACAACGAGCTGATGACCAGAACATCCCGTCTTTCAAACGAAGTTGAACTGCAGTCTCTTGTTGAGTCACTGGATCTTAACTGGAAGGAAGTTAAGACCATGTCAGACTCAAAGGACGTAGACGAGGTAATCAATTCAATCCGTGAGGTTGCGGCAGAGCTCGAGGTTAACGGTACTCCTGCCTTCATTATTGACGGTGAGATTCTGCGCGGTGCGCCAAGAAGCAAAAATGACATTACCAGACTGCTGAAGAAGTAATATTCTTCACGGAGTCGGAAACTGATAGTTTATAGTTTTTTAGTGTTAATCCATGAAGTTACTCTGATTATTTTTAAAATAATCTGAACTTTTTATAACAGTTTGAGATAATAATGACAGCGGTTCTTTACCGCTGTCATTTTTTTTGTCCGAAATTTATGAGGATGCGAGTCATGGCGGCTGTTATGAAATCGTCCGTATTTTTTCAAAGACTGAGTGCTGATGGTAATATCGCACTAAAAAGGGTAATTCGCCGTATATGCTGTCTCGGCGCGGGAGTGCTTCTTGCCGGAACAGTTGCGGCCGCGGAGAACGGCAATTGCTGTAACATCGAAGTCCGCGACGGCTATCACGATGACGATACGGTGGCTGTTCCCGAAAAATCCGTGCTTTACGGTTCTCTGGAGAAGAATCCTGATAAGCTGGATCTTATTCTTAAAACTCTTGAGAAGCAGTGCAAAGGCAATGTCGCCGAAGCATGTATGCGTCTTGGGGATGTCCATTACTTTGAGGAACTTGCCAGGGTTCTCATTACTGAAGACTTGTGTGACACGACATTCGTGGTTCTGGATCGAAAACTCAAGAAGCGTTCAGCAAAATACTATGACAGGGCCTGTGAACTTGGTAAAGCTCAGGGATGCGGAAATGCCGCAATGGTTATGGAAGATTTTCTTGCTGATGAAAAGGAAATGGACGGGGTTATCAACCTGTACAAACGTGGATGTGATGAAGGGGATGAACGTTCCTGCTCAAGACTGGCCATGGTTTATTATACGGGGTACGGGACGGAATCCAGTCACAAAAAGGCTTATGAATATCTAAAAAAGGCAAATGAGTATCCGTTCGTCGATACTTATGATCTTGCCGGACTTCTGTATTTAAACGGGGAGTTCGTCGGCAGGGATTATAAGCTTGCATTTGATAATTTCAAAAAGGGCTGTGAGCTTGGAAGCGGATTTTCCTGCGGACAGCTCGGTGCCATGTATCACGGCGGACTGTCCGTGGAAAAGAACAGGGATACGGCCCTGAACTATTTCAGTCGCGGGTGTAACCTTGATGACGGTTCATCCTGCTTCTATGCCGGTCTTCATTATCTGAACAGAAACAACACCGAGAGTGACTACGTGCATGCGGTTGATTATTTTGAAGACGGATGTGATCTCGATGAGGCATCTTCATGCTTCTACCTCGGATATATGAATAAATACGGTCTCGGGACTCCTGAGGATTACAGACAGGCTCTGATTTATTTAAAACGAGGATGTTCATACAGGGACAGTGCCAGCTGCCGAAAGGTCGACATGCACGCCGATTATCTACTTTCAGCCGCAAAAAACAACGTCAAAAGGGCGAAAATCCAGCTTGATAATGTCGATTTTGATAAAAAACTCGACGGTTCCGTGAATGATATGCTGGAGACTATTGACGGACAGTGCCGGACCGACAATGCGGAATCCTGTACCTTCCTTGGTGAATTCTATTCCGAAACGCAGAAGGAGCTGGGTGATGACGACAGACGCTTCAAAGCCATTACCTATCTCAAGAAAGCCTGTGACTTAAAAAATGCGGACGGATGCTATGATCTCGGCATTATTTACTATGAGCTTTTTGTGAAGAGTCACAGCAAGTCGGATCTTGTTGCGTCAAACGATTTTTTGAGGGCTGCCAACGAGTATTTTCCGAGTATGAGAAACAGTTCCATGTACAGCAGAACGTCCTCTATTCTGAATTATTTTGATGCAACTCCAACAGGTCTCAGAAAAGTAAGTAAAAAACACCAGACTTCAAGTCATCAATCCCGTTAGGCGGGGGCAGGATATATCTCCTGTTTGACTTACGGAAAAGTGGAGGGAAAAGACTTAAGTCTTTTCCCTCCACGGCTTTAATTAGTTAATAACTGTTTCAGTCTGAAAAAAGTAGCAGCCTGTTTTTATTCCGTTCTTACTTTTTCTCCCTTGCTGCGGTAGTATTTTGCAGCTCCCGGATGGAAAGGAATGGAAACGCCTTTGGCTGAATCTTTTGTGGTCAGACTGTAGTTTGTAGGAACAATGTTGTCAAACTTTCTGGCATTTTCAAACAGATTTTCAGTTATTCCGTAAACGTCCTCATTCCGCATGGAACGGTTGACTGCCAGGATTGTCTTTATGCCAATCGTCTGTATGTCTTCCGTCTGTCCCACATATGTGTTTGCGGGAATGACTGTTTTTATAAAGAAAGGTGAGTTCTTTACAATGCTCTGCAGCTGTTCCTCATCTATGGATATAAGGCGTATTTTGATTTTTCCGGAAAGGGTGTAAATATCCGTGGATCTCAGTCCGTTGGTGAGAAACAGAGCGTCAATCGAACCTTCATCCAGAGCGTTCAGAGCCTCATTGATGTTCATGTGCTTGGCAACTATGCTGTAGCCGCTGATACCGTATTTGTTAAGAATTTCCTTTGCATTTTTTTCCGTTCCGGAATTGAATGTTCCTAGACTTATTGCCTTACCGAGAAGGTCTGACACGTGATGGATACTGCTGTCGGCCCTTACCACGATATGACAGGCTTCAGTATATAGTCCGGCAACTGCCACAAAGTTTCCAAGCGGCTGCTCACCCTTGAAAGCCCCTGTGGAATGGTAGGCTTCATAGCTGACGTCGTTCTGAATTAGTGCCAACTGAATCCTGTTGTCATTGAGCATTCTGACGTTGTCAACGGAGCCTGCGGTTGAGAGTACCGTAACGTTGTATTTGAGCCCTTTGTCGTTTTCCAGATTCTTTTTCATCTGTTCGCCGAAAGAATGATACATGCTCGGATTAAAGGACGTTCCAACGGAAAGTTCCTTTTCACCGCATCCTGTTAGGGCAAGAGGGCATATCACCGCTGAAAATATAAAGGTTAGTAATTTTTTCATACAAGTACAACACACTGTTTAAACAATACCACTGATTAAATTATCCGACAAATACGGAGATAAATAAGCAGTCTTTATCACAAGAGCTTAAAAAAATTGTACTTTGCAGCAAGTAAACGGAGGAAAACATTCGGATGAATGTATTCCTCCATGCGTTGTCAGTGACTGATGAGCTGAGACAGACCTTCCGCCACGTGCTCAAACATCTGGCCGGTGGCATACGTCTTATCCATGTTCAGCTGCTGTCCGGAAACGGTGATGGTGGTCTGGTAGGTATCAAAGTTTCCGGTACTGTTTCTCTGCTTTATTTCAATGTCACTGCTGTACATGAGGGTATCCACGCTCAGGTTGTCATCCACTGCATACCCTACGCCGGCACCGACAAGTCCCAGAATTATCGGCAGTGCACTCAGTCCGTGATGATAGCTGTTGGTTGCCGCAATGACACCGCCGGTGGCGGCACCGATTACCGTGCCGGCAATCACGCCGCCCGTGGACTGGTTACTGGTGGAGTTTGCGGATGAAATAGTGCCGTAAATGATTATGTCTGCATTTGCGGCCGTATTAACTATGGCAATGTTCGGCTCGGAGGCAATTTTCGGTATAAGTCTGGAAGAAAAGACCCCGTCAAGACCGCCTCCTGATAAATCCCTGATATTTACGTATACGTACTCCGGAGATTTGACGGCAGGCTGGAGGTGAAAAGTTTCGGTATAGTTGAGATGGATGTTGAGATCCTTATACTTTGAAATGTGCTGTCCTGAACTTGTACAGCCGGTGGTCATTCCCGCAACGCTGACGGCAATCACTGTGCCGACGGCTATGCTTCTGAACAGATTATTCATGTTAAATTCTCCTCATACAGGCTGGTTCGTTAAAGAAGTATCGTTATTTGTGACTGATTAATGATTTTATTCTTAAACCGTATGATTTGTTTAGTAAGACGGTGCGGCATATAAATTCCCGCCACCTGCATATTATTATGATCCATATTGACGGCAGTTGGTTCAGTTGAAAAACAAAAAATTTTCAAAACGAGAGGAATGTTGCAGTGATACGGTTAACGAATGTGAAAAGACCATTAATGGTTCTTTCGGTGAAAACACAATCTCTGTTCCAGGAAATATGGAAGGTTCATTTAATTCTCTGTCTCAGTGCTGACTGACTCCTGCTTAATATAATTAAACGGAGCAGTAACATTAACAGAATTTTTCCATAATTGGCTATTCTGTCTGCCATCCATAAATTCTTTTTGCGGGACGCAATTATGCTCCGGTAAGAAAAACATGCCGTAATGTTCATGAGCCGGAAAAGATTGGTGGAGGAGTACCTTAGATGTTTTTTATCTGAACATGGTATCCGACTCAATGCTGTTTTTAACTGTTTAGCCGGACTGAAGGAAGAGATGTCACCTGACAGGCATAATCACGGTGATGGTTATGCCGATGGTTGCCGATATTGCGTTAAACTCCTCTCAGATTCGGATCCCATATATATTTGTGAAGCTGTAGCTGCACTCTTATTTTGTCCGTGCAGACTGTTTCAGTCCATGAAAGGAGCTTTTCCACAATCTCTTTGGGGGCCACCTTTCCGAATACCGCTGAAAGGTATACATGGCAGTCTGGGTGATAAGTTTTGAGAATCTCAAGAGTTTTTGCGAAGTCATCTTCGGAGCCGATGACGAATTTGAGAACGTCATTTTCACGAAGGGCTCTGATGTTGTTCAGATGCATCTTTGCCTCCTCTCCGCTTGAAGGCAGTTTATAGTCACAGCAGAATATGAGTTCTGATGCAAAAGGAAGATCCAGATACGGAACGATGTTTATGGAACCGTTAGTTTCGATATTCACAAGATAACCGTGAGAAGTAAGCGCCTCGAGCAGAATCTTTACGTTCTTTCTGTACAGAGGCTCTCCGCCTGTCAGGGTAATGTTGCGGATGCTTCCGTAGGACTTTACCTTCTCGAGTATTTCGGATACGGTCATAATCCTTTCATCCGCGAAATCCCAGGCATATTTGGTATCGCAGTATGAGCAGCGCAGATTGCAGCCGCAGAGACGGATAAAAACGGCGAGTTCCCCGGAGAGAGTCCCTTCGCCGTTGACTGATGCAAAAATTTCGTTTACGGAAAACTCTGTTTCCGAAATATCATTATTCATCTCTTTCATATGATGCGGTATTGTTAGGACTTTCTTCCACGTCAACGCGATAGCAGAACGGCTGCAGCTGCTGACAGATCCAGTAGGCAATGTTTTCGGCCGTCGGATTAACCTTAATGACATCGTTAATCAACTTATGATCCAGAGCATCCTTGATGACTTTCTTGATGTGGGAGAAATCCATTACCATGCCGTTGGCGTTCAGGCTTGGGCTTTTCAGATAAACGTCAATAACCCAGTTATGTCCGTGAATGCCTGAACATTTGCTTTCGTAGTCAAGAGTCAGATAGTGTGCTGCACTGACAACGATGCGTTTTTTTACCTTGTACATTGTTTATTTCAACTCCTGTTTTGCGGATGCCGGGAATGTAAGTCTTTCCTGTTCATCCGCTCGGGGTAATCTGTTTGAGCGGTTCTTTTTTTACCTGAAAAGTTCTGTTTATTGTCTTGTTATCAGTTTGTCAGGTTTCGGTTATTCTGCAAGCAGAGGATCGGTTGCATTGTTAAGCCTGAATGCGTTGCTTCTGTCTATGCAGGTACCGCAGGTGCCGCAAGGTTTTTCACCGCCTTCGTAACAGCTCCAGGTCAGTTCATAGGGAACTCCGAGCTCCAGTCCTGTCTTTACGATATCTGCCTTGTTTTTATCGATAAACGGGGCATACAGTCTTATTTCTCCGCCGGTTCCTTCAAAGATTGCATTACCCATGTGTTTTACAAATTCTTCTGAACAGTCCGGATACGCACGTCCTGCCGCATCATCCCGGTGGGCACCGTACCATACCTCTGATGCTCCGTGAATCTGAGCGATGCCTGCGGCCGCGGAGAGCATTATGCCGTTTCTGAACGGTACGTAGGTACTTACGGTACCGCTGCCGCCTTTTTCATTAAGCTGTTCGGCGTAGCTTCTATGATCAATCGATTCGGTTGATCCTTTCATAAGTGAGCAGTTTGAGCCGGAGAATATATCTGCCAGGTTGAGGGTGGTAAGCTTTACGCCATAATATTCGGCGACGGCTGCTGCCGACTTTAGTTCCTTTTCATGTTTCTGACCGTAATGAATGCATAAGGCTGAAACGTTTTCGGCGCCGTAACGTTTTACGGCTAAGGCGAGACAGGTTGAGCTGTCGAGACCGCCACTTAATAAAACGGTAATTTTCATGACCATACTGTCCTGGAAGTATATGAACCTACTGCTGTCACCTAAGGTTTTAAACACAAAAACAAATGATTTTTCCGAATCTCACTGCTTGTTTCCCGACGGAAAATGCCGAACAGGGAACGTCTGACCTGCGGAAGCTCCGTCTTACGGTATACGTCCGTTTTGAAGGAAACCTGTCTTTCCACCGATTCTTACGCAGAGCTTAAAACCGTGTTTTGCGGGAATGTCCGGTGCTTTTCGGATTATGGCGCATATTATATTTTATTTGACGGTAAAAATACAGTGTTCAGTATTTGAGGAACCGATGATAAGAAGGCTTTCCGGTAAAAATCTTTCTGCAGTAACAGGCCGGAATAACGCAGGCACGTTTCAGATGTCGGAACTGTGTGGTTTCTGTCGGGACGGCTGAAAAGCGTCATGTCATTCGTCATTTGCCGTGAGTTTCCCGCGACGTGCGGTACCGCTGCCTCCTGACCGTACTCTTTTTGTACGTCCTAAACCTGATTTCAGTCCGGTTTTTCTGCCCGATGTCGTTTTCGTTCCGGACGCTGCAGATGTTTTTCTCCGGGAATATTTTTGGCGGCTTCTTCCGGATGAACTGAATCCGGCTCCGGAGGCTGAGGATTTCTGAACGGAACTCCTATCAATGTGTATCGGGATGTTGCGGTTATCATCGATTATTTTGCCGATCCAGCCCTCGATGTGCCTCATGAATCTGTCATAGTCCATGTTTCCGGAGGCGATCATTTCAAGTCCCTTTTCCCAGCGTGCGGTAACACCGACGTCCTTTATTACCTGAGGCAGGGCGTTAATCATGGACGTGCCTTTTTCCGTCGGCAGAATATGCTTTCCGGTATAGTAGAGATAGTCTCTGGCTACCGCATTGCCTATGATGTCGGCTCTGGTGGCCGGGGTTCCGAGTCCGTCGGTTTCCTTCAGAATCTTCTTGTCTTCAGGATCGGTAACGTATCTTGCAATGTTTTCCATGGCTCCGAGAAGAGTCGCTTCCGTAAAAGGCTGCGGAGGTTTAGTGGTTTCTATGCCCGGATTAAGCATTTCAAGTGTGTGAATGTCTCCGACAGCAGTCACTGGCAGGGCTTTGTTGATTTCCTCTTTTGCGGTGCCATCGGTATCGTCGTTTTCCCTTTTCTTGTAATCCTGTCTGTCTCCGTCGACCGTATATTCGGAGCCGTTTCTGATGTCCGAAACTCCTATCCGTTGTCTGTCATTTGGCATGTACAGTGTTTTCCATCCGGGAATGACAAGCTCGGATGATTTTGCGTGAAAGTGTTCTCCGGCGGCATTAAGGGTAATGGCAGCCTGTTTATATACGGCTTCAGGCATGAACAGGGCTATAAAAGAACTTCTTACGAGGTTATAGATGTTCATTTCATCCTGCGTCAGTCTGTGCCCGGTGATGGGGACTGAGGTCGGGATAATGGCATGGTGTGCGGTAACCTTTCCCGTGCTGAATGCATAGTGGCGTGCAGAGGGATCAATGTCCTCCTTAACCCGGTTAAAATACCCGTCGCCAGTACAGGCAGCTATGATTTCCCCTGCTTCTCCGTGAAGAGAGGTCGGCAGATATCTGCAGTCGGTGCGCGGATACGTGGTGAGTTTCTTTTCGTACAGAGACTGGGCCGTATCCAGCGTCTTTTTGGCGGTATACCCGAATCTTCTGTTGGCAAACTGCTGCAGGGTCGTAAGGTCAAAAGGGAGCGGAGCCTTCTGTTTTTTGTTTCCGGCCGTATATTTTTCAACAACGAAGGGACTTGTGCTGAGTTTATCCATCAGTTCCGTCATGAATTGGGGATTTGTAACGTAGCCGTCGGCATCAAGTGCTTCATCACCGGGTTCCCATCTTGCGGTATAACGGCATCCGGCGAAGCTCATGTCGGCTTTGAGTATGTAATACTGCTTAGGCACGAAATTTTCAATTTCCTGCTGCCGTTTTACCACCAGTGCGATGGTGGGGGTTGTGACCCTGCCGATGTTCAGCACGGTTCTTTCGCCGCCGCCGGCAGACGCAATGGTAAAGAGTCTGGAGAGATTCATGCCGACCAGCCAGTCGGCACGGGAACGGGCGAGAGCCGCCATGTACAGGTTGAAGGTTTCAGATCCTTCCTTTACGGCTGCAAGTGATTTTCTGATGGATTTGTCATCAAGAGCCGTAAGACAAAGCCTTTTTAACGGGCCTTTATATTTCGCATATTCATCAAGAATCAGTCTCGCTATTGCCTCGCCTTCACGGTCATAGTCGGTCGCTATCGTTATAAGTTCGGCGGCTGCTATAAGCTTTTTGACGGCCTGCAGGTGTTTTGTCACTTCCGGATCCCTGCGCGGTGCCGCCTTCGAACCGGGTTTCCTTTTGGCAAGTCTTGCCCTGTATTTCCATGTTTCGGGAATTATCGGCAGGGTGTCCGGAGACCATCGTTTCCAGCTTTCGGAATACTCGTCCGGCAGGTACAGCTCCAGAAGATGTCCCAGACACCAGGTTACGCCAACGGTGCCGTCACTGCTGCTGATGTGGTACTCATGCTTCGTACCGAGACCAAGTACCTTTGCCAGATCCCTTGCCTGTGACGGTTTTTCACAGATGTAGAGATTTGCAAACTGTTTTGTGGCTGCCATAAATGTTCCGTAAGCCGGTCGATGGTGAAGGGAAATCATGCAAAATTTACCGTAAAAGAGCTTTTACCGGCCGGCGACTGCTCTTTTAACGGTGAGACTTTTTTTTCTTTTTGTAGGTTCCGCCGGCGTGTCTTTTGGCCGTGTCCTGAGAGCTGCGGTGGGCTTTTCTGTATTCTGCCGGTTCCACGGGATTCGGATATTTCCATAAACCGCGTTTTGCCGACCTTGCTCCGCTTTCAAGATTTATGTATTCCTTCCTGTTATGTTCAGGCAGATATTTACGGAAGGCCCAGGCATTGCCGGTAGCCACCATTTCCCTGTTTATGTCGGTTCCGTTTACGAAGATAACGGCCAGCTCCCGTCTGTATTTGTCTTTTGATGATACCTGAACGGTGACGTTTTTCTTCAGAATTCTGCTTTTAAGGTAGGAAGTTGCTTCCTTACCGTACTGCTGAGCTTTTTCGGGAGCATCTATGTTTATTAGTCTTATCTTGTGCTCCTTTTTTTTCCCGTCAAGACATCTGAAGGTATCCCCGTCATGAACCCTGATGACTTTGCACATGTAACTGTAGTGACCGGTTGCCTTACGTCCGTGCCCCCCGGCTTCAGCCGGGGTTGACAGCATGAGAAAAAATGAAACTGCAGATACGGCTGCAAGGCACGTAAAGACTTTTGGGAAAAAGCATGCATGGAAATTCATGAGGGAATCTGATGCTGAATTGCCGTATTTCTTTTTGAAATTGAATATGTTCATGATTGTTTTCCGTATCGGTATTGTCAGATGCCGGTCTGCAGTCATGCCGGGAACCGTTTATGCAGGGGCAGGTATGACTGACGGTAAGGGACGGTATTTGCATGCCGTTCCTGAATTGAGACTTTATTTTACTTGAAAAATTCCGTTTGGGAATAAATTTTAATCTTATTTTACGGAATTCGTGCATTAAAACATATGACGATACGTGAGTGAAGCTGCCAGTCTGAATTGGAAATACTGCACGTTTCCGCGGGGGATAGACCATAAAACAATATTTACACTTGATATGTATGGTAATACCGTGACGAAGGTTAAGAAATTATACTTGTTTTTTGATACGGATCTTTGCATTTTTGCTGAGTCGGACGGCATAACAGAATATAAAATATGCAAAAAGGTGTTTTGGTGCATAATTATTTTCTTTTTTGGCTGTTTATAGGATAAAATTCTAACTGTAAAGGTTTTCATGCGACGATTATGGACTTTTCCTGCCGGTTTTTTCCGGTGCGGCCGAAGTTTATGCGTATGTCGCGTGAGTGACCTCTGCAAACATAACAACAGAAATGAGAAATGAAAAATAAATGGCATGACGCCCCTGAAGGGGTGTCATGAAGCAGTATCAGTATGGAATTAAAAACGTATGTGAATACTGAATGTCATGTACGGCAGATAAAAAAACAAAAACCAATAATAAAAAATAACACTGATAATAAAAACTCATTGATTCTGATTAAGTCAACTGTGAATCCGCAGAAACCATGGGACTAGTGAACGAAAGAAAGCGGAATCAGATAATCGTTACGTAACAGATATCAATTTTGAATGAAGTGTAATAACGATAAAACTGAAAGTATTTCTTGGATATTTTTTGCATAAAAAGGTACCGTGAAATCACCTGATGTCATGGTAGAACGGGTTTCTTATGATTCATAAACATAAAAGAGATATACTGAGTGGTCACTGTCGTGATTTGGGGGCAACCGTAGAGAAGGGGGGCGTTAATTTCGCCATATGGTGCCGTAACGCCAAGGTTATGGAGCTTCTTCTTTTCAAGGATGTCAATGACAGGGAGCCGGAGATAATTGAGCTTACCGCCGCCAAACACCGCAGTTCATATTACTGGCATGTTTTTGTAAAGGGGCTTACGGACGGTCAGCACTACGGATGGAGAGTGAAGGAGGTCCTGCACAACCGTCCGGGAATGATTTTTGACCCGCAGAAGGTGCTTCTTGACCCTTACGGAAAGAGAATCGTATTTCCTGATAACTACAATCGTACCTTTAACCAGTTTGTAGGTTCAAATGAGATTTTCTGTGCCAAGAACGTTGTAGTCGACATGAGCAAGTACGACTGGGACGGAGATGAGGCCCTTAACAGAAATCAGACTTCAAGCGTTATTTACGAAATGCATGTGGCCGGGTTTACAAAGGATAAAAGCTCCGGTCTTCCGGACTCAATCCGCGGAACCTACAAAGGTGTTATTTCAAAGATACCTTATCTTAAGGAACTCGGCGTGAATGCCGTGGAGCTTCTTCCCGTATTCCAGTTTGACAGATTTGATGCCTCTCCAGGCAAGCAGAATTACTGGGGCTACAGCCCGATGAGCTTCTTTGCCATCCACGGAGATTATTCGTCCAACAAAAGCGTTTACGGACCTCTTGATGAATTCCGTGACATGGTAAGATCCCTGCACAGAGCCGGCATCGAGGTGATTCTGGACGTGGTGTACAACCATACGTCGGAAGGCGGTGAAACCGGACCGATTTACTCATTTAAAGGACTGGACAACGGAGCTTACTACATTCTCGATGAAGGCCAGCGTTACATGAACTACAGCGGCTGCGGCAATACCATGAATTCCAGCCATCCGGTGGTTAAGAGAATGATTATGGACAGCCTGCATTTCTGGACCGAAGAGATGCATGTTGACGGATTCCGCTTCGATCTGGCTTCAATCCTTTCCAGAGCAACAACCGGTGAACCTCTGAACGATCCTCCTACCACGCTCTTTATTGCCACCGATCCGCGTCTGGCAAAGGTCAAGCTCATTGCGGAACCGTGGGATGCCGGCGGACTTTATCAGGTGGGGCGCATGGCAGGAAGAAAGTGGCGTGAATGGAACGGACAGTTCCGAGACGACATAAGATGTTTTATCCGCGGTGACGAGAACATGATTCACCGTCTGGTGAACCGTCTTCTGGGAAGCCCGGACATCTATCGCAACATAGATGATGATCCGCAGAAGAGCATAAACTTCATTACCTGTCATGACGGTTTCACTCTGTGGGATCTGGTGTCATACAACCAGAAGCATAACGAGGCCAACGGTGAACACAACAATGACGGTAACAGCTGTAATTTCAGCTCGAACTACGGCGTTGAGGGTGAAACCAGGGATCCTGAAATTTTGAAGCTTCGCATGCGTCAGGTTAAGAACATGATGCTTCTTAACATGTATGCCATGGGAACACCGATGATTCTCATGGGGGACGAGGTGCTCCGCACCCAGAACGGCAACAATAACGCATACTGTCAGGATAATGAGATAAGCTATCTCAACTGGAACAGAAGTAAGCGCGGCGAGGAAATGTTCAATTTCGTGCGCAAGCTGATATCAACCAGAGTCAATCGCGGTACCCGTATGGATCAGGACAAGCTCAGTATCAGAAATCTTGCGGATGCCATAGAAAAGAACCAGGTTACCTGGCACGGAGTTGAACCGTATCAGCCTGACTGGTCTCCTTCATCCCATTCCATCGGCATGTGCGTATACTCCGAATCTTCAGAGTCATACTACTACATGTTCATTAACTCATACTGGGAAGGCCTGCACATCAAGATTCCGAACGTGCCGAGCAATCACAGTCTGAAATGGCGTAGAGTTGTTGACACATCTCTTCCGCCACCTCTGGATTTTGCCGCAGAACCCGAAGAAATGGTAAAGATAGGTCACAACTACTATGTTGCCAGCCATTCGATCCTGGTTCTTATTTCGGATAAGTCTATTAAGGGCGGTTCCGACAGGTAAAGCGGAAGTACGTGAGTATAATCCGCGGCCGGCATGCGAAGCCGCGGATTATTCCGGACATGACTGTATGACAGCACTGTGAGGCGGTATGAGATATGGATAAGAGTATGGAGGCTTTTAGGAGCCTGGAATTTAACAAAAACGTCAGACATCAGAAGGGGCTTGATGAAACGGATCTTAAGATTCTGGCTGAACTGCGGAAAAACGGCAGAATTTCAAATGTTGATCTGTCTAAAAAGATAGGTCTGAGTCCAACGCCGTGTCTTGAACGGGTGCGTTCGCTTGAGAATGCCGGGTACATAAGCGGTTATACGGCTCTTCTTAATTACAGTCTTCTGGGGCGCTCTGTTCTTTTCACCGTAATGATAAAATTCGACAAGACCGTGGCCGGAGTTATGGATTCGTTCAGAAATTTCGTGTCTGCCGATTCTAGGATATTCGAATGCCTGTTCATAACGGGGTGCTTTGACTGCATTCTTAAGGTGAGGGTTGCAGGAGTCAGTGAGTATGGTGACTTTGTGCAGAATGAACTCATGAAGCAGCCTGGAATCGCCGAAATTCAGTCATGCGTCGTTCTTGACAGTATGGAAAGATGATGCCGGGTACCGGATAAAAATTTTTTCATGCATAAATGCCATGATCTCCATCTGTGGATTTACTGGCTTTTTCCGTTTTTAACCTCCAAACCTCCAAAAATTCCCGTTTCGCTGAAAATATGGAAACTTCATATACCGGCCACGGGATCAGGCGGGGCCACGGCGGTGATTTTTCCTCAGGAAGAGCCATCTTCCCCGTTTCGGAAATGCCTGTCGCTTAATAATTTGAATTGCCCGTCTTTATTTCATTCTGATAATGTTTTCAAAATTGTTATATCATCAGGATTCATTTATAATTACCATGGTTTTTTGTTTATAGAATTTTATTACATGTTTGTGTTTCGTTACCTTCATGTTAACAGGAAGGTGACGGATTTTACGGATATTTAAAGGCGGTGTATTTTGTTTTCAGGCGGTAATAATCCAAATGCCCTTTCAAAGGGCATTGTAAAGGAAATTATCTTCATGCTTCTTCTGGTTTCATTCATCCTGCTGTTGTGTGCATTATGGAGCCATAGCGCTGATGACAACAACTGGAGTCAGGATCTGGCAAATTCAACCAGAATAAATAACGCCATGGGCTATATCGGTGCCAGGGTTTCGGAAAACATGTTTCAGTGGTTCGGTAAGTGTGCCTATATTCTTCCGTTCCTGCTCTTGTATGTTGGAAACATTCTTCTGGCAAGAGGGTCTTCACTTTTACGATATAATTTCGGCAGTGCCGGGGTGCGCATCGTCGGATTGAATCTCGTCATTATTTCACTCTGCGCTCTGGCAACCAAGGTATCCTTCCTTGAAGGTGATGATTTTGCCGGGGGAGGGCAGGTAGGTGTAATATTCTACGACATGCTTCACACCATGATGGGGTATAACGGTACCATTCTCATCTACATCGTCCTGCTTATCATCGGTATCATCTGCAGTACCGGCTGGTCACTAACCTCAATATGCGGTGCGGTCGGGGCAATTGTTCTTGCCGTCTTTGATTTCCGCAACAGCATGAGTTATCTCCGTGATCTTTTCAGGGGCGGCTCCGACGGCAGAAACATGAGTGCCGAGGGCCAGTATGCCGATGAAGGTGATGATCTTCCAGATACCGACGTATCATTTAATCTTGTTGACATCGAACTGGAGTCACCTGAGGAAGATGAAAACATTGAAGTGCCGAAGGATCTCGTGGCAGACGGCGGCTTTGCGGCTGCATCAGCCGCGGAAAAGTCCGCTTCCGGAGAAGCATATTCCGGCAGTCAGGCTTTTTCGGGGGAAGCTGCCGATTTTGCAAAGCCTAACATTTCAGGTGCCGCGGACGACCTTGTGATTCCGGGGCTTGGAACCGCCAATCCGGAGGCTCAGCGTCAGGCGCCTTCAGTGCATGCTCCTGTTTCGGAAGGCAGGGTGGAACCGACTCTTGACCTTGATGCCGTTGACGGTTTTCTTTCACAGAAAGGTGCCAGAGGAAACGGAACCCCTGCCGGAGCTTGTCAGCCGGAAAATAACGTATCAGGAGCATCATTTGCTTCAAGTTATCCGGACATGGCGGCAGCTGCAGCAGCATCAGTTATTCCGGAGGTGGCCCGTTCAATGGCTGGCGACATTCCTCCGGAGTACCGCGGGGCATCAGTTCCTCCGGCACCTCCTGCACAGAGCCAGTCTCAGCCGGTGCAGCAGAATACCGGAAGATTTTCGGAATATGCGGCTCCAGGACCGTCTCCAATAAAGACTCCCGAAAAGGTTGACCAGGCCAGGGCAGGTGAGATAAGAACTGCTCAGGGCGAACCGACCACTCTGGGAGAGCCTGTTAAGTATGCATCATCATACGTACTTCCTCCTCACGGGAATGACAAGTCTGATTCTTTACCGGAGCAGGCTGGTATGGATTCCGCTTCAGAAAATTCAGCAGATTCAGGCATTGATTTCAGTGCCGAGACTGTTGATGACAGGGGACTGACCAATTTCAATCCAGACGGGGATCAGGGCTTTACTCTGAAGAATGATATTGCCGCTGAAAGATTCCCGCAAAAGAATGAGACTCCAAAACCTGCTGAAGAAGACTCCTTCGGCAGGGTTGAGCCACATTTCGGCAGTTTTGACGATACTCCTAACCGTTCACTCGGCGAGGCTGTTCACAGCGCTTCTTCAGGTTATAATCCTTATGCCGAAGAGGAAAGATCCGCATTTGGCGGCTCTGCTGAAGGTTCCGATTCAAAGACTGAAGCATTTTTAAGGGCAGTCGGTGAAATCGGGGCTTCTCCTTACATCGCGGGAAATCAGAATATTAAGGACAGGGAAGCCGCTTCTGGGAACGTTATTGATTTCGCGGCAATCCAGCAGAGCAATTCAGGAAACGAGTTCGGACCGATACCTGCAGGCTTCACCATTGTAAACGATACCGGAAGTGCCAAATCCGAAAACGATTCAGGCCGGACTTCCGCTGCTCAGTACCGTGAGCAGACGGGGAATTCGTCCGAGGCGGGACTCGGCAGAGATTCCGTTCAGCGTAATGCCGACGGAGCAAGGTTTGTGAGTCATGACGACCTGCCTGATGCCATAAGATACAGACAGGGACATTACGAATATGACGAGAGCGGAAATCTTCCAACATTCCCGAGCACTGCAATTTTCAAGGCTCCGACCGCTCAGGCTGCGGTAAAGGAAGCTGACATCCAGGCTATGATCACCAGACTGGACAATGCTCTTGAGCAGTATCGCATAGAAGCTCACGTTGCCGAGGAAACCGTAGTCGATGAATACGGCCGCAGCAGAAGGGTTAAACTGTACAAAACAGGTCCGGTGGTTACAAGATTCTTCCTGGATCTCGGCACTACCCCGCTGAATAAGATTCAGAGAGTAAGTGCGGATCTTGCAAGAAGTCTTCTTGTACCGTCAGCCCGTGTGATCCCTACTATCCCGGGAACTGCCTATGTCGGTATCGAAATACCTAACAGTGACCGTCATACCGTTAACATGCGAGAACTGCTTGAATCCGAAGCTTTTGCAAAGGCCAAGGGCAATCTTGTGGTATGCCTCGGAAAGGACGTTGAAGGAAATCCGGTGCTTTACGATTTAACCAAGGCTCCGCATCTTCTTGTTGCAGGTACTACAGGTTCAGGTAAGTCCGTTGGTATCAACACCATGCTGGTGTCCCTCCTCATGAAGCTGACTCCGGACAAGCTGAGACTCATCATGGTGGATCCAAAGATTCTGGAATTCTCAGTATACAGGGATATTCCTCATCTGCTGACTCCTATCATTACGGATATGTCGAAGGTAATGGGCGTGCTCAAGTGGGCGTGTGATGAAATGGATCACCGTTACATGCTTCTCGAGAGAATAGGCGTGCGAGCCATAGACAACTATAATGAAATCATCAGCAGTAATCTTGCAAAGGGTGTGGTTCTTAAGGATCCTACCTGGAAGCCGTCAGACAGTATGGACATGGAAGCTCCTGCGCTTAAGCCTCTGCCGTACATCCTCATTGTTATTGATGAATTTGCGGATCTCATCATGCAGAAGGCAAAGCAGCGAGGGGAACTTGAAAGTCTGGTAGCCCGTCTGGCACAGAAAGCGAGAGCCTGCGGTATCCATCTGATTCTGGCTACACAGTCTCCTAGAAAGGAGGTTATTACCGGTATTATCAAAAGTAACTTCCCAAGCCAGATTTCATTTAAGGTTAAGTCCTATATGGAATCACGCATCATCATTGATGAGGGCGGTGCTGAGTCACTTCTTGGCCGCGGTGACATGCTCATTAAATTCAACGACGGTACAAATATTACCAGACGTGCCCACGGTGCATTCATTTCCGACGAGGAAGTTAATGCGTTTGCGGATGCATGGAGAGCCCGCGGTACTCCTGAATATGTTGACGTAATCAATAACTACGGTGAGGAAGAAGATCTTTCCGGAATGTCGGCAGGAGCCGGTGCCGCAGCCGCCTCGTCATCGTCAAGCGACAATGCCATGTATGACAGTGTGGTGGAATTCTGCGGAGAACTCAAGAGAGCCAATAAGAACTTCAGCGTATCGGTTATTCAGCGACATTTTGCCATCGGATACAACCGTGCCAGCAGAATAGCCGACAGACTCGAGGAGAACGGCATTATTTCCGCTCCTATAGGAAAAACCGGTATCAGGGAGATTCTGATAGATTTTTAAAATCTGAAAAATTACCGTCCGATGCGGTAACGGTCTCAGGAAAGCATGATTATTCAGTCAATGTTCTTTAAGACTGAAAATCATGCTTCTTTTTTTGTTCATAAAAACTTTGGTTATTTACTGAATCGTCGGGAGACCAATCGACAACAGGTATTTATTAAGTGTTAAGAAACACTCTTCAGCCAGATAAAACGGCACAATTTCACATTGCTAATCCACCCAGGCTCTGCCATGCAAATACATAACTTACCGCCAACGTGAGGAACCTGTAAATTAATTTAAAACTTAGAACATGATTGCATTTAGATCGGTAATCATGTTTTATTATATGTACATGCCTTCTTCTGTTTGCAGTTTCTTAAATTACAGCGGAAGAACATCGATGCAAAAGTATACTGATTATTTTTCGTAAACATCAGTACTGTAAAACTGTCCGGACCAAGGACAATAAAAGGAGAACCGGTAAGACATGAATCAGACGATTAGGAAGCTGGAAGAAATAGTAGAAAGAGAAGGCGTGGATTACCTGCACGACGAGCCTTATGAGGTTTACCTTGAACTCACTGACGCCAAGGTCTGCCCTAAAAACATTGCCGGCGGAATACTGCTTGTCCTCCTGAACGAAATCCTCTACAACGACGAGGATATTGCTGATGACGTTACCGCATTTAGCGAAACCATAAGTAAAGAATGCGGTCTTACAGAAAGAATATCCAAATATGTGGCCTGTGTACTGGCATCCCTCTATTCTGAGGAAAACAGAAGAAAATGGAGCGGAGAACCGTCCGAGATTGAGGAGTTTCTTTCAGAAGACATGGATCTGGAATGGTTCGGTTCAGGCTACTGGTACGGAAACAATACCCCCATCGAATGTAATTACGATGCCCGCTTTACAATAAGACCGAAAGATCACAGGCTCATCCTGAATAATTTATCCTCATATCTGAATATAACACCTCCTATGAGCTGTGATGAACTGACCACCGTGATTGAAGATGAAATCAGTGATTATCTGGATGGTATGTTTGATGACTTTCTGATGAAAGCCGAGGATGAGCTTAACGAATTTCTGGACAGCTCATTTGAGGTGTTCTGTCCTCCTGATGAGTATTCACCTCCTTCAGCTGATGATTTTAACTGCCTTAAGCATCTTAATAACTGGTGTAAGCAAAACGGGTTCATGGTTGTTTCCTTCGATGGCGAAGGCAGTAAATGCTGATCCTGCTCCGTAAATACTTCCACATCAGGAAATGAATATACAGGTCTTTCCGGTACATCTGAACTCAGTGTGAATGATGCCTACATGAGTTATGTATTTGGCGGGGATCTGTAATCTTTTACGACGTTTTTTCATGAAAATGTGTGTACTTGCGTTCTCCAAAACAGACGTTAAGCAGAACATTGCGGGAACAAATCCGATGACGGCTCTGTCGAAACACATAGTATGACGGAACCGTTATTTTTTTGTTTACGATCCGTAAGGATAAGATATTTCTAAAATATGCATTATGGACTTATAATTACCAGAAACTTAATCACTAATGTACCGTAGCCACAATACGGCGTAATGATAATGCGTAAGGCATTATTTTCATTGAAACCGTCAGACTTAAGGAGTTTTACGGACTCTGTGTTAAAATAACCGCTGCTGACGGTAAAATTTATACGATGATTACACCATACAGTCGGGATTGACGGAAATGAATAGACACTTGAATATTTTATTGGGAACGGTTCTGCTTATCGGGGCTGCATCTGATGCGGCTGCAGGGGATGATACTCTCCTACACAAAATGATTTTCGAACAGAAATCATTCAGCGCTGATTACGCCCAGACCGTATATTCATCAGATAACAGGGTTCTGCAGGAACAGAGCGGTCAGCTGTTTCTGTTAAGACCGAACTACTTCAGAATGGATACCGTTGAGCCTGACAGTGCCACAATTGTTGCTGACGGTCATGATGTTTACAGCTATGATGAAATGCTCGAGCAGGTAACCATTTACGGTTTTGAGCAGCAGGTGGTCAATTCTCCTCTCATGCTCATCATTTCAGATGACAGCAAACTGTGGAACGGTTATACCGTTACCCGCAGTGCACATGATACCTTCTCTGTCATGCCGAAGAGTCAGAACGGCAACGTTCAGTCAATGACAGTAAAGTTCAGTGAAGATAACAGACTCAGTGAACTTCGCTTTGAGGAAAAGGATGGCAAGTACAGTGTTTACAGTTTTACGCCAATGAAGGATTCATCGCTTACTCCTTCAGATTTTAAGTATGTCATTCCCGAAGGGGTTACTGTAGATGATCAGCGGTCAAAGTGATCTTTTTGAAGAGGCTGCAGCCAGAAAAGGACAGCAGTTCAGGGAGGAGCATGAACCTCTTGCAGCCAGAATGCGTCCGAAGACCATTGACGATTTCATCGGACAGGAGGAGATTCTCGGTCCTGACAGTATTCTGCGTCGTGATCTTGAGAATGGCAGATGTTCATCTATGATCCTTTGGGGGCCTCCCGGTGTCGGAAAAACCACACTGGCTGAGATTTTTGCCGGAGCCGTGAATGCCAGGGTTGAACGTCTGAGTGCCGTAACTTCCGGAGTAAAGGAAATAAGGGCTGCCATTGAAAGGGCGGAACGTAATCTTGCGTCCGGATACAGAACCATTCTGTTTGTGGATGAGGTGCACAGGTTCAATAAGTCCCAACAGGACGCTTTTCTTCCATACATAGAGAACGGAACCATCATATTTATCGGTGCAACCACCGAGAATCCCTCATTCGAACTTAACAGTGCCATTCTTTCCAGAGCCAGGGTTTATGTTCTCAGGTCACTGAACCGGGCGGATATTGAAAAAATCATCATGAGAGCCGTTTTAAGTCCTTCAGGGCTTAAAAATGAAAATGTCGTTTTTGAAAAAGGGGCTCTCAGTGCCATGGCCGATCTGTCTGGAGGGGACGCCAGAAGGGCCCTTAACATTCTTGAGATAGCCACAGGTTCGGCCGTTCCCGATGCTGAGGGAAGGAAAGTCATAACCTTAAGACTTCTCGGGTCAATCGGTAGTTCGAAGATAGCCCGCTATGACAAAAAGGGTGATGATTACTTTGATCTTATAAGCGCCTTTCACAAATCGGTCAGAGGATCAAGTCCTCAGGCCGCCCTCTATTGGTATGCAAGAATTGTTGCCGGTGGCGGGGATCCGCTTTATGTGGCAAGAAGGCTGGTGGCAATTGCTTCGGAAGACATCGGCAGCGCCGATCCCAACGCCATGGGAATAGTACTTGCGGCCTGGGACTGTTATGAAAGAGTCGGCAGGGCCGAGGGAGAAAGGGCTATAGCCGAGGCTGCTGTTTACTGTGCCGTGGCACCTAAGAGCAATGCTTTGTATACCGCATGGAACAGCGTATTAAGTTTTGTTAAGGAAAATCCTGATTACGATGTGCCGATATATCTGCGTAATGCTCCTACGGCACTTATGAAATCACTGGGGTATCATGAGGGCTATCGTTATGCTCATGATGAGCCCGGAGCTTACGCTGCCGGTGAATGTTTCCTGCCGCCGGAGATAAGACATATGGAATGGTATGTTCCAAACGATCGCGGGTATGAGCAGTTCATTCAGAAAAAGATGCAGTATCTGAAGGACAGGGACATGGCATCAGATAATCAGCGTTATCCTGAAGATTTTGCTCAGAAGAAATAATGAGCTGCATCTCTAACCGAAATTAACCGGTACGATCCAGCCCTGACTCTCAGAAATCGGATTTGTGTTCCTAAGCTGGTCAGAGCCGGATTCAGTTTCGTTCTGCTACTGTTAACCGGCTCCGTATCTCTGTATACTTTCAGCCTGTACTATCAGAGTTTCTTAGCGTAAAAGAATCAGCCGAAAATTTTGTTAAGAACAAAAATCATTGCAGGAACGTCATATATCGCTACAATCAGTACCGCAAAGCCCGGAGTGAATCCAAAACTATAATCTCCTATAAGAGGCTCGTTGAGAAAATTATAGCGTTCCTTCAGATTACTTAGGGAACGTAATGTCCCAATTTTCATGTGATGCTCGCTTATGATATGTTTTTCTTTTTGGGAGAATTCATCAAATTTTTTCTGTATTTCATCATATTCGGCGAACTCCTGCGGATATTTGGCTCTGTACAGCTTTTCCTTTTCCTCGCATCTTTGTTTTTCAGCCGTCCATTCACTGCTGCCGATATCATCCATACGTGATAACAGGCGGGCACTGATTTTAAAGTAATCCTTAAAAACGTCTTTATGGGCGTCAGTATATTCCTTTAATTTTTCCTGTGCCTGTTCGTATTTTGAAATTATGGATTCATTGTCTTTTTCAAACTGCTCAATCGCCAGGATTTCATCAATGTTTTCAGACAGAGAGTCTATAAGCGGTTCAGCATCAGATTTAAGCCTGTAAAACTGTCCGACCGTAAATATTCCGCATATTGTAAAAATACCGGAAATCAGAATAACAAGACCTCCGAAAGGAGATGCGAACATGGTTTCAAAATTTTTGGTATTTTTTACGACCATTATTATGAACAGAACCGTGGCGAGAGTCATAAAAAAGAAAACGATAATTACATTTCTGCGCATACTCTTTGCATTTTTCACGTATATATTACCGTCTATTTCGGTGAAAAGCTTTGAAATGCTGTCTGACAAACCGAACAGAGATACAAGGATGACGGAGCCTAAAAGAGGAATGGTTACAATCAGCGGGGCAGTTAATGCCAGAAGCTTTATCATAATGTCTGTAAAATGCATTTTCCTCGGGAGCGGGCTGAATTCTTTATCCATTGCTTTAGCTTTGTTGAGTGTTTTCTGTAAGATTTCCGTTTCTTCAAAATACATGTTCTAAGAACTCCCAAAAGTTTAAATTAACAAAATAACAACATGACGATGTAAAAATTATAACACGATAAGGTTGTGTAAAAAATGCATGTTTGCATTGGAATGGTGCAAATGAAAGTCTGTGATTCAGTGTAAAAGTCAGAGTAGGGAACTCGCAATGTTAGCCTGTCAGAATTTGTTTTTTCTAAATAACTGTTAATTTACACAGGAAGTAATAGGACAGTGAGGTTCTCATGATTTCAGTGCCGGAATCATAGAATCTGATTATAAATAATAAATCAGGGCCGTACCATTTATGAAATGGTACGGCCACTGTTTTCAGAGGGATTTATAAGGGATTCTCACGATTTTGGAGAGATTGGGAATCCCTGTTATCCGTTTCAGTTACCTATCAGTTAGCCTTGGTGAAGCTGTAGGTCATGTCTGAATCCTTAACCATCAGGACATAGCTGCCTCTGAGACTGGTGTATTCATCACCTGAGGTTGAAGTGTTGATCTTCAGCTTACCATTGGTGCCTGATGAACCGTAGATTTTGCCGGTGTTCCATGAACAGCCGTCAACAATCTTGAATCTCTGTGAAGAGCTGCCGTCGAGGCTTACGTTGATAGTCCAGTAACCGGTTGACTTGTTGAAGGTCATCTTGCTGAAGGTCCATTCATTGCTGGTACCGGCATAGCAGAGGTTACCCTTGGTCTGAGTATAAGAGTTTTCAGGATTCTTTACTGTTACACTCTTGCTTACGGTTGCACTCTTCTTACCCTTTGCATCGGTTGTGGTGAGGGCAACGGTGTAGGTACCTGCCTTTGAATAGGTTACAACAGGATTCTTTGCAGTTGAAGTCTGACCGTTACCAAATTTCCATTCATAAGTCATGGCATCATTGTCGGCATCAGTTGAAGCGTTGCTCATATTTACGGAAAGACCGTCGGTTGAGTAGCTGAATGCTGCAACCGGAGCACGGTTTTCAACAGACTTCTTGGTGAGGGTGTAGGTCATGTCTGAGTCCTTGACGTTCAGTACATAGCTGCCACTTAAAGAAGTATATACGTCACCTGAAGTTGAGTTGTTGACTGCAAGCTTGCCTTCAATTCCTGATGAACCGTATACGGTACCGTTCCATGAGCACTTTTCAGCAACCTTAAATCTCTGGTTTGCAGAACCGTCGAGGGTTATGTCAACAGTCCAGGTACCGGTCTTGCCGCTGTAGGTCATAGGGACAAAGTTCCATGAGCTTGAGGTGCCTGCGTAGCAGAGATTCTGTCTGGTTGCAAGAGTCTGGCATGAGTCATCATCAGGATTCTGGATGCAGAAGCATCTGTCGTCACCAGGATTTGTTGAACAGTAGTTCTGACATACGCCGTCTGAGTTCTTTCCTTCATCTTTGCAGAGACATTCGGCACTTGTTGGGTTGGTTACACAGATGTCTTCATGGTGGCCACACCATTCGTCATCGGTACAGATTGCCTTGGCACTCTTGGCAGGGATGGTGATTGTTACCATGCTTCCGGATACCATTACGTCTTCACCGCAAGGCTTTTTGAGAGGATCTGATGTACCGAGAATATCACAGTAGGTATTGTCAGGTACTTCAACCTTAAAGGTATGGGTTACGGATCTGTCAGTGGTGTTCATGGCATAGAAGCCCTTGGCTCCTCTGTTGAACCACAGAATGCCGTCATCATATCCCTTGGAGGTTACCTTCTGACCTCTGGTTGCTCTTGCAAATCTTGGAGAGTTCAGCACGAACGGTACACGATGCTGACACAGCCAGCCGCCTTCACAACGGTTTGCGTCAAGAGGACCGCCCTGGTCATGGGTTGCGTCACTTACGCGTGACGGTTCGTAATATTTGATTGGGAATGAATAGCCGGAGTAGATCTGACGAACCTTACCTACAGGCCATACAGCCAGCCATGACTGAGCCAGATTGTAGTTCGCATTGTTCTGGGTAAGCATTGAACAGGTGCCTGCTGAGCAGCGACCCCATTCGTTATCATGATTGTTTACGAACACTTCGGCGTTGTTCTGGTCAAAGTAGGTTCCAAGGTCAAAGGCCTTCCAGTACTGACCGTTAAAGGCATCCTTGATCTGATTTACGTAACCGAAATCTGTAACTGCCGCATTGTTGATGTAGGCATACTTATCAGGCTGAATGTCGGCAGCTTCACCGTATGCGCCGATAACTTCAAGATATGCAGGAGGTCTTCTGCCTGTGCGGTCTGATGTCTTTGAGAGAATTCTGTCAATGTCACCATATCCCATATGCTTTGCAGCATCGATACGGAAGCCGTAAACACCCATGTTCATGAGGCTTGCGAGATAATCTGCGATCTTGTTCTGAGTTGAATCTCTGTCAGTGGCAGTATCAGGCATGCCGCTTAAGGCGCAGTATCTTACCTGAATTGCATCGGTATATGTGTTGATCGCACAACCGGTATGGAAATCTTCATAAGTAAATCCGTCAGGGTAGTTTGAATCGGAATAGTAGCTGCCGCCGAAACCGGTACCTGAACCGCTGCCTCTCTGGTTAAGTACAGCGTCAACAAAAACCTTTACGCCGGCATTGTTACAAGCCTTAATCATGTTCTTAAGCTGCTTTTCGTTACCTGACATGGTGGTGAAATTTTTGAAGTTAATTGGCTGATATACTGCCCACCATACGTCTCTGCGGTTAACGTGTTCTGCCGGTGAGGAAATCTGCACACCGTCAAAACCTGCTGGTCCGAGGTATTCGGTACATTCCCTGGCAATGTTATCGTAGGTCCACTGGAATGGGTGAACGATTACCATTTCCTGTTCATAGTTGGCTGCATTTGCAGAGTTGGAAATGGCTGCGGTCATGAGAGACGAAATTGCCAGGGTCAGCATCTTGAGCTTATTGGAATTTTTAAAGTTCATTATCCTATTTTCCTTTATGAATAAGTGATTTCACATGCATTTGGGATGTTAGTCCCTGTTAACATTTGTTAACAAATCTGATTTAACCAGTTTTTATGTTAAAAACATTTAATGTTTTTTTATAATTATTGTATTGAGAATGATAACATAAAACGTTTTCAGAAATTTTAGGGTGATCACATTTTAAAATTTTGTTTTTACAGAGGTTTTACAAAAGCAAATATAAAAATTAACAGTTGAATCACGAAAAATGTTGCAGGATAACGTTTTCAGCGGTGTTGAAAAAAGCGACAAAGGCAAAAATAAAATTCGAAAAAATTTTGAGAAAATTTTAACTCCCCATTCTTTGAATATCTAGTTACATTATCAAAAATAATTTATTAGGAAGTCCAAAAAATAAGAGACTTCCTTTATTTTTTATGTTATTATAGTTACATACTAACGTGTAACTATATAGGTACAATTATGGTTGTTGATGC
>JAGAYS010000036.1 GCA_017940385.1 Ruminobacter sp. | reverse complement strand
GACGAAGACGACAACATACAGTCATTGGACGAACTGGATATTATCCTAAGTGAAATCGAGAAATAGAAAGACCGAACCTCACGTTATTTGAAATTCGGTCTTATGTGTCCTAAACATATGAATTACAACAAAGTTTAGGTTCATCCAGCCCCGGATACCATGGGGCCTTACCGTCGGCAGTAAGAAAAAACAATCTTTACCGACATGCCGGTTTACAGAATATCACCTTCAAGATCGTACTCGTCACTGGCCGTAACCCTGGCCTTTACAATGTCACCGACTCCCACCGGAGAGAAATTATCCTTCTGATGGAGGAAAATAACACCGTCAATCTCCGGTGCATCGCCCTTGGTTCTGCCCACGATTCCCTGATCACTCACCTCATCGATAATGACATCAACGTCGGAACCGATTTTAGCTTCCAGCAGTTCCGCAGAAATCTGCTGCTGAAGTGTCATGAACCTGTCATAACGTTCCTGCTTGACCTCTTCCGGAATCTGGTCAGGCAGTTCGTTGGCATCAGCGTTAAGGATATTACTGTAGGTAAAGCAGCCTACCCTGTTAAGTTTTGCCTCTCTGATAAAATCAAGAAGCTCGCTGAATTCCTCTTCGGTTTCACCCGGGAAACCGACTATAAATGTTGAACGGATGGTCAGATCAGGACAGATGGAACGCCACTTTCTGATGGTTTCCAGATGTCTTTCATGGGATCCCGGTCTTTTCATGAGGCCGAGAATTCTCTTATTGACGTGCTGCATCGGAACATCCATGTACGGAAGAACAAGACCTTCGGCCATCTGCTCAACCAGCTTCTCAACATGAGGATAAGGATAAGCATAATGAACGCGCTGCCAGACACCGAGCTTACCGAGTTCCCTAGTAAGGGCATAAAGATCTCCGCGTTCATAGTTTCTGAAGGCCGGATACTTTTTGTCGACACCGAATGCTGAAGTGTCCTGAGCCACCACCAGAAGTTCCTTTACACCTCTCTTAACATATGCTTCTGCCTGTTTCAGAATAAATTCAGGAGAAAACGACTCCAGGTCTCCCCTGATTTTAGGGATAACACAGAAACTGCAGCGGTGTGAACATCCCTCGGAAATCTTCAGGTATGCATAGTGCGGCGGCGTGAGAAGAATTCCGCCTTCCGGAATTTTAAAACGTGAACATGCACGGTGTTCCGGAAACAGTGCATTTATGTCGTGAAGCACCTGTCTCGGACTGTGCGGACCGCTCACGGCGGCAACCTGAGGATAATGTTCCAGGATATATTCCTTTCTCGGACCTAGGCAGCCGGTCACAACAATCTTCTTGCAGTTTTCCAGAGCCTCTCCGATGACATCCATGGATTCCGTTACTGATGACTCGATAAAACCGCATGTATTGATTACAACGGCATCAGCCCCCTCATAAGTATTGCTGACCTCATATCCGGATTCCATTAAAAGAGTTATGATGTTCTGTGAATCAACAAGATTCTTAGGACATCCCAGAGAAATAAAACCGATTTTTATGTTTGCAGAAGTCATATTTTGTACATCCTTTGTTTAGTCAGCCGCCATTATACATTAATTTGAAAATTTTCCTAAAAATACTCAGGTATCCGCTCCGCCCGTTCACGTCATCCGCAAAAAATCATATAACCTCAATGCCTCCAAACGGATGTATTTTTCAGTCAACAGGAGTAAAATATGCAAAAGTTTAAAAGAGGTCCATTATGATAAACAGTAAAATGTATGAACTCGGCTCACGTCGCAGTGTTATTAGAGAAATTTTCGAATATGGCAAAAAGAGAAAGGCTGAAATCGGTGAAAACAACGTATTCGATTTCAGTATCGGAAATCCAAGCGTTGAATCTCCTGAAGCGGTAACTGAACGAATCAGGGAACTGCTTGAGGTTCATCCTTCAACTGCAGTACACGGATATACATCTGCTCAGGGTGATCCGAATGCCAGACAGGCAATTGCCGATGACCTGAACAGAAGATTCAACACCACCTTCACAGGCAACAACGTGTACCTTACCTGCGGTGCCGCCGCCTCACTGACCATTTCCCTCAGATCAATCATCGATGCCGATGATCAGAACGTAATGGTGTTTGCTCCGTTCTTTACCGAATATCGTGTATTCATCGAATCCATGGGAGCACAGATCAAGGTGGTTCCGGCCTCTTTCCCTAAGCTTGACCTAAACCTTGACGCTTTTGAACGCATGATTAACGAAAAGACCGTTGCCGTTATCCTCAATTCTCCAAACAACCCTACCGGTGTTGTCTACAGTGAGGAACAGATTAAGGAACTGGCCGCCATCCTCGAAAAGAAGAGTCAGGAATTCAACCATCCGATTTACATCATTTCCGATGAACCTTACCGTGAAATCACCTACGGCTGCAAGCCTCCGTTCATCACTCATTATTACAGCAACTCAATCATCTGCTACTCATACAGTAAAGGTCTTTCACTTCCAGGTGAACGTATAGGCTACATCCTTGTACCTGATGTTATGCCTGACTGGCAGAAAATGTATGCCGCCGTCTGCGGTGCCGGCCGCTCACTCGGTTTTATCTGTGCTCCGGCCATGTTCCAGCACGTTATCACCAAGTGTGCCCCGCTGACTTCAGATCTGAGCAAGTATGCGGCAAACAGAGAGCTCATCTATAACGGACTTACTGAACTCGGGTACGAATGCGTCCGTCCGGACGGAGCCTTCTACCTGTTTGTAAAGTGTCTTGAAGAAGATGCAGCCAGCTTCTGCATGAGAGCAAGAAAGTACGACCTGTTACTTGTACCAAGTGATGACTTCGGCTGTCCGGGCTATGTACGTATCGCCTACTGCGTATCTGCGGAAACCATAAAAAATGCAATGCCTGCTTTCAAAGCTCTGGCTGAAAGCTACAGACAGTAACAAAGCGGACAACCGTATCCGAATCAGCTTAAGTGCCGACAGGGCTTAAGTTTATTTCCGAAGGCCGGTTTCAGATGATGAAACCGGCCTTTCTTCATGCCCAGTCCGAACTGCACGTCACAGGTCCCCGCTTCTCCGTAATAATCATCACTGCACGCAGTCAGAAAATGCGGACATATCGTAAAAACATGTTCCATCAAAAAACAATGATGCAATGCCATCGTATTTATTACTTCAGGGGAATAAAAATGGTAAAATCAGCAAAAGCACTTCATAAGTGATATTTTTTTACATTTAGGTTTCCGCAGTCTTCTGATTTTTGGGAAAACAGTTCCGAAAAAAGACTGTCTCGGATTAATACTTTACCGGATTTATATATGAAACATATCGACTACCGTACCGAAGGCACCTGTGCCAAGATCATTTCCTTTGACATTGATGAAACCACTCATACTCTGGACAACGTTGTCTTTCTGGGAGGATGCCCGGGTAATTTAAAAATGATTTCAAAATTCGTTAAGGGCATGAAGGGCGAAGACGTTGTGGAAAAATGCTCAGGCAACACCTGCGGCAACAAACCTACCTCATGTGCGGATCAGCTTGCCAAAGCAGTGGCTTTTGCCCTGAACGGTATTTAATTCGAAATACAGTTGCCAAGCAGATGAAATTTGAAATAACCCCTTTTGTCAAATGGGCAGGAGGCAAAAAACAGCTTTTGGAAAGACTCTGTAAAAAAATACCTGAAAGCTGTAACAGATACTACGAACCGTTTATCGGCGGCGGTGCCGTACTGTTCGGATTTCAGCCCGGAAAAGCCGTCATTAACGACACCAATACTCAGCTTATAAACGTATACCGTCAGTTGAAAAATGATGCCGGTGCCGTAACCGAGGCTCTCAGAATCCTGGACCGTGAACCATGCAGTGCAGACTTTTACCTTGAAAAACGCCGCATCTATAATGAAAAAATCAGGATGCAGAAGAACGATGCCGAATGCGCCGCACTCATGATCTGGATAAACAAGCACTGCTTTAACGGTCTTTACCGCGTAAATTCGAAAGGTCTCTTCAATGTCCCGTACAACAACAGGGTATCCGGTACATCCTTCGATGAACAGAATCTTATCAATATAGGTAAGTATCTGCAGGAAGCCGATGTGGACATCCGTTGCGGTGATTTCGAAGAAGCCTGCAAAGGTATCCAGAAGGGAGATTTTGTTTATTTTGACTCCCCCTACGTTCCCGTAAGCGATACGGCTAATTTTACCGATTATACAAAAGACGGTTTCACCGGTGACGACCATGTGAGACTTGCGAGACTGGCCCAGAACCTGACCGAAAAAGGTGTTAAAGTCATGCTCAGCAATCATGACGTTCCAATGGTTCGTGAACTCTACTGGGGATTCAGGATTGAAAGCATAGACGTAAAAAGATTAATCAACCGCGACGCCTCCAAACGTACAGGAAAGGAAGTAATAATTACAAATTACTGATACCAGCCGTTTCCGACAAACCTCTTCCCCGCAATTGCGGCGGCAGAACATTCAAATGAAAATCCGGGCTTCCGCCCGGATTTTTTCTGATTCAACAATTTCACGTATACGGTATATATCACGGCAAAAGTACGTCATTGCGGCCGACTTCCGTTACTTCCGTTCGTTTATTCATACTTAAAACAAACGGAAGCCGCAGATAAACACGTGCATCGGAATACTGCATTTATCCGCGGCTCCGGCAGACCGCACTGCGGCAGAACTTTTATAAAAGTCCGCATCAGGCATTACTTGTTCAGATCGCGACTCTCCAGTTTTACCTCATTGCCGTCCTTCATGTTCTTAACAAAGATGTCAAGCTGGTTGAAGGCGATTTCAATGTCATTCATCTTAAATGTCTTAAAGATATCAGAATTTATTGAATCTATGCATGGATACCTGTCGGAAATCTTGCTGGTATAGAGATAGAAATCAATATTCAGGTTGCTTTCACCGAAGTCAATGAAATAGACCTTAGGATTAGGAACCTTAACCACGTACGGATTTCTTTCGGCAATTTCATAAAGAAGCGCCCTTACCTTATCAATATCGGAACCGTAGCCTACACCGATTTTGATAACGACCCTGGTCACGGTATCTCTCAAAGTCCAGTTGGTTAAGGCACTGGTTATGAGGGAACGGTTCGGAATTACGAATTCCTTGAGATCAAAATCCACGATGGTGGTTGCTCTGATCCTTATCTTTGAAACGGTACCGCTGTGATCATTTATGGTTATGATGTCACCAATTCTTACCGGTCTTTCAAACAGGATGATAAGACCTGATATAAAGTTGGCGAATATTTCCTGCAGACCGAAACCCAGACCTACGGATAATGCCGCCACCAGCCACTGCACCTTATCCCATCCTATGCCGAGGCTTGATGCACAGAACAGAACGCTGAACGCTATCAGCAGGTATGAAATAATCGTGGTAACTGAATAACTGTACTGCTGCAGGGATGCGAATCTGTTGAGGATAAACACCTGAATGGCACCCGGCAGATTCTTAACGAGAACCGTAGCCAGAACGATGTTATAGAACACCAGCATCAGATCAAACAGGGTTATGGCCCTGCCGGCATCGCCGGAACCGACCTTGTAGAGAATATAATTCTTCAGATAACTGGTTACGGTCAGCAGATCACCCCATATGCGGTACAAAATGATTACCAGAAGAAGTATGAATATGTTGTCAATAATGCTTACGGCCTGTTCACTGATTTTGAACGTATTCATTACGGATGACTTGTCAAAAATATAGTCATCAATGGTATCCACACTGTCAACATGTTCATCACTGCCGCCGTTTTCAGTTTCGGATTTCTTGCGGCTCTGTTCAAGCTCCTCCATCTTCTGTTTTAATCTAATCTTGTTTCCGGCCACCTTAATGGTACGTTTTACAAGACTTCTGAACAGATCGTAAATCAGGACGATGTACAGAGAAAAAATGAATTTTTCATAAATGCGTACGCTGGAGTAATAGTACCCGAGATAGGTAATGACCACCAGGGAGACACAGGTGACTATGGCTACGGCAAGCACAAATCTCTTACGCAGCAGAAATTCCGGATTATTGTAGTTAACTGCAAACATGTACAGGAACTCGTACGCAAGATACGCTGAGAAAACCATGGTAATGAACTGTCCGAGATAATCGTCGGAAAACATCTTCGGATAGAAGGATCTCCATAAAACGATGATACCTATGAAGCAGATTACCAGAAATATTCTTATAAAGCTCTTGTATATCTTCCTGTTAAACGGAATGCCGAACAGCTTTTCATTAATGCCGTTTTCTGCGTACACAAGGCTGAAAAATATCGAAATGCCGACAAGGCTGGAAAGTGACAGCACCACATAGACCATGGCACTGTAGATATTCGCATTTTCCGCGGACACATCGGAAAAACCGGTAATGCTTACTATTCCGTAGCCGATGATAAAGGTCAGAACGGAGAATTTCAGGCTGCGCATCAGGTCGGCAAAAAGACATGTAAACGTGTCCATGTAGCCGGTCTTGGAAACCTTGTTGGCCACCTTGAGCAGTTCTTCCTTTTTGCGTCTGAGCAGTTCGCCGAAATATGACACTACAAGATACGTCAGCAGTGCGATTATGATATGCAGAATATGTGACAGTGCAGGATATCTCAGGGTAACCGCCCTGACGATCTTTTCATAAAAAAGCTCACCGTTGGCTCTCTTTTCCCTCAAATCCTTAAACCATCTCTTGGTGATGCGTGAATTTGACGGATTCCAGAACATGGCATTATCCGTTTTTAATCTCAGGGAATCCTGTATCTTTGTATAGTTTTCATGATTAATCTGCAGATTGATTGCATTTCTGGTGTAATTATTCAGCAGAGTGTTAAGCTCCTTGATGAGTCTTTCTCTTATGGTGATGTTTCTTTCCACAAGCTCCTTCAGTTCAGGATTACTTTTAAAATCATCTGCAAAATCAACGCGTATCCGCCTGTTGAAGGCTTCAATATTATCCATCTTGGTTTTATTGGTATACTGAAGCATCTGCCTTTCAGACGTTCTGTCCAGGAAATTTTCAGGCATGCTGAATTTTTTATAGATGTTTGAAGGATCTGACAGAATCTTTGCAAGATAGAATGACCCTTTGAAATAATGAATCTGGTTGTCTATGTCCGAATCGAACTTTTTGGCCTCCTCAATAAGCTGTCCCAGACGGTTGTTGTCTTCAGTTAACTCATTGTTTTCCTCGTTTACCTCTTCAATGAGACTCTGCAGTTCGTTGTTTTCCCTGGAAAGAATTGTGAGAGCAGGATGTTCACCGGAGCTCCTGACAATCTCATCAACCATTTCCTTGGTTTCCTTGAGTTCCGTTTTTCTGAGTTCACTCTGAATAACGTTAAGACCGTCGAGGAATCTGGCACATTCTTCCGCCGTTTCCTGCTTCAGGCCGAGGATGAATGTTATGTTCTTATATGAAATCTCACTGTTGTTAAGAACGAACTGAATAAAGTTAATCTCCGCCGTGTATCTTGCGTTGAGAGCCTTGAGACTCAGTGCCTTTGATTCATTGATGGTGGCATCAACCTCTTTGAGCTTTATATTGTTTTCAAGGATCAGGTTTGACAGTTCACCGACCTTTGCCGTCGAATCCTTGATATATGAACTTGAATTATCGTGGTATGTTTTAAACTTGTTGTATGAAGCGTTGAATTTGTCTCTGTTTGCGGTGTATTTTGCTATAAGCAGCACCAGATCCTGACCGGTTATGTTTTTAAGGCTGTTCCTGTCCTTCTCCAGTTCCCTGAAAAACTCATTATGCTCGGTCAGGAACTTATTGTTGTTAAGGTCAAGATTGACAAAGCCTTCAAACCGCTTGAATTTTTCATTGCTCTCAACAATAATCTTATTGCTTTCGACAATGCTGAGATAATCTTCAAGACTCTCCTTTTCCTCAGAACCGATGGTTCCGTCCTTTTCCTTGACATTTAAAGCTTTTATTCTGTTTTCAATTTCCGTTACGGAAACACCGATTTTTGACGGATCATTTTCATCAATCTTCTCCACGACTGATGCCATTGCCACTGACGAAGCAAAAAGAAGAATACCGAGAAATGCAAATAACTTAAAAACTTTCATGATAACAGCTCATCAATCCTCTGACACACGAGTGATATTCTATCGGATTTAAACAATAAAATCATCATGCAGTAAACTACAGAATTACTGTTCACGTCAACGATCCGTTTTTCAGCCTGAACGGCAACCTTTACCGATGGAACGGCGTAATGTTGACAATGCCGTAAGTGACAACTAAAATTTCTTCATTTGATACATAAAACACTAATTATAAATCTCTTATAAAAGGCATCATGTATCGTCAATGATATTCTGATGCATTTATAAGAACCGCAAACTTAAAATTATTGAATAAATATCAAATCAGCTTTTTACAAAAACATTCAGGAAAATAAAAATGAAATACAAACTGATCAAATTTCTGGCTTTAGCAATTGCCATGGTTCTAATCGGAAGAAAAGCATATCTGCTCTATATCAACCATACCGATTCCGGACTTGCCTACTATGCCAAGGAATCCATAAACGAAATACTGGAGGAGAAAAGCAGCGATATCAGGGTCAGGGAACTGAAAAATCTGGTAAAAATCGGTGATGAAAATGACTGCCAGCAGTATTTTGACAGCAAACTTAAAAGCGGAGGAAAATGCTACGAAAGCATTGCAGTTCTTGAAAAAGACAACTCTGAAATCCCCTTCTGCATTTACAGCGAGCGTCTGCACCGCCACAAGGCCTCATACATCTACTTCAGCCCGTGCAACCGGAAATAGCCCGAACGGTCTTTTCTGAAGGGCGTTAGCCGGTACGGTCCGGTGATACCCGGAAAAGTCCGCACGCCCCAGAAAAAACGTGCGGACTTTCATTTTTCTTCCCACTCATACCGAAGTTTCGGTTTCGTAAACAGACAGCCGCAGACTGTCCGCCTGACTCCGGCGATCATGAAAAATTCCCCCTACCGGTTTTCCGGTGAATAATCCGGCCGTCTGAACGGTATTTACAATATGTACAACAATTTTTACCGATGATATATAATCACTGCGCAGGAAGCTGTCATATCCGCAATACCGTGACAGAACACTCATCCGGCAGGCCTGAATGCTCATCCCTCCGTGTCGTCAGCCGCCAATTCTGTTTTAATTATTGATTTTTATTATTTTTTGCACATGAAAAACATATATCCGCAGCAACTGATTTCAACAGATAATGCAGAAGAGGAATATCTCAATCTCATCCAGCTCTGCAGGGAACTGTCCATTACCTATGCTACCGGCCACAACTGGCTTAAACTTGGCAAGATTACAAGGACGGAAAACGGCTTCAGTCGCAGTTACGTTGAACAGCTGAAAAAAAGTCTGCGCGAAAACGACAGTGTACTGAAAACCAGAAGAAACAAAAGACTTACCGGCGGACAGAAGCTTTACGTGGCCTATCTGCCTAAATATTCAGCCAACATAGAGCCTGTGGCAAACATATCAAACTGCATAATAAACAATGAAATCGAAATAACGGAAGACCTCCTGCGCACAATCCTTGTAAGTGCCGCGATAACCATGATCCGCCAGCAGAACTCACCGGAAATCACCGATGCGGTAAAAGCTGCGGAAAGCAGCGGAGAACCGCTGCTTAAAGCCGTTCTGGAACGGCGTGTCAGTCTCGGAAAATTCACTAAACTGCTGGAACCTCTGCTGCCTCATAACATTGCACAGGCCTTAATTGACACAGACAATCACCATGAACTTTTCAGTCAGAAATTTGTACATGAAAACAGCAGCGACACTCTGGGTTTTCTGTACATTTCCTGCAGTAACATGGGACAGAGAAAAGCCCACGGCATTTACTACACTCCTACGGACATCGTCATGAAGGCCGTAGCCAGCATTACGGAAACGGAAGACTACCGTAACAGGACATTCATTGATCCATGCTGCGGCACCGGAAACTTTCTGATGCAGTTGCCTGACGATATTCCTTTTAACAGCATTTACGGAAACGACATTGACGCCACCGCAATCATGCTCGCCAGAATAAGCATGGGCCTCAAATACCCTGAAGTTTCCGCGGAAATGCTTGAATCACACCTTGTGGTTTCAAACTACCTGACAAGCATCTTCAAAATAGGCGAATTCGACTGCATTATCGGCAATCCGCCATGGGGCAGCATATTCAGCGATGAAGAGGAAGAATTTATACGCGACAACTTCATATGTGCCCAAAAATGCCGCCATCCCGAATCCTTTGAGCTGTTCATAGAGGAAGCGGTCAGGGAGCTCAAACCTGACGGGACTCTTACGTTTGTGGTGCCTGAATCACTTCTCAACGTCAAATCCCATCAAAACGCAAGAGAGCTTATCATGAAGGAAACCAACATCACCGGTATCGAATATCTCGGTGACGTGTTTGACGGAGTTCAGTGCCCTGCCATAATTCTCAGGCTGAAAAAAACCGCCAAAGGCTTCAATACCCGCGGACTGGTCATAAAAACGCCAAAAAGGAAATTCACGATTTCCAAAAAGCGTCCGGTCCGGGCAGAAAACTTCAGTTTCAATCTTACGGACACGGAATATGAAATCATCAGCCGCATGAACAGGAACGGGAAACTGTCCCTTAAGGATAATGCCGCCTTTGCCATGGGCATTGTTACCGGAAGCAATCGTGAGCTTCTGTCCTCTGCCCCCCGCAGCGAACGGAGCGAGTGCATAATCTGCGGAACGGATATCCGTAAATACGGCTATACGACGGGACTTAACTTTATTGAATTCACACCCGAGAAATTTCAGCAGTGTGCCGACGAGGCCTGCTACCGTGCACCTGAAAAGCTGATATACAGATTCATTAACAAAAGGCTTATCTTCGCTTACGACAACAGACAGGTTCTGACTCTCAACAGTGCTAACATCCTTATTCCGGAACTTTCCGACCTGGATATTTTCTGCGTGCTGGCCGTCTTAAACTCAAGACCGGCGCAGTTTTACTTCAGTCAGAACTTTAACTCATGCAAGGTGCTGCGATCTCACCTCGAGGCATTTCCCTTCCCGGAAATCAGCCATGAGGAACAGGCCGTAATCAAACAGATGGCCCTGAAACTAACTGACGCGCAGAATCTCAGACAGGATTCCACCACATATCTGGAAAAACAGGTTGTGGACGGTACGGAGAACACCGATCGTGAGGCCGTATACAACGAACTGGACAGACGCATAGCCGCAGTCTACGGACTTACGGGGAAACAGTATGGCGTAATTCTTGAAAGTACTGTAGGTGACGGTCCCCTGTAAAAAAACACTTATGCGCCATAATCATTCATACGGGGTTTATCAGCCGGATCGACCCACGTTTTTTCAGCTGAAGCCCCAGTTCACTGCAGGAATGAATTCAACAACGACAAAAGACTGAACAGCTCACCGAAACAAGGAAAAAACAGTTGAATAAACTGAATTAATCCCTACATTTTGTGAGATATTTGCCATACCGTTGTAAGAGTAAAACAGTTTTTAACTTTTGGAATTTTTTCCGCAGGAAACGCCGCATCCCCTGCAAACACGCGATTTACGTCAAAAAACAAAATTCAGCGGTTCCCTCATAATATTAAAAAGTGACATTAATCATTAAATTTTCATTTTCATATATATACAATAAATACAAGTCAAGGGAGACAGGATGTCACATATTGCCAAGAGGCTGCCCCGTGGCTCAAAGGCAGGATGCCTGATAACAGGAAGTTTACAGGCAAGATGCCGGTTAGGAACACGGATGTTCCGTCTAATTATTGTTAATCGAACGGATTCGGTTGAATATTAGGTTGAGAGTAAAAAAGATTAAAGACATGTCGGGACAGGATGTCCCGACATTTTTTTTCTTCAATTAAATTATCCCGGTCCCTTCCGCTACACGGATCACCATGCCGTGAAAGTATTCTTATTTACCGGAGTCTCTCTAATAATCCAGGTGATGTTTTTACGTCATGAATTATCCTGAATGCGGCTCTTTTCCTCATAAAAAAAGACTCCAAATTTGAAGACACCATGCCGTTAAAACGGCAACATCCTACACATTTGTGAGACATTTGCCATAAGAATGTAAGCATAATAAAAAACGTAATCATCTGATTTTTTCATATACAATATTCCAAAACCCTTTATTTTCAAGGGTTTCAGACATGTCTTACAAGGCTTACAGGATTTTAATACTCCATTTTTATTGATTTAGATCAATTATTTATAAATCATGAATCTCTAGAATAGCAAGTGTTGAGGGAGACAAGGATGTCTCAAAGCAAGACGCAACCTCGAACACTTTCGGTTACGGATGAAATACAGGAAGTATTCATGGCGTGACTGAGGAACACGGATGTTCCGAATGCACCGCTTGATTTTACAAGGATGTAAAAGACAGAGCGACGATTTTAAAACACACACATGTAAGTCACAAGGTTCGAAAGTTCATGATGAATTTTTTTTCGAACCTTCTTTTTTTTATGTTTCATATTTTTATGTTTCTTATTTTTCCATAGTAATTGAAACCTTACGGCGTTTAATTTTTATCCATCTCCGATATCATCCCCAAATTTTGCGAGTTTTAACCGATCTAGTATAAAAATTAGTTTTATCAAAGTCCCTCGAGAGAGGGATTTTTCAATTTCTAGAGTTTTTCGTAGTCGGAAATTTCCAACTCAGAGAATTCCTCTTCAAGTTCATCTG
>JAGAYS010000035.1 GCA_017940385.1 Ruminobacter sp. | reverse complement strand
CCTAAACTCCGCACGCCCTAGTTTATAACTAGGGCGAATCTCATCATAAACCCATTAAATATCACATTTATTCCCATGTTTTTAAAAAATTCTCTTTATTTTTTCTCGTTATAGGTATAACATAGTCCATAATATATCTAATGGACTATTTATATGACAGACTCAACAGACATCAAGTGGAATTTCTCCAGTTATACAGACAAAAAAGGTAGAACCTACATCATCTCTTACTACAATAAATGGGATTCAGTAAAAAAGCAGTCACGTGTCGCCAAACGTATTCATGTAGGCAGACTTAATACCGATAACGGAAAGGTTTTATTGGGAAAAACCTATCTTGAACAACACCCTGAATATATAGACTGTTCTGTCTTTTATGAAGACAACCGACTTGTTGTCAGGTCTGATGAAGAAGCTTTATCCATTCAGCGGGATGCTGATATTGATTTGTCCTGGAGATGTGACTGCATCTCATTCGGTCTGACCTATTCCCTGTGGGAAATGGCAAAACGATATGAAATAATCAGTTCATTAAAAGCAGCTTTTGGAGAAGATGGCATTGAGCTTCTTAGACTCGGTATTTATGAGTTATGTTCTCATGCCATGGCCATGCATAATTATGAAGACTGGCTTTCAATGTATTATCTTCCTGATGCCCAACCTTTATCCAGTCAGAAAATCAGCAGGCTTCTGGCCACTGTTACCCAGGAAAAAATAGACAATTATTTTAAATTACGCCATTCGAGACTTACTGAACTTCATCAGCAAAGAAAGGAATATGCCCAAAAGAAAGGGCAGTATGTACCTCCCATGATGATGGCCATGGATTCAACCAGCATCAGCACATATTCGAAGTCGATTGATAATGCGGCTTTTGGTCATGCCAAACAGGATGACTTTCTCAAACAGGTTAATCTGACTCTATGTGTGGATTATGAATCCGGCGATGTCTGTTATGCATATGAATCAGAAGGCTCCGTTAACGACATGGCCATATTCCCGGATATTATTATGCAGATGAGAAACATTGGTATGGATCTGTCTGACATTTTAGTAGTTACAGACCGTGGTTATTCCTCTGTTATGAACATTCAAAAACAGATTAACGTTCAAATAAAATTTCTAACCGGTGTAAAGCTTACAGAAGACGCCGTAAAAGCAAAGATTGACCGATATAAGGAAAGCCTAAGCAATCCTGTTTTCATGAATGGAGCCTTGGGCGTTTATGCCAGAACCGGTGAAGTCGAGAAATGGAGCTCTACCTGCGACGGTTATACCATAGACCATGATGTCTATCTCCATCTTTATCACTCAGGAACTTTAGGAGAACAGGAAAATGTTAACTTCATGCGTGATGTACAGAGACTTTTAGACATCCAGAACAATAAATTAAAAATCGATCGGAATTTATGGCAGAGATACTCAAAATATTTAGAGCAGGATAAGAAAACAAAGACCTGGTATCTGAAAGCTGACGCAGTGGAAAAAGCCTGCCGTTACAATGGATATTTCGCTTTAAGAACCAATGAAATTTCCAACCCGTTTGATGCTCTTGTTATATACAGAGAAAGGAATATCGTAGAAGTAGCCTTTAAACAATTTAAGGTTTTGAACGGAGGAGAACGCCTCTATGCCACTGGTTCAACATATAAGGGAAAAATATTCATTCATCTACTGGCTCAGACCTTGAGGATGATGATGTGCGTTAGCGCTGCCGGACATAAAGCAGATGGAAAGGTACTTCCAGGAGAATCATTGGAAAAGGCAATGATACAGCTTAAAAAGCTTCAGGCCACAAGGGCACCGGGAAGAGGTACTTACATAACAAAAGAGATCCCTAAAAAAACTAGAGATCTCTTCGACTTGTTCGGCATACCTTACCCAAAGAAGCAAATCAAAAATTAGAAACTATGATCTGCGGAGTTAGGGTTAAATGAACCTGAGCTTCTTTCAGTACGTCCCGCCGAACGCGGGAACCGCAAAATCAGTCGAACACGCCTTGCTTAAATGCTGACGTGAGTCCGTGGTTACTGACCGTCGGCTTCAGCTGCGCATCCATCGCCTGCTTCAGAAACCTCTGCAACCTGCTCCTGAGAATCAGCAGACTGATCATTGTCCTCGGAACCGATGAACAGTGCCATGCTGTCCCTTACAAAGCACTTGTAAGTGCCGTGCTTTTCGACCAGCTTCTTACCGTAATCACCGGTATCAAGCTCCCACAGTGCAAATTCACCGTATGTACCCATGAAATACATCTGGTTCAGAAGCTCATCGGAAATTACACCCGGCTTAACGAAGCATACCCTGATTTTAAGATTACCCTTGCATCCGTTGAAGCAGTAATGCTCTGAGGAATCGTTAATGTCGGTGATGGTGAAGCTTTCCACTTCAGGATAACAGTAATAGCGTTCCGTAATTACGCTGCGGATACTGTAAAAGTCAAATTTCTTGACTGAATATCTTTCAAACAACGGATCAATGTAAATCTTACCCCTGTACGGACGCCAGGCTCTTATGATGCTCTTTCTGAGGAGTTCATCGTTGGAAAGGGACGCAATATCCGCTGCCTTTACCTTCGGAGCCTTTTTAAGGTCTCTCTTTTTTCTTTCCACAGCATCTTCATTATTTGAAGTAAGAAGTTCATCGTTATAATGAATCATTGTTATTTATCCTATAAAACTAAGCGGGGCTGTCGGCTCATCCGACGCCCCAATGGATATACGTTACCGATAAGATCAATGTCTGTAAACATTTTCAAAAATATATCACAAACATATACCGTTATCAATTAACCGAGCTTTTGGCATTTGACGTCATCGGCAAATTTTAATATCTTTGTTTAAAGTTTAGACAGCCTTTGACAAATCTGTCCAAAGCCCTGTCAAGGATAACACGCGGGCACGCCACATTCAGTCTGATGAATTTCTCACCCCCGGTACCGAACTGGCAGCCGTCACTTACCCTGAGAGCATGAGAGGATCGCAGATAATCAGTGAGGGTACGGGAATCGGAAGTGACGGCGGAAACGTCAAGCCACATGAGGTAGGTTGCGTTCATAGGTGTAACGCCGATTTCCGGTATTTCAGCGAGAATACGGCTTCGTGCGTGATCCACATTGGCGAAAAGGTAGGTTCTCAGCTTCTCAAACCAGTCATTCCCCCTTGTGTAGGCGGCTATGGTGGCCTGTACCGCAAAAGCGTTCGGCTCAGCGCATTCATCGGTATTCAGTCCTCTTTCCACACGATACCTGAGGGATGGATTCGGGATCATGACGGCGGCACTGTTAAGGCCGGCCATGTTGAAGCTTTTTCCCGGTGACCAGCAGGTAACGGAATTCAGGGCACATTCCTCATTTATGGAAGCAAACGGGACGTATTCCGTTCCGGGACGGGTAAGATCGCAGTGAATCTCATCCGAAACAACGATAACCCCGTGTCGGTGACAGAGTCTGCCGATATGTTCAAGTTCCTCCGCAGTCCAGATTCTGCCGACAGGATTGTGGGGATTGCAGAGAAACATCATTGTACACTGAGGATCGGACAGATGCTCCTCAAGTTTTTCAAAATCAATGAAGTAGCTGCCGTTACGGTATTCAAGGGGATACTCCTTCACAAAGCGTCCCTGATTAAGAATACAGTTAAAGAATATATTGTATACGGGCGTCATTATGAGCACTTTCTCTGCCGGAGTTGTCAGTTTTCTGACAATGCTTGAAAGGGCCGGTACAACTCCCGTGCAGAATACCAGTGAATCTGCCGAAGGAGTGTATCCGTGTCTGTCACTCCACCATTTCCGGTAAGCGGCGTTCCACTCTGCCGGGATTACGCTGTAGCCGTAAATGCCGTGAGCGGCTCTTTCCATTATTGCATTGGCTATGGCAGGGCATGTTCGAAAATCCATGTCCGCAACCCACAGCGGCAGTTCATCAGGACGTGAGTCGTCCCATTTAAGTGAATTTGTACCGCTTCTGTCGATCACGGTATCAAAATCAGTAAATGCATCGGACTCGCCATGCCCGGATAATTCATTGTATGTCATTGTTTCCTTCATGTATTTTCAGTCTCCATGTGTTTATAAAATTCTGTTTACTGTCGGCATTTAAGCCATTTTCCGCTTCGGAGCCTCAGGATGAAAAGCACTCCTCTCACCGAAAGTTCCAGTGCCATGGCAACCCATACGCCCTGAAGTCCGAGACTTCCTGCAAGGACAAGCGACAGCGGAATGCGTATGAGCCACATCGAGCCGGAATTCAGCAGTCCGGGGACGAGCGTGTCACCGGCTCCGCGGACGCATCCCGCTATAAGTATTGAAGCTCCGTACAGAGGTTCAGCAAAGGCTTCTATTCTGAGTATGACTGTTCCCAGTTCCCGTATCTCCGGATCCGGTGACAACAGTCCAATGAGAAGCGGGGCCGTTATGTACATTATAACTCCGGCCACTGACATGAAAAGTACGCCCACTGACGTAATGATTAGCGTGAAATTTCTGGCGAGATCATTTCTGCCTGCCCCCACGCACTGACCGATTACCGCAGTTCCCGCATGTGCGGTGCCGTATCCTATCATGTAGCAGAAGCTTTCGGCTGTAATTGCAAAGCTGTGGGCGGCAATGGCCGTTGTTCCGAGTACGGAGACGATTGCAACCGATGCAACCATGGCCCCCGTGGTTGCCAGATGGTCAAGACCTATCGGCAGGGATATTCTGACCGCACGCAGGAATGCCATCCAGCTCAGTCTCAGCTTTTCCCTGCGCATGCGGAGATGTTCGTTTCTTATCAGCAGGCACCAGAGCATAACTGCGGATACAACTGCTTCTGCAAGAGAGGTTCCTACAGCAGCCCCTGTAACGCCCAGGCCGAACCCCGGAATGGTTACGGTAACTCCGGCAAATTCAAAATGACTGGAACGGAATATAAAAATATAGTTGAAGATTACGTCCAGAATGCAGACACATATATTCAGAATGCTCGGTGTTTTTATGTTGCCGTCAGCCTGCAGCAGCCCGGCGGCGTACATGTTAAGGACCACAAACGGAAAAGTAACCATGAACACCAGAAAATATGAGGACGCCATGGGAGCTATGTCAGGCGTTCCACCCAGAAGATAGGGAACCCTGTCTGAAAATATTGCGCACACCACTCCGAGCATCAAACTGAGCGTTAGCAGACAGAAGAATCCGAGCCCTGCCGTGGCTCTTGCCTTTACGAAACGTCCAGCTCCGATTGACTGAGCGACCTGAACGGTAAAACCGGCCGAAGCTGCAATATATATTCCGCCGACGAGCCATATTGAGGATGATACAAGACCTATGGCCGCAGATTCCTTGGCGCCGAGAGCACCGACCATCGAAGCATCTATGTAATGCATCATTATCTGCGAAACCTGGGCACACATGGCAGGGAAGGCCATGGCCAGGATCAGCCTGACCTTGGCTGACGTCTTTATGTTTTCGCGACTTTTAAGTATGGAGGAAAGTATCTTTTCCGTACTGTCTCTGCTCATGAAATCTGCCTGCATCAGTGGAAACACGGCCGCCCGATAATTATCGGGTGTATGTGAAAGAGTATATCAGAACCTGCGTCAAAATCCCCGCATATCACACACAAAGTGACGTAACATACAGGCCGAAAAGATATTTTTACGGCTGTAAGGTCATTATTTTCAGAATAGTCTGAAAGTGTATCATTTTTATGCAAAACCGTTAGATTGTCCACGGTTTTTCAACCTTATTGCCCCTGTTCCTTACGCCTGAGGCCTCACTGACATATAATTGACGTCTGTGATCTGCGGATCAGACCATGATGTTTCGTAAACGTGACGGTTCCGGGTACACTGCCTGCTTTTCTCGTATACGGACAACAGATTAATGATAAGTATAAATAAAACAGATAAGGCTAATCATGAATAATAAATTAGGAGCAATGATTTTTCCGCTGTGTCTTGCCGCCTTTGGCAGTGCGGCAGTCGCTGACAATACGGCAGAGGAGCCCCAGGCCGCTTCAACCGAAGCAAAATCCGAAAGCATGGAAACAATTGCTCTTGAGGACAGGGTGGCCATAGCCCTGGGATATGATCTTGCATATGCCGTCAACAGCGGACTTGAGGAAATGAGTAAGCTCGGCGAAAACATCCCCAGGGACAAGGTTATACAGGCAGTAAATGACTACCTTGCCAACCCTGAGGCAGTCGACATGACTGAAGCAGAGAAGATCATTAACGCCTACTATGCATCCCTTCAGAAAAAGGAAATCATCTATAATTTCAATCAGTACACCGGACAGGTTCATCATGTCAGGGATGAAGTAAGCAAATGCTTTGCCCACAACGGAATTGACGGTTACGATAAATGCGTAAACGGCAGCACCGGAGAAGGCTACAGTATTCCCGACGCTGATGAATTCAGAACAGAACTGGTTAAGTCGGTTGAAGTTAGCCTGTACGGTAAAAACGAACATGTAAGTGCAAACGGCGACGTCAAACTGTATTCCGTAAAACTTACCGTTGACGAGAGAACCTTTGATCAGCCGTATACCGTTATCTACGACGGTTTCTGGAATCCGTCAGGAGAGTTTTACTGGCGTTTCGACGAAAAATCAACATGCTACGCCGCAAATCTATGCAGAAAGAACTGATTCATTTCTGATTAAACACGCGAAGCTCACTGTTTATGTCGTAAAAAGTGAGCTTCACTGTTTTGAAAGCCGGATTTCTGTCATCTGAATGGGTAAATTTTTCGGTTCTGCCGCAGATGATGCCGTTTTCACTCAAGTTCGCTTATTCTTCAGCCGTGTTGTCGTTTCCCCTTATCCGTAATTCCCATAAATTTCTTTTTTGTGTTAACAGTCATTATTTGAAAACATAAAAACAGTTAATCCCGTGAATAAAAACATCATTGGCATATAATGGGTCGATAATTCGCCGTTTTTGGTGGAATGCGCTCGTCCAGCACGGCGGGCGGCTCGCTATTCTCGAATAAGAGCAGGCCGCAGAATATAAAACTATACAGGTTACTATCATATATTGGGGAACTCAGGGACAAATGAAACGCAACAGGATTTTTTCAGCAGTTCAGGCTGCGGTTTTGGGAATGGGACTCGTAATCAGTGCTTCAGCATCAGCCGACTGCATGACGGACATTAAAAAATATCGTCTGGACAAGGAACTTTACAACGAATGCATCAGAGAGGCCAACAATACCGATAATGGTGAGCTTCAGTATCTCGTTGCTCTGTGGAACTTTGCCGGCGTGAACGAAGTTGATTTTAATGTTCCCCGCAACATGAACGGATATAAACATTTCATATACCTTGCCGCACAGAATGATAACAAGGATGCCATGAGCATGTACGTCATAACCCAGTATGATCGTGATAACTACGAGAATAACGGCAAGGATTTAAACATGGTGAAGTATCTTAACACTCTTTCAGAGGATAAAACTCCGGAAGGCCGTTTAAGAATGCTCAGCACAAAACTGGCCATCGACAGATTCAGGGATGAAGTGGAATTACCTGAACTTGAAAAACTGGCCGAGGATTCTGCAAATCTTAAGGCTAAATTCGAACTGGCCCGTTACTATCACGCAAGAGCAGCATCTCCGGACATAAATCCGGCCTCAATTGACAGGGCTTATGCGCTGTATAAGGACATAATTAATGCAGAATCAGCCGATGATGACGTAAAGAACATGCAGGGCATTGCTCTGTGGAACATGTATTCATATTACCGCCGAGCCAAGAAGGCCGAGGTTTCAGTGAAATCAGAACCTTTTCTGAAAGCACTTGCCATGCGCGGTGACGTCATGGCAATGATTGAATACGCCGGAGCCTATGCAAATTCATCATACGGTGTGCTTGATGATGCAAAGGCTTACGCGTGGCTTGCTCTTGAAAGGGACTGCGTAAAGGGAACAAACTATGAAAATGAGTTCGGTGCTGCTGAATTCATGAAAAACATTAATGAAAAGATCTCTGATGCCGACCGCAAAAAGGGAGAACAGGAGTTAGCCTCACTGAAAAAGTCAGTTAAGTGTATAATTCATGTAAAGGAAAAACGTCCTGCTTCAATGGTAAAGAAAGAAGAATCAGCAGGAAATAAGGCTGAAAAGAAGCCGGCCACTGCAAAAACTTCAGAAAAATAACATACAGAAAAGTACAATTTTGTCTCCTTCACGCGGACCGGTACCCGTGAAGGAACAGAAAATAAACGCGATACTAGAACAAAGATCAAAATATATTACCGGAAATACAATAAAAATGTCCGATTACGAATCGGAATGAGAAATAATAATAATTAGACATCATAATTTGAGGTTGCTACGGATAACGGACTGCGTTCTTAATTAATGAGCTGCAGTACGAGATTGTATTAGTTTGCCGTTACTGTCAAAGTTACGGCAAAAGGGACGCATATAAAGGAGACGTCTTATGAGCAATTACAAACAGTTATCGGTAATGGCATTTATTCTGGCTATCTCAGCACAGGCATACGCCGCCGAGGACATAACTTCAGCAACACCAGTCACAGATCAGCAGATACCTGCAGCAGTGTCAACCGGTAATGATACCGGTGCACTTTCTGACACTGCCAAAAATACCGCTACCAGAAAAAATCGCATGGATAGTTTTTCCGTAGAGTTCTACGATGATGTGGAACTTGCCAATACGGCTGCGGATCGCCTTGAAGAAGGAATGATAACCATAAGTACTACCCGTTACGTGGATAACGTAAACGATACTGAAAGAGTTATTGAAATTGCCTCATTGAAAGAAAAAAAGAATGAGGATTCAGTCGATGCACCGGATAACGTTTCAACTTCTGAAAAGCAGCCTGCCGAACAGAGGTTGGAACAGGCATCCGAAGATAAGGCACAACCTTCTGAAATCAGCTCACAGACACCGATTGCCACCGAAACGGTAGATACCGCGGAAGCTCTCAGAAATAAAATAGATGCATCGTCAGTTATAGCCGATGCTGAGAAGGATCTTGATGCAGCAAGCAGCGTTATCTCGAATAAAGAAAAGATAACAACCATTGACGTAACAAAATCCGTTCAGGATCCGCCAAGAAATGTTTCCAGCAAGATCATGCAGAAGGCTGATGAAAATGTAAGGGAAATAGAGAAAAAACAGGCTGAAATTGAAAGAGCCAGACTTGCCGATGAAGAACAGAAGCGTCTTGCAGATGAAGCAATAGAAGCTGAAGCCCGTGCTAAACTTGAGGAATTGGAAGCTCAGGAGAAGGCTGAAGCAGAAGCTAAGGCCAAAGCCGAAGAGGAAGCTAAACTGAAGGCTGAAGCTGATGCCAAGGCTAAAGCCGAAGAGGAAGCTAAACTGAAGGCTGAAGCTGATGCCAAGGCTAAAGCCGAAGAGGAAGCTAAACTGAAGGCCGAAGCAGACGCCAAGGCTAAAGCCGAAGAGGAAGCTAAACTGAAGGCTGAAACAGACGCCAAGGCTAAGGCCGAAGAAGAAGCTAAACTTAAGGCTGAAGCTGAGGCCAAGGCTAAGGCCGAAGCAGACGCCAAGGCTAAAGCCGAAGAAGAAGCTAAACTGAAGGCCGAAGCTGATGCAAAGGCCAAAGCCGAAGAAGAAGCCAAACTGAAGGCTGAAGCGGACGCCAAGGCCAAAGCCGAAGAAGAAGCTAAACTGAAGGCTGAAGCAGACGCCAAGGCCAAAGCCGAAGAAGCTAAACTGAAGGCTGAAGCTGATGCCAAGGCTAAGGCCGAGACACAATCAGCAACCTCACGCGAAATTACAGAAGCAGAGCTTTACTCTGAGGAACTGGATAAACTCTTCCCGTTACCAACTAAAGACACGTCATCAGCTAAAAATGTTGATATGAATGCATTCAACGGGGTCTTAAAGGTTAAGCGCGGAATGGGACTTGAACAGATAGGCAGTAATCTGGCAAACAAGGTATTCGGGGTTTCAAAATACCAGGCTGCCGTAGCAGTGTACAGACGAAATCCGAAAATGTTCAGCAATAAGGCTCCTGTGTATCCGTTCAGTGGCATGTTACTGAAAGTGCCTACGAAGGAACAGATGGCTCTTGAGTCAGACAGCACATATTTTGACATTCTGATGAGGGGACAGGGAATTATAAGTGCCAACAGTCTGCCGAAGCTGCAGCCGGAAAAGAACTCAAAGAGTTACGACGAGCAACTTAAAAAGGTTCTAGAGCAGAGAAAGAATTACCTTTTAAATAAATAAAAAGGATTGCTGAGACTGAGAGCCGCTGAAACAAAGATTCAGCGGCTCTCATTTTTAAGTGACGGTAAATCCTAAATATAAACTAATGCGACCAAAACTCATGAAAAGACTTCATGCTGTTTTTTTAGTACTCAACAGGGTCCGAGATTATCAATGTTTGTGTGAGCATCAGATAATGACAACATCTTTCTACAATCTGTAATCTGCTGATTTATCTTTCTGTTCAGTCAGAGATAAAGGTGGAATCTGGACTGATAGCCAGGAGCCTTTTGAGGATAGCAGCATCAAGGACCGAAGAATGTAAAATCAAAACAGACAAAATTCAAACAAGTGATGACCTGAATAATGTCAGAAAAGATGAAAAACATCCGAATATTATTGAATCGCCTTAATTTTTATATATAATTTAATTAAGGTGATTTGATTTTTAGCAGTGGAGTATGACCATGTTTATTCCTGCACCAATTTTTGGCGGTATTTCTGAGAAAGAAGCAAACTTTGTGGATAGGCTAGTCAGATTTATAATCGACTTCCCTGCATGGACGTGTATTGGAATGTTTCTTGCGTATATATATGGTATTGCGGTCTTTGATCAAAACCCTAAAGCTTTTTTAGATAGTTGTGGACCATATGAGTTCTGGTTTCATGAGTTTCTGTTTTTCTCTTTAGTTGGATTGTATTGGTCGCGACAT
>JAGAYS010000034.1 GCA_017940385.1 Ruminobacter sp. | reverse complement strand
CTTTTCTTTCAGCTCATGAATTCAGCGAGTGCCCACACAGATTGTCTAGATTCGTTTTTAAAGAACTTTTTTCGTTTCGCTCTGTTCAGCGAACGATGTGTATTTTAGGTTTTTTATTTTTTTCGTCAACACTTTTTTTGATCTTTTTCTCAAAAAAGATGTTTTTTGAATATTTTATAATCAAAACAATCATTTTTTATTCATATTTGGTCTTTTCCTGCTCATTTTGACTTCATTACCATCCGACAAATTATTTTCTTCCCCAAAAATCAAAAAGGATTCTTCCGGAGAAGAATCCTTTTAAACGCGGCATCAGGCCTGATAATCAGTCGGACTACTTCCTGCTTACCTTAAGTTCATCATTTTCGTTAAGGTCAACCACATATGTGGTGTCAGGCATAAGGTCACCCTTAAGCACAAGCTGCGCCAGCTGGTTTTCCACAACATCCTGTATTGCCCTTCTCAGAGGTCTTGCACCGAATACCGGATCGAAACCGATGTGGGCAACCCTTGATAACAGGCCGTCGGAAAACTCAACCTGGAAACCAGAACCTGCAAGACGGTCACTCAGACTCTTCAGATGAATTCCGGCTATCTTTCTGATGCATTCCTCATCCAACGGATGGAATACCACCGTTTCATCAATTCTGTTCAGGAATTCCGGCTTGAAATGACTGCGAAGCACCTGGAACAGATCACTCTTTATTTCATCATAACTCTTATGACCGGTCTCCTCCTGAATGATTTCGGAACCGATGTTTGATGTCATGATGATCACCGTGTTCTTAAAGTCCACGGTTCTGCCCTGTCCGTCGGTAAGTCTGCCGTCATCAAGCACCTGCAGCAGAATATTAAACACGTCGGGATGTGCCTTTTCAACCTCATCGAGAAGGATGACACTGTAAGGACGTCTTCTCACGGCCTCGGTAAGATAGCCGCCTTCATCATAGCCCACGTATCCCGGAGGAGCACCGACAAGTCTGCTCACTGAGTACTTTTCCATGAATTCACTCATATCGATACGGACCATGGCGTCCCTGGTGTCGAACATGAATTCTGCGAGAGCCTTACAGAGTTCGGTCTTACCCACGCCGGTAGGTCCCATAAACAGGAATGAACCAATCGGTCTGTTAGGATCGGACAGTCCGGCCCTGCTTCTTCTGATGGCATTTGCTATGGCGTCAACAGCCTCATTCTGACCGATTACCTTGTCATGAAGGGTGTTTTCCATATTCAACAGTTTTTCCTTTTCACCGGCCATCATCTTTGCAACAGGAATACCGGTCGCCCTGGAAACAACCTCGGCGATTTCGTTTTCGGTAACCTTGTTACGCAGAAGCTTTGGTCTGCTGTCGTCATTCTTGGCTTCAAGCTTGAGCCTGTTAACATTCTCAATCTGCTTTTCAAGAGAAGGAATAATGCTGTAACGCAGTTCACCCGCTCTTTCAAATTCGCCCTTTCGCTGTGCGGTTTCACAGTCGAATCTTGCCTTTTCAAGTTCCTCCTTAAGATGCTGAACCCCCTGCATGCTGGACTTTTCAGCCTTCCAGATTTCCTCGAGTTCACTGTATTCCTTTTCCTTCGCCTCGATTTCCTCGTTCAGGTTTTCAAGACGCTTCTTACTTGCATCATCGCTGTCCTTTGACACGGCCTGTTTTTCGATCTTCAGCTGAATAAGCTTTCGTTCCAGCTTATCCAGAGGTTCAGGCTTTGAATCAATCTGCATTCTGATACTTGCGGCAGCCTCATCAATAAGGTCTATGGCCTTGTCCGGGAGCTGTCTGTCGGTAATGTATCTGTTGGAAAGGGTTACCGCGGCAATTATGGCCGGGTCGGTAATTTCAACATGATGATGAAGTTCATACCTTTCCTGCAGACCTCTCAGTATGGCGATGGTATCCTCAACTGAAGGTTCGCCCACAAATACCTTCTGGAATCTTCTTTCAAGGGCGGCGTCCTTTTCGATGAACTTACGGTATTCATCAAGTGTAGTGGCACCCATACAGTGGAGATCGCCCCTGGCAAGAGCCGGCTTGAGCATGTTGCCGGCATCCATGGCACCGTCGGCTCCGCCGGCACCCACCATGGTATGTATTTCATCGATGAAGAGAATAACCCTGCCTTCTTCCTTTGCCAGAGCGTTGAGCACGGCCTTTAACCTTTCCTCAAATTCACCCCTGTATTTTGCACCGGCAATCAACGCGCCCATGTCAAGGGACAGCAGTCTCTTGTTCTTCAGGCCTTCAGGCACCTCCCCCTTTACGATACGCTGTGCGAGACCTTCAACAATGGCGGTTTTACCGACACCAGGTTCACCGATAAGAACAGGGTTGTTCTTGGTTCTGCGCTGCAGAACCTGAATGGCTCTTCTTATTTCGTCATCCCTGCCGATAACCGGGTCCAGTTTACCTCTTTCCGCCCTTGCGGTAAGGTCAATGGTATATCTTTCAAGGGCACGACGGTTGGATTCGACTTCGGCATCATTTACCTTCTCTCCGCCGCGAACCTTGTTTATGGCGTCATCCAGCTTTCCCTTGTTAATGCCGCATTTGGTGAAAACCTCCCTTACCAGGGAATCTTCGGTAAAGGCAGCCTTAACGAAAAGTTCAGACGAAATAAACTTGTCCTGGTATTCTTTTGCCAGTCTTTCACTCTGATTGAATACCCTGCCGGTAGCCGGTGACATCTGAATGTTCGCACCGGCGCCCTTAACTACAGGAAACTTTTTTATTTCCTCATCAAGCAGAATTTTTACGGCATTGGCATCTGCCCCGCACAGCGTCAGAATGGCCGGAATGGAGCTTCCCTGCATGCTGATGAGAGCTTCTACGATGTGTGCAGGTTCTATCAATTGCTGTTCATTAACAACCACGAGAGAATTCGCATCCTGCAAAGCCTCCTGCAGCTGAGTGGTTAACGATTCTAATCTCATACTCTGTCACCTCTGTATATTTTTATATCTCACACTTAAGACATGGTATCTTTTGATAAATATTCAAGTAAAACGATAAAAAAATTATATTTTTATCGAATTTTATACAGGCGCCAAAAATCATACGGATAATAATAAACAAGGTAAGAAATGGAACATGTCCGCGGATGTCTGCAGATGTTTGGGATGTTTGGGATGTTTGGGATGCTTATGAATAACTTTGAATGCGAAATTATGCCGGAAATGAGGAAGTCACGTTAATTAAACGGCGGCTTCAGTCACGTCACGCCGCACTGAGAATGAAATTCGGAACGGTTAATCAGGCTTATTACCGTGCAGAATCAAAACTGACGCATGAATCATTCACGGTAAAAAGGACGGGACAACGGTCAGATCCGTTCTACCCCATCCATACTAAACTTGCCATTCTTCCGGTAACGCGTTCCCGTCTGTAACTGAAAAAGAGGCTGCTGTCGGTATAGGTACACAGTCCCGATGATATAACCCTGACAACCCCCATTTGTCTGAGTTTCTGACGTGCAAGCCCCGGTAAATCCGCAAGGTACTTGTTTTCACCGTTCTTTGGCTGACTTACACGAAAATATCTGTCGCCGTCAGGATTTCCTGAGCAGAAAGACTCCCTGACAATCTCTCCGACCTCAAAGGCTTCAGGACCTATGCACGGTCCCAGCCAGGCCGTGATTTTCCCGGGCTCGGTATTCATCTTTCTGACGGTATTTTCAAGAACGCCTCCGGCAAGTCCGCGCCAGCCGCAGTGAGCGGCCCCTACCACCGAACCGTCGTCGGATGCCAAAAGAACCGGAAGGCAGTCCGCAGTCATTATTGCCAGGGCAATTCCCCGGCTTCTGGTTACCGCGGCATCGGCATCAGGAGCCTTACCGTAACCGTCATCAACCGTAACAACGTCGGTGGAATGAATCTGATTCAGCCAGGCAATCCTTTCCACACCGGAAAGATCGGTAAGAAGCTGTTTTCTGTTCTCGTCCACGTGCTTCGGGTCATCTCCGACGTGAAGACCGAGATTGAAGCTGTCAAAAGGGGCTTTGCTTCTGCCGCATTTTCTGGTGGTAAAAGCCATGTGAATTCCGGCCTGCAGGTTCGCCGCTTCCGGATTTACGTTTATAAGATACTTCTCAAGTGACGGATTATCTGCCGGAGCTGTCATCAGACCGTTATTCCTGCCGAACACTGACATCAGAAGCCCCAGACAATGTCATCAGGATGCTCTCTGGTATCCTCGCGAAGCACCTCGACAAGTTCAATCATGTCATCTGGAACCGGAGCTTCAAAGGAAAGTTCCTCTCCGGTAAACGGATGAACAAATTCCAGCTTGATGGCGTGAAGCGCCTGTCTCGGGAATGTATTTACGTAACGGGTAAATTCTGCTGACGCATTAGGAATGAATCTGGCTCTCTTACCGCCGTAAAGAGGATCTCCTACCAGAGGATGCTTTATATATGACATATGAACGCGGATCTGGTGGGTTCTGCCTGTTTCAAGTCTTAAACGAAGTCTTGAATGAGCCCTGAATTTTTCCATTACACGGTAATGGGTTACGGCTTCCTTTCCGTAGCCTTCAGGTACTACGGACATCATTATTCTGTTGGTCTGATGTCTTCCTATCGGTTCGTCAACCTCACCGCCTGCAGTCATGTGTCCGATGACCACGGCCTCGTACTCACGGACCACGTCATGACGGGAGATGGCTTTTACCAGCTTGTGTACGGCTCTGATTGTCTTGGCAATAACCATTAATCCGGAAGTATCCATATCAAGTCTGTGCACAATACCGGCTCTGGGAAGATTTATGCTGTCCGGATATCTGTACAGCAGTCCGTTAAGAAGGGTTCCGGTCCTGCGGCCGGCACCCGGATGAACTGAAAGTCCCGCAGGTTTGTTTATAACCAGCAGATCATCATCCTCATAAACAATGTTGAGGGGAATTTCTTCCGGAATAAAATGATCTTCACTGTCAATAACCGCATTTATGACCACGCTGTCATTGGCATTTATTTTTTCTCTCGGAACAAGCACCGGTCTGCCGTTTACGGTTACAAGACCTTCCAGTATCCAGCCTTTCAGCCTGTTGCGGGAATAATCTGAAAAAAGCTCACTTAATGCCTGATCCAGTCTCATACCGTGCATGTCTTCAGGAATGACGGAAGTTAATTCTATATTCTGACTCATGTATAAACACCTCAAATTTTAGTGCATTCTAGCATATGCAGTCATTTATATGCATTCTTTTTGATTTGTCGGCCGAAATGACTCCGAAATGTCAGCGAATCATTTCGCGGAGAAAGGAAACCCTGTCATCAATACCGAAGATTATCATCGCATTATCAACTATTGAATGAATATTGATTGGTTTTTGTGTATTATAATCAGAACATTGCGCACAGGGTCGTCAGTCCCGCATCCGTAGCGGACGTCCGTAAAAGGCCGGGGAACTTTATGACTCGCTGAACATCTGATACTAAAGCCGCCGGCGTGACCGTTACGGACGAATTACGACCTGACGGCACGACGTACCGGCTGACGGTCGCAATTACAAAAGGTACATTTAATCAAATCTGCCGGAATCGGATAATGGAAATAAAAAATGCTGAGCACTGCAAGTAAACTGGGAATTTCTATTTTAAGCATTATTATGATGACTGCCTGTTCATCCAAGAACAGAGATATAATTCCAGACAAACAGCCGCATGAATTGTATGTCGATGCATACAAGGCCATGGCCAGTGAAAACTATCATCAGGCCAGACTCAATCTTGAAGCCATCGATAACCGCTATCCTTTCGGTCCGTATGCGCATCAGGTTCAGCTGAATCTTATCTACACCTACTACAAAGACAGGGAAAACGAGCTGGCCATTGCGGAAATAGACAAATTCATCCGTCTCAATCCGTCTGACGAACACATCGACTACGTTCTCTACATGCGCGGACTCACCAATCTTCAGAAAGCAACCGACAGGTTTCTGGATCTGCTCCACATTGACAATCATGAACGCGACATGGCGTATTACGAAACGGCATTCAAGGATTTCAACAGGCTGTATACCTCATATCCAAACAGCCTGTATGCGGCCGATGCCTATGCCCGCATGATATTTATCCGCAGCATGCTTTCAAAGCACGAGTTGTCAGTCATCAAATACTATTACAAGAAACAGGCCTATATATCCACAGCAAGACACTGTCAGAAACTTATTCTGTCATATCAGGGAAGCGACGAAACCAAGGAAGCCCTTCAGTACCTGATTAAAAGCTATCAGCATCTTAACCTGACAGATGCCGCAACCAATACCCAGCGTCTGTATGATCTTAATTACGGCAATTTACCTCAATAATTCAGAAAAACGCCCCGGCTGAGAAGGCCGCTGGCGGCAGTAATGATGCGACAGTCATGATGCAATGAAAAACCGGAGCTCACTGCTCCGGTTTTCCATTACATCTTTATTTTGCGGCCGGCGGAAAAATCCCTGACACAGGCAAAATTTTCATGATCTGCCGTTATCAGGGTTTTACCTCACGGACAATCCCGTTAGGCAGCAGGATAACCTTGCCCACGGCATGGCCGCATCCGATTACGGCATGAGCCTTGGCACCGTCCTTCAGGAAGAAGCTTTCCGAAATATGTACTTTCAGCTCTCCGTCAGCAATCATGTCAAGCATCTTCTTAAGCTGAACCTTGTTGTGCTTGACCACCATTCCGGCCACATTGATTGACATGTCTGTGGCGGCAAGTCTGACTGCCTGATAGGTTATTGTAGGAACCGAAACCATGGTGGCATTAAGCTTCAGAAGCGACAGATTATTAATTGCACTCTGTCCGCCGACAAGATCTATGAACAGATCGGCCTCACTCTGCCATTTAAGACATTCCTCATTGTCATATTCAGCAACGGCATCCGCTCCCAGTTCTTTCACGAATCTGTGGTTTTCCTTTGAACATATGCCGAGAACCCTGGCACCGGCATTTTTTGCAAGCTGGACGGCAATGTGTCCGACCCCGCCTGCGGCGGCGGAAATGATTACGGTCTGTTCCGGCTGTAAATGACCGATGTCAAACAGAGCCTGATATGCGGTTAGACCGGCCAGGGGAAGTGCTCCGGCAACCTTAATTCCGCAGCCTTCGGGAATCTTTATAAGTTCGGATGACTGAAAGTTATTCACGGAACTGTACGCTCCGCCGTTCAGCGGAAACCCCACAAGACCGCAGACCAGATCCCCCACCTGAAAATCTTCACATTCCTTGGGAACCCTGACGACTTCGCCGCTCATGTCAAAACCGATGGTCCAGGGAAATCTTTCCCCTCTGGTCTTTGCGGCAAAACTTGTACCCTGACGGATTTTTGTATCTATGACATTCACGCCCGCAGCTAAAATCCTGACCTGGACTTCATCTTTTTCCGGTAAAGCAACTTCAGTGCTGTCATTAAAAACCAGATTTTCCACACCGCCGTAGGCACGGAGTTCTAATGCTGACATAAAACTTCCTATTTTCTTGTCATAAACACGGGACATGCTCATTCTACATTATTTTATATTCAATAAAAAACAGATTTACGTCATATCAATGACGTACAACACAATACCTGACAATATTCATTATCAACGGTACCGCGCATCCCGTCATGACGCTCACGGATAAAAAATTTAACAAAACTCAAAACAGTCGGTTAAAATATCCTGAGTTTCATCAAAAAAGCAATCAATCACACATCGATAACGCAGCAGACAGAATATACTAATTATATGAGTAATCAAGATTCAGACACCTTCGTATACAATCCGCCAATGGAACCCTTTCTTGAGGTTCTTTATGAAGATACCGACATTATCGTCGTGAACAAGCCCAGCGGACTGCTGAGCGTTCCCGGAAAAGCAGCGGAACATAATGACAGTATCCTCAGCAGGGTCAGAAAAGACAGTCCTGATGCGGTAGCCGTGCACAGACTTGACATGAGCACCTCGGGCATCCTGGTTGTGGCCAAAAACAAAACAGCCGCCGGACGCCTCGGCAAGCAGTTTCAGGAAAGAAAAACCCACAAGACCTATTTTGCCTGGGTCGGCGGAATTGTGGAACAGGATTCGGGAGTTGTTAACAAGCCCCTGTGCGTGGACTGGCTGAACAGACCTCTGCAGCGCGTCGATTACGTTAACGGGCGTGAGGCCATTACCAACTTCACGTGTCTGAAGAGGGGAAATGACAGAACCCTGGTAAAACTGCAGCCGATTACCGGCAGATCTCATCAGCTCAGAGTTCATATGATGGTGCTGGGACATCCGATTCTCGGAGATCACTTATATGCTCCTCCGGAACTCAGGGATCTGGTTCCGCATCTGCAGCTCCATGCCGGTTATCTGTCTTTTTACCACCCGGTTACCAATAAACTCATGGAGTTTACCACCATGCCGCCATTTGAAATTCCGGATGACGTAAAACTGTTTTAAACTCCAGACTGTGCTTCACAGGAACATATTATGTGGAGATAAACCATGGATAAGGAAATAACTTTTGCCATTGCATATGATTTTGACGGTACCCTCAGCAATCACAACATGCAGGAATATGATTTTATTCCCAAGCTGGGCCTGACGGCTGAGGAATTCTGGAAGGAATCATCACTTATCGGCACAAGACAGAACGCAGACCACATCCTGTCATACATGTACCTCATGATAAGGAAAGCTCAGGCCGCTGACATCCCAATCAGAAGAGAAGACTTTGTCAACAACGGGAAAAAAATCACGCTCTTTCCCGGTGTGGAAACCTGGTTTGACCGCATCAATTCCTTCGGCAAAAGCATCGGAGTTAACGTAGAACACTACATCATATCTTCCGGGCTTAAGGAAATAATAGAAGGATGTTCCATCAACGGAAAATTCAAAAAAGTCTTTGCGTCCAGCTTCATGTATGATGCCAACGGTGTAGCCTGCTGGCCGGCACAGGCCATTAACTACACCACAAAAACCCAGTATCTTTTCAGAATAAACAAGGGAGCCCTGGATGAAAGTGAAAACAGTACGGTCAACAGGTATATTCCTGACGAACAGCGTACGATTCCCTTCAACAGAATGCTGTTTATAGGTGACGGTTCCACGGACATCCCGTGCTTCAGGGTAATGAACAATCTCGGCGGACACTCAATTGCCGTATATGACGACAATAATCCCAACGGTAAAACCAGGGTAAGGGACATCTGCGCATCAGGTAAGAGAGCCTCCCTCATATTCAAGACCGATTATTCCGAGAACTCTCCAATCGAACATGCCGTCAAATCACTTTTAACGAAGGCCGTATCGGAGGCCGAAATACTGGAACTGATTCAGAAGACCCGTGAGGAATTCGGTATCGCTCCGGATTAATCTCCGTGACCGGAACCGAAACCGAACCGACATGAAAAAACCCGTTATCGGCATACCGGCAACGGGGTATTCTTCACTACATTAAACTTCGCTTCAGGAGTTTCCTTCATGCAGAAAGGATAATGTCAGAGACTCTCATAATGCTTTTTCAGAATGTCGTAGGCCTTCTGAATAACCTTGGTCTTCTCGGAATAGAGCTTAATCATGTCGGGGCTCAGTCCGCGTGAGACCAGACGATCGGGATGATACTTCTTCATCAGTTTGTGATATGCCGAACGCACATCGTTAATATTGGCCTTCTTGTTTAACCCGAACACCTCAAGTGAGTTGGACACTTCATCATGAGGGACATATCCTCTGGAGTAACCGTTGTTGGAATATCTGGCCTCCTCATGCTTCTGCCTTGTTCCCAGAGTGGAAATGAAGTTTTCGAATTCACTGATGGCCTTGTTCTGTCTGATGTACCTTTCAAGCTTAAACAGCGGTATGGCCATTCTTTCGGCAACACGGGTCAGACGATTCTTCTCCTCAATGGAAATCACGCCGTCAATGAAAACCACATAAACAAGAAACTCGATAAGACGGTGACGGTATACATCGTCATCATTTATGGCTGCTCTGAGTTTGACGCAGGTATCCGTAGGATCAAAACCTACCGTGCGTCCGAGATTGAACTGCTCTTCAAAAAAAGCCTTGTCCTCCTCACTGTCAGCGAGGTCATCAAGCCTTTTCAGTATTTTTTCCAGCTGGTTTGGTCTGGCTCTGGAATTATGTGAAATATAACCTGCAAGGATAAACTTTGAGGCATTGAAAATGCGTTTCTGCTCTTCGGTATATTCAGGTCTTTTATTTGCAGGATTATACTTCTTGTCCAGAGTGGCTCCGACGGCCCACGCCACGCCTACAAGAATTATGGCCGGCATGGGAGTGTCAAACATGAAATAAAAGGATATCACGGCAGTGATAACGGTAAGAACAAGAGTAAAGGCTCTCTTTGTCACCTGATTAACTAAATCACTCATTTATGCCTCCGCCTTATTCATTTTCCTGAGACGTAAATCAAGACTGCAAAGTCTTTCCGGAGTACCGACATCACACCAGTATGCCTGCAGATAACGTGCAAGAAGCTGTTTTTTGGCAATCCACCCGTCAAAATACGGTTTAAGCTTTGCCCTCTCGTCCGGAATATCCCTGAAAGCCTCCGGTCTGTATACGGCTATTCCGCTGAAGGTCAGTTCCCTGTCGGAAGACAGATAACCGTCCCTTATGCTGAAATCCCCTTCAGGATGAAAATCAGGATTGTCAGTGAGGTACAGACATCCAAGTGCCTCCCCGAGCTCAGTCCTGACAAGCTCGCCATAGTCCAGTTCACAGTATACGTCACCGTTAACCACGGCAAAGGGAGCGTCGCCAAGAAGATGAAGCGCATGCCTGATGCCTCCTGCAGTCTCAAGTCCTCCTGGCTGTTCCGGAGAATAACTGATGTGCACCCCGTATTTTTTTCCGTCACCCAGCCTTTCCTCAATAACGTTACCGAGCCAGGCATGGTTTATTACCAGTTCCGTAATTCCGACGTTTCTGAGCTTTTCAATATGATATTCAATCAGGGACTTATCATTTACCTTGAGTAAAGGTTTTGGTGTGGTATCGGTCAGCGGACGCATTCTTTCGCCCCGGCCGGCAGCCAGAATCATAGCCTTCATAATCACAACCCTTATTGCTAATGATTTTTATGGGAATTATCGGTAACTGTAATGAACTTTACTGACACTACAGCTCTTAGAGCATTTTAATCCCAAACATAAAATTAACCTACAACTTAAACGGAAAAGTCTGATTATAGTGTGTTCATGACCACATTTAAACGCCTTATAAGTAAGGCAGGTACGTTTTTCAGACACTGAGGTTCCGCGGACCCCGTACACCGTGACGTTCCGCGGACCGTTTAAGGAAGGTTAGGGAGCCTTAAAACTGCTGCAGGAATCCACAAGATCGGCAAAATCAGGATTATGGCGTCCGTATTTTACAAAAAGGCCTGCCAGCTCCGACAGTTCTGGATACATGCCACAAATCATCCCGATATTGTGAACAACTCTCGGGATGTACTGCAGATATCCGTTCTTTCCGTCACGGAAATACAGTCTGCTGAATATACCGGCACATTTATACAGTCTCTGCAGCGCGGTAATGTATACGGCTCTTCTGAATCCGTCAAAATCCGCTGAATCGCCGAGAATGCCCCTTTCCACGGCCTCTTCCATAAAAGCCTTTATTAAGAAGGAGCGCTCCTCTTCGGAAAAATCACGGTAGCAGTCGAATATCAGCGAGGCCAAATCATAGGTGAGCGGCCCCAGAACACTGTCCTGAAAATCTACCAGGGCAAGTCCGTCTCCGGAAAGCATTATATTCCGGCAGTGAAAGTCGCGGTGCATGAATACCTGAGGCTGACCGAGATTGTTGGAAATCATAATTTCGGAGGCATCACTGACGATCTTCTCATCTTCAGGCGTGAACGTGACTCCCTGAGCCCTGCGGAAATACCATTCCGTTCCGATGTCAATTTCCCTCAGCATAAATTCCCGATCGAACGGCGGCAGTCCTGAGGCACGGGCGCCGGCAAGACGAACCAGAAGTTTTACGGCCCTGAGGCACAAAGGCATGCTTTCTTCCGCATTCATGTGTCTGGACATGGTTTCGCTGCCGAGGTCATCAACCAGCAGGAAGCCCTGCTCATAGTCGACGTAAAGAACCTTCGGCACCCTTATGCCGTTACGCAGATAAAGGTCGCTCAGTTCAACAAACTCCCTGTTCTTTTCAGTTGCCGGAGGAGCATCCATGAGAATCCCCTCGTCTACCCTGTAGAATTTTCTGAAAGAGGCATCGCCGCTAATCATTACCGGAACCGAAACGTGTCTGTCTGACAGGCTTTTATACCATGCCGTCAGTGCTTCAAGTCTGCTGGTGGACATTTTATTTTTTCCTAAACATTAAATCCCACACGCCGTGCCCGAGTCTCTGTCCTCTTAATTCAAATTTTGTAAGCGGACGGAAATCCGGTCTCGGCACATATGTATTGTCGGCGGACAGGTTCTCGATACGGTCATCGGCACTCAGTACCTCAAGCATCTGTTCCGCATAATTTTCCCAGTCGGTTGCCATGTGAATAATGCCGCCGCGTCTGAGCTTAGGCATAATCAGGTCCAGAAATTCCGGCTTTACGATTCTTCTCTTGTGGTGACGGGCCTTGTGCCACGGGTCCGGGAAAAACAGCTGAAGAGTGTCAACGGAACCGTCCGGAATCATGTTGTTAAATACTTCAACGGCATCGTGATGCGCAATTCTTAAATTGCTTATGCCCTTGTCACGGATATCGGCAAGACATGCTCCGATTCCCGGAGTATGAACCTCAATTCCGAGAAAATTACGTTCAGGAGCCTTCTGCGCCATTTCAACGAGAGACTTACCCATGCCGAATCCGATTTCAACGGTAAGCGGAGCACCTTCACGGCCGTATGTCTTATCGATATCGAGCAGACTGTCTGCGTACTCAATACCCCATACCGGCCACAATTCCCTGAGTGCTCTTTCCTGACCTGTTGTCAGACGGCCTTCTCTTAAAACATAACTTTTAATTCTTCTGAGATGAGGAACTTCTTCTTCAATTACATTTTCCATAAATATTATTCTGCCTGTTAATAAATTAATTTAATTCTGCCGTCATGTGACATGGGATTCGGAATGCGGATATTATACATGATGATTCGTCTAATACACACAACTGCAGATTATACGATATGAGCCTTTATTCCTGAAACCATTTGTGGCGTACTGCCGGAAGCCGTTTTCAGATCCGTTGCATTTTTGCGTCCTTCACAGCCGTTTGCGGCTTTCCACAAAAAACGGGGCCGCAAATCACTGATTTGCGGCCCCGTCGGATTCGACCTTTTCCGTTACTATATAAGGCTTAATTCCTGCATTGCACTCTTGATTTCAGACTTGGTCTGAGCAGAAAGAGGCATTACAGGGAGACGGCATTCCTCGGTGCACAGTCCAAGCAGTGAACATGCATACTTGGCACCTGCAGGGCTTGGTTCCTTGAACATCAGCTTGTGAAGACGCATGAGACTATCCTGCTTTTCACGGGCTTCAGTGTATCTGCCTTCAAGAGTAAGAGCCTGAACTTCGGCAACAAGCTTTGGAGCCACGTTTGCGGTTACGGAAATCACACCGGTACCGCCTGCAACGTTATAACTTACTGCAGTGGCATCTTCACCTGAAAGCCATACGAAATCCTTTCTCTTAATGAGCTGTCTTTCAACCCATGGTCTTGCCAGATCGCCGGTGGCATCCTTGATGCCGATAACGCGAGGAAGTTCGGCAAGCTTTGCCACGGTTTCAGGAAGGATATTCACAACAGCTCTGCCTGGAATGTTGTACAGAACAATAGGAATATTGGTTTCGTCATGAAGCTTCTTGAAGTGGGCATACAGGCCGTCCTGATTTGGACGGTTGTAGTAACCGGCAACGTGCAGGGTTGCATCGGCACCGGCCTTTTCGGCAACCTTACTGTATTCAATGGCTTCAACCGGATTGTTTGAACCGGCACCGGCAATGATGCTCATTTTACCCTTGGCGATTTCTGCGGTAATTTCAATAACACGACAGTGTTCTTCAGGGGTAAGGGTAGGACATTCACCAGTGGTACCTACCGGAACAATGCCATTCGTTCCCTGTTCGATGTGCCACTTAACAATATTGCGGAGAGCAGCTTCATCAAGTTTTCCGTCTCTGAACGGAGTAATAAGAGCAACTATTGATCCATGGATCATTCTTCTAATTTCCTTTGCTAAAATTATCAACAAGCCGGCTTTATTATACTCCGAAGAGAAATAATATTCGATTCCAAAATCATTTCTTTCCCGGCTTTCATTTCGCTCAGTCCCTGAAATTACTTCTGAGGTCTGAGTGTAGGGAATAAAATCACGTCTCTGATGGTGTGACAGTTTGCAAACAGCATTACCAGTCTGTCGATACCGATGCCTTCACCTGCAGTAGGAGGCAGACCGTGTTCCAGAGCGGTAATGAAGTCCGCATCATAGTACATGGCTTCATCGTCACCGGCTTCCTTCTGTTCAACCTGAGCTCTGAATCTTGCTGCCTGATCCTGGGCATCGTTAAGTTCTGAGAACGCATTACCCAGTTCACGTCCGGCGATAAAGAATTCGAAACGGTCGGTAAAATCAGGGTTCTTGTCATTTCTTCTTGCAAGAGGAGAAATTTCAAACGGATATTCGGTAATGAAGGTAGGATGCTGGAGATTGTGCTCTGCAACTTCTTCGAAAATTGCGGAAATCAGGTGACCGAGCTTCCAGGCACTTAAGATTTCAATGTGAAGCTTTTCGGCAATGGCATGGGCACGATCGTAATCTTCGAGATCTTCAGGCTTAATCCAGTCTGCATACTTAAGAATGGCTTCCTTCATGGTCAGACGGTCAAACGGCTGTGCGAAATCGAGATCAAGACCTTCTTCACCTTCCTTTGCATAGTGAATCTTGGTGGTGCCGAGAACTTCGAGAGCCAGAGTCTTAAACAGGTCTTCGGTAAAATCAATAAGGTCATGGTAGTCGGCGTAGGCCATGTAGAATTCCATCATTGTGAATTCAGGATTATGTCTTACGTCAATACCTTCATTACGGAAGTTACGGTTAATTTCGAACACGCGTTCAAAACCGCCAACAACGAGTCTCTTAAGGAAGAGTTCCGGAGCTATACGGAGATACATGTCCATATCAAGGGCATTGTGGTGGGTAATGAACGGTCTTGCTGACGCACCGCCAGGGATGGTCTGCATCATTGGAGTTTCAACTTCCATGAAGCCGTGAGAGGTCATGTACTTTCTGATGCCTGCAATAACCTTTGAACGGATGATGAAAGTGTTTCTTGAACGTTCGTTGGAAATCAGGTCAAGATATCTCTGACGGCAGCGGGCTTCCTGGTCAACAAGTCCCTTGAACTTTTCAGGAAGAGGACGCAGAGCCTTTGTCAGTAATCTGATGTTGGTTACGTGAACTGATAATTCGCCGGTCTTGGTCTTAAACACGCGGCCTTCACAGCCGACAATGTCACCAAGGTCGTACTTCTTGAATTCTTCGTTGTACTGATTTTCAGGTAAATCGTCACGGGTTACGTAGATCTGAATCTTTCCGCCCATGTCCTGAAGGGTTGCGAAAGAAGCCTTGCCCATGATACGGCGGGTAAGCATGCGGCCTGCAATCTTAACTACGTGTTTCTCAGCTTCAAGAGCCTCCGGATCTTTATCATCATAAAGGCTGTGTAAATCTGATGAGATGTGATCTCTGCGGAAATCGTTAGGAAAAGCGATACCGTTTTTTCTGATTTCATCTAACTTAGCGAGACGCTGTGCCATTTCATTGTTTAACTCAGAATTCTGAGTCTCAAGCTGATTTTCCATAATTTTTCCTATTGAATTAAAGTCCTGCTTTTAAGCTTTCTCTAATAAATTCCTTTATACCGCCGTCCAGCACAGACACGGTATTTCTGTCTTCATAACCGGTACGCAAGTCTTTTACGCGTGAATCATCCAGTACGTATGATCTGATCTGACTTCCCCAGCCTATATCAGACTTTGAATCTTCAAGACTCTGCTTTTCTTCCTGTTTCTTACGGAGTTCCAGTTCATAAAGCTTTGCCTTTAACTGCTTCATCGCCTGTTCCCTGTTCTGATGCTGGGAACGTTCATTCTGACACTGTACCACCGTATTTGTCGGAATATGGGTGATTCTGATTGCGGAATCGGTCTTGTTAATGTGCTGTCCGCCTGCACCTGATGCCCTGTAGACGTCCACACGGAGGTCAGCCGGATTGATTTCAATTTCAATTTTGTCATCCACTTCCGGATAAACAAACGCTGAACAGAATGACGTATGACGACGGTTTCCTGAATCAAAAGGAGACTTACGCACCAGACGATGAACACCGGTCTCGGTTCTGAACCAGCCGTAGGCATACGGTCCGGTAAACTTGATGGTTGCCGATTTGATTCCGGCAACTTCACCTTCCGATATTTCGATAATTTCGCTCTTAAATCCGTTCTTATCCGCAAATTTCAGATACATGCGCATAATCATGCTGGCCCAGTCCTGAGCTTCGGTTCCGCCGGAACCTGACTGAATGTCCATGTAACAGTTGGATGCATCATGCGTACCGCTGAACATGCGCTTAAACTCAAGTTCAGACAATAGGCTGTCAACTGAATCGAGGACGGAAATCAGCTCCTGATATGCCATCTCATCCTGATCGGTCTTAACCATTTCCAAAAGAACATCACAGTCATCAAAATATCCTGACAGGGTGTCAAAGGTTCCGGTACATGACTCAAGTTCCTGCTTTTCCCTGCTCAGTTCCTGATAACGTGTCTGATCTCCCCAGACATCAGGATTTTCCAGTAAACCCGCTACTTCTTCAAGGCGTTCGCGTTTACTGTCCGGGTCAAAGATACCCCCTGAGGCTGTCGGTGCGATTCTGGTAATCGCTTAATCTGTTTTCAAGAGAGGTTATTTCCAACATACTGCTTCACTAAAGTTTCCAATAAATAAAACCGTCCATCGTGCAAAACACAATGGGTGCTGTATTATACATTTTTTTTATCATTTTTTCGACTTAAATCTCATTTCAACATGCTTTATTCAGATCCCGATTCAAAGCCGCCCGCCCAAAACGCGTCACCGCAGGCATCACCGCGAATTCGGCAGAGCAGCCATGCATGAAATCATTAAGCGGACGCATGCGGTAAAAACAATGCGATTCATGATATAATGCATCGGGATGTGATTTTTAACCGTCACTTTTCCGTACTTAAACGAAAACAGGACACATATTATGTTAAGTAATGATATTACCAATTCCGTTGCTCTTGCCCTCAAAGAGGATTTGGGCGGTGAACTTGATCCTTCTCTTGATATTACGGCTCAGCTGATTCCTGCCGACCGCGTAAGCGATGCCACCGTTATTACCAGAGAAGAAGGCGTATTCTGCGGCAAAGCATGGGTTGACGAAATATTTCATCAGCTCGGTGACCGCGTTACCGTGGAATGGCTCGTCAAGGATGGTGACAAGGTTGCTCCGGGGCAGGAACTTTTCCGCCTTCACGGAAATGCCCGTATCATGCTTACGGCTGAACGTACCGCTCTTAATTTCGTACAGACCCTTTCCGGCGTTGCCACTGCCGTTTCCGCATACGTTAAGGAAATGAGAGGCACAAACTGTACGCTTCTCGACACCAGAAAAACAGTTCCGGGACTTCGTACCGCTCTTAAGCATGCCGTTGTTGCAGGCGGCGGACACAATCACCGCATGGGTCTTTTTGATGCATATCTTATAAAGGAAAACCACATCATGGCATGCGGCGGCATCAGACAGGCCATCGAAACAGCCAGAAAGCTCAATCCGGGAAAAATGGTTGAAGTTGAAGTGGAAAACCTTGATGAACTTCAGCAGGCTCTTGATGCGAAGAGTGACATCATAATGCTGGACAACTTTGACATTCCGGCAATGGAAGAAGCCGTAAAAATCACCAATCACAAGGCCAAGCTAGAGATCAGCGGCAACGTAAACCTTTCAACAATTGCAAGATACGCAAAGATCGGCGTTGATTTCATTTCCGTCGGTGCCCTTACCAAGAACGTAAGAGCAATGGACTTGTCCATGAGATTCAAAAACTAGGATTTATCGTCCGAAAACGGCACGTTAAACACGCTATCAGAGATGAGAACCTTCCGGTTCTCATTTTTTTTGGCGTAAATATCCTGACGCCCCCCGGATAATCATCATGATGAACGAAGAAATTTATATATTTGTTGTAAAACTGTACGATAGACATATTTTTTTAGTATAATGTTATCAGACTGTAAAAATTTTCTGCATAATTAAGAGAGTGGTAATATGTTTTATAAAGTTCTTCTTTATGGTGTCATCACAGTTATCTTTGTTGCACTGTTAGGCAAAATCAACAGCAATACGTCACTGTATACTGCTGAAAACAATGCAGTGGAATTTATTTTCCCTGTATGGGACTGGGGGCATCCATGGCTCTATGTCAACATGGATTCAAACGGCGTAAGTTTCAAGAAACCTCACGACCTTCCTTTACGCTTTGCGCAGGAAAAGTTTGATGCCCAGAAGACCCGTTCCGATCTCGTTTGCCACGAAAAGGGAGAACAGAGCAATGAATGCGAAGAAGAACTCATCGCTCTTGATAATCTGGAAATCAAGCTTGATGAAGCTGAAGCCGAACTTGAAACCCTGATTGAACAGCTTGGAGACGACATCAGGCTCTCAAAGAAATACGAAAAGGAACAGTTCGAATTCTAGCAGTTCCCGGACATAAATATTCAGGAAACCGGTCAGGTCAGCATATAACCGCCGGTTTCTTTTATTTTGTCTTACGTATTTTGTATTACGCCAGGGAATAATCATTTAATTCATGAAAAAGCCCCGGTGACACAGAGGTGTCACCGGGGCTTTCCGAACATTCATCCGTTCGCTTATCTGTCATCGGAATAAACGAACTCAACCCTGTCTGACAGATGGCACACCAGTTCATACGGAATGGTATTTACCGACTCGGCAACACACTCAACGGACACACTGTCGGTTCCCCAGAGGTAAACCCTGTCACCTATTTTATCCGCGGCACCGGCCCCGAGATCAACAAACATCATGTCCATGCATACATGCCCTGCGGTTTTAGCAACCCTGCCGTTTATTTCAACCGGAGTACCGCTCGGAACGGCTCTCGGATATCCGTCAGCATAACCGATGGCGACAATGGCCAGTCTGGTCGGTTTTTCACACACCCACGATGCACCGTATCCTACGACGTCACCCGGCTTAAGATCCCTGATGGCAATTATTTCAGATGACAGCTTCATAACAGGCCTGAGCCCCATATCCTTTCCGGTTTTTCCAATGGTAGGTGAAATCCCGTACTGGGTAATTCCTGGTCTCACGAATTCAGTTGATTTCTCAGGGAAATAGGCACATGCCGCCGAGTTGGACAGACATTTAGGTCCGTTCCACCCGCCGGTCATTTTTTTCCATTCGGCAAGCTGAAGCTCGTTATAATCCTTAAGGCTGTCGTCATCGGCACAGCTCAGATGTGAAATGATGCCCACAGGCTTTCTGACGCAGGCACAGTCCGCAATCCCGACAGCTGCGGCATCAAGCTCATCCGCGTTAAATCCGAGACGCTGCATTCCCACGTTAACCTGCAGCCATACGGTAAAACAGTTATCTGAAGAATAGGCTCTGAGGGCATCTATCTGCCACTGAGAATGAACGGTAAACTCCAGATCATAACATTCTATGAGTTTAAGGTCTTCTTCCCTGAAAAAACCGCCGAGCATCAGTATCGGTTTTGTTATGCCGGCCTCCCTCAGTTCAACAGCCTCTTCTATTCTGGCAACGGCAAAGCCGTATACGGTATCATTTAATGCCATGGCACAGCGGACACTGCCGTGTCCGTACGCATCAGCCTTAAGCACGCTGTACACTTTACTTTCAGGCAGATTCTGCCTAATCAGATTTACATTATGTCTCAAAGCACTCAGATCAATCTGAGCCTGCACGGTTTTCATCACTAATCCTATTTATATTTATTATTAAAAACCTACCTGATTACGTCATAACCGCCGATTACACTGTCTGTTCAATATTTGCTTGTGACGTTTCAGTAAATCTTGCGTAATTACCCTGGAAGAACATGTCAACGATTCCGGTAGGACCGTTTCTCTGCTTACCTATTATTATTTCAGCCTTGCCCTTTAATTCAGGATTATCTCTCTGATATGCCTCTTCTCGGTGTACGAACATAATGACGTCAGCATCCTGTTCGATGGAACCGGATTCGCGAAGGTCGGCATTCATAGGTCTCTTATCCTTGCGGCCCTTTTCAATGTCACGCCCTACCTGTGCCAGCGCAATTACCGGAATCTGCAATTCCTTCGCCAGCGACTTAAGGATCCATGAAGCCTCACCTATCTGTTCGTGTCTGGCCCTGCCATCATTAGGGAAATTGATACGCTGCAGATAATCCACCATAACACCGCCAAGACCGTTATATTCACGGCTTAATCTCTTGGTTATGGATCTTATCTCCTGAGCACTTACCTGTCCGTCACAGATGAATATCGGCGGATACTTGTAGTTGTTAACCTTGGTAGCCACGGTCAGCATGTTCTTCAAATCCGTTTCATCAAGACGGTATTTCTTTAGTTTATCCATTTCAATGTGAGCCATGGATGCTATAAGTCTGGTGACAATCTCCTTGGCATTCATTTCAATGGAAAAAACAAGTACCGGTTTAATTCCCGGATTCGACTTGAAAGCCATGTTTTCCACCAGATTCATGCCGAAGGTTGTTTTACCCATCGCCGGTCTGGCACCAACAATAATCAGCTCACCGCCGTGAAGTCCCGCAGTCATGCGGTCCAGTTCAACATAGCCTGTGGTAACGCCTGTTACCTCAATATTCTTGTTATTGTTTTCCCTGATGTCATTTACGACATCAAAAATTACGGATTTAATGTCCTTGGGCGTATTTTCATCAATACCGGAATTTTCCTCCCCAAGCTTGATGATGCTGTTTTCCAGTTCATCCCTGATTGAGGAAACGGATTCACCGTTTGGCACATAGAGTTTTCTTTCGACGGAACCGATAAGGTTAAGAATTTTTCTTGACTGAGACCTTTCGCTTACTATGGTCGTGTAGCTCAGGATGTCAACCGATACCGGAGGCTTGCTCTGCAGGGAAAGAAGATATGCCTGTCCGCCAACCTTCTCCAGCTGACCGCACTGCTTTAATTCATCTGCCAGATTGATAATGTCTATGGACTTGTCGGCCACGGACAGTCTCTGTATCGCACTGTAAATCAGTCTGTGATTCTCACTGAAGAAATCATCGGCGGAAATCTTCTGATTTACCAGCTCCAGCTTATTCGGGGTAAGCAGCAGCGAACCGAGAACGGCCTGTTCAGCTTCAAAATCATGAGGCATTCCCAGCGGTTCATTTGGATTACGGTTAACCCTTCCGTCACTTATGGAATTGTTTCCCGAAACCTTATCCCATTCAGGAGAAGTCGGAGTAAGCGGCATTGGCTGTGTCCCATTCAAAAACATATAACAAAAAATTCATTGTATTATATACCACTTGCCTTAAGAATTAACAGAATCAAGTCAAAATATGCAGGCATCGCGCCAATATGCAGGCAACATTAAACGGAAACACTGAGATGACTACCGAAAAGTTCGGATGCCAACCATACGGGAATTAAAACAATTGAAAAGAAAAAAAGAAATCTGAAAATTAAGATGGCGCACCCTGAAGGATTCGAACCTTCGACCGCTCGGTTCGTAGCCGAGTACTCTATCCAGCTGAGCTAAGGGTGCTCACAATCGAATTTTAAATGGCGCACCCTGAAGGATTCGAACCTTCGACCGCTCGGTTCGTAGCCGAGTACTCTATCCAGCTGAGCTAAGGGTGCCCTATTTAAAACTATGTCAAACCTGGCGGTGAGAGAGGGATTCGAACCCTCGATACCCTTTTGGGGTATGCTCCCTTAGCAGGGGAGTACCTTCGGCCTCTCGGTCATCTCACCATCAAGTTTCTTTGTGGGCGTAATTTTACAATGTTCACAGATATTGTCAAGCGATTAGCTTTAAAAAAGCTGTTTTTTTTTGAATTATTATGTCAGTTTGCAAGTTTTTTAAACAATTTAAAGGATTATTGCACTTTTTTGATTTACCGTAGGCATAGTATGAACATGTGGTAGTCCCGACATGTAAAAAATGATAAAAAACGACTAAATAACGCAAAACAGAATAACACTCATTATACTGACACATACTTCCTTCCGAAATCACGCTGATGTCACTGTGAAAACGCAGACACCGGCATCAGGAAACGGAATGGGACAAACTGTTCTCTTGAATCAGATAACTGAAAAGACGACGAGGCGTCAGGGGAAATATCCGGATTGGAAATGATAATAAAATACGGATGCTATGGATGTTCCGTAACATCACATATCTTTGAAATGATGTCGTCGAAAATGAAATCTATTTATCTGCAGATTTTTGAACTTCAGCCTTATCTGAAGATTCGTCAGAATCCTTCTTTTCGATCAGCTCAGAACGCTGAATGCTCACTTCCTTTGGTGCATCAACGCCGATACGAACCTGGTTACCCTTAATGCTTAATACGGTAAGTTTAACATCTTTACCGATTGTTATAGCTTCACCTAAACGTCTTGTTAAAATTAGCATTGTTCACTCGCTTACATCATGATAGCTTGACTGAAATATCTCACCTTACATCTTATATTCTATATTACCTGTAATTATTTATCCATAAAAAAAGAGTTCCACTTTAAAATAGAACTCTTTTTATTTTTGTTGCTTATTTAATAAATAATCAGCCTAATCTTTCTTCAAGCCAGAGAGCTACGCTTTCCATGGCCTTTGGCAGATTGGCAACATTGGTACCGCCCCCCTGAGCCATGTCAGGACGTCCGCCGCCCTTACCGTCAATCTGACTGGCAACATGGTTAACAAGATCGCCAGCCTTGACTCTTGAAGTAAGATCCTTGGTAACACCGGAAATCAGGAATACCCTGCCGTCAACAACTGAGGCAAGAACGATAACCGCACTCTTGAGTCTGTTCTTGAGGTCGTCAAGAGATGTTCTCATTTCCTTGACTTCAACACCGTCGAAGGTGGCAATCAGGGTCTTTACTCCGTTGATTTCAGTAACTGAATTCATAAGATCGGATACTGCAGACAGAGCCAGCTTTTCCTTAAGTGCAGCATTCTCATGCTCAATTTCACGAACATGATCAAGAGTTGCCTTAACCTTTTCGGTAAGACCGAAAGCTTCACTCTTTAAGAGCTCCGCACTTCTTCTTAACTCGTTATTGAGCTTCTGAACATAACTTAAAGCGGCAAGATTTGTAACAGCCTCAATTCTTCTTACGCCGGCGGCAATACCGCTGTCGGAAAGAATCTTGAAGAATCCGATGTCACCGGTTCTGTTTACGTGCGTACCGCCGCACAGTTCACATGAGAAGTCCCCCATGGAAACCACGCGAACCTTCTGCTCGTACTTTTCACCGAACAGAGCCATTGCCCCGGTCTTCTTGGCCTCTTCCAGATCCATGATACTGGTTGAAACATCAAGGTTATCGGCAATTGCACGGTTCACCAGAACTTCAACTTCCGCAATCTGTTCCTCGGTTAAAGGTTCATTGTGAGAGAAGTCAAAACGGAGACGCTCGGCATTAACTGAAGAACCCTTCTGGTTAACATGAGTACCGACAACCTGACGTAATGCAGCCTGAAGCAGATGGGTGGCACTGTGATGGGCACAGGTCAGCTTTCTGTTTGCGGCATCAACTTCGGCAACAACCTTCATGCCAGGCACGAAAGAACCGAGTTCCACCTTACCGATGTGAATAATGGCATTACCGGCCTTCTTGGTATCACTCACTCTGAAAATGAAATTATCATCAGCCCTAATCACGCCGATATCACCGGCCTGACCGCCGCATTCCGCATAGAACGGACTTGAATTAAGAACAATTACGCCCTGCTCGTCGGTTGAAAGGGCTTCGGCCTCTTCAACACCCTTAAAAATGGTCTCAATTTCAGTTTCTTCGGACAGTCTGGTGTAACCGACAAATTCAGTGGTACTCTGAATCTTCAACTGAGAATTGTAGTCAACCTCAAATGAGCTGGCTTCCTTGGCGCGTGCACGCTGCTTGTCCATTTCGCTGTTGAAGCCGTCAAGATCAATTACGTAGCCGGCGTCTCTTACCACGTCTGCGGTAAGGTCAACAGGGAAACCGTAGGTATCATAAAGCTTGAATACGACATCACCCGGAATGGTTCTTCCTTCACCCAGAGCTTCGAGCTGTTCATTCAACAGGGTAAGACCTCTGTCGAGAGTTCTTATGAACTGTTCTTCTTCCTTCTTAAGGGTCTTTTCAATCAGATCCTTATGGGTTCTGAGTTCAGGATATGCATCCCCCATAAGATCGGCCAGTGGGGCAACAAGCTTGTAGAAAAATACTTCCTTTGCACCCAGCAGACGGCCGTGTCTGACCGCACGTCTGATAATACGTCTTAACACGTATCCTCTGCCTTCGTTTGAAGGGAGCACACCGTCGGCAATAAGGAATGAACATGAACGGATATGGTCGGCAATAACACGAAGAGACTTATTGGTAAGATCGGTTACTGATAAAACCCTGGCGGTGTTTTCAATAAGATCCTTAAACAAATCGATTTCGTAGTTTGAATGAACACCCTGCATTACCGCAGCAATACGTTCAAGCCCCATGCCTGTATCTACGGAAGGACGCGGAAGCTTATGGAATTCTCCGTCAATGGTACGGTTGTACTGCATGAAGACGATATTCCAAACCTCAATGAATCTGTCGCCGTCTTCTTCAGGGGATCCCGGAGGGCCGCCCCAGATGTCTGCACCGTGGTCGTAGAAAATTTCGGAGCATGGACCGCAAGGACCGGTATCACCCATCTGCCAGAAATTATCTGAAGCATACGGAGCTCCCTTGTTATCACCGATTCTTACGATGCGTTCTGCAGGAACACCGATTTCCTTGTTCCAGATATCGTAAGCTTCATCATCCGTCTGATAAACGGTTACGGTTAACTTTTCAGCAGGAAGCTTTAATACTCCGGTAAGGAAGCCCCAAGCAAAATGGATGGCATCCTTCTTAAAATAATCACCGAAGCTGAAGTTTCCCAACATTTCAAAGAATGTATGATGACGGGCAGTATAACCGACATTGTCCAAGTCGTTATGCTTACCGCCTGCACGAACACATCTTTGAGCAGTAGTAGCGCGGGAATAACTTCTAAGCTCTTTACCCAGAAAAACATCCTTGAACTGATTCATACCGGCATTGGTAAATAACAGTGTAGGATCGTTATGAGGTACCAAAGAGCTTGAACTTACCACCTCATGACCATGCGAATGGAAATATTCGAGAAACGCCTTGCGAATCTCTGAGGTTGTCATGTACATATTAAGCCTTTATTGATTTTTCGTGATAAAAATACTAAATATTTAGTTTGCGTAGATTATATATTTTTTTCCGTATTTTGGCTAATAGAACTACAAAAACTTTTACCGTACGGTTGTGAAGTTTTTCAGTATATGAATATCCGTGCGGTCTGCAGCGCTTTCCGCACCGGACAATTATCGGTTCCTGAGACTTTCCGAAACAGCCTGTTTAAGACCGGCAACCGCCTCCCCCTGGCTGAACCCCCTTCTTACGAGAAAAGCAACGGCCTTAAGTCTTTCCTTGTATTCAAGACTTTCCGGATGTTCATACCTGCGAAGCAGTACATCTCTTGCAAGTCCGTTCCAGTCAGCGCCAACCTCATCAAGGCAGGATGCAATGAGCTCTCTGGAAATTCCCTTCATTTTCGCCTCATAAAAAATCCTGAGTCTGCCGTAGCCGTTTCCGACATAATGACGCACAAGCATGTCGGCACATCTGGCGTCACTCTGATATCTAAGTTCCTGCAGTCTCTCAATGACGGCGTTGACTTCATCCTCATCCCTGCAGCGGGAGCGCAGTTTTTGCGAAAGCTCGTAAGCGGAATAATCCTTTTTAGTCAGAAGCCTGACGGCATAACCGAACGCTTTTTCCAGTGAACTGTCTGTCATAATCAATCCTTTAAAAACAAATCGCCCCGCCTGAATCACGATCAGTCGGGGCTCATGTCTGTTCTGAATTACAGGTCTTCAGGTATCTCAGCCACCTCAAGTTCAGGAGGAAGATCCATGCTGTCTACCGCATCAGACTCATCAGCGGATTCAGATTCGGCACTTATTGAAAAATCATTATGATTCTTGTAGTACTCTCTGATCTTTGCAATCATTTCTTCCTTAACGTCATTGTTTGACTCAAGGTACTTAATCACATTATTCTTGCCCTGACCAATCTTCTGACCGTTATAGGAGAACCAGGCACCTGATTTTTCAATGATATCGGTCTTTACGCCAAGATCCACAATTTCACTTTCCATACTGATTCCCTTACCGTAGAGAATCTGGAAATCAGCGGTCTTGAACGGAGGAGCCACCTTATTCTTGACTACCTTCACCCTGGTTTCATTACCAATGATTTCTTCGCCGTCCTTTATCGGAGAGCCCTTGCGGATGTCAAGTCGGACGGAAGCATAGTACTTGAGCGCATTACCGCCGGTAGTGGTTTCAGGATTACCGAACATTACGCCAATCTTCATACGCAACTGATTGATGAACACGCACATGCAGTTCGCCTGCTTGATGCTGCCGGTTAACTTACGCAAAGCCTGAGACATGAGTCTGGCCTGCAGACCCATATGGGAATCTCCCATATCCCCGTCAATTTCAGCCTTTGGCACCAGAGCAGCCACTGAGTCGATAATGATAAGGTCAATACCGCCTGAACGGACAAGGGTATCACAGATGTCCAGAGCCTGTTCACCGTTATCAGGCTGAGACACATAAAGATTCTGGATGTTTACGCCGAGCTTTGCGGCATATACTGGATCCAGCGCATGTTCCGCATCGATAAACGCACAGCTTTTACCCTTCTTCTGAGCCTGAGCAATAAGTTCAAGGGTCAGTGTGGTTTTACCTGAACTTTCCGGACCGTAAATTTCCACTATGCGTCCGCATGGAAGTCCGCCTATACCCAAAGCTATGTCCAACGATAATGAACCTGTAGGAATGCTTTCAATGTCAAGCTGCTTGTTATCACCCAGACGCATGATGGAGCCCTTACCGAACTGCTTATTAATCTGATCGATAGCCGCCTGAAGCGCTTTCTGCTTATTATCCTGTTCTGCCTTACTTACTGCCATGGTTAGTCCGCCTTAATATCTAAATTACAGTCAATATAAAAAATCTATGGATTAAGTATAGTTTTACTCTCAAAACATGTCAATAATTATTTTTGTTTTGCATATATTTTTTATTTTATCACTTCTTTTCCGCTGCACGGAATTATCACGGGGTCAGCCTCTTTATCTTTCCGCAGCACGTCCCCATGATGCACTATTGTTATTGCTATTTGCCAAAAAGTCCATTTCCGTTAAAAAATGATTATCCGTTTTGAGATCAGTTCAGTTAAAAATGACCTTTGTCCGTTTTTTCCGCATGACCGGAAATTTTTTCAAGCATCCTTCTGAAAGCCTCTGCAACGGTATGAAGTCTCACCTCCTGACGGTTTCCGTCAAAATGATGACATTCCGTTTCCACATATCCATCGGGATAACGCCAGGCCATCCACACGGTTCCGACAGGCTTGTCAGGGGTTCCGCCGGTAGGCCCGGCAATTCCTGAAACGGCCACGCCAACGCTCGCGGAAGATCTTTCGACGGCTCCGCGAACCATTTCCTCAACCGTCTGCATACTGACGGCTCCATACCGTTCAAGCGTATCGGAAGACACCCCGAGCATTTCCATCTTGGCTTCGTTGGTATATGTGACAAACGCCCGGTCAAACCATTCTGAAGAACCGCTTATGTCCGTGATAAAAGCGCTTATCAGTCCGCCCGTACATGATTCAGCAGTACACATGCTGATTCCCAGATTTTGCAGCATCTTTCCAAGATCCGCCGACAGTTTAAGAATTTCCGTCTCCTGTTTTTCTGACACCGTACTCAAACTTACTACCTCTTAATTTTTTTGTTTGTTTTGAATTATGATAAACTATTGGCTCAATTATTTAACTGTAATTACTCTTTTTTTAATCGTAAATCAACATATAAAACAATGGTCACTTCATCCAATAATGCAACGCCGCTGATGCAGCAGTATCTGTCCGTAAAAAGCCAGTATCCTGAAACCCTTCTGCTGTACAGAATGGGCGACTTTTATGAAACATTTTTTGATGACGCCAAAAAAGCGGCGGAGATTCTGGATATCACCCTGACCAAACGCGGAACCTACAACGGTGAACCCATCCCCATGGCCGGGGTTCCCTTTCATTCAGTTGACAACTATCTTGCCCGACTGATTGAACACGGAGAAAGCGTGGCCATTTGTGAACAGATCGGAGATCCGGCCGCGGCCAAGGGAATTGTTGAAAGGAAGGTCACCCGCATAATAACTCCGGGAACCGTTACCGATGACAACCTTCTGGCCGAAAGAAAGGATAACTGCATTGTATGTGTATGCAGTGATCAGCTTACCTATGCCGTGAGCTACATAAATCTGAGTTCCGGCGACTTCTACTGCTATGAAGCAGAAACACCGGCCGCTTTTGAATCCATTCTGCAGCGTCTCCGTCCGGCCGAGCTGCTCTATTCTGAAAATTTCAAATCACCTGAACTGCTGTCATCATATACCGGTCTGCGCCGCAGACCGGTATGGGACTTTGACTACGAAACAAGTCTTAAAAAACTGTGCCGTCAGTTCGGTACCAGAGACCTGTCGGGATTCGGTCTGAACGGAATCTCCATCGGCATCTGTGCCGCCGGGGCCCTGCTGAGTTACGTTAGTGAAACCCAGAAGACGACATTGCTTCACATAACTTCTCTTAAAACGGAATCTGACAGCTCATACATCTACCTTGACGCAAACTCTCAGAGAAATCTGGAACTTGTTGAAAATCTTCAGGGAGGACAGACCCACACCCTGGCCTCGGTTCTGGACAGATGCGTAACCCCGATGGGCTCCAGAATGCTCAAAAGGAACCTGTTACAGCCACCAAAGGATCTGCATGTTATCGCCGGCAGACATGATCTCATTGCCGAGTTCATTGAAAACGACGCTGTTGAACAGATCTCCGAACATCTGAAGGAAGCAGGAGACCTTGAAAGAGTAACTGCAAGACTGGCACTGAAGAATCTAAGACCGAGAGACCTGTGTAAAATCAGAGCTGCACTCCGGATGCTCCCTGAACTTAAACAACTCATGACCGCATTCGGCGGGAAGACTGCATCTTACGGAGAAGCAATTCCAACAATAAACGAACTCGCCGATCTGCTTCTCAGAGCCATAAGGGAAAACCCTCCGATAGTCATCAGGGAAGGCGGGGTTATAGCCGACGGATACAGTCAGGAACTCGACTACCTGAGACAGCTCACTGACGGTGCCGTAGACATTCTCAAAAAGGTTGAGGAAAGGGAAAAGCAGAGAACCGGAATAACCACCCTCAAAGTGGACTATAACCGTGTTCACGGATACTATATAGAAGTCACAAAGGCCAACGCTGACGCGGTACCTGACGACTATATCCGCCGTCAGACATTAAAAAATGCCGAAAGATACATTACACCGGAACTTAAGGAATACGAGGAACAGACTCTCACCGCCCAAAGCCGGGCCCTTGCGCTTGAAAAGAAACTTTACGACGAACTTCTGGACAGAGTGCTTCCTTATCTGAACACTCTGACAGACATCTCCAGAAAACTTGCAAACCTGGACATGATTCTCTCCTTTGCATCCGTCGCCGAACAGAACTACTACGTACGTCCGGAATTTACTCCTTCCAGAGATTTGTGCATTGAACGCGGCAGACATCCGGTGATAGAACAGGTAATGAACAATCCGTTCATAGCCAACACGTCATCGCTTGATGATAATTCCACCCTGCTGCTGATTACCGGACCAAACATGGGAGGTAAATCCACCTACATGCGTCAGTGTGCCCTTATTACACTGATGGCCTATGCCGGCTCTTTTGTTCCCGCACACAAAGCCGTTATCCCCGACATTGACAAAATATTTACCAGAATCGGAGCCAGTGACGATCTGGCATCTGGCCGGTCCACATTCATGGTTGAAATGACCGAAACATCATCCATTATCAACCAGGTAACCAGCAAAAGTCTGGTGCTCATGGATGAAATAGGCCGAGGCACCAGCACCATCGACGGAATGTCGCTGGCATGGGCCGTAGCCGAATACTTTGCCAAAAAAAGATGTTACACGCTGTTCTCTACCCATTACTTTGAACTGACCGAACTTGCCCAATCCTTTACCAATGTCCGTAATGTTCATTTCGGAGCCCAGAAGAGCGGTGACAGCATTATCTTTCTGCATAATGTCGAGGACGGTGCGGCCACCAGTTCATACGGTCTCGAAGTTGCGGCTCTCGCAGGTATTCCCAACACCATAATATCTCTTGCCAGAAAACGCATGAGATCCTTCACTACCGAACATCTCACAACTGACGGGAAAAATGCCGCACGGGAAAGTTCAGAAGACAGACTGCCTCCTGAGGTCGAAGACATAATCGGCACGCTGAAATCGCTGCATCCCGACACCATGTCGGCAAGAGATGCCCTGAATCTCATTTATGCCCTGACCGATAAGATTAAGGATATGTAGGATAAAAACTTTATCTTAAAACCAAAGCGGAGGCATCATGGTATCTGATGCCTCCGCTTTTTTAACAACGATGAAGGAAAACATCCGTCCCTGAAAACAGCGGTTATTTCTTTGGCAGATAACTCAGCGGATTTACGGATTCGCCGTTGTGTCTTATTTCAAAATGCAGTCTTACAGATTTTGCATCCGTACTTCCCATCCTTGCTATCACCTGTCCGGATTCAACCGTCTGGCCTTCAGCCACAAGAATGGCATCATTATGTGCATACGCTGACAGATAATCATCATCATGATTGATAATGATTAGGTTCCCGTAGCCTCTTAAGGCATTACCCGCATATACAATCTTACCCTTTGCCGCACTTCTGACCGAGTCACCGCGGTTTCCGGAAATATCAATACCCTTGTTGTTTCTGCTGTAACCTTCAATAATCTTACCGTTGTATGGCCACCTCCAGTTTACCCTGGCATTGTTTCTGGCTACGTTCTGATACTTTGTGGAGGAAACGGAAGATGTTCTGCCACCGGTTCCGGCAGAAGATGAACTGCCTGTCCCTGATGAAGCCACTGACATTGCCGGAGCGGATGAACTGTTTCTTTTTTCCGTGGTGGTCCTTGACGCCGTCTGCTGTTTTGAAGCAGAAGCAGGTACGGACTGTGATGAAGCGGCTCTTCCCTGACTGATGCTCTGAACCGGCGTGTTAACGGTCTTTTTACCGACTACAAGCACCTGCCCGATTCTGATGTTAAAGCTTTTATCTATACCGTTCATGGATGCCAGCTGGGCAGGAGTAAGACCGTAGCGTTTGGAAATATTATAAACAGTATCCCCCTTCACGACCCGATACAGTTTCCGTTCGGATCTGACCGAGTCCGTAAGCAGCCGCTGTCCCACATTAATGGTATAGGGAGCCTGTATGCCGTTGATGAGAGCCAGTGTCTGGTAATCCATGTTATTTGCAAAAGCGACGGAATACAGGGTATCTCCCGGCTTAACAACGTAATATCCGGCAGTTGAGTTCCTTACCTGATTCTGCGAAACACTCTGTTTTCTGTAGGCTGTTTTGGACGTACGGGAAGGAACCTGCTTTACACCTGTAAGATCTGACGGTGAATACGGACGGTCCGAAGTGGCACAACCGACACTCAAAATCAGAAAAATAACGGATACGCATAAACAGTAATTTGTTTTCATAGAAGCCTAATTTCCAGAAACAGAATACCAAACAATACCAATCAGAACGGCTGCCACGGTCAGCCATCCTATCAAATCTATGTACTTACGAATCTTCTGGGCCAGTCTGCTGCCGCCAAGCTTCAGGAGCATGGCTATGAGGTAAAATCTGGCACCTCTTCCCAGCATGGAAACCAGAATAAACATCCATATCTGCAGCTGCCATGATGGAATATTCAGATTATGATTTGCCGCTGCCAGTCCACAGCATATTGCCACAACCTTGTAAGGAACCGGCGTAAAAGATCCGATGATTATGAAAAATATACCGAATCTGGTCAGATACTCCTGAACCCTGCTGAATGTATCCGTCCAGCCGAGTGTATCGAACAGTCCGGCGAGATAAAGCTCATAGAGATAGTACCCTACATAATAACCTACGACAGCTCCGACTACCGATGACACCGTCGCATAAAAAGCATATCTGTACGATTTTTCCGGCTTTGCCAGACACATGGGGGCAAGCATGATATCCACGGGAATCGGCCAGAAAATGGATTCTATAAAGCTGTTTCCCGTTAAAAACCAGACGGCATATCTGTGTCGTGCAAGCTCTATGCATTTATCATAGATTTTTTCAAACAATTTCATTGTCAGTAAACCTTTGAAATCCATCCTGAAAGATCATCAAGAACCTGATAGGCGGTAAGATCTATATGAAGAGGAGTAACCGACACGTATCCTTCGGAAACGGCATATATGTCAGTATCCTCAGCCTTATCCAGAGCCTCGGCCTGAGGACCTATCCAATATATCGGATGACCCCGCAAATCCTTTTCCTCAATTACACTTTCAGAACTCATTCTTCTTCCGAGTCTCGTCACCCTCACCCCTCTTATGGCTGACATAGGCAGATCAGGAACATTAATGTTCAGAATTCTGTCGGACGGAATCGGACATTCGTCTATTCTCTCGATTATTCTGCAGACAACAGCCGCAGCAGTATCATAGTGAACACTGCCGCACAGTGATACCGCTATTGCCGGCAGTCCCAGATTTCTGCCCTCCACGGCAGCAGCCACGGTTCCGGAATATATCACGTCATCACAAAGATTTGCTCCGTTGTTTATTCCTGACACCACGATATCCGGTTTGCTCGGAAGAAGACTGTTAACAGCCAAATAAACACTGTCCGTAGGCGTGCCCTTTACGGCCAGATAATCTTCCTTGTTGATTTTCTGGATCCTCAGCGGGTACTCTAGCGTCAGTGAGTGACTGGCGGCACTCTGATTTCGATCAGGGGCCACTACGGTAACCTTATGACCGGCTTTTTTCAGATGGGCATAGAGAACATCTATGCCTTCGGCATAAACCCCGTCATCATTGCTGATAAGAATGTTCAGAGGTCTCATGTTACTTTTCCAGAAGGGCCACGGCTTCCACGGCAATACCTTCCTTTCGTCCCACGAAACCCAGCTTCTCGGTAGTGGTGGCTTTTACGTTTACACAGTCAAGTTCAACCTGAAGATCCGATGCAATATTGGCACACATCTGCTTTTCATGCACGGCAATTTTAGGAGCCTGGGCCAGTACGGTAATGTCGACATTAACGATGCGGTATCCCAATTCATGAACTCTTTTAACAGTGTCACGAAGCAGAATTCTGCTGTCAATTCCCTTGAAGGCATCATCATTGTCAGGGTACAGTCTGCCGATATCACCGAGAGCGGCGGCACCGAGAATGGAATCAGCCAGAGCATGAAGAACCACGTCTCCGTCAGAATGAGCAATCAGTCCCTGTTCATAATCAATTTTCACACCGCCAAGGGTTACGGGACCCTCTCCACCGAATTTGTGAACATCAAATCCATGACCAATTCTAAACACTTTTACCACCTGTTATTAAGTTTTAAGAAAAATTCAGCAAGCTTCATGTCAAAAGGCTCTGTGACCTTTATGTTGGATGCCTGCCCCACAACCGCCCTGGGAGAAAAACCGGCACTCTCCATGGCTGAAGCCTCATCGGTAAGCACAATTCCTGAACTGACGGCCTTTTCATAGGCACTTATAAGACTTTTTCTGTTAAAAAGCTGAGGCGTAAGGGCATGATACAGTCTTTCTCTAGATACTGTGGTTATGATTGAATTATTCTCATCAGTTCTCTTCATTGTATCAGCCACTCTTGACACCAGAATCGCACCGTTCTCATTACAGCCGGCGTCTATGAGTTTTATGATGTCATCAGGCAGTACACACGGTCTGGCGGCATCATGAACCATTACATATTCAGACCGGGCACAATGCAATCCGTTCAGTACGCTGTTAATTCTCTCGGCACCGCCGAAACATACTTTTATGCGACTGTCTTTTTCAAGACCAAGATTCTTGAATCTCTCATCATCGCTACTTATAACCACGATTATATCGGAAACAACATCAGTCATTTCCATAAAAACGGAAACGGTTCTTTCCAGAATGGTTTTATCCCCGAGCTTAAGATACTGCTTCGGAAATCCAGCATTCATTCTTTTACCCACACCTGCGGCGGGAATTACGACATCAAGTTTCATTCTACCTGTTCTCTACTCCTGTCACCTGATAAAAAGTCTCACCTTCTTTTATCATTCCAAGATCGGAACGGGCAATATCCTCAATGATGTCAAGATTGGTATTATCTCTCAGATTGTCTATGTCCTTCTGAATCATATCATTCTTTTCCTGAAGAACACGGGTATGATTCTGGGTTTTAATCAGAGATTTTTCAATCTGTAAATTTTGATGATAACCGTTATGACCGCTGATGTAGCTGTATACGAGATAAGCGATAATGGCTGTCAGAATTATTTCAATAAACCGCATGTTTTCCGTTCCCAAACAACGATTGTGACACTTCCGGCCATATTATAATATATTGAACGGATTATTACACCTGCACTTGTCACGCTGACACCTTACTGTTTTGAGTGATCTGACATCTACGCCTAAAAAAACCTCCCGAAGCCTAAACGACCACGGGAGGTTTCAGATCTTAACTAAGTAATCTCAGAGATTGAATTAGTTCTGACCCTTAACAGCCTTACGACCTGCGAACGGAGCAGCAATACCCTTTGCAGTTAATTCTTCTTCAATACGGATTAACTGGTTGTACTTAGCCATACGGTCAGAACGGCTTAATGAACCGGTCTTGATCTGGCCAGCAGCGGTACCAACTGCGATATCAGCAATGGTGCAGTCTTCAGTTTCACCTGAACGGTGAGAAATAACTGCAGTGTAACCAGCCTTGTGAGCCATCTGGATAGCATCGAGGGTTTCAGTTAAAGAACCGATCTGGTTAACCTTGATAAGGATTGAGTTAGCGATACCCTTTTCAATACCTTCCTTGAGAATTGAAGGATTGGTTACGAAAAGGTCGTCACCAACGAGCTGGCACTTAGAACCGATCTTGTCGGTTAAGTACTTCCAACCGTCCCAGTCACCTTCAGCCTGACCATCTTCGATAGAGATGATTGGGTACTGATTGCAGAGGTCAGCGAGGAAGTCAGCTAACTGGTTAGAAGTGAAGTCCTTACCTTCAGCCTTCATTCTGTAGAGCTTAGCAGCTTCATCATAGAATTCTGAAGAAGCACAGTCCATAGCTAAAGTTACGTCTTCACCGAACTTGTAGCCTGCGTTTTCAACAGCTTCCTTGATTGCAGCCATTGCGTTAGCGGTACCAGCGAGCTTAGGAGCATAACCACCTTCATCACCTACAGTAGTAGGCTGACCCTTTGCCTTGAGAACCTTAGCGAGTTCATGGAAAATTTCAGCGCCCATACGGATAGCTTCTCTAACGGTCTTAGCGCCAACCGGCTGAACCATGAATTCCTGCATATCCATTGACCATGCAGCGTGAGCACCACCGTTGATGATGTTCATCATTGGGAGAGGCATTGAGTAAACACCGTGAGTACCGTTTAAGTCAGAGATGTGTTCGTATAAAGGAACCTTCTTAGCAGCGGCAGCAGCCTTAGCAACAGCTAAAGAGATAGCAAGAATAGCGTTGGCACCGAGGTTCTTCTTGAATGGAGTACCATCCTTGTCAAGCATAACCTTATCAACAGCGCGCTGATCAACTGGATCCATACCAACGATTGCAGGTCCGAGGATTTCGTTAACATTCTTAACAGCCTTTAAAACACCCTTGCCGCCGAAACGAGACTTGTCGCCGTCACGGAGTTCTAATGCTTCACGAACGCCGGTAGAAGCTCCTGATGGAACTGCAGCACGGCCCATTGAACCGTCATCTAAGTAAACGTCAGCTTCTACGGTAGGATTACCACGAGAGTCGATGATTTCACGACCAATAACCTTAACAATCTTAGCCATTATTATTAAATCCTCTATTGGATAAATTTACGTAAATTTTCTGTTTCAAACAGAAATAAAAAAAACAGGTCTAATTTCCCGATAGACTTATATATCATCTGAAAATTTTCGCCATAATTATACTCATCTCTTATTAAAAATTCAATATTTCTATGCTTTCGGTTTTGTGGACTGACTCTTCTTTTTGAACAAAATTTAACCTGATAATAAATGATAGTGGTGACATATATCCCTAACTCCGCAGATCATAGTTTCTAATTTTTGATTTGCTTCTTTGGGTAAGGTATGCCGAACAAGTCGAAGAGATCTCTGGTTTTTTTAGGGATCTCTTTTGTTATGTAAGTACCTTTTCCCGGAGCCCTTGTGGCCTGAAGCTTTTTAAGCTGTATCATTGCCTTTTCCAATGATTCTCCTGGAAGTACCTTTCCGTCCGCTTTATGTCCGGCAGCGCTAACGCACATCATCATCCTCAAGGTCTGAGCCAGTAGATGAATGAAT
>JAGAYS010000033.1 GCA_017940385.1 Ruminobacter sp. | reverse complement strand
CAGACAGACAGACAGTCATTTAAATAGCAATTATATTAAATCTCTAATGGAGGTGTTAAATGGATAATACCTCCAATCTTTCTCTTCAGGAATTAAAGGTTAGTCTTATTCAAGATTTAAAAAATCGTGTGGACGATAGAATTCTGGAAGAATCCAATTTCCTACTCTTAGAAAAGTTAATCAATAACGCCTCAGATAAAACAGAAGCAATTGCAATAGCTGAACTCGGAACTACATATAAGCGAACAGGTTTTCACTTTGACAAGAAACTTGAAAGACTAGGAACAACTATAAAATATCTCAAACGTAATGATGAATTATCATTCTCTTCCGTTAATGATTCAGATTTAACACATAAGCTGATTATTGGTGACAATTATGATGCTTTGCTTAATTTATCAATCTCTCATAAGGGCAAAGTAGATGTCATTTATATTGATCCTCCATATGGAAAGGATGATATGGGGGATTTTGCCGATACTAATTACAACAACGCAATTACCCGAGATAATTTACTATCAATGCTTTATCCTCGTTTGATTTTGGCAAAACAGCTATTAACAGATGATGGTGTGATTATTTGTAGCATAGATGATAAGAATCAGGCTTATATAAAGTGTTTGTTTGATGATGTTTTTGGTGAGTTCTGTGGAAATGTAATATCAGTTGAAACATCTGTAATAGCAGGTACAAGAAGAGTGCCAGCTATGAACGGAAGTATAGCAAAAACAGCAGAATATGTTTTAATTTATAAAAAAAATGGGGATACAAAAGTTATAAAAAATTTAATGTATGATTACATTACAGGATTTGATAAACATTATTCTAAATTTTTAGATGTTAAAAAAAATAATATAGTACAGTTCGTTGACTACATAAAAGAAACTTCAGAGATATTGTCTGAATTTAAAAAGTTTAATTTTACAGTTTCACTTGATAATTTAGGAAAAATTGTAGAGGTAAGTAAGAAAGTTAAAAATTGGTTGTATAGCGACGAAATTGCTTGTCATCTATTCAGACCTAGTGAAGAAATAACGATAGATGATTCTAGTAATCAATATGAAAATTATCACATGTATAAAATCAATGGGAAATGGTTTATAAACATAGACAATCATAAGTTTCTTAATATATTTAGGTACAAAGAGAGAATAGGACAATGTGACGATTACTATGGAAGTTTTGGCGAGAGGCAGGTCAGAGGTAACTTATGGAAAGGCTTTTCTGCTGATGGTGGAAATTTAAATAAAGAAGGAGGAATTGATTTTAAACAAGGTAAAAAACCTTTAAGACTAATAACACAATTGATTAATGCTGTATCAGACAATGTTAATGCCATAATTTTGGATTTTTTTGCTGGTTCGGGAACAACAGGTCAAGCTGTATTAGAATTAAATCGTAAAGATGGAGGAAAACGAACTTTTATTGTTTGTACAAATAATGAGCATACGGACTTATACCATAGAGGTATAGCGTATGATGTTACATCTAAAAGATTAAAACGAGTAATGACAGGCGAATGTTACGATGGAAATCATAATTTTGAATGGATTAAGAAGAATGAACCTTATGGTGGAAATTTAGAAGTATTAGATATATCTGAAGTGTCAAATATAGAACAGAGGGAAGGTCTTTCACCTTTTGATGTTATAGATGAAAAGCTGTATGGTCAGGATTTTACACTTTCTGTTGAAGATAAAATAAGATGGGTTTGCGAGAACTTCGCTGTAACTCAGAAATATCTAGCCGAACCAAAGAGTGAGGTGTAAATATGTTGTCTCAGGATGTAAGAGAACTACAGGATAACGCTGTTAATGCCTTGCTCGACAAGATGTCTTCTGTTTGTAATGAATTTACTTTTAAAGCACCTACAGGCTCAGGAAAAACATTCATGATGGCAAAATTCATGGATGAATATCTGGCAAAAAACAATAGTGCTGTGTTTATCGTTTCTTCTTTGTCTAAGGCCAAGTTGGCAGAACAGAATTACAATAAGTTTAAGGAATATGAAGATAAAGGATTTGTAAAAAATCTTAATCCTTTTCTTATAAACAGTGAAGATTCTGGTGAAAATGCCTTATATATTCCGACAGACTGTAATGTTTATGTATTGCCTAGAGATCTATACAAGGATAAAAGTAAACTTAAGGGGCAGGGGGCGTTTAAGCATTTTTTAACAGAACTAAAGAGTCTGAATAAGCAGATTTATTTGATCAAAGATGAGTGTCATATAGCAACTTCTAATCTTGATGAGCTTGTAAAAGGTGAAAACGGTAATCGTAAGTATTTCAACAGGGTAATTAATATTTCTGCCACACCAAAGGGAAAAGTTGATATTGAACTGTTGGAACAGGATGCAGTAAAAGCTAAACTGATTAAATCAGTAGAATACCGTTCATCAGAGAAAGAATACCTAGGTGATTTTGATCAAGGAAGTATTCAGTACGAATATCTAGAGGGGGCTCTTAAGGATTTTCTAGAAATAAAGAAGAAGTATCTGGAACTTAATATAAATCCTTGTTTTATTATTCAGATATCAAATAAAGATGAAGGGGATAATCAGTTTGAGATTATAAAACGGCTTTTGAATTCTCCAGCATTTTCTGATTTGAAATGGATGAGTGTTGCTCAAAAGGCTAGTCTCTGCGACAGCAATGATAGTGTCATGAGAAATAAACACAAAGGGACACAGAACTGGGAAAAGTATGTTACTCAAAATGAGTCGGTTATAGATGTTCTAATCTTTAAGATGATGATAACTGAAGGCTGGGATATACCGAGAGCATGTATGCTGTTTCAGATAAGAGATTCACAAAGTAAACAGCTTGATGAACAGGTGCTTGGTAGAGTCAGAAGAAATCCTAAACTACTAGACTTTGATAAGCTCACAGATGAACAACAAAATTTAGTGACAAAGGCCTATGTATGGGGGATTAGACCTGATAAGGCAAAGAGTAAACAGATAGAGGTTAAACTTAAAGACTTATCTTCATCAGATAACATTTTTGATATTACTGGAGTACAGAACGAAATAAGATTAAAGATAACGAAGTTAAAGAAAGATCTTAATGCAGTTGATAAAGAGTTTGATGTCAGCAGATTCTTAAAAGAACGTGATAATTCTTTATCTTTGGCTAACAAGTCCATATTTGAACTGTATGAAGATTTTAGAAATGCCAATAATAAGACTCAAGAGGAATGCTGGAAGTTCGTTGAAAATAATTCTATTGAAAAGTCAGCTAAATATGCTGATTGGTTTAGTTTTACAAGAAATATCGAAGATGTTCAAAAAGAAATAAAAACAACACTACAATCATATGAGAATAGTATAGAGCTTGTACGAGATCATGATAACAATCCTATGGAAGTATCATTTCCTATGCAGTCTATGTATACCAATAATGATAATTATCAATTGGATGTTAAAGATTGGGTATGGTTAAATGAAGATAAGTACTCTCGTTTTTCTTTCGATAGTGAGGCAGAAAGGGCATGGATTCATACACTGATTAATGAATCAAGAGATAATATTAAAGAAATAAGAGGTACTTTGATGGTTGGTAAAAACTTTTTACCAAATTCAGAGATAAGATATCAATATTATGATGATGGGTTACACTACTCATATCCTGATTTTATTCTTGAAAATAAAAGAAATGAGTTTTTTATTTTTGAAGTAAAATCATTAAATCATTCTTCTAAATTGAGTATAGATGAGAAAACATATCAAGAAAAGATCAGGAATTTAATGGAATTTTATAAGCATTTATCCAAAGTTTTGCCTGATTATTATTTTTGTTTTCCTATCCAGAATGGCAAGACATGGAACATAACCTACTACAAATCAGGTAAGTCTCATGAAAAAGTAGCACTCAGTCAATTTGCCTCACTTTTATAACAGTGCAGAAGCCCAGAAAAATTTCTGGGCTTTTTCATTTTTTTTTGCACAGATTTTTCTAATTTTTGTATGATAATGAGAATAAAGCTGTTATATGGGTTAAAGATTTTTAATTCTTTTCAATGTCGATTTACTGATGCCAGTCATGGATTCAACCTGAGAATAGGTATGAGTCTGTAACAGTGTTCTGGCATGTTCTAGTTGTGCAGGTGTAAATTTTCTAGGCCTGCCTTCTTTAAAGTTCGGATCTGATTTAGCGATGGATTTGCCTTCCTGAGTTCGCTGAATAATCATATCCCTTTCAAATTCAGCAAAAGCAAGCATGACATTTCTGATGAGTTTTCCGGCAGGAGAAGTGTCGATAACACCTATATTAAGCACATGAACTCTAATCTGTTTAGCAGCTAGACTTTCAATGAGCTGTATTCCTTGTGAGAGATTTCTTGCTACACGGTCAAGCTTTGTAAATATAAGTGTGTCTCCTGATTTAAGTTTATCAAGAAGTTTATTCAGTTCTGGTCTATCAGCCTTTGTTCCAGTAAAGGCATCAGAGTATATCTCAGTAGCTCCAGCATCAGTTAAAGCTGTTTTTTGTGCCTCAAGAGAATTACCATCTCTAGCTTGTCCTTGAGTGCTTACTCTGGCGTAACCATATATCATTTCCAGCTCCTTTTTGACGCTTACTTATGAGCTTAAGTTATGAGCTCGCTCAAAGCATTGATTTTCCGTTTTAAAAGAAAAGAGCCCAAAACTTATAAGTTTTGAGCTCCGTATAAAGCAGAGAAGGAGGGTTTTGCTTTCTCACATCTCTTTGTGGTTATTTTAATTCTATACATTTCGACGTGATTTTTCAAACATAATTTATTATTTATAGTAAAATTTACTGTTAAAATTTACTATAAATAATAAACATGGATGTTTATACGGAGTTGGTTACTATGGATTGGAGCGAGCGAGAGTTAAGTGAAATCAAATTGATTATCGAACACATGAGTGCATCATTGAATATTGCATACGGTGTTACGCTTGTTTTGGATATCAATCAAGAGAAAGTGCTGTTTTGCAGAAACGGCAAAATAATTAAAAGTATTTCTATAAGTAGTGACAATGCTCGTGGTGTCTTGTGTGACATCACCGATAATTTGGACAATCTATAATAAGGAGGGATAAAACATGACAGAAGAAAAGAAAAAAGAAAAGAAAGTTTTGGTTGATGGAAAGATGAATTTGGCTAGTTCTGTGATGAGTTCAGTCAAGAATGGAGCTATAAGCGTGTTTTCAGCAGGCTTTGTCAATCCTCATAAGAAAAACATCACCAGTGACGTCAAACATTTTCATGTAGGTGAAATAGGGGATTTGGACGGTGAGACGAAGAAATTCATTAAGTTTGATTGTGAGATCGACAACATCAAAGTCAATTTTGAGATAAATGACGTTACCGATGGTGTTCAGAAAAAAGCAAAGAAGCTTAAGGATGACCTTAAAAAGACGGAGCAGGAAAAGTTAGGTTCTGTTCTAGGCTGTAAATTTAAGGTTATCTCTATCTATGGTTATGATAAAGACGGTAAACGCATCAAAATAGGCGAAGTTAGAAATGGCGGTAAAAAAATAAAGATCGACCATAAAAGTTTAAAGGAAGCTGGCCTTAGTATGACTGATCTGGAGAAGGTTCTTGTTGGTACAGGATTAGCACAGGAACAGGCTTTCAGTAAGCTTAAGGAAAAGATTGAAAAGCAGGAAGTCAAAGAAAAGGAAGCTCAGGAAGCAGAACAGAAGAAAAACGATGAGCAGAATAGTGAGCAGGAAGAACAGGCTCAGCAGAAGGAGAAAACTCAGGGGAAGAAAGCTGAACAAGCAGAAGAGAAATCCCATGAAAAAGAGCAGGGAGAAAAAGAATCTCAAGAAAATGCCAGGGATAAGAGCGGACAGCAGAAACAGGGTGATTCATTCGATTTTGAGACCTCACGAACCATAAAAGAAACGATGGATTACTTGCGTAAGGAACTCAGAGAGACTGAGGAGCGTTTGAAAGACACTGATTACACAGCAGAGGAGAAGCAGGGGCTTGAGGCTCATAAACAGGGGTTGCGTGAAACGTATGAAGCCTTTGAATCTGCTAATAAGAAGTTGAGTTCATTGAGAACCACAAAAAATAAGATTAAGGATAAAAAGGTTAAAACAGCCTCTAGAACAGAAACGGAAACTGATAAGAATGTTAAAGAATCTCAGACTGTAGATAAGGTTAATGATAACAAGGAAAAGAACAGTGAAAGATTCCAGTTCATGCAGGAAGAAGCCAATAAGAAAAGCAGGACAGATGACTCCGCTGTCCATCAGGAAAATGAACAGAAGTCTGAAAGAATGAAGGTGATGGAAGAAAACGCAAAAAAAAACACAATGAACAGTCATCAGGCCAGAAGTAAGGATCACAAGATGAAGCGATAATTACTGTAAGAATAGAGTTCGTGCTTTTGCTCCCAGAAGATAAAACTCTGGGAGTTTTTTATTTTGAGAATAAACAACAGAAAATTAGATGAAGTTTGTTAAATTTCAATGAATTGATAGGTGTATCATAAAATAAGCATAAAAACTATTTGTATTTATTCTGTACAGGCGTATAATGAACTTGTGTTAATTTATAATATGAGGTGATACTATGTTCAGAAAATTAGGTTGGATTTTTGGTGGTTTGCAGCCAGCTTATTATTTAAGACACTTTATTTTAATTTCACCATTACCATTGATTGTTTTAACTCACATGCCGTTGACTGATATGGCAACTCACACGGTGATTAACTGGAATCAGGTACAAGGTTTTGCTTTTGTGGCAATCAGTTGGTTAATTTATCCGTTCTCAAGATTCGTTTACGAATCAGTTGTTAACTGGGTAATGGGTGATAACGTGCTTATTGCTAACGCTTTGATTTGGTTGATTGTGAAGCTGGTTACTATGGTGCTGTGCTTTTTGTTTGCTGTATTTCTTGCTCCAATTGCTTGGATTTACATCTTCTGGTATTTTAAGTTTGGTGAAGGAAAATGTGATTTTAACGGAGACTTACAGGATCGTGACGGAATTATTACTGTAGAATGTGATGATTAGTAAATTTGCGATACATGTTGTAATGTGTATTCAATGTTTTTTTGATTTAAAGGAAGTCATTGATAACAAGTGAGGAGGATATATGTTATATATACCACCAACGTCAAAAGATATTTATGTAAGTAGTAAGGTTGCTTTGAATATCCATAGTCCTGATGATACTGGTGATTGGCATAGTTCAGGTTATTTAGATAATGATAGAGATGATCGGCAGGAATTGTTTATATTTGGCACAGGACAAAGATACAATACAAATAGCCTTTTAGGGAGTACGGGCGTAATAGACGGAACAGACAGGTTAAATAAAATGGGATACTATCCAGAAAATTCCCCCGTATGGATAGCAGATCATCCTAGAGCTTGTGTTGATTATTTGTTTATTTCAGTGCTTCAATCTGGAGAACTAGGTTATGTGATGCTAGATGAATGGTTTCCAAGTATTGAAGACAAGAAAAGAGTTTATGAACTCATAGACATAATGGAAAACAAATTATCCCAAAGAGAACTAGAGATTTTAGAGGCATGGAAGAAAAAAAATCCGATAGCGGAATAGTACTGAATCAAAGAAATTTTTATCATAAAATTTTAATGACGTGTATTTTGAAACAATTGAGCGATACTCCTTTAGTTCTTAAAGGGGGGATAGCTCTTTATGTAGGATGTTATCGCTAGACAACTTTATAGAAGGTTATGTTCAAAATGAATATTTTTTCAGAATCTATTAAGCCTAAATTGTCTAAAATTAAAGATATAATACTATGGGCGATATATGCAAATGTAATAGATCATAAAAATATAGGATATGGTCATATTGTAGATTTATACACAAACAGACGTTGCAAAAACATTTGTTTTGAAGATTACTTTTTTTTACAAAAGATTTTTTGTGTGTACGGGGCTTTCTTTAAGGGGGCTGATATAAATGAAGTTTTGAATTATACAGAAAACATTGCTCATCTTTCATCTAATGAAAAGACTTTACTAAAGAGGAACATATGTCTTTTTTTTAAGGAAGGTAAAATTTCGTACTCCAATAATAAATTTATATCTTTGTACAAGCACAATGAAATTAGTTTTTCTGATTTAGAAGATAATTTAATTACTGAGGATTTAAAATGGCAAATCTGAAAGATTTCAGAAGAGAGGTAAAGATTCATTTTGCTCAATCTCTTTGTAGATTTGAAGGTATATATCTCACGGATATACAGACAGAGAAGCTGTTGAACAAAGAAAACTTTGAAATGTTGGATTTTCCTGAAGAAGAGTCGCTTGTCATTGATAATGTTGTTAATACTTTAAACTATATGGAATCGTTGGACATTTCTCACTTAGACGTGGACTTAGATTTATATATAAAGCTAAATTCCATGTTGGCCAAAGATCAGGCATTATTTACTGGCGTCTTACGAAATGGCCTGAGTTCAATTCCATGTATAGGACAGATTCCCGTTCCTGATGAGGCAAAGGTTGAAGAAGAGATAGCTAAATTAAATAGCGTATCTCCAGATAACTATAAATCAGTTGTTTCAGAATGTTTTTGTAATTTGTCTAGATTACAACCATTCTGGGATGGAAATAAAAGAACAACTCTTTTCTTATGCAATGTTCAATTGATAAAAAATGATTTTGACTTGTTGATTATACAGAAAGATAAATATGCCGATTTTGAAGAGTATTTGACTGCTTTCTATACAGAAGAAAATAATGATATCATCGATTATCTTGCAGAAAATTGCTTTGTAAAAACAGATATGGAAAAAAAGAGTTCAAGAATGGCTTACATGAATAAACAGATTCAGATAAAGGCAGAAGCTTCAAAAGAAGTTAATGAAGAAACACAGAACTCGGACAGAATGAAAATGATGCAAAGAAATCAAGAAAGAAATAATGCTCGTGAGAATGTTATTTCCACAAGTCATAAGAAAGGAAAATCTCGTTAATTTTTTATTTTAGAAGGATAAAACTTATGAAATTTAAATATAAGAACGCTTTATGTTGTGCATTGGCATTTTTGCCAATGTTTATGGTTGGTGAATCTCAGGCTGGTTTTGCAGAAGAATATGATAAGGCTGTGTTGGAAAAAAAACATAAAGCTGAAAGTTACAAGAACACTCAAAGATTAAACGATAAACAAAAACTGTTTCTTCGTGAAGTTATGGGGAATAGGGTCGGACGCATCCAAGTAGAGCTGTGTTACATGGAGAATGGTAATTTGAAGCAATGTAAAGATGGCAATCATGGAATGTCGTGGAGATTGCCTGTCAACGTCAACAACACCTTGAAATATATATCAAATGTGACGGTTAGTGTTGAAGGAGATGATTCAATCATCACAATAACAGCGTCATCCGCAGAGTTTGGTGAAAATGTAACGTTAATATACGATTGTTCAGGATCTCAAGACTCAGGACGTCTGGATTGTCCTATTTCCTCAAAGTCAAGCTGTCTCGAAAAAGGTCTTTGTTCGGCAGGCGTTTTTGATGTGTCTCAAGAAGACGCTAATAGACTAGATGAAGTTGAATTCAAAGTTAAATAAATAGTAAAAGCCCTGTTCTACAACAGGGCTTTTCATTAGAAGAAATGATGTTTTGAGATTAGTAAAAATAAGGCTCTCCGAAGACTTGACCGTCAACCAAAACTTCTACATAGTGAACGGTCTTGGTACATCCTGCTGGGATTGGGTGGCATCCAGTGCTACCGCAGTTAGGATTACAGGATCGGTCTTTAACGTATGAATCAGCAGTATAGCCGTATTCAGCACATTCCTGAACTACCTGCTTCCCTCGATTTCCGTAAATAGTTTTTTCTTCGTAACGAACGCATTCCTTATGAGAAGGGATAAAAGCAGCCACATTGTCATGCGATGAAATTTGTGCGTCCCCAACACTCACACTGGAGCTTTCAAGACAGTTGGATAGTGGAACTAAAGGAGGCTTAAGCTTGGCTAGTCTTTTCACTAAAGCCTTATGAGCCTTGGCACATTCTGAAGCCTTGAATTTTGTTGGAAGGCACAGCCAAATAGCACACTCGGCATCATAGTCAGAGCTTGTATCTGGCATGGAGTAGTTGCTGTTGCGGACTTTAGATTGATCAATCCGTGACAGAACGTCATCTACATTCATTCCATTGTCAGAAATAGAAAATTCGTTGCTGTTGACGGAATTGTTAAGGTCGTTCATTGCTGAATTAAATCTGTTCTCATCAATAAAGCTGTCGGCATATGCTGAGACGGTTAGTGATATTGATAAAGTTAATGTAAGAATTTTATGCATGATTTTATTCCTTTGCACCTGAAGATGAATTTTGTGAACCTGAGTCAGAGCTGGAATCGGATTTGCTCTTACTAATGTCAGTTTCTCCTGTTTTACCTCGTAATCTGTTGTAGAGAGATTTAGCTCCTGAGGCTCCTGAGGCTACTCCTCTAGCACTAGAGGTAATACCTTTAGCTACTCCTTTTGCGATAGATTTGGACATCATCGCCTGTGCGGCTGGAGACATTGAAAAACCAGCACCTGCTCCCTCAATCATAGACACAACAGATGGCGGAACTGAATGAGCGAGAATTACTGTTAGAATAGCTTCTGTTAATACAAGGAATATCTCAGCCAAGCTAAGTGGTCGTCCCACTGCATTATATGATGTGGCGTTGTATATGGTTAAGGTGACCATTCCTAAGAGCATGTCTACGATGAAGACGAAACACAACAACTCAAATCCTATCTTGACTAACTGTTTTAGATAATTAATTGCCCATGAATTCGTCCAAGTAAGACCACCGAAACCGACGGCCAGGACACCACAACAGATTGTTATATATGCCTTTACTAAGGTAAGAATGAAATTTGCTGTAATGCTAAGGAAAATTACGAAAATTCCAGCTACAACGATTAGAGACAATCCGTAAGAAAAATAATCCGACAAGGACTCTGGCAAAGTAAAATCAAGTACTGTACCACTCTTGCCAAGAGATACCACCCAGCAAAGAACTATCCAACCTCCGTTAAAGATGTTTTTGATAAACTCTTCAGGTGTGTGATTGGAGCCGCCATTAGTTGTAGGGATTATGTTGAGCCAGCCTTCGACAAAATTAATTAATTTGCCCACACCAACGTATTGTGGATCTAGTATCCACACAAAAAATCCTATACCCATGATGAACTTTATCATCTCGGCAAAGAGAGTGTTAAAATCTGCACCACTTAATATTTGCTTAATCGCCAAAAATGATAGTGAAATCAGTGCAAGTCCCCAGAGGAGTTCAAGGGCTTTTTCTGATAGCGTTTTAGAAATATCGGTTGCACTTTGCTTTACTATTCTAAGAATGTCGGTAACATCCTTTTGAGGATTTGCAACAGTCCTAACTGCTGTACCTTCAGCATAACAAGGCTCGGCACTTACGACAAAAAGGGCAAGAGCTGAACACAGCACCGCAAAAAGCATTTTGATCTTCTTAATCATGTCTTGTTCCTATCCTTCTTAATTTTTCAGAATTTTCATCATAAGAGCGATACTTCTGTAAAGTTGCCTCAGTTTCGTTTCTATTGGCCTGAGCCTGTCTTAGTTCTGCTATTTGCTTATTAAGAAGAACGAGAAGAGATATCATTTTCTGGTCAATTTCACCTTGAGTATTCGCAGACTTGCCAGCCGTCTGATTGAATGTTTCAAGATCGGCCTCTATTGCCTGCTTTTCCTTTTGCGTATTGTCCAGCGAAGCATTGATGACCTCGTCCATGTTTTTTATGAGCTCGATCTTTTTGGTGTTCAGAATATTGAGGTCTTCCGCTGAACACTGATATCCCTGACTACAGTTGTTCTGCAGAACAAACTCAATGTCTTCAAACTGCTTCAGGAACTTACTAAGACTGTTGTATTTCTTGGCAATGGAGTTGTATCTCTGGGCGGTTTCCTGATACTTGAAGATGAGTTCCTGGAGACGTTTGTACTCGGCCAGCCCTGGAACTTCAATCTGCTGTAAGTGCTCGATCTGATTGAGTTGCTGATTAAGCATTACTTCATAGTCATCAATCATCTGAAGGTAAGCTATAAGTTGTTGCGTTACCTGAGCAATGTCAATGGTCGGGAAACCTGAAGAATAAGCTGGTGTTGCAAGTGCCAGCATTGAAGCTGTAATTGCGGTGGAAAGTATTTTTTTCATAAGTTTTATCCTTAATTCTTATTTCTGGTAAGGAGTTGAAAAGCTGATATCCTTGTTTACGATGACATTGAATCTGTAACCAGACCTAATCTCAATTGTCGGAGCAACATTCATGTGTTTGCGGATGAGTTCAGTTGTCACAGAGCCTAATTCATTGCCCAGGGCTTCAGCCATTGCGGAAGACGCAGATGTGGTGTCTTTGTCATTCACGTATTTATTGTCGGTGTAGGTGACGGATGCCGTAACCATGGACAGAAGGAATGCTGATTTAAAGAGCTTCCAGTAATGATTATTAACCTGGTCTGTGAAGCCGCTGTAACCGCCCATGTCTGAGCCTGCCATTTGGCCAAGGTCAAGAGTTCTGCCGTCGGGGTAAACAAGACGATTCCAGGCTACCATTACACGCTCCTGCCCGAACATAATCCCTGAGCTGTACATGCCGAATAGCTTTGTACCCTGCGGAATGAGCAGGTACTGACCCGTTGCCGTGTCGTAAACGTTCTGGCTTACCTGGGCAATGAGATGCCCAGGGAGATCGGAGTTCACGCCTGTAATAAGCGTTGCAGGGATTACAAAGCCTGTATTAACCGTAAGAGCCTTGGGAGCTTCGAGCCTGTTCTTAAGTTGCCAGTCTTTAGGCTCGTTACTGTTGTTATTGCCTACTTCCATTCCAGATCCTGGAGCAGAGGCGTTGCTACTGCTGTTGCCTGTTCCGAGGTTTTCAGCCATTAACTGTCTAGCCAGTGCCACTTTCTGGGAGTAGTTAGAGCCTGAATCCTTCTGTCGCTGAAGTTCGGCTTTTCTCTGACTGTAATAGTTCATCTTTTCCTGATAAGTGGCGTCAGCAGAAGGAGCTTGCAGAGTGGAGCTGTTACTTCCGTGAACAACGGTTGAACCGCTTTTACTGCTTCCGTTGAAATTGGGGTTTCTCGGCTGGGAAGCCAGAGCCTGCATAAACTGCTGTTTGCGGAGTTGCTTGTACTCTTCAAATCTTGGATCTGGCTGTGCCGTGTTAGGCGGTAGATCCGCCTTAAGTTCCAGTTCTTCAGGTCTGTTCTGAATAATTTCCTTCTGTTCTTCAGGAGTCATTTCTTTTGGCGTGCCCCTTTCTGGAATAAATTCCTCGTCCTGACGTGGCGGATCGTCACGGGTGGGGATTTCAAAATGCACTGGCTCTGAATAGTCGGCATTAGCCGTAAACGTGCTTACGTAATCCGTTGATGTATCCGTAAAGCTTTGTTTCGGCTGTTCCTTCGGGGCTTCTTCCTGTGTCTGATTCTTTGAAGCTAATGAGTAAACGACAACCAGGGCAAAAGCAGACAGAATGGCTACTACAATGATTTTGGGAGCAACAGACATTCTTGTGGTGTCAACGGAGATCTCGTTGGGTGATTCAGTCTTATCTTCTTTAGCCATTGTCTTACCTCCGTACAGTCCATGAAGAGAGCGGAACAACAGTGTTTCCCTTGTGCTTAATGTAAGAACGGCAGAACTGTTCATTGCCGATGTTAAGGACTACCTGATAGGTGTCGACGTTAGGCTGACTTACGGTATAACGAAGATACCTGTATTCATCGTCTGCCACGGCGGAAACGGCATAGCCTTTTTTACGCAGGCTTTTTACGAGAGTTGCCCCGTAAACGTCGGTTTTAAGCTGTTCGGTAGGAATTCTGTTAAAAAATTTCGTGTGAGCTGGAGGAAAGTTCTTTTCAATCATCTTGACGGTGTCTTCAGATAAGGCTTCATTTATCTTGTAGTAACCGTCAGCGGTTAAGTCTATGAGATTTACGTTTTCCTGCTGTCTGGCGGTAACACAGGCGGTCAAGCTGCTTAAACCTATAGCCATCACTAAAACTGGAATAATCTTGTTCTTATTCATTACTTGCTTCTCCTTACTGTTACCTTATCCTGATCACTGCCTACACCAAGCACGAGTTCCGCTTCATAGAAAATGGCGTCAACAATGTAACGGTTGTTCTGAACACGGTAATTTACAAGCTGTTCCGAGTTTCGGCTATTCTTGTTGTAACGGGTAACGAGGAGTGCTGGGGATTCGTTGCTGTTCATTGAAGAAGGCATTTCAATGACTGTTTTCTTGCCGTCGTTGTAAACCCTCACAGGCTTCCAGATTACGTCAGCACCAGTGACTTCATATTCAAAATCGAGGTTGCCTAAGTATTCGTTGGTTTCTGGAATGGTATTGTTGGCAATGGTCTGTTTCTTGCGATCCTGGAGAAGCTTAAACTTTGCTAGACTTTCCTCAGGGTAAACAAACGAGATACGGGGGATGTTCTGGGATTTACTGGATGACAGGTCTATGTGGTACACACGTCTGTTTGTGGTGATGACCATGTTGGTGCTGATACCGACATCGAGAGGTTTAATGATAATGTGTTCCACTTCGGAAGCTCCGTCACCTTCAAGAGCTGGCTCAATAGTCCAGCGAGTGGTGTCGCCTGCGTGGAGGGAGAAAATTGTTTCACCTGCCTGAAGCTTAACGTCACAGATTCGCATCGGTGAGCAGACTACACGAGGGGTCTGTACGCCGTACACGTACTGAATGTAACCGTTAGAGCCTTCGGTTAAGGGCATGGTTCTGTCATTTATCTTGGATGACATCTCAATGGCCTTGTAGTCGGCATCTGAAAGGATCGGCTCTTCAATGTCAAAAGTGTAAGCGTCAAATTCCGCATCAGCCAATGCAGGAGCTGAAAGAGAGCTTAATAATGCAAAAGTGAGTAAATTCTTGGTAAATTTCATTGTGGTACTGCCTTACTTGTTGTTTTCGTTTAATCTCTGGAGGGAGAAGTCGGTAATGTAGAGTCCTACAGGATTGTTCTGTAACTGCTCAAATGTTTTGGAAGAGGTGTCGGTAGTTTTTACCGTTACGATTGATTTGTACTTCGCCTGATCGATGATCTGGCCTGAACGGGTTCTGTCACGAGTCGTTTCCGTCCATTCAATGGCGTAGCTGGAAGGTGACATTTGCAGAATTGAACTGATTTTGACGTCAACGGTTTTGCCTTTGCCGATTTCAATCGGGTTGTTCTGGCTGAACTGTTCGGAAATCTTTGTGTGAGCCGTGTCGTGAGGGTCTAATTTTGCAAACAGACGATTGATGAACTTGATGCCCAAATCAACGTCGGATGATACGGTGCGATAGTCGCTGATAAAGTCGGAAAGTAAGACGTTTATCACTCTCTGGTCAATGTTTTCATAAGTCGGTATCACGCCCATGAACTGACTTCTGCCGATAGAGTCAACCTCTACGATATAGGGCATGATTTTGGACTGAGAGCCGATGTACACCACTCCCATGATGCAGAGCATTACGCACATAAGAGAGGCGAGAGCCGTAACCTGCCACATCTTACGTTGGGCAACCTGTGAGCTTATAAAATCATTCCACGTGCGTGTACCGTTTAAGTAAGGATTGTCGTTTGAGGCGTTGTCTGATTTCTTTTCCTGAGTCATGTTTTATCCTGCCTTTAAATTACTGATAGTCTCTGAGATCAATGTTTTTAAGTTTGAGCCATTCGTGTGTCCACGCTTCACCATATTCAGCCCTGAGTTCCTTAATCTTGGCTACTGATTCCTTGTCGGAAACAGCAACGAATGCAAGCGTGAGCTTCTCCAGTGCCAGACTGTAAAGTCTTCTGCCGTTGGCTGACACATAGTAGTAGTCATGCTTTGGTATTGCGTTGGCAATGATTTCTACCTGACGCTTATTGAGTCCTAAGCTGTAGTACATTTCAGCGGTACGTTCGTCTCGAGCGGTACTGTTAGGCAGATAAATCTTGGTGGAAGTGGATTCGGCGATTACGTTTAAAATTCCAGAATTTGCAGCGTCTGAGAGTGACTGTGTTGCCATGATGACGGAACAGTTGGCCTTACGCAGAACCTTAAGCCATTCACGGATCTTTTCACGGAAAACAGGATGACCGAGCATGAGCCACGCTTCGTCGAGAATGATTACTGCCGGCTGACCGTGTAGACTGTCTTCAATTCTCTTAAAGAGATAGAGAAGGACAGGAATCTTCCATTTGTCATTGAGATTCATGAGCTCTTCAATTTCAAAAACGGTGAAATTGTTGAAGTCCAGATTGTCAAAATCTCCGTCCAGGATCATGGCCACGGCTGAAGAATTACCAGCGTACTGTTCGATAATCTGTTTCATGTCGTGGTCCTGAATGGCGGTTACAAGACTTGAGAGTGAAACCTCTCCGCTGTTGGCCATTGATTCAATGGCCTGCTTAATGACAATATTCTGTTCTGGCGTCGGCTCTAACCCGTTCAGCTTCATAATGGTGGCAATCCAATCTGAAGCCCAGGCTCTGTCCTTTGCGGTAGAGAGGTACTGAAGAGGGCAGAACTGAAGAGTTGAGTCCTCACCGCCGATTTCATAGTGAAGGCCGTTGCATGCCTGATTGAGGGCAAACATTGACATACCTTTGTCAAAGGCAAAGATAGACATGCCTGCGTAACGTCTTAACTGAGACGCAAGAAGGGCTAAATGTGTTGATTTACCAGCACCAGTCGGCCCGATTATTAGCGTATGACCCACATCTCGAACGTGAATGTTTAAACGGAAAGGGGAACTTCCGTCGGTAACACAGTTCATGAGAGCTGGAGAGTTTTCAGGGTAGAAAGGGCACGGACATTTCTTTTCGCCTGTCCAAATGCTTGATGTTGGAATCAGGTCTGATAGGTTAAGGGTGTTGATCAGAGGTCTGCGGATGTTGGCAATACCGTTACTTGGTAAACTGCCAAAGTATGCTTCCATGTTGTTAATTGATTCAATGCGAGAGCTGAAACCAAGCTTTTCTATTTCCTTGGCAATGATTCTGGCATTGTCCGAAAGCTTGTTCTTGTCTTCGTCCATGAGGACTATAACAGAGGTGTAATAGCCAGCTCCTACGAGGCCAGAGTTGATTTCAGCGAGAAATTCGTCAGCGTCCTCTTCCATGGCGAGAGCATCCTGATCCACGTTGCGAGTCTCACGGTCAAGGATCTGGTCAAGCATGCCCCTGACTTTCTGACGCCACTTCTTCTGGTATTTCTTTATCTCAGAAACGGCCACATGCTGGTCGAGGAAAATAAAGCGAGTGTTCCAGCGACATGAGCATGATACTTTTGATAAAGAGTTAAGGATTCCTGTGTGAGATTCCAGGGCGAGACCGTCAATGGCCACGCACTGAATGAATTTATTGTCTATCTTTGGGATAACACCAGAAAAGAAATCTTTACAGCCCACCAGATGGTCAAGGTAGATGGCATTTTTAGGGAGGCGAATGGTAACGTCTTCTCCAGTAACCGCCTTATGCAGGTATGAAAGCTGGGCGTCGAATACGTCTTTTGAACCGTCTTCGTTAGGAACGGTGTAAGACTTAAGCCTGGTTAGCTTTACACTTAAGCCGAGCAGGGATTCAATGGATGCAATCTGTGCCTTAAACTGGTCTACAATCCTTTGACTGAATTCTTTTTCAGTCATCTTTTTGCCGTTGTCCTTAAACATCAGCTTCTGGATTTTCTGTTGAGCAAGCAACGGAGGTAAGTAGGTTAATGTCAGGTAAAATGTGGATTCGTACATTTTGCCCAAATCATTGAAGTAACGACGACGTTCCTCATCAATGGCTCTGGTAATTTCATCAGGGAAGTGACTTTCTGAAGGTTGGGAGTAGCTTTCCACCTTTTCACGTAATGAATCAATGTGAAGTACCCAGCCGTCGCCGAGTTTAGAGAGGAGCTGATTAAGCTGCAGAGCAAGACGATCCTTCTCGTCAGCGGTGCTGGAGTCGGCATCGGGACAGGTGTATTTCCAAGAAACGGCAAGAGCTCCAGATTTACAGAGCATTAGCCCGTCTTCAAGTAAGGAGGCGTAGTCCAGTATGTCGGTGAAACCTTTGGCGGTAGAGCGGTGTGATGACAGTCTTTGAGAGCTTGACGCTGAGTGAATCAGACTGGCGAGAACAAAGACCATTGCCACACCAAGAAGTGCGAATGTCAGAGTTAGGTAAAACATGTGTTTTTATCTTTTTTATTTTTGGAATAAGCCAGTTTCGGCAAACGGAGTGCCTTTAGCGTAGTAGACGGACTGATACTTGATGTGTCTTAGGTACACATCACGCATTCTCGGGTCTGCCTTGGTCATCAGTCTTGTAAGGAACAGCACTGAAAACCACAATCCCACGCCAAAAACAAAAGCGATTGATGTTTGGAGAACAAAGATGCAGGCAACAGCAACGACTCCACCTATCATGATGAGTTCTCTGTCTCCTCCCAGGAATGTGTTTGTTCGAATACAAGAACGATGAATAGTTGAGTTCATGGCCGTTGCCTCGCTGGTTTAATTAAGAGTTAAATACAATGGTGTGGTTGTCAGTCACGTCGACATACTGAACACAGGCTATAGTTGCACCGCTTGTGCCTTCGTGTCCCATTACGTTCTTGATAAATGAGTTACCGCAGAGAATTAGGGAGATAGCCAGAACAAGGTAAATTAACTGCTTCAGGAAGCCAGAGATTTCACCGCCAAACACCAGCATTGCACCAGCACCGATTAAGCCGATAAGGGCAATACCTGTTGCAACGGGACCTGTAAGTGACTTCTGAATGTTGCTGATACCAGTGTCCCACGGCATTGATGTGGAAGCCAGGGCTGAATCACAGAAGATAATTGATGCAACTGCACAGATGATCAGTAAGAGATGGTTTTTTATGAAATTCATTTTTAAATTTTCCTTTTATAAAAGTGATTACGAATTATGAGATTTCTTTGGTTATATACTTGCCTGCCGAAAAGCCTTCGACAGTGAGTATCTGGTTGATGCGTCTTCCGTGTTCGTGTCGGGCAATGTGCACGATGACGTGTACGGATGAGGCGATTAACGGTTCAATAGGTTTCGGATAGTCGGCATTCATGCTGATAAGCATGGCAATACGCTCCAGGGCTTGATCACAGTTGTTGGCGTGAACTGTTGCACAACCGCCGCTGTGTCCTGTGTTCCACGCCATAAGAAGATCTAAGGCTTCTTTTCCACGGACTTCACCGACAAGGATTCTGTCAGGTCTCATTCTGAGAGTTGTCTTCAGGAGATCTGTCATGGTGACGTTTGGAGATGTATGGAACTGAACGAAATTTTCGGCGGAGCACTGGATTTCGCCAGTGTCTTCTATGATGACTACTCTCTCCAGAGGGAAGTTGTCAGTCATCTTGGAAATGATGGCATTAACTAGGGTGGTCTTGCCTGAACCTGTACCGCCCACAACAAGAATGTTCTTATGCGAATTTACGGCATCTATGATGATGTCTTTCTGGCGTTCTGTCATCGTCCCTGCTTCTACATACTGTTCTAATGTAAAGATAGATACAGCCTTCTTTCTTATAGTAAATGAAGGGTTAGGAACGCATGGAAATACCTGACCAGCGAATCTGGAGCTGTCTAGAGGGAACTCACATTCAAGAATTGGATTCTGTTCATTTACGATTTTGCCGTGGTAGCCAGCGACAGTCTGCATGATGGCATTGGCTGAGTTCGGTGAGAGCTGGAATACCTTCCTCATGGGTGAGCCTAGCTGTTCGAGCCAGACCCATCCATCAGGGTTTAGCATGATCTCAATTGTTTTTGGGTCGTTCAAGATTCCGAGAAGCTGTGAACCACACTGACGCTCTAACTTCTCGAGTGTTCTGGTAATAACGAGATTATCAGATAATGAAGACATATAAAACCTCACATAAATAATTTATGTGTTGTATTATATATCAAAAAAATTAAGTGTAAAATGATTGCTATATAATTTTAACAAAAAACAACTTTTTATTAACTATTTGGGATTTTTGGGCTTTCTTGGAGCTCGTGTTTTCCTTTTTGCGACAATGATTTCCTTTAGCTCTCTCAATTCTTGAATCACAAAAGAATTCTGATCTATCACGGCTTCTAATTGCCTCTGGATTAGTTCACTTTTTGACTGTGCTTGAACAGGAATATTTTTCTTAATAACGAATTCCCTATGATATCCTTTATCACAGCCTAATTGTCTTTTCTCTGGTACATCCAGCAATGCGGACAGAGGTAAATTAAGTGCGTCAGCGATAAGAGTCATCGTGGTAAGCGTTGGTGATGATGTGCCTGATAAGATTTGTTCAAGATAACCTCGATTGACGCCAGATGCACGGACCAAGTCACTTTTCGCTAAACGTTTCTTTTCAAGCTCTTCAATTATTTTTTCAGCAAAAAATTTATGATACATTTTGTTCTCTTCTGTTTTTCTTGTTGACTTTTTTAATTTGTGATTATAACATTTAAATAACTTTTATGTATTTAGATTAAGATAAGATTGATTTATATAGCGTAGAGATTCGTAAGACTGTCATTTAGTGTATACGTACATAAAAGCCAGTATAAAGCACAGTGGTTTAATTCATCAAAGGGTTGGAATAGTGTGGCTGTTACCTTTGGCGTGTCTGTGTAGCTCCAAACGGGGGAACAAAGCGTAAGAGCAAACGTGATATCCGCCCTCCATCTTAATAATTGATAAAATTCACATATTACAGGAGATATGTAAGATTTATATATCTATCTTACATAATTCTCATAGATATAGAAATTACATATTTTTATATTTGAAAAATTTGTGATCCAAATTAAAAATTTGCTTGAAGTCAAAAATTATTAGTGCTAAATTTAGCCCCAATCGGAGACCTGAAAAACAGTTTTATAAAGAACTTTCAGATTCCGACAGTAAATATGCGGATATTTGCTTTTGTTCTGTGTGTGGTATTGAAAATGTTGAAGTTCTTATATATTTCTTTGAGAATGTTGGTTGTTTCCTCTTTTGTTTCAGCCTGTGCCACGCCAGCACCGGAGCCACTGAAGGTTACCGTTGACAATCTTTATTCACCTGATGAGGTTGCAAGTGCCTCCCTGCTTTCTGCAAGTTCCCTCGGTGCTTCCATGGACGACAATTACAACGGACTGTCAGATCAGGTTGACAGCTGGATTACACAGCTCAATGAAGAGTATGCCGTAAAGACCGCTCTTGCCAAGTTTGCCAGAAGCGTTCAGTCAGCCGTTCTTTACGAACCGGAGGTGGACAGCGGTACCGTGATTGTATATAACCTTATCGATGCCGGTACCGACGTACTGGTTCTCAAGGGCGAGGATGAAGGACGCAGACTGCTGGACAGTGTTGCTTCCAAGGTTTGTGACACCAGGGGAAAGGCTGTTAAGTATGCAAGTTTTCTGAATAATTTTGCCGAGGATCAGCCTACTGAAAGTCAGACGGCAAAAGAAAATACGGATGAAATTGACGTAAGCAGTCCTTCAATGATTTAAGCGTGTCATTACGTGCGTTCTAATTGGCGTACCGGATTACGGAGAAACGGCGGATAAAACCGAAAATATCGGATTTATCCGCCGTTTCTCATATATGCAGGTTTCATGTCAGGTGATTCACGGCATCAGGTAAAGTGATCCGTTAATAAACGAATTAGTTTTGATACGTAGTAAAAATTCCCACATCACTGAATGGTCATTTCTCTTCCGGTGAATTATCATGTCCTATATTCTTGAATGTAAAGATAATTACGTTTTTAAAATGTGATGCAACTGTAATTAAACATATGTGAGGAGATTATTATGGCTGGAATCGGTATTTTTTATGGTTCCGACACCGGACACACTGAGGATGCGGCAACTCTTATTCAGCAGCTTATCGGTGAGGAAAACGCCGATCTGTTTGACGTGGCAAAAATCAAAGATGCATCCGTGGTTAATAATTACGATTTGATTATTTTGGGAACCTCAACCTGGTATCTCGGAGAGCTTCAGTCAGACATGGATAATTTTCGTGCGGCACTGACGGACGTCGATTTGTCCGGAAAGATTTTTGCCCTGTTCGGACTCGGAAATCAGGTAGATTACAGTGATTATTTCGTGGACGGCATGGGAATTCTTTATAATTTCCTTAAGGACAAGGGGGCACGAATCATCGGAAGCTGGCCTGTTGACGGGTACGATTTTGCAAGTCAGCTGTCGCTTACGGAGGACGGAGAGTCTTTTGTGGGGCTGGCTCTTGATGAAGACAATCAGCCGGATGAAACTCCTGAAAGAATTGCGGAATGGGTTGAACAGGTTAAGTCAGAAGCCGGAATATCGTGAATAACCGATAATATTGTTTAAATTTTGCGACGGTTACTGTACAATACGCAAATGTCATCCTTCTTGCATACGCAGCCGCTGAATACTTTCAGTGGCTGTGTGGCAAAATGCGGAGTAGGGAGACTGAAGCAGATGTTGCTTAAAAATCACTGCTGTTATCCCGGAAATAATCCGGAAACTACTTCACTTTTCTGATTCTCTTTTCTGCTGTTTCCAGCGCCTTATCAACCGATTTTCTTCCTGCTGCGGAGCTCTTGATGGCTTCCGTGACCGTACTCCAGAAAATGTTCATTTCAGGAACGTTTGGCATGATGGTGCCTGCCTTTGCATTATTCATGGTGGTCAGGATTCGCGGATCGCTTTCCAGTTTATTCTCAAAAGACTTCAGTGCTACTGAACCGAGCTGTGAAGCGTTGTTAACTTCTTCATATCCGTAGTCTGTAAGCACGTACTCCGTCAGAAACTTTTTGGCGGCTTCCTTGTTAGGGGATGAATTGTTGATAACAAGTCCCAGAACTCCGACAAACGGTTTACCCTGATTGCCGTCAAGTGTAGGGAACGGATTGACGCTGTATCTGAGATTTTTGTAATTTTTCCATCCCCACGGACCGTTTATGATGCATCCGGTCTTGCCGTCAATGAAGTCAGCCTCCATGCTTTTATAATTGGTTTCGGTGGTAATGTGTCCTTCCTTGACCATTTTGACAATGAATTCCAGTCCCTTGGCCGTTCCCTTGCTGTTAACCCCGATTACATTGGTGTCGTATGAACCGTCATCGTTACGCTGATAGGAAAAACCGCCGTTTGCGGAAATCAGAGGGTACGTGTAATACGGGTTGCTGTAATCCCACTCAAATGCATGCATCCCTTTGGCCTTCAGTTCTTTGTCCATTGACATGAATTCCTCGAAGGTCTTAGGCGGAGTCGGAACAATATCCTTGTTGCAGATTAATGAAATGGCCTCCACGGCAAACGGGTAACCATAGTATTTTCCATTAATTTTCATGGCATCCCAGGAGAATTGATAGAATTTATCCATTTCCTCCGGGGAGGGCTGAATTTCTTCCAGAAGCCCAAGCTTGACCCATTCACCGTAGCGGTCATGAGCCCACAGCAGAATATCCGGTCCTCCGCCGCAGGATGCTCTTTCCTGAAACTTTGCCGGCAGATGATCGTAATGTTCTACATTAACCTTAAAGCCGGTGTCGTGTTCAAATTTCTCAGCCACCTTTTTCATGCCGGCATACCCCTTGTGTTCGCTGACCCATATTGTTATTTCTTTGGGGTTAATCAGACCGTCAGCATAAACTAATGAACTCAGAAATAAGGATAATGTTCCAATACAGCCCGGAAATAATCTTTTTTTCATTTGATCCGCCCTCTGTCCGCAGTTTTAAAAGTCATAAAAACCATGGTGATGAAATTAAACATCATAAAGGTAATCATGTGCCTTCGCAAAATTACCGATTATTACCTTCAGTTAAACTTATAATCCGTTTCAGGTCAAGAATTGTGCATTGGTTATGCAACTAAGGTATATTTTTTTAGATTAACGGCATAATATATCGTCTGGAGAAAAATACGCCTATTCCGTGCATTCCTTCATCAGTACGGAGATCCTAAATTATTTTTCCTTTTCAGAACGCCGCTGTTTTTACACCGTTTTATCATTTTTTCGAAATTGATGATAATCACCTGTCCGGCGCGGGATGAATACGTTTCCTGAGTCTGTTTTTTTTCTTTACCCAATTCAAACAAAAGCGAGGTGAATTGTAATACAATGATTATTATGATTAAGGTAATAATTATGATTTAAGCCCGGATGTATTTATTTTTACGGCGTGTTTCAGGCAGGAACTGTCCATGCCGGCATGATAAGTGCATGTCTGTTCAGGCTTACGTGCACCGCAGATTGAAAAACATCATACCGTGTCAGCTTAATGCTGCACCGGTATTCTGCCGAAGATAAGGAATGGAAAATGCTCAGACGAACTAAAATAGTATGTACAATGGGACCGGCACTTGACAAGGAAGGCGTGCTGGAAGAGTTAATCAAGGCCGGAGCCAACGTTGTCAGAATTAATTTCTCTCACGGTTCTGCTGAAGAACATATGGCAAGGGCGCAGAAGGTTCGTGAAATTTCACAGCGTTTAGGTGTTTATACAGCCATTGTCGGTGATTTGCAGGGACCTAAGATTCGTATTTCAACATTTAAGGACGGTCGCATATTCCTGAACACCGGAGATCTTTTTACACTTGATGCCAGTATGGAAAAGGGCGAGGGTACAAAGGAGGCCGTAGGCATAGACTATAAGGACCTGCCGAAAGATGTTAAGACCGGTGACGTACTGATGCTTGACGACGGTCGCGTTCAGCTTTCCGTTATTTCCGTGAAGGGGCCAAGAATTCTGACTTCCGTAATCGTGGCCGGTCCGTTATCAAACAATAAAGGCATAAATAAGCAGGGTGGCGGTCTTTCCGCACCGGCGCTTACCTCCAAGGATAAGGCGGACATCATCACCGCCGCAAAAATCGGTGTGGACTTTGTGGCCGTGTCATTCCCAAGAACCGGAAAGGACATAAATCTGGCTCGTTCACTGCTGAAGTCAGCAGGCTCCGACGCTAAGATTATTGCCAAGGTTGAAAGAGCCGAGGTCGTTGCTTCAGACGAGAGTATGGAGGACGTCATAAAGGCCTCTGATGCCGTTATGGTTGCACGCGGTGATCTTGGTGTTGAAATCGGTGACAGTGAGCTCATGGGGGTTCAGAAGAGACTTATAAAGAAGAGTCGTCAGCTGAATCGTCCCGTTATTACCGCTACCCAGATGATGGAATCCATGATCAAGTCTCCTATGCCTACCCGTGCGGAAGTAATGGACGTGGCAAATGCCGTTCTGGACAGCACGGATGCGGTAATGCTGAGTGCGGAAACTGCTGCGGGTGACTACCCTGTGGAAACCGTTGCGGCCATGTCTCAGGTGTGTCTCGGTGCGGAAAAGAATCCTGTAATGGTCGTGTCTACATACAGAACTGACAAGACTTTCGCCAACAGTGAGGAAACCATTGCCATGGCCTCCATGTTTGCGGCAAACCATCTGCCGGGAATCAAGGGGATTATCTCCCTGACCCAGTCAGGTCAGACTCCTCTTCTTATGAGCCGTCTTCACTCAAATCTGCCTATCTTTGCCCTGGCTCATTCAGAGAAGACACTTAACTGGTGTAATCTGTACCGCGGTGTTTATCCGGTAAAGTTTGAAACCAGAAATTATGAAAATATGATAAGTGCCGCCAGAGCCGCCGTTAAGGTGGTTAAGGAAAAGGGGTATCTGGCTCACGGTGACTGGGTAATAGTAACCCACGGTGACACCGAAGAGGCCGGCATGACCAATGAAATGAAGATCATAGAGGTTGACTAGCGCTTCATGCGCATGAATGTGACGGAAACACCGTGTCCTTAATTCATATCGAGATTTGGGAAAACTGTGTTTCCGTTTTTTATTCGGTATGTTTTCCGTCTCTATGGTATAATCATATATGTTTTTAAGCATTTTCCGTAAGAACCGTGCTTAAATAAAAAACCATCATTAACTTAGGTGGTTTTTTATTTTTTTTGTGTTTATGAAACGGCGGCCGAAAGCTTTTGGAGTACATTTGCCGCTATCCTGTAAACACTCCCGAATCCGGGGCCGTGCTGTTCTTTCGGTCATGATTTCAATCAGTTGTTCAGGGATATATAAATGAAAGACCAGACTATACAGATTCATGGCGGTTATACCACCGATTCCAATTCCCATGCAGTTGTTCCCCCAATCTATCAGACCGTGGCATATGAATTTGACAATGCCCAGTATGCGGCTGACCTGTTCAATCTGGTAAAGCCGGGCAATATCTACACCCGTTTAATGAATCCGACCGCGGATGTTTTGGAAAAGCGCATGGCCATGCTTGAAGGCGGTAAGGCTGCGGTTGCCGTGGCTTCAGGACAGGCCGCAATCGAATATGCGCTGCTCAATCTTGCCAAAAACGGTGACAACATTGTTTCCGTTCCACAGCTCTACGGCGGTACCCTAACCCTTTTGACCAGCGTTTTTGCAGATTTAGGCATTGAAGGACGTCTGGCAAAGACAGACAGTGCGGCTGATATAGAAGCTCTGATCGATGACAGAACCAAAGCCGTTTACTGTGAAACCATCGGTAATCCTGCAGGTAATATCGTGGATATTTCTGCACTTGCCGAGGTGGCTCACAGACACGGTGTTCCTCTTGTTGTTGACAATACCGTTGCCAGCCCGGTAATCTGCAAGCCTATAAGTTTTGGCGCAGACATTGTTGTTCACAGTCTGACCAAGTTCTGCGGCGGACACGGAAATACCATGGGCGGTATCATTGTTGACAGCGGTAAGTTTGACTGGAAGAAGTACGGTGACAAGTATTCTCAGTTTACTGCTCCTGAAAAATCATATCACGGCGTGGTTTACTGCGATAGCTTCGGTGATGTTGCATATGCGGCGCGTATCCGTACGGTATTCCTCCGCAACACCGGTGCAATACTGCCGCCACAGTCATGCTTTATGATTCTGGTAGGTCTTGAAACACTGTCACTCAGAATGAAACAGCATGTGGCAAACACAATAGCCATTGCCGAATACCTAAAGAATCATCCTAAGGTTGCCTGGGTTCACAGCGCACATTTCCCTGATAATAAGTATCATGAGCTTGCAGTAAAGTATACCAAGGGCTCCCAGAGCGGACTTCTCACCTTCGGTCTTAAAGGCGGCAAGGATGACGGGGCTAAGTTTTACGATGCATTAAAACTTTTCAAGCGCGTGGTAAATATCGGTGATTCAAGATCATGCGTAACTCATCCGGCAAGCACTACTCACAGACAGCTGAATTCAGATCAGCTTAAGGCCGCAGGTATCGGTGAGGAGCTGATTCGTCTGACCATAGGTATCGAGGATCCTGAGGATCTTATAGAGGATATTGAGCAGGCACTCGCTCAGATCTGATAATAAAAATAAGCCGTCTGACGCAGTGCACTGCATGCGTTGACGGTTTTTTATTTTTTTTTGAAGAGTGCCCGGCCGGCAATATATAAATATTCCGGAGACTTTAAGAAAACAGTCTCCGGAATAAGAATCACCGTGACCATGGTCTACTGTGAAAAGTACGTCGGCCGGTACTTTCGCTCTGATAACACGGCCATTCTCTTATCGGTTCACGGGTAATCCTGCCGGTCTTTGGATCGAGTTTTCTACAGCAGCAGGCCTCGTCCCGGATCAACAGATCGCCGCTCCGGTGTCCTTTAACATATGAGAATTTCTGAATGTTCCCGATAACTGAGAACAACCTCTTTCTGACGTTCATATTTCTTTTTGAAACCGCTGAAAGAATTCATGCCGGTATACTTAAGTTTAATATTGCCGATTTCGACGGAAACCGGTTTTAAGAATTCACGGTATCTGGCTTTACATCTAGTGCCGCATGTTTCCATACCGTCAGGAACGCCGTCTTCCTCCTGAGAGGCCAAGGAGCTTTGATGCAGTGTCCGCTTCATGCATCCATAAGTTGAATCTCCTGGGTGACATAAGTCTTTCCATCTGCCACGCTTCGAAGTGCAATAATGTACATACCGCCGTTTTTTTGAAAAGATCAAATTTGTATTCATCATCTTGAACTTTTTTTAAACTCAATAAATACTCTTCAGCTTTTGCAGGTGTTTCGTTGTTATCATCACCGCATCCTGCAGAAATGGCATTACGGGCAGCGACATGTCAACTCCTGTCATAAGAGTTTCTTATTTGTCGCTGCTTCCGTTCTGTCTGCGCCTGATGATGGATGTTTATCTGAAAATGCCGCTTAATATCCCACTTGATGATGCGGCCCGGAAGGAACTTTTAATGTAACATTATAACTTTTGAGTTATTATTATGAGTTGAGATGCATGGGTATTAAATTGTTATATAATATATATGTATTATATAAATAACAAAGCAACAAAATATTTGTTTAAGTGTTATAAATAATAAAAAAAATGATATTTATTCTTATGCTACAGGGAAGAAAACAATAAAAAAAGATATGTAATAATGTTTTTTTAAATTGTTGAAACTGTTATAAATATTGCTTTTAAGCCGTTTTGTTAAAATAGAAAGTAGAAATAATATGTGTAATAAATATGGTAATATCGATATTTTAAGGTAAAAAATATGTTTTTTATAAAAAATGAGATTTTTATCCTGTTTAATATTTTAATTTATCGTCATAATATTACTAAAACCCGTCTTTAGACTTTCTCACAATATTCTTTTGAAGAATTTTCCCTTTTTTTTAAAATTTTTTACCCTTCAATCCCTTGAATTACAAGCCTTTTACACATTATTTCGCTTGTTTGACAAAATATTTTTATGGTATAATTTAACTTGTGAGTATTGTGAGTATGATTTTACCGGGTAATTTATGGCTTATTTTTT
>JAGAYS010000032.1 GCA_017940385.1 Ruminobacter sp. | reverse complement strand
GCAGATGAACTTGAAGAGGAATTCTCTGAGTTGGAAATTTCCGACTACGAAAAACTCTAGAAATTGAAAAATCCCTCTCTCGAGGGACTTTGATAAAACTAATTTTTATACTAGATCGGTTAAAACTCGCAAAATTTGGGGTCCGGTATCGGCACCATCCTGTGCCCAATCCGAACCCGCCAGTTTTTTTTGCTGTGATTTATACTAACTTAATCTGCGCTGTTTCTTTTCACGTCCTGTGAAAATCAAGCGTATGTTCAGGAACATCCTGTTCCATCGACCTCATGCTGTTTACATCCTGTATATCAGACTCGGTCATTTACGCTGAGGTTTACTTTTCCGGAACATCCTTGTTCCCCTCAACACCTATAATTTTAAGTATTTTCGGAATAAAAACAAATTTTTTCTGCTTACGCAAAATGTGCATTTCAATTTTGCAAAGGTTGTAAGACATGTCTTCAGGCCTTGATAATAAAGGGTTTTACATAAAAAGCGCTGTATTATTCATGTGTTATGTTTTTGTTTGTTCTTACAAGACGATGGCTAATGTCTCACAAAAGGGAATGTAATTGGAATTGTTTTAGACAGGTGTCTGTTTAGCTGATGAATATTCATTAAGAGACAGGAGACTGTTTGTAATAATCTGCAGCCAATCACCGCATTGACTGCAGTAATCAGTTCACGGTAACGGGCAAAAAAAAGGTTCGGAATCAGCATCATCCGATGCAAAATCCGAACCCGTCATCTTCTTGTATGTGATTGATTTAATTTAATCTGCACTGTATCTTTCACATCCTGTGAAAAACAGGCGCATGTTCGGGAACATCCTGTTCCCCCGACCAAATACCGCTTACGTCCTGTATGCCTGATTCGGTCTTGTCATTTGAGGTCTGTTATTACTGAACTTCCGTGTTTCCCTCAACACCTGTAATTTTAAGTAATCCGGGATTAAAAAACATTTTTTTGTTTTTATTTAAACAGCCTGTTTCAACTTTCTGCATTTTGTAGGACGTTGTCCAATATGTTGAAAATAAAGGGGGTGAGAGTGCTGTGATTGAATTTTGTACAGCGATATGTTTTGGTTTGTTCCTACATGATCATGGATGATGTCTCACATGGAAAAAAAACGTTTTTTCTGTATAATCATAAAATACGTTACAACAATCCCGGGAGATGCAGTGCCTGTTTTGGATTGTTTTTGATATTCATCATGTACCAGTGGATTTCCTGCAATGATTTTATTTGTTTTTGCCCTAATTCTGTTTTCCCTAAGTTATGTGGTTTTAATACGGCAGATTAGGATTAATGCCATTTTAAGGCTGGTTCTCATTGTCCTTTTTCTGCTGATTTCATTTAAGAATCCCATACTGGTTATTTTCGGTGGCAACCTTCTTGCCCCTCAGTTACCGGGGCCGGTTGTAATAGGAGCAAGCGCCGCTCAGCTTGCCCTTGTGATAGCAGTGTTTTTCGGGCTGATTCTCGAGCTCCTTCTTTTTATAGTCAGGATCGTTTTTAAGGTCAGTGCAGGAAATGTATTCAGAATATGCATGTTCCTCACTGTAATAACAGGAGCATCGTGTATCAGTTGTATCGCAACGCGAAATGCTGATTTGCCTCCGCAGAATACCTTTTACACCTTCCGCGACGATAAATACCCTGAGGCTTTCCGCATAGTTCATCTTACGGACACGCATATAGGAACAAATGTATCTCCTGAAAGGGTAAGGGATATAGTAAGACAGGTTAATGCGCTTAATCCGGACGTGATAATTCACACAGGTGATATTATTGACGGAAAATATGAGGCCATTGCTCCTCAGGTAGACGAATTAAAGGGGCTGAAGGCAAAATACGGCGTTTATGCTGTGAATGGCAATCATGAATATTATTCTTCCGCACCGGACTGGGAACATGTTTGGAAAAAACTGAATATAAGAATGATTAATAACGCCAATGTGACCATTACTGATGATTCAGGCAGAAAACTGCTGGTGCTTGCCGGAATAAGCGACCCTGCCGCCAGAAAATACGGTCTCAGCATGTCGGGACCTGATTACGAAGCAGCTCTTGAAGGTGTGGATGGAAGTCTGCCGGTAATCATGCTGAGTCACAGACCGGCTGAATTTCCAAACTGTGCCACGGCCGGTGCTGACATTACCTTCAGCGGTCATACTCACGGAGGCATGATTCCTGTTTTAAAGCAGATCGTTGCATTTACCAACGGCGGTTACGTGTCAGGGTACTATGAACATAAAGGGAAAAAGATGATTACGGGTAACGGCACCATACTCTGGGCCGGATTTTATGCCCGAATCAACGATCCTGCAGAAATTGTGATAGTCGATTTGAAGAAGAAAAAATAGAGAGCTCTGACGTTAACCGAAGCAGACTTGAGTGTATTTTCATCCGGAACGGTTATACCCGGTTTTCTGCCGGATGAATTGCTGTGTACTTCCTGTATTCTTTGGTTTTTAGCCTGTATTCTGTGAATTCTACTGTGAGAGCAGTCACAATAAATTCCATCGGGTTCATCTGTCGCTGAAATGGCAGTTCTTCATCTGTAAAATACTATTGTTACCGAGTGAGGTAAAAGGTTTTGTTATGGCAAAAAGTGGTTCTGTTTTTGTGTGTGGTGAATGCGGTGCCGAGTTTTCAAAGTGGCAGGGACGCTGTCCTGAATGCGGTGCATGGAATTCAATACAGGAAACGTTTGTAAATGACTATACCCCTAAGGTTTCTGCCGCTGCGGTAAGTAACAGACTCAGGGGGTTCTCCGGAGAAATATCTCAGAAGGTTGTCGATCTTAACAGCGTGTCGCTTACCAGTGTACCGCGAATTTCCTCCGGTTTTAATGAACTTGACAGGGTTTTGGGCGGTGGAATAGTATCAGGATCGGTGGTGTTAATCGGTGGAAATCCCGGGGCCGGTAAATCTACGCTGCTGCTTCAGGTTGTCTGCAATCTTGCAAACAGGGTGAAGGTGCTCTACATAACCGGTGAGGAATCCCTGCAGCAGGTTGCCATGCGTGCAGCCAGACTTGGGTGCAATACTTCCGGGGTCAAGATAGCCACGGAAACTTCAATTGAAACCATACTGGCCATGGCTGAAAGGGAAAAACCGCAGATACTTATCGTTGACTCCATTCAGGTTATGCATCTTGACGGCATTTCATCTGCACCTGGAAGCGTTTCTCAGGTTAGGGAAGGCGCCGCCGCACTGACTCAGTTTGCCAAGCAGAACGGCGTAGCCACGTTTGTGATAGGGCACGTTACAAAGGACGGTTCCATAGCAGGTCCCAAGATTCTTGAGCACTGTGTGGACTGTTCACTGCTGCTGGAAGGCGATGCCGATTCAAAATTCAGAACGCTGCGCTGTAAGAAGAACCGGTTCGGAGCGATTAACGAGATTGGTATCTTTGCGATGGTTGATAAAGGCATGAGGGAGGTGAATAATCCTTCGGCCATCTTCCTGAACCGTTCGGATATCATTAGTTCTGGATCTGTGGTTATGGTTATTTGGGAGGGATCAAGGCCTTTACTTGTGGAGCTTCAGGCTCTTGTGGATTACAGCCAGTACGGTAATCCTCGCAGGCTGACTCTTGGAACCGAGGCCAACAGGCTGGCCATGCTTCTTGCGGTTCTGCATCGTCACGGAGGAGTGTCTCTCGGTGATCATGACGTTTTTATCAATGTCGTTGGTGGTGTAAAAGTTGAGGAAACAAGCGCAGATCTGCCGCTTATCATTACCATGATTTCCAGTTACCGAAACACTCCGGTAGCCAGAGATCTTATTGCTTTTGGCGAAATCGGTCTGAATGGCGAAGTGCGTCCAGTGACTCAGGGGACAGAAAGGCTGCAGGAAGCGTATAAGCATGGTTTTAAACAGGCGATCGTGCCATATGATAACTGTCCGAGAAAGCCGATTGGCGATATGAAAATTTATCCGGTGAAGACTCTGCAGGACGTACTTAATGTTCTGAGCGGAAACAGCTGATGCATTATTTACGGTGTCTGATTATGACAGACCTAAGATTCTGAGAATTAATATCTGTTTTTTTATTTTTGGCGGAAACTGAGAATGACATCTAATGAACATAAACGCTCTTCTTTTGCGACAAGACTGGGTTTTATTCTGGTTACGGCCGGTTGTGCCGTTGGACTTGGCAATGTGTGGAGGTTTCCATTCATAACAGGTCAGAGCGGTGGAGCCGTCTTTGTTATTCTGTATCTGGTGATACTGCTGTGTCTGGGGCTTCCCCTCATGACGGTTGAGCTGGCCATAGGCAGGGCATCACGCAGAAGTATAGCAAGGGCTTTTACAAAACTGCGGGCAGACAAAAAATACTGGAACGTAATTTCGGTAATGTCTCTGATCGGTCTGTATGTTCTGATGTCGTATTACAGTGTTATCAGCGGCTGGCTTTTGCATTATCTGTATCAGACTGCTAACGGCAGCGTCATAGGCATAAGTGAGTCTAAGGTATCCGCAAGCTTTGCGGAACTGCTGTCCAGTCCCGAGGCTCAGATAATATGTGCAATGTCAGTGCTTTCCATGGCTTGCTTTGTCTGCAGTTTCGGCCTAAAAAACGGTATTGAAAAAATTGTTACGCCGTCAATGATTGGCATGTTTGTCATCATGGCAGTCCTGATTTTTCATTCCTGTTCCCTGCCGGGAGCCGAGAACGGGCTGTCTTTTTACCTTATGCCAAATTTAGAATCTGTCGAGAAAATAGGTTATGACAGGGTTATATATAATGCTCTGACCCAGGTGTTCTTTTCCCTGAGCATCGGAATCGGTTCAATCATGGTTTTCGGCTCATACATGTCAAAGGAACACACTCTTGTTAAGGAAGGATTTATTATCTGCATGCTGGATACTGCGGTTGCTTTCATGGCAGGTCTCATTATTTTTCCTACATGCTTCAGTTTTGACATAAATCCCGGAGCAGGGCCTACGCTTGTCTTTGAGACCATGCTGCAGCTGTTTAATAAGATGCCTTACGGTCAGTTCTGGGGAACCCTGTTTTTCCTGTTCCTGTTCATAGCTGCCCTGACAACGGTTATTGCAGTGATGGAAGCCATCATTAAAGGGTATTCTGAACTGTTCGGCATAAGAAGATGGGCTTCTTCACTCGTTAATTTTTTGGCGATCTCCATAATGTCGGTTCCGGTTGTGCTCGGATTTAATAAACTCTCCGGTATTCATCCGCTGGGGAAGGATTCCACGATCCTTGATTTTTGTGATTTTATTGTCGCAAACAATCTTCTTCCTTTAGGAGCAATCCTGATGCTGCTGTTCTGTGTGAGCAAAGCAGGTTGGGGATGGAATAATTATGTTGACGAGGTCAACTGCGGTCATGGATTTCAATTAACAGGAAGCAGGTGGTTGTGCGGTTATTATAAATACATTATTGTTTTAACCATCGTGACCATACTGGTTATGGGATACGTAAGTCTGTTTTAAAAACTACGGACTGATACCGCCAACTGACGGTCACAGTCCGCAAAATACGCAGGAATTCATACAGATCGTTTTACCTGAGACAGGCAGTCCGGGGGCCGGTTGTCCCCGTATTATTTACCGGCTCTTTGGTTTTCAGCCTGTTTAGCACTTTCTGAGATGGTATTATCCATAATCTGCAGGGCAATAACCATTCTGTCTTCGTGCTTAAAACGGATCTCAAGCCACTGCCCGACATAGCTAAGATCCTCACGCCAACTGCTCATAATTCCTTCATCAAGTTCTTTTCCGTACTTTGCGTCAAATTTAAGCAGATGTTCCGTAGTGTTTTCTATTCTGGGGATTAATCTTCTGGCTACAATCATTCTTCGGCTGCTTACGTTTTCCATGATTGTCAGAATTTTGGGATAAACTTTGAAATGTCCCCTGGACAGGTAGTCGACCAGCAGATTGCAGAACTCGTTCATCTGTTCATAGGAAGGATGCAGATCTCTTGAGGCTGTGTCATCCTTATCCACAGGAAGGGTGAGAAGCTTGAAGTAGGAGGTTATCAACTGCTCCCGAGCATGAATCATTTCATCAATCCATTTCAGATGGCCAGAGGAGATCTGTTTTGTTCTGTTAAGAGTTGTGAGCAACATAAACACCTCCGTGTGACAAGTTATCCGTCTATGTTAATTTTTAGTATAGATGAAAACGTTTTTTTATTCTGTTTACAGAGCGGAATATTTAAAAAAATAAGACGGCAAAGTCTTATATTGTGAAAGACTTCTAATTACTCAAACTATTGATACAAAAGGCGTTTTGGTGTTTGTTATGAGGTGTGAACCATGGTTTTAATCGGCTTTTTTAAGAAGTTTTGAGTCGGAAAACAGCATGAAAAAAGCATGAAAAAAGCATAAGCCATGTTAATTATTTGTTGTATGGTGAACCGTAAAAGATAAAACGCCGCTGTTCATACTGCGGTTGCGACGTTTTATCAGAGAATGTTAGTTTATACCCATTTTACGTTTGTACTCGGCAATCTGAATCTTGAATTTCTTTTCTGATGCTGAGTCACCGTCATATCCGGAGCTTGGAAGGCTTACCTTCAGGGCATTGACCGGAACACCTTTAATACGCACTTCATAGTGCAGATGCGGCCCGGTTGATGCACCTGTGTTACCGCTAAGCGCTATTCTGTCATTGGCCTTAACCTTCTGTCCCGGTTTTACCAGTATCTTGCTTAGATGCATGTATACGGTGGAGTAGTCACCTCGGTGCTGAATAACAACATAATTACCGGCAGCCCTCTGGAATGTGGCTTTGGTTACGATACCGTCGGCAGGAGCGAAAATAGGAGTACCTACCTTAACACCAAAGTCCGTACCGTTATGAGGTCTCACTTTGCCCGTAATCGGATGTCTGCGGTGAGGGTTGAAGTTACTTGTAATGCGGATTGGTCCTGCAACAGGGTAACGGTTGAACTTTGTGCTCATTCTGGCATGTGTACCCTTATCATCGTAGTATGAGTTGTTTGCAGTATTTCTGAATGCGTTAAGGCGCCCGTTTTTCTGTGACTTAATGGAGACGGCATTAATCTTGGAGTTCGGTTTGCTTGAGGCAAACAGTACTCTTACCTCGTCCCCCGGACGAAGATGCTTAGGCTGCATTCGGCCTTTGTAGAGCTGAGTGATTTTTAAGGCTTCTGATTTTGTCAGTCCGGCTCTCTGTGCTGCCTGAACGAAGGTGTCTCCCTTCTGTATGTTGAATGTTACGAGTTCCTTACGTTTACTGATAAGTTCTCTTCTGGCCTTTTCTTCAGCAAGCTTCTTTTCTTCTGCTTTGCGGCGGGCTTCTTCCTCAGCTTTCTTTTTGGCCAGTTCCTGCTGCTTTCTTGCTTCTTCGGCTCTGTTATCCTGCTGTTTACCAGTACTGCCGGAATCCGCGGTCTGAGTAACTTCGGGTTCCTTTTTATCTCCCTGAGTCTGCTGTTCTTCCGGTCTGGTCTGTCCTGCTATTACTGTTGTTGATTTGATTTCGTCATCATTCTGATTATCAAGATGGGCATCTTTAGGTTCAAGAACCGCAGTGAATTCGAGTGAATCCGGGGACGGTCTGGTGAAACGCAGCTGGTGCTGACGATCGTAAGGTTTTACCAGCTGAAGAATCTGCATCTTATTGTTAAACAGGAAATACAGCTTGTCGTCCGGTTTGATGGATCTTATGTTTTTTCCGTACTCAGGTACCTGTTCAATGGCCTTAAGTACTGCAAACGGCTGGTTTAAGCTCATGAAGATGTTGTTGATGTTGTCTCCGGGAACAACGGTTTGGGTAAACCATTCGTTATCAGCGGAGTCATCTGATTTTTCGCTTTCGTCTTCATCATAAAGAACGTTGAACGGGATAGGTTCACTGTCCAGTGTTTCCGTGGCGTTTACGTCTTCATCGGAGAATATGTTTCTGGACATTCCAGGATGACTGTCAGGAAGTCGTCCGGTCGATACCCAGGTGTAGTCATTTCGGTTTGAGATTTCTTCAGGGGCAGGCAGAATTATGGCCGTGATTAATGCAATGGTTACAAGAGCCCATATCGCATACATGTGATGACGGGGAATGGATAAAATGGGATCCTTTCCGTCCTGAGCGTCAGTCGGCTCGGTATCCGTGAAAAAATCGCTGTCGCTGCTTATCTGAGCCCAGATGGATTTTGCCGAAGGGGTTTTAATGCGGGATTCATTCTGCTGCTGGCGGCGTTGTCCGGCAATGTCTGTTACGGTATTTCCGGTATCGGTCTTTTCCCGGTGCTGTTTACGGTCATGATCATGGATCCCGCCCGTATTTGCAGCGGCGGTTCCAGATTTGTGTGACTTCTGATTATTGCCTTTGCCAGAGTGAGTATTACTCATGTTTAATCCCAATCATAAGCATTTTTTAAAAACTATTTATTCATAAATTAATTTTATATGTCGAACCCGAGAATGCTCACAAACATTGCCACTTCCTGGAGCGACGGTGCCGAGCAGATGGTTCCGGTATGGCGGATCAACGTGTCCTGCCGGGTTCGGATCAGATGGCCGGAAAAACGCTGTGAACGTGGTTTTGCCGGCGGAAATAGGGCACAAATTTAATAACTTATAACATAATTGTACTGTAATTACACTAACAATTTAGTGCAAAAAGGTCATGTCGGTGCAATTTACTCCAACAGAACACTTCTTTGTAAAAAAGGTGTTATCCGCATTTTTACAGTCTGTTATAAAACGTCATTCACGTCCTCCGTTTCTGGAAGCAGAGGTGCCTGTTCTTATTATTACGACATTATTTTTCTGAAAAGTTTCAGTGTGCTTTTATATTTTTGACGTAAGTCTTTAATGATGTGTTTTAAGTGGTGATTTTTTGTACAAAGAGCGGTTCCGCCGGGAGCGTGTATTTTCCTGTTTTGACATATCTTATGGCGCACATTAAAATTGCATGTAATATTTAAATTCAATTATTGATAAAGTGCGGGCGGTAATCCGGCCGGCACGAAGTTGTGAGAAATACATATGTCGGATCGTGTAATAATTTTTGATACAACCCTGCGTGACGGTGAACAGGCCCTGTCAGCCAGTCTTTCATTCAAGGAAAAGCTGCGTATTGCGAAATCACTTGAACAGTTGGGGGTTGATGTTATGGAAGTCGGCTTTCCGATTTCCTCACGCGGTGATTTTGAATCTGTGCAGATGATTGCCAGAGAAATAAAGAATAGTACAGTCTGCGGTCTTGCACGGGCAGTGGAAAAAGACATTGATGCCGCTTATGAAGCTCTCAGCGTAAGTGACAATTTCAGAATTCACTGCTTTATTGCCACCTCTGACGTTCACGTCAAGGATAAATTGCGAAAAGATTTCGGTTCAGTTGTGGATATGGCTGTAAAGGCCATAAGATATGCAAGAAACAGGGCTCCTGATGTGGAATTTTCATGCGAGGATGCCGGAAGAACTCCAATAGATCACCTGTGCAGAATCGTTGAGGCTGCCATTGATGCGGGGGCTTCCACCATTAATATCCCCGATACCGTGGGTTACACTCTTCCCTTTGAGTTCGGAGGCATCATAGAGCAGCTCTTTGAACGTGTTCCTAACATTGACAAGGCCAGAATCAGCGTCCACTGCCATAACGACCTTGGTATGGCTACGGCTAATTCCATAAGTGCGGTCGTGAAGGGTGCACGCCAGATAGAATGTACCGTTAACGGTATAGGTGAGCGTGCCGGTAACTGTTCCATGGAAGAGGTGGTCATGGCGATTAAGACCCGCAACAGAATTCTTAATCTCCATACCGGAATAAACTGCACAGAAATAACCAGAACCTCAAGTCTGGTAAGTCAGCTGTGCAACATGCCTATTGCTCCTAACAAGGCCATTGTCGGTGCCAACGCATTTTCACACAGTTCAGGCATTCATCAGGACGGTGTACTTAAAAACAGGGATACATACGAGATTATCACCCCGGAAAGCGTGGGACTTAAGGAAAACACCATGAACCTTACCGCAAGATCCGGCCGTCACATCATTGCACACAGACTTGCCGCTCTTGGCTATTCTGAAGGAAGTTATGATCTTGACAACGTATACAGACGTTTCAAGGATCTGGCTGACGTCAAGGGGCAGGTTTTTGATTACGATCTTGAGGCGCTGCTGTTTTTCAGCAATCTGCGCGACGAACCGGAAAGATACAGACTTGAGTATCTTTCCGTACTTAGCGGCGGTTCAAACGTGATGCCGACTGCAAGCATCAAGATGATCGTGGGAGACACGGTTCTTACTGAAGCAGCCGTCGGTAACGGTCCGGTTGACGCTCTCTACCAGGCTATTTATAAGCTTACCGGTTATGACATTGAACTTAAAACCTATGAAATCAAGGCTAAGGGACAGGGAATTGATGCTTTGGGACAGGTGTCAATAATCGTTAATTACAAGGGGCGCGTGTTCCACGGGATGGGCCTCGCCACGGATATAATTCAGGCTTCGGCTCTGGCAATGATTCATGCATGCAATTCAATTTATAAGTCTGATCTCGTGGAAGAGAAGAAACATGCCGGCGTGGAGCTGCAGTAATCTTTTTGAGGCTGTTTCCGTCAGCAGGAGTCTTTTCCCTTCGAAGGCGGAAGGTGAATCATATTATGTCGCGGGAGCAGGATGGAGCTTCCCGCACATTAATAAAAAGCGACTGTAAAAGCCTTTTATGGTATAGTTTGCATAATAATTTTTTTCAGTAAGACTTCGGGAGATCTCCGAGTCTTATTTTTATGTTTTTAATGTATTGGATCTACAGTATTTATGGGTGCAGTACTGCTGTGCCCCGGAGATTTTGAGATGTCTGATAATTTACGTATTGCAGTTTTACCCGGCGATGGTATCGGTCCTGAAGTAATGGAACAGGCCTTAAAGGTATTAAAGGCAACAGCAGAAAAATTCAATCTTTCTTTTGAATTCAGAGAATGCTTTGTCGGCGGTAAGGCCATTGATGAATGCGGCTGTCCGCTTCCTGAAGAAACCCTGAAGACCTGTGAAGAATCAGATGCGATTCTTTTCGGTTCAGTAGGTGGCCCAAAGTGGGATCATCTTCCTCCTGATCAGCGTCCTGAAAGAGGTGCTCTGCTTCCTTTACGTAAGCATTTCAAGCTTTTCTGTAATTTAAGACCTGCTCAGATTCACCAGGGCCTCAACACACTTTCTCCGTTAAGAGAGGATATTTCCGCAAAGGGCTTTGACATGGTCTGCGTAAGAGAACTTACCGGCGGTATCTATTTCGGTCAGCCAAAGGGCAGAGAAGGCGAAGGTGCCGAAGAAAAGGCTTACGATACTGAAATCTATCATCGTTTTGAAATAGAAAGAATTGCAAAGATTGCTTTCGAATCAGCCCGTCTGCGCAGAAACAAGGTTACTTCCGTAGATAAGTCAAACGTACTGCAGAGCTCAATTCTCTGGAGAGAAGTTGTTTCTGAAGTGCACAAGTCATATCCTGACGTTGAACTTAACCACATCTACATTGACAACGCCACCATGCAGCTCGTAAAGGATCCTTCTCAGTTTGATATTCTTTTATGCAACAACATGTTCGGTGACATTCTTTCCGATGAATGTGCAATGATCACCGGATCAATGGGTATGCTGCCTAGTGCAAGCCTTAACGAGGACGGTTTCGGTCTTTACGAACCTGCCGGCGGTTCAGCTCCGGACATTGCAGGTAAAAACATTGCAAACCCTGTAGCCCAGATTCTCTCTGCAGCCCTTATGCTTCGCTACAGCTTTAAGCTTGAAGATGCAGCCAAGGCAATTGAAAATGCAGTATCAGCCGTTCTTGCCGAAGGTTATCTGACCGGAGATCTTATGGCAAGCGGTGCAAGCAAGCATGAAGTTCAGAGTACCAGTGCAATGGGTGATTTAATTGCTAAAAAGGTTAAGGAATTATAAAAATGGGGAAGACTTTATACGAAAAGCTCTATGATGCTCATATCGTATCAGAGAACGAAGGTGAAACACCGATTCTTTACATTGATCGTCACTTACTGCATGAGGTGACCAGTCCTCAGGCTTTTGCCGGCCTTGAATACAATCACCGTCAGGTACGCAGACCTAACAGAACCTGGGCTACCATGGACCATAACGTATCCACCCTGTCCAGCAGTATAGAGGCATGCGGAGAACTTGGCCGTATTCAGATGCAGACCCTGATTGACAACTGTACCAAGTTCGGTGTTCCTCTCTATGCGTTAGGTCATAAATGGCAGGGGATTGTTCATGTAATCGGACCTCAGATTGGTGTAACCATTCCCGGTGTAACACTCGTCTGCGGTGATTCACATACTGCTACGCATGGTGCTTTCGGAGCTCTTGCATTTGGTATCGGTACTTCAGAAGTAGAACATGTTCTGGCCACTCAGACCGTTAAGCAGGCCCGTCTTAAGAACATGAAAATTGAGGTTAACGGTGTTCTCGGCAAGGATATTTCCGCAAAGGACATTATTCTTGCAATATGTGCCAAGCTCGGTACTGCCGGCGGCACCGGTTATGCCGTGGAATTCTGTGGTGAAGCCATCAGAAATTTAACCATGGAAGGTCGTATGACTCTTTCAAATATGGCTATTGAAATGGGTGCGAAGGTTGGTTTAATTGCTCCTGATGAAACAACTTTCAACTACGTTAAGGGCAGACCTTTTGCTCCTAAGGATGACGTATGGGACGAGGCGGTAGCCTACTGGAAGACTTTAAAGTCTGACGATGACGCCGTATTTGACGCCGTTGTTACCCTCAATGCCGCTGAAATCAAGCCTATGGTTACCTGGGGTACAAATCCTGGACAGGGTATGAGTATCGACGGTCTGATTCCTGCACCTGAGGATTTTGATAACGAGATTGAAAAGCTCTCATGTGAAAAGGCCCTGGCATACATGGATCTTAAGCCTCATACCAGAATTACGGATGTATCAATTGATAAGGTGTTTATCGGTTCATGCACCAACGGTCGTCTTGAAGACCTTCAGGCTGCAGCGGCCGTTATTAAGGGACGCAAGGTTGCACCTAACGTACAGGCAATCGTGGTTCCTGGGTCTCAGGAAGTAAAGGATACCGCAGAAAAGCTCGGTCTAGACAAGATATTTCTGGATGCCGGTTTTGAATGGCGTCTTCCGGGATGTTCAATGTGTCTCGCCATGAACAGCGACAAGGTACCTAGCGGTGAACGTTGTGCTTCAACATCAAACCGTAACTTTGAAGGCAGACAGGGCAGAGGCTCAAGAACCCATCTTGTCAGCCCGGCAATGGCAGCCGCAGCGGCCATCGCAGGTCATCTTGTAGACGTAAGAAATTTTTAGGAGATAGGATATATGCAAAAGTTTGTTTGCCATGAAGGTTTGGCAGTACCTCTTGATGCTGCAAATGTTGATACCGACCAGATTATTCCTAAACAGTTTCTTCAGGCCGTATCAAGACAGGGGTTCGGTAAGCACCTGTTCAATGACTGGCGTTATCTGGATGAAGCCGGTACCATTCCCAATCCTGACTTCATTCTGAACTATCCGAGATACGCCGGTGCAAGCATTTTGGTTGCCCGTGAAAATTTCGGTAATGGTTCAAGCCGTGAACATGCACCTTGGGCTCTCGCCGATTACGGCTTCAAGGCTATTATCGCTTCAAGTTTTGCGGATATTTTCTACAACAACTCTCTTAACAACGGTCTGCTTCTTGTGAAGCTGACTCCGGAGGAAGTTGATACCCTGCATAAGGAAATTAATGCTCATGAAGGACAGAAGATTGTTGTTGATCTTGAAAACAAGCTGGTCAAGTGCAATGATAAGACCTTTAATTTTACCCTTGACAGTTTCAGACGTTACTGTCTGTTAAACGGTCTGGACAATATTGGCCTGACACTGCAGCATGAAAGTGAAATTTCAGCATACGAATCAAAACTGAAGTCCTGGATTTAGTTTCGATACCTGTATTTTTCGGCAGTCAGCCTGCCGGGAATTTTTAATGAGAAGCGGAGAAAATATTTTCTCCGCTTCTTGTTTGTTTAAAATCCGTGAAACCGTTGACGGTAAAGGTTTTAAGAAATATATCTAGATACTTATATTAAATTTATCACGGCCATTAAAAAGGCAAACACGGATAAACATGTGAGATGTGTCAATAACAGTGGAGTGAATGTTTCATTTTTTTGTAAGGAATTCAAAATTTGGCAATTTTAAATTCAATTTTATAGGGAGATGTTGTATAAAATACATTGGAGCGATTGTGCTCTGAGGAGTGTTTTCATTCCTGAGAATATATACGTATATAATATCTATAATTTTACTAATCGTTAGCATTTGGAACAAAGATGACTGGTAACAAGGAAAGAAGAACATTTATTCGGGTTGAGTTGCCGATCGAATGTCGAGTGATACGGCAGGATGCCGTTTATGATGCGAAGTGTTTGGACCTGAGTGCTACAGGTATGTCTTTAATACTGAAGAATGGTTCGCTTGAGGTTGGTGACGCCATTCAGGTTATATCCGATGATGAAGATGACATGCCGCATATTGATGCACAGGCTAAGGTTGTAAGAGTTATTGATCAGCGTTCATGTAAATACGGAATCAAGTTTGAAGAGTAATTTACGTGCGTATCGTGGGCGGTTAGGAGTAATTAAACTGTGAGGCCTTTGGATTTTATGCCACATGTTAATTTAATGTGGAATAGAATGAGAGGTGGTCTGCACGTACTCTGCTGACAGTAAAACGTTGCTGATTGAAATAGAGAGAGCAGTGGATGTAATGTCCGTACTGCTTATTTTTTTGTCTTCAGACATATGTCTGTACATAATGATTATGTGTATACTGTCTGTCATGCCGTCGTGTCGTTGCCGGCTGACCTGGTGTTTATATGTGTCTGCAGAAAACCGGAGTTTCCGGAAAAATTTATTTTGAGGTCCTTTAATATGAGCCAGAATGGCAGAAAAAAGTCTCCGATCTTCAGTATTTTCGGAGCCAGAAATCATGACGGAAGCAATCCTGACAGGCATGAAAGTCTGCGTCTTTGTGAGTCTGTAAGGGCTTTCTTTAAAATAGCATTACCTTACTGGAAAACAAGGGAAAGTATTCCCGGCTGGATTCAGTTCATAGGAATACTGATGTTTACCGCTGCTACCATTGTGTTGGCTAAAATGTTCAACGACTGGTATAAGGAATTCTGGGACAATGTTCAGAGTTATAACATGGACGGCTTTTACGGCGGCCTTTGTCTGTTTCTGTTCCTTGCCACACTCCATGTATGTAATGTTGTTTACAAATCATATGTAATTTCAGCCTTAAGCATCCGTTGGCGTAAATGGCTTACCTCATACTATACGCATCGTTATCTCAATGAAAGCACATATTACAGACTTCAGCTGACCGAGCAGAAGACAGATAATCCGGATCAGCGTATCGCTGAGGATCTTAACAGCTTTGTTACTCTCACCATAGGCATAACTGTCCGTATGATTACATCCAGTGCCATGCTGGTGACATTCGCGATAATTCTCTGGGGACTGTCGGAAAGAGTTGAGAATGTTTCAGTAGCCGGATATACCTTTAGTCTTCCTGACGGATATCTGTTCTATCTGGCTCTGATTTATGCCGTGTGCGGAACGTTGATAACCTTTATAATCGGTAAGCCGCTGGCACTGCTTCACTTCAGACAGCAGCGTTTTGAGGCTGACTACCGTTATTCGCTCATCCGTTTGCGTGAAAATTCCGAAGCTGTTGCGCTCTATAAGGGGGAATCAGAGGAAAAAGAAAGATTAACCGGTTACTTTGGTGATGTTGTTAAGAACTACATATACCTCATTAACAGAACAAAGGCACTGGAGTTTTTTACCTTTGGCTGTGATCAGCTGGCAGTAATTTTTCCGATACTTGTAGCTTCTCCTCTTTACTTTGCAAAGATGATTACCATCGGCAGTCTGATGCAGATAAATTCTGCATTCGGGCAGGTTTATAACTCTTTGTCAGTGATAATGTCACTGTTCCCGGAACTTGCTACGTGGAAGGCGGTTATTGACCGTCTTGCACTGTTTGAGAAGAGTATGGACAGAGCACTTCTGCTTCCTAAGCCTCAGGTTGTTTATGAAGGTGATGACGTGGAACTGGATAAACTTTCAATAACCAAACCTGACGGTACTTCGCTCATTGATGACTTGTCGCTCGTTCTCAGATCCGGAGACCGACTGCTTATAAAAGGTCCAAGCGGAGTCGGAAAGTCCACTCTGCTTAGAGCTGTGGCGGGAATATGGCCGTATTCAACGGGGATGGTTAAGTTGCCTAAGGGGAAAAAGGTTCTGTTTTTAAGTCAGAAACCGTACATGCCTATGGGCACTCTTGCTCAGACCATATGTTATCCGTCACCTGTTTCTGATGATGACGGATACCTTGAAAAACTGCTTTCCGACGTAGGGTTGGAGTATCTTGTTCCAAATCTGAATACGGAAGATCAGTGGAGTATGGTGCTCAGTCTCGGTGAACAGCAGCGTATAGCCTTCCTGAGAGCCGTTATAAACAGACCTGATGTCATTTTTATGGATGAGGTTACAAGCGCCATGGATGAACCTAATGAGTTTAAGCTTTACGAAATGCTTAAGAATGAACTGAAGGAGTCCATCATCATAAGTGTAGGTCATCGCAGTACACTTGAAAAACAACACAACAGAATTCTTGATTTTTCTGCTGACTCCAGGTAGAAAAATCGAGTGGCTGTTAGAAGCTGCCTGTTATAAGAAGTCAGACATTCAGGTGTGTGACTAGAGACTGAAAAGTCCGGAAATTATTGAGTGTCCCTTCTGGGGTAAACAGAATTCGTAAAGGACACCACATTATTTCCGGACTTTTTGCTTTTGTAATCAGCTAGAACTGATCAACCTTGGTGTTGAAGGTTATTTGTTGTCAACGATAAGATAGTCTGAGGCTTTGTTATCGTAGAACATGATTTCTATGGATGGTGCCGGTTCATTTCCTTCCTCAATCCAAGGACCATAGAAAAATATGGAGTCATCCTGATTATTCGTTACGTTGCCCGTGTCCTTACCACAGATTGCAGTCAGTTCCGCTTTTGCTACAGAGTAGCAGAAAGAAACGTATGATTTGCCTGCAAAGGTGCATTGACGCATGCTTCCGTCAATTCCGTTTTTAAGGTACTTTGTAGCCAGGGTGCGATCCACGTATTTTGTAAATTCATTAGCTGCAAGCTCGTTTATCAGCTTGAAATCTTCGGCATTTAACCTTCTGAGGTGCAGAGTGACTGGAGTGAATTTTTTCAAATTTGCCCTGGCTGACATTTCTTTTACTATGCGGTAAGCCATTCCGAGCAGGATAATCAGAAAGGCTACTGTCATAAATAAAATGTTCTTGTGGAAGCTCTTCTGCTTTACGCTCAGTCTTTCTTTCGGAAATATGGAAGACTGGTATGTGGCGTACATAATTGCGTCAGACTGCAGTTCTTCCGTGAATGTTTGAGCCTTTTTGGTGAGATAAGCAAAATTCAGCTTCTCGCCTTCCTTAACGTCACATGCAATATCGGTTAACCATGTTCTGTCGGACGGGATTGCAGTGGTTTTATGGTCAATATCAACGAGGGCAAGACATGATATTTTTCTTGTAAGATCATTATCAGTTCTGATACTGTCCGGATTTTTACTGTTATTTATTACCTTTACCACTAATCCTGAGCCGTCAGCAAAACCTGATGGTAATTTGCCTGTCAGACTGTTATAGAGTCCGGGAAATGAACCGTAAAGAACGAATACAAAGCATCCTAAAGCTACCAAGAGCGCTCCTGCAAGAAGAGAACATACAAGTTTTGTTTTTTGTCTTGGGTAAGCGTTCCATAATGAGTAGTTAATTGTTTGGTTTTTTGTAAGTAGTGAGTTTACGGCTTCTGTTTGTAGTGATTTTTCTGCCATGTTGGGGTGGTCCTCGTTTATGGTAATGAGTGATTGATATTATGATTATAAAATTACCGATAACAAAAATTTAACATTTTTGTTGGTTTGATGAAGATAATATTAATTAATGCTTTTATCAAATTTTTTAGTTTGATTATGAGGAATAAGGCACAAATTATCGGCTTCTGTTGGGAATGAGACTTGAGTCATAAACCTTGAATCTATTTTACTGTTTATGATGGCTTAGACGGGGCTCATTATTGGCTGAACGTTAGAGGCGGCCAGCCCCGCATGTAGGACAATGCGGGACGTGGAAGTTAAAAAACTGACAGAAAGATGATGTGGGAAAGCAGTGAATTACGACTGAACTGCTATGATTCTGTCAAGAACCTTGGCAAGGCCGTCCTCGGTATTTGATTCGGTTATGAGATCCGCTGCTTTTTTTACTTCCGGCACGGCATTGGCCATTGCAACTCCGAGGCCGGCATATTCAATCATGCTGATGTCGTTAAGTTCGTCACCGAATGATACGGTTTCGCTTTTATCTATGCCTATGGTTTCACACAGCAGTTTAAGACCATTGCCTTTGTTTGCCTGCTTGTTGAGAACTTCCAGAAAACAGAAAGCGCTTCTTGTAACAGTGAAATCATTACGATATACGGCTACGTCATCCATGATGCCCTGAACCTCTTCAGCAGATCCGCAGAACATGAATTTCTGGAATTCCTCATCGTCAGGAATTGTGGAGAAATCAATCCAGGTGCATCCTATCTTGTTGAGTGTCATTTCAACATCTGTCCATTGGTTTGGTTTTGAAGCCAGCAGTCCTCTTGTAGTCGAAAAGGCATGATAATTCACTTTCAGCTTCTCAGCCATGACGGCCATTTCCTTCACCTGAGCACCGGTAATGGAGCAGGAACAGATTTGTCTTAAAGGATTCAGCTCGTAAACCACTGCGCCGTTAAATCCTATGGCATACTGCCCGGGACGAACAAGGTCGAGCTGTCCGGCAATGTGAAGAATGCCTTCAATCGGTCTTCCGGTGGCTATGACAAAATGCATGCCTCTGCTCATGGCCTTTTTAATGGATTCTGCATTGGCTTTGGAGATGTTTCTGTCCGGATCCAGCAGAGTTCCGTCCAGGTCAGTAGCTATCAGTCTGTACATGATTCTTTCCTGATGTAGAAAATGATATTGCACACATTTTACCTTAATTCGGGAAAGTTTTAAAACTGCTAAATGACTGTAAGATATGCGGTCATGTTTGCAGCAACGTAAGGAAATTCGGATTGTTTCAGTTAAAAAACAACCTAAACTTTGTTGTAATTCATATGTTTAGGACACATAAGACCGAATTTCAAATAACGTGAGGTTCGGTCTTTCTATTTCTCGATTTCACTTAGGATAATATCCAGTTCGTCCAATGACTGTATGTTGTCGTCTTCGTC
>JAGAYS010000031.1 GCA_017940385.1 Ruminobacter sp. | reverse complement strand
TTAGATATATTATGGACTATGTTATACCTATAACGAGAAAAAATAAAGAGAATTTTTTAAAAACATGGGAATAAATGTGATATTTAATGGGTTTATGATGAGATTCGCCCTAGTTATAAACTAGGGCGTGCGGAGTTTAGGATTTAATGAACCTGAGCTTCTTCTTTATCTTAGGCCATTGCGACCGTTTCTCTTTTCGAATAACTGTCCGGTCCCAGTCAGATATAGGATCTGTGAGGTGTCTGACCGCACATGTGGTTCTTTAATTCCGCAAGCTTTGACTTATCGGTGAGCTTTCTGCCGTTAATTTCAGCTGCGTAAATAATCATATCCTCTTCACGTGATTTAATGGAGCCGGTAATGTCAATTTTAAGTTTCGCCGGTTCAAGTGATCCGCTTTCGTTTCTAAGCATTCCGCCGACATCGATTATGGTCATAACATCATCTGCAAAACGATCCGGCTTGCCGCTGTGTATCAACTTGAGTTTAAGTTTATAATTCGCCATGCCGGAAATGAGGACATCGTTAAGCGTTTTGTTTGAAGTGCGACAGACTACCGTGGTCAGCATTTTGTCTGAAACGTTGCCGTTAACCGGATCTCCGTTAAGTTCTGCGTAAATGAGAGCACAGATCATGCTGAAGAGAAATAAAATCATTGCCATGATTTTAATTCCCTTTTCCCTGTTTCTGCGAATTTGTTCATTCAAATCTCTTTTACCGGACACATCTTCATACATGTACTGACCTCCATTACAAGCATGTAAAATTCCGGGGTTAATCCGCAGTGACCGCTTTTCAGGTTAACTGATTCTGTGATCTGACGGAACGCTCTCCCCCCTTGTCTTATAATAATATGGTATTCACTCATGAGCAACCATAATCGTCCGTAACGGCTTCAGCCTTAAACGGAACGGCCGGGATGATCAGCCGATACAACATTCAGCATATATGTATGCCTGCTAAAAACCGCTCAAAAAACGTGCATTGATCCCGTTTCATGAAAAAATTTTTCACTAACGGCAACCTCGTTCGCAAAGTTAATAGAATATAATGCATAAAAATAATTCACTGATATATCATTGTCATTAATAATGATCACGCTTTGCACAGCCGTAAAGCAGAAGTACCACAATATGGTTAACGTTTCCTTACCTGAATATTTCAGGGCTGTCCGGCAGAGATGTCGGAAAACGGTAAATCATAACAACAATTAAATGTTTAAGTGCTTATTGATACTTTTTGGATTTTTTTCGCACAAAGATTTCCCTAACCAGGTTCCAGGGCTGATAGCTTTTCCGTTCAGCGGAATATCTGCGTTTTTTGAACGTCCGTACCAGTGCGTCTGCATGCTCGGGAACTGCTAAATTTTGAATTAAGGAAAATATTTCGTGAATACATACAGCATCACGGGCATGAACTGTTCAGCATGCAGTTCCCATATTGAACAGCTTGTCAGAAAAATTCCGGGAGTTACCTCCTGCGAGGTAAGTCTCGTTACAGGCTCAATGGTTGTTGAGGGGAACGCCTCTTCTGAAAAAATAATAAGTGCCGTAACTGAGCTCGGGTACGGTATCTCCTCCTCAAAAGATCGAGGAGACCAGGATTTTCTCCTGAAACTGACTCCGGATCTCAGGGCTTCAGTACTTAAATTCATATTCTCGCTGGTACTGCTGGCCTGCCTGGTCTACATAGCCACCGGACATATGATGTTTCATCTTCCCCTCGGCTCATTCCTTGCGGGAAGTCCTGACAGAATCGCCTATGCGGAACTTATTCTTGCATCCGTCATCATTCTCATTAACGGAGACATAATTCTCAGGGGATACAGAGGTCTTGTCCGCATGATGCCGACAATGGACACTCTTGTGGCCATGGGGGTATCGGCGGCGTATCTTTATTCCGCAAACAGAATAGCCCTGCTCAATACTCTTCTTTCACTTGGAATGCACAATGAAGCAGTGCAGATCCTTCCGGATCTTTTCTTCGAATCATCAGCCATGCTTATCGAAATCGTCACGTTCGGAAAAATTCTGGAAAAGAAGGCTCAGGGTAATACCACCAATGCACTGAAAAAACTTCTGAAAATCGCTCCGAAAACCGCTCACCGACTCGATACCATGGACATCAGACCGTCCTCATCCGCAGGTACGAATCAGCATACCGAAGATATAAATGCGGATGAACTGCAGATAAATGACATATTTATCGTTCTGCCGGGAGAATACATACCCGCGGATGCAACAGTTCTTGAAGGCGTGTCATCAGTCAATGAATCCGGGATCACCGGCGAATCAATGCCGCGTGAAGTGGCTGAAGGCGACAGCGTAATCGGAGCCACCGTGAACATTGACGGTCTTATTAAGTGCCGTACGACGAGAACGGGAGCCGACACGGTATTCGGTCAGATGATCCAGACGGTTAAGAAAGCTCTTACTACAAAAGCTCCTATTGCCAGAATCGCAGACAGGGTTTCGGCCTGGTTTGTGCATGGAGTCCTGATTCTGGCACTCATAACATTTACCGTATGGTATTTCATGCTGAACAAAAGTCTTTCAGAAGCCCTTGAATATGCAATGGCCGTACTCCTCGTAAGCTGTCCGTGTGCTCTGGGGCTTGCAACTCCAATGGCAGTAACGGTAGGTTCCGGAAAGGCCTTGAATAACGGAATTCTTTTCAAGGATGCCTCTGCTCTTGAAAACATCGGCAGAATTAAATACGCGGCAATGGATAAAACCGGAACCGTAACGGCAGGAACACCTGAGGTAACCTCAATAACCTCCGTTTCAGACATTTCAACAAAGCACATACTGCATCTTGCAGGAATTCTTGAATGTTTCAGCAACCACCCTCTTGCCCGGGCAGTTACCGCAAAAAGCGGAATAACCCCACCTGACACATATGGTCTGATGGATGAAAAAATGACCGAGCTTATCAAATCTGTTTTCATGGATTCTGCCTCATCCGGAATTCTGAGCATAAGAGACTTCAGCGAGGTATCCGGTGGCGGAGTTCAGGCTCTAATCAACAACCACAGGGTTTACTTCGGCAAGCTGGACTTTATAAAAGAAAAAGTAGCAGTCAGCCAGGATATATCCGCCACATGCGGAGAAATGGCACGATAAGGCGAAACAGTGCTTCTTCTTGCGTTAGCCTCCAAAGTACTGGGAATCATTACCGTAAATGACACAATCAGATCGAATGCAGCAGAAGCCGTCGCCGTTCTTTACAAGGACGGGGTAGTACCCGTCATGCTTACCGGTGATAACCTGTTCAGTGCCATCGGCGTAGCTGAACGCGTAAACATTAAAAACGTCAGATCTGACTGTCTGCCGACCACAAAAGCAAACATCATCAGGGAGCTTAAAACACGCGGCATAACGGCAATGGTCGGTGACGGTATAAATGATGCTCTGCCGCTGACTGAGGCTGATATAGGTATTGCCGTGGGTTCAGGTTCAGAAATTGCCCGTGACGCAGGAAGCGTGGTTCTGGTTAACAGTGATCCTCTTTCTCTTGTAAAAGCCATCCGCTGCGGCCGTCTTACTCTTAGGATAATTTACCAGAATCTTTTCTGGGCCTTGTGCTACAACATTATCGGAATCCCTCTGGCTGCCGGAGCACTGTCAGCTTTCGACATGAGGCTGACTCCTGTGTTTGCGGCGATCTGTATGGCTCTCTCCAGCCTTATTGTTGTAGGCAATTCCCTGAGAATATATTTTGCTGACCTGTCGAATGCCTTACTGCTCAAGGAAGGAGCTCTTGAACTCACTAAAATTCAGACAATGGGAGAAGAATATTTCCGGAAATTTGAAAAGAGTGCGGACTCTGAAGGCATTATTCATGAAACTACCCATCCTGCTGCGAATCCGGATGAACCGGTATTTGACGGCTTTATGGGTATGGCCGGTAATGTCTCAGATGCTTCTCACGCAGACGCTCGGAATACCGGAAACGTGGAAGAGTCCCCTACACGGGTAGCAAACATTATCATAGACGGAATGGTATGCGAACACTGTGAATCCACGGTTTGCAATATCATCAAGGCTCACGTTACCACTGTAAACATAGTAATTTCACATAAAAAGAATGCCGCAATCGTTGAATATAAGGGAGTAATCAACGAAGCCATTCTAAAACACGAACTGAGTGTCGCAGGATATAACCTGATCAAGGTTTTTGATGATTCCGAAAAGACTGTCTGATCGTATGTGACTGAAGCTTATGGAGTCGCAGGCAATTTACTTAACCTGCGCCCCTTTTTTTTCGGCACAGACTGATTATTTACACGTATTCATCCCATGAACATACCGGTATCAGACTCTTATTGATTGCTCACAGGCAAAACAGGAATTATGACATGCTACTGCCTACAGACGTGCGAACGTAACTGTTCAAAACACAACCGATATTCTTTATAAAAGAGATGATAAAAAAACAGAGCATAAGTTCTTTATGCTCTGTTTCATTATTACCTAAACTCCGCACGCCCTAGTTTATAACCAGGGCGAATCTCGTCATAAAACCATTAAATATCACATTTATTCCCATGTTTTTAAAAAATTCTCTTTATTTTTTCTCGTTATGGGTATAACATAGTCCATAATATATCTAATGGACTATTT
>JAGAYS010000030.1 GCA_017940385.1 Ruminobacter sp. | reverse complement strand
GGCAGATGAACTTGAAGAGGAATTCTCTGAGTTGGAAATTTCCGACTACGAAAAACTCTAGAAATTGAAAAATCCCTCTCTCGAGGGACTTTGATAAAACTAATTTTTATACTAGATCGGTTAAAACTCGCAAAATTTGGGCATTTCTGTCTGACATCTTCCTTTATGTTTTCCGGTTCAAAGCGATGACCTGTCGGAATACCACCTGAGAAATCAGGAGGTAATCCTTATTTTCTGTAATCACTCTGAACGGTAATGGCCTGAGGCTTTAATTTTCCGGAAATTCTGTTTTCAATGTTCTTTACTTTGCGGTTATCGAACCACAGATACATATTGGCCAGAATTGTTCCTGATATTGAATGCCATACGCAGGAGACCGCTGAGGCAATGGCGGCTTCCGGAACCGCAGGAAAGAATTTACTGCTGAGACCGGTGGCAAGTCCGGCGTTCTGCACGCCGACTTCTATTGAAAGAGTCCTTCTTCTGGCGGTATTCATGTGGTTAAACTTTGCTGTAAGATATCCAAGAATGTAACCTGCAGTATTATGCATGAATATGCAGGCAAAAATTACCAGACCTGACTCCAGGAATTTTTCCCCGTGAACGGCAATTACACCTCCGACAATGCATGCAAAGGCGATAACCGCAATTCCCGGCATTATGGATGACACACTCTTAAACAGCTGTTTTTCACCGAAGGCAATGTTGCAGAGGGAACCTGCGCCAACCGGAATCAGAGTCACTATAATCAGAAATTTCACCATGCCGATTCCATCCATTGACACGTCGGTACCCAGCATCAGTGTCACAAGGAGAGGAGTCATTACCGGAGCAAGAAGCGTTGACACGGTAGTCATGCCTACGGAATAGGCCACATCACCTTTGCAGAGAAAGCTCATGATGTTGGATGAAACTCCGCCGGGACAGCTTCCGACCAGAATAAGACCGAGAGCAAGCCCGTCTGACAGACTGAAAATCTTTGCTATTGCAAAAGCAGCAAGCGGCATGATTGTAAACTGAGCCACGGCGCCGAGACAAATGTCAAAAGGGTGCTGTGCGAGTATTTTATAGTCTCTTGCATGCAGGCTCATGCCCATCGCCAGCATTATCACTCCGAGAACAACCATCTGTTTTGTTCCGGAAACCCACGTAAAAAGCTGTGGATAGTAGTATGCCATAACCCCGGCTAAAACCACGAACAGAGCCGTATATTTGGCAAGATACCTACTGACAATCTCAAGTAACTTAAACAATCCCATAAGTACTCCGTTATTATAAAAACAGATACCCGTAAATCGTACGGGCATCATTCGCATACATATTGTAAACCTTTAACTGCTGCATTCAAGGCTTTTATAGTCTTGTTTTGGTTTATAATCATCACATTGGGAATTCATTGATACAGCAACAGCAACCGGAACAGGACATTATCTTACCGTCCAGTGAAAAATAAATCCCCGGATTTACCCTGCGGTTACGTTTCGAGACAGTCATGGAGAAGATAATATGAGATACGATAATATCACCGAGGCCGAATTTACTGATCGTCCCAACCGCTTTATTGCTTACGTAAAAATCGGCAATGAATCCCATACGGTTCATGTTAAGAACACAGGCAGATGCAGAGAACTTCTGATACCGGGAAGTACCGTTTATCTGACTGCACCGGGGACACCGGGACGAAAGACGATCTACGATCTGGTGGCTGTCCGCAAGAATGACGAACTGCTGATAAATATGGACAGTCAGGCTCCCAACGCTGTTGTCAGAGAATGGCTTGACAGCCTCGGCTTTGACAGGATTATCCCGGAATACGTATACGGAAATTCCCGAATTGACTTCTATGCCGAAGATATGACAGGCCGATATCTGATTGAAGTTAAGGGCTGTACGCTTGAGAAGGACGGTACGGGATATTTTCCGGATGCTCCGACTGAAAGAGGAGTAAAGCACCTGAAGGAACTTACCGCCGCAACGGAAAAGGGATATCACGCTGTTCTTGTTTTTGTGATTCAGATGGACGGAGTCAGCGAGGTAAGGGCAAATGCCGAGATTCATCAGGATTTTGCAGACGCACTGGCCGAGGCCGTGAAGAGAGGAGTTAGGGTTATAAATCTCGAATGTCACGTCGAACCCGATTCTCTATCCGTAAAGTATCCCAAACTGGACTTAATACGCGAAAGGAAGTCTGAATCCGGTGAACAATGAATGTGTATCTCATAATGAACAGCGTGCTGTTTACGGCAGCAGGCATTCCGTTATCAGCCGGCATGCGGCAGTCATTGTCACCGGAATTACTGATGAATCAGACCGGGTTTCCTGCATTTAATGATGATAATCAGCAGGTATGGAAATCCTGAGACATAAAAAAATCGAGTAGGCGGGGTTCCCCCACGCCTCTCACACCACCGTACATGCGGATCCGCATACGGCGGTTCAAAACAATGATACGGTGCGGTTACCTAATTGCACCGTTCGAACATGTTGATACATACCCATCCCTCCTGTGCC
>JAGAYS010000029.1 GCA_017940385.1 Ruminobacter sp. | reverse complement strand
CTTTTTCGTGGCGGACAGTTATTTAAGTGCTTACATAGCCATTCGTCAAAAAACTGTTACTATTATAACCATAATGAAAGCATTTGACATAATTAAAACATGTAAAAGCCAAAATATTTACATCATAACGCCTTCATTAATGACTTGTGTTGCAGAATGCCGGTGTTGAGGTTTGGTCTAAAAATCACTATTTGTAACTGACATCAAGTATTACTCATTAACTTATAGTTGATCTTTGACTTTAAATTTACGGTGTGTATGGCTATAATTGATGACGGTTTAACCTTAATAAGTCGTTTCCCGTTGAAGATGTTTTTTCGTGGAAATTTCCGGATGGGATGAATGCCGGTTCTCGTTGTTTCTGAGAGCTGACTCCGGGATTTTTACCAGATTACGTGAAAATGGTTCGGAGATCTGAGTTTAGTATCCGGTCTGTCGTTTGTTCCGGCATGAAGACCGGGGGCGGGAAACGGTCAACTTTTTTATATACAGGTTTTGTACAAAATGAATTTACATGAATATCAGGCCAAAGAACTTTTAAAAAAATACGGATTACCTGTTCCTAAAAATACTGTTTGCAGCACATCTGCCGAGGCGGAAAAGGCTTTCGAGGAGTTTAACGGAAATCCGGTTGTTGTTAAATGTCAGGCGTATACCGGCGGCAGAGGCAAGGTCGGAGGCGTAAAGGTGTGCAGAACTGCAACCGAAACGGCTGAATTTGCAGAAAAATGGCTGGGTAACAGAATTGTTACCGTGCAGACCGGCGAGCGCGGACAGCCGGTATCAAAGCTGCTTATCGAAGAGTGTTCCGATATCAGAAAGGAACTTTATCTCGGTGCTACCATTGACAGATCAAAGGCCCGTGTGGTTTTTATGGCTTCAACGGAAGGCGGCATGGAAATAGAGAAGGTTGCCGCCGAAACTCCTGAAAAGATTTTTAAGACCGTTATTGATCCGATAAGCGGTGCAATGCCTTTTCAGGGCAGGGAGCTTGCTTTCAGACTCGGACTTACCGGTGATGCCTTTAAGCAGTTTGTAACCATGTTTCTCGGCATGAGCAGAATGTTCCATGAACAGGATCTGTCTCTTCTTGAAATCAATCCTCTTGTCATAACCGGTGATAACAGACTTCTGTGCCTTGATGCGAAAATCAATATCGATTCCAACGCGCTGTTCCGTCACAAGGATCTGGCCGAACTTGATGATCTTTCACAGCAGGATCCCCGTGAAGCCAGGGCTCAGGCCGTAAATCTTAACTATGTTGCCCTTGACGGAAACATCGGATGCATGGTTAACGGTGCCGGACTTGCAATGGGAACAATGGACATCATTAAGACCTACGGCGGAAATCCCGCAAACTTCCTTGATGTTGGCGGTACGGCAACCAAGGAACGCGTGGTTGAGGCATTTAAGATTATTCTGTCTGACAGTAATGTAAAGTGCATTCTGGTTAACATATTCGGCGGTATCGTACGCTGCGATCTCATCGCTGACGGCATTATCGGTGCCGTGGCTGAAGTGGGGGTCAGCGTGCCTGTTGTTGTCCGTCTTGAAGGTAATCAGGCTCCGGCCGGTCTGGCAAAACTGGATGCCAGCGGTCTTAATATCATTTCTGCAAATTCTCTCAGGGAAGCTGCTGAGCTTGCGGTAAAGAGTGCACGTTAGGAGAAGGGAATGGCTATTTTATTAAACAGTGAAACCAAGGCTATCTGTCAGGGATTTACAGGTTCTCAGGGAACATCACACTCCGAGCAGTGTCTCGCGTACGGTACCAAACTTGTCGGAGGTACAACTCCGGGAAAGGGCGGTCAGGTTCATCTTGGTCTTCCGGTATTCAATACCGTAAAGGAAGCAGTAGCGGAAACAGGTGCCACGGCCACAATGATTTACGTTCCGGCACCTTTCTGTAAGGATGCGGTGTTTGAAGCCATTGATGCCGGAATTAAGCTTATTGTCTGCATAACTGAAGGGATTCCTACACTGGACATGCTTCAGATAAAGAGACGTCTTGAAGGTTCCGACATTACCATGATCGGTCCAAACTGTCCCGGTATTGTGACCAGCGGTGAGGCTAAACTCGGTATCATGCCTGCTTCAATTCACATGAAGGGTAAGGTTGGCATCGTGTCACGCAGCGGAACCCTTACCTACGAGGCCATTAAGCAGACAACTGATGCCGGATTCGGTCAGACTACCTGTGTGGGCATCGGCGGCGATCCTATTCCGGGGTCCAACTTTATAGACATTCTGAAGCTCTTTGAAAAGGATGATGCCACCGAGGCAATTGTAATGATTGGTGAAATCGGTGGAACCGCAGAAGAAGAGGCTGCCCAGTACATCAGGGAACACGTAACCAAGCCTGTTGTTGCTTATATTGCAGGTGCAACCGCTCCTAAAGGCAAGAGAATGGGGCACGCAGGTGCGATTATTGCCGGCGGAAAGGGAACAGCTGAGGAAAAGTTCAGGGCATTGGAAAGTGCCGGAGTGAAGATTGTAAGATCTCTTGCCGATATTGCTGACGGCTTAAGGGAAGTTACCGGCTGGAAGTAGTTTTACGCCGTAAACGGCACGTACCGTTTTTCTGAAAAACACATTGTGTCGGATATCAAGACAAAAATCCCGGGAACGGGATTTTTTGTCTTGATTATGTAGAAAACTTTTTAAATGCCTGATTTTTATTTTGAAACATAAATAAATTCGCATTTTAGTGAATCCCGTTTGGGATATAATTGCATTCCGTCCGTACCTAAATGGTTTACCGGACCGGAATATTTAATTTAACTGAGGTTAACGGGATACGCCAGACCGTATGTCCGGTTAACCGGGAACCGGGTGTTTTATCATCATGTCTCTGCTGAAAATGTTACCGCTGAGCGTTGCCATCGGACTCCGCTATGCATTTGCATCGTCAAATCACCGCTTTGCCACGTTTATTGCATTACTTTCCATGATAGGAATCATGCTTGGGGTGGCTGCGCTGATTGTGGTTGTTTCCGTGATGAACGGGCTGGAGGGGGAACTCAAGGACAGACTTCTGTCATCTGTTCCTCATGCCGTCGTAACAACTGACAGAGACATGATAAGTCATGACTACGATGTGGAAAAAATTGCCGGGATAAATGGTGTGCTGGCAGTGGCTCCTCAGATTACCGATGATGTCATGGTACAGGGAAAAAACGGCATTTACGGGGCTACCCTCTTCGGTATAGATCCAAAATCCTATCCGGGGATTGATCTTGTCAGGGCTTCGGCCGGTTCAGATGCATTTAACAGCCTTGTACCCAGAAGCTTTGAAGTGATTTCTGGATGGGATACGCTTGAGCTGCTCAAAACCAATATTTCAGATGAAATGCGCATCATCTCCGCTTCATATGTCAAATTTACTCCTTTCGGCAGGGTTCCGTCACAGCGTCTTTTTACCGTTTCGGGGGCGTATTCGGTCGGCGGTATGCCGTCAAAGATGATTCTTGCCAATATTGAGGATGTGCGTAAGCTTACTCACATGCAGAAAGGATACGTTTCAGGTTTCAGGGTATGGCTCGACGATCCGTTTGAAATCGGCAGTTTTACTGAGGAAATGAGAAAAATCGATCCGTCAGTCACCGTAAAGGACTGGAGAATTGAACTGGGTGAGTTTTTCCAGAGCGTGGCCATGGAAAGAATCATGATGGGGCTGATGCTGGCTCTTATAATCATGGTGGCCATATTCAACATGCTTTCATCCCTTGCCATGGTAGTAAGCAGTAAGGTTGCCGAAATTGCGGTTATGCGAACCATGGGGCTGAGTCAGTCCTCAGTTATGAAAATTTTTATTACGGAAGGTGCGGTAAGCGGTATTGTCGGTTCCTTCCTTGGACTTGGTCTGGGCCTTATTACGGTTAAATACCTTGATAAGATTCTGAACGTTCTTGGAATAAACCTTTATATTTCAGCAGGAGGCAGCGGAATACCGGTACAGGTGGTAACCATGCAGATTGTCATGATAATGATTATTACCGTGACACTAAGCTTCGCCATTACCATATATCCTTCAATCAGGGCCGCAAGACAGTCTCCGGTGGAATCACTTCGTTATGAGTAAGGTAAGTCACATGAGTGTTGATAATGATCGTGAAATATTATTAAGAGCTGAGGGCATCAGTAAAGATTACGTTGAAAGCAGTGTGGTTACTCATGTGCTTAAGGGAGTGGATCTTGATATCTATACCAACGAGATGGTTGCTGTAATAGGCTCTTCAGGTTCGGGAAAAAGCACCCTGCTGCACATTCTTGGAACATTGGACAAACCTTCCAGGGGAAGTGTTTATTTCAAGGGGGACAACCTTTTTAAGCTTAGCAGCAGACGTAGGGATTATTTCAGAAACCACAGCCTGGGCTTTGTGTATCAGTTCCATCATCTGCTCAGTGATTTTACCGCTTACGAAAACGTGGCATTTCCTCTTATGATTTCCGGGGAATATACCAAGAAGCAGATTGATGACAGGGTCAGGTATCTTCTTGACAGGGTCGGGCTTGCTCACAGAATGAACCATCGTTCTTCAGAGCTTTCAGGCGGTGAAAGACAGAGAGTGGCCATCGCCAGGGCCATTGCCAACAAGCCTGAGCTGATTTTGGCTGATGAACCTACCGGCAACCTGGATTTCAGGAGTGCTGGAGAAGTGTTCTCACTTTTAAGTGAGCTCAGGGAAGAAAACAGGTGTTCAATGCTGGTTGTAACCCACGACAGGGATCTTGCCTCCAGATTTGAGCGAACCTGCGAAATGTCAGACGGACTGATTAAGGTGAAATAGGATATGTTTTTACCGTTAAAAGTTGGTTTACAGTTCTCAAGAAGCAAGAAAAAAACCATTATGTCGGGTTTTATATCCATTGCTTCCATTGTCGGAATAACTATCGGCGTGGCTGCGCTGATAATCGGTCTGTCCGCAATGAACGGTTTTGAAAAAGAAGTCTCACACAGGGTTCTTGGAGTAATGCCTGTCGTTGAAGTACGCTCACTGAGCGGCTATTTTGACGATGCGGATAAGATTGCCGAAAAAATTCAGGACAAACAGGGAATAACCGCAGCTTCTCCGGGAATGGTTATTAATGCCATGTTAAATCATGACAACAGGTACCGTTCTGCAAGAATTACGGCCGTGAACGCCCCTGACTACAGACAGGTGGTGAGCGTTGATGAGTTTATGGTTAACCGGAATGTGACCCTTGCGGATCTAAAGCCTGATGAAGAGGGAATTGAAGGACCAAAAATAGTTCTCGGATTTGATTTGGCCAGAAAGTTGGAGGTTTCGGAAGGAGATTCCGTGGAGCTTATCGTTACCAAGAATAACAGTAACGGTACCATGAGTGCACCTTTGGGGGTTAACTGCAGGGTGGTCGGAATTTTCAGAATCGGCGGTCAGCTGGACAGTGTTATCGCGTATGTTGATCTGAGCACGGTACGCAGTCTTCTCGGTATGAGTAAGAATCAGTCTTCCAGCATCTTTTTAAAAACTGAAAGTTTTTTTAATTCGGTAAATGAGGCAAGAACAGCCGTCATGCAGCTTGTAAATTCCGGAGCCTCACCAATGGGGCTTCAGAGTTGGATGGATCAGGCGGCTCCGCTGTACAGGGATATTCAGATGATTCGTACGGTAATGTGTCTGGCTCTCCTGCTTGTGATAGTCGTGTCCTGCTTCAACATAGTTTCCAGTCTCATAATGTCGGTTAATGAGAAGCGCAGCGAAGTTGCCATTCTTCTTTCCATGGGCTATTCCAGGTTTAGGGTAATGCAGACATTTGTGGTACAGGGGCTTTTCAGCGGTATATACGGTACTGTTTTCGGAGTGCTTTTCGGCCTTGTGATTGCCATAAACCTTACGGAAGTGATTAATTTCATTCAGAATGTCTTCGGTATCAGGATTCTTAAATCAGAAACATACTTTATGGATTACGTTCCTACATCGGTTAATTACTGGGAGGTGCTGGCCATTGCCTCAGTATGTATTCTGATTGCACTGCTGTCCGCAGTGCTGCCTGGCATTAAGGCCGCCTACATCAATCCTGCTGCTGAGCTGTCCGGTAAGTAACTCCGGAATGTCATGGACGGTACTACAACGGAGAAATATGTTATGGAAGCAGTGATTTCAAAGGCATCCCGTGATGATTTGGCGGAGATTCTGCAACTTCAGTACAAAGCTTTTTATACCTTCGCCGAAAGTATGGGGGATTTCAGCATTCCTCCGCTCACTCAGACCATTGAAGAGCTTGTTGAAGAGTATATGCACGGGGTCGTGCTGAAGCTCGTCTGTGACGGTAAAATTGTAGGTTCGGTAAGAGTCAGGGTGAAAGGAGATACTGTTTATGTGGGAAAACTTATAGTCAGCCCTGATTACCGCCGTCGCGGATTCGCAACCAGACTTCTTGCTGAGGTAGAGAAGCTTTTTCCTGAGATGAGATATGAGCTTTTTACATCGGTTGCTAGTCCCGAGAATATCCGTTTATACGAGAAAAACGGATATGTCATCTTTGACAGAAAGACTGTCAGTCCGAATCTTACGTTTGTCTATATGGAGAAGAACCGCAGCTGACTGCTGCGGCAATAACTGATTTCAAAAGAGGAAGGGCCTTTAATGAAAAACATTAAAGGCCCCTTTAGTCTGAGTCATGTTACGGATAATAATCCGTAATGACATCGTTTTTACTTAACGAACTTGAAAGCACTGCGTGCAATTACGAGTTCTTCGTTGGTAGGAACTACAACAATCTTAACCTTTGAGTCTTCAGAGTGGATTGGGCCACTGCCGCCAAGATAAGCACGAGCCTTGCTGTTGGCTTCCTGATCAAGCTTTGCACCGAATACTTCAGGTAAGAGTTCTACAACGCGCTTTCTCATCAGGTATGAGTTTTCACCGATACCGCCGGTAAATACGATGGCATCAACATGTCCGAGCGGAACGTAGTAAGAAGCAATGTACTTAGCTAAACGATAGCAGAACATTTCGAAAGCAAGAGTACACTTTTCATCACCCTTTTCATAGCCTTCGGTGATGCCTCTCCAGTCGGAAGTGGTAGTGGAAAGAGCCATTAAGCCAGACTTCTTGTTGAAGATTTCGCGAACTTCCTCAACCTTGTAACCTAAAACGTCACACATGAAGAATACTACTGAAGCGTCGATTGAACCGCAGCGGGTACCCATTACCAGACCGTCGAGCGGGGTGAGCCCCATGGAAGTGTCTACGCACTTGCCGTTCTTAACGGCAGTTACGGAAGCACCGTTACCGAGGTGACAGGTGATAACGTTGAAGTTTTCAGGATCGGCATTAAGCTGCTTTGCAACTTCTGCGGCAACGTAGCCGTGGGAAGTACCGTGAGCACCGTAACGTCTGATACCGTTCTTGGTATAGAGTTCTTCAGGAATTGCGTATCTGTATGCTACAGGAGGCATGGTCTGGTGGAAGGCAGTGTCGAATACGGTTACGTGAGGAACGTTTGCAAATGACTTTCTTGCTGCTCTGATACCGATAAGGTGGGCCGGATTGTGTAAAGGTGCGAAAGGAATGCACTTTTCAATGCCTGCTTCAACTTCGTCGGTAACGAGAGTAGGTTCGGTGTAAAGTTCACCGCCCTGCACGATACGGTGGCCTACGGCACAGAGGGAATCCAGAAGATCCGGACGGGTTGCGAGAATGTTGCTGTTGAGGAAACTGATTGCGATGTCGTGGTCGGCCTTGTTTCCGAGATCCTGACTCTGCTTGTCCTGACCTTCGAATCTCCATTCAATTCTTGCTTCAGGCAGATTTAAATATTCTGCGATACCGTTTAAATATACGTGACCATCCTTAGGGTTGATAATGGCGAACTTTACAGAAGAGCTGCCACAGTTGATAACCAGCACGGTCTTTTCAACATTTGACATAAAAAATCCTTAAATAAACAAAAATAACCTCAAGTCACTGAATGTGAGAGGTTTATCCGGAATCTTGTTGGGGTTTATAAAAACGACAATTGGACTGTCCCGGGGGGATAATCCAATAATTTCATGCAATTTTAGCACACTATGGATTTTTTTTCTAAACTAAAATGTGCATGGCCGGCGTTAGTTTTAACCAATGGCCGTTAACTGTTGTCAATACACGTGTCAGTGTGCATCCGTACCGGACGGTAATAAATATTTGGTCGGCGTAATAATCAGTTATCGGCAAATCAAATGTTAAATAACACGGATGTAAATGTAAAAAAATATTGTGTTATGTGATAGGTGTAATAAACATATTTTTATGAAATGTTGTTTTTTAGTAAGGCTTATAAATATAATGTTTTGTAAATTAACTTTTAAAATATAAATATATTTGTTAAAATGTGATCTTATTCATATATTCATATTCAACATTTTGATGCTTTAACTCAAGTGACAACTTATTTATAAGGGAGTTTGAATGCGTAAGTTCTGGGCTTTTTGGTGTTCGGTATATGCCATGCTGGGGATCTTTTTTTCCGTGGCGATAGCAGATGCGTGGAATGAGGAACAATTACCTGCTGATCCGGCTACCATGTATGTGATTACAGACAGTAACGTAAATGTGCGTTTAAATCCCTATGTTGAATTCATGGAAGGGGAGGAGAATGCGGAATGGCCGTGGGATCTCCCCGACAGTGGCTGGCAGACAAATTCAGACTATATGTCAAGCTGTTCCGTTTTCCCAGAGATGGCTGATAAGACCTACTGGTATCATGTTACGATTGCCAACAGGTCAGCGGATGAAAGAAATCTTGTTCTTTCCGTAAACAATATTTTTGTGAAATACCTGAGTGTCTACGTTATCGGGCCAAATGGAGCTCTGTCAAGAGTATGGCATACCGGTCTGAAATCCGGAGCAAGAAAAATTTTCCCTTCAGCTGGGTACTCCTTCCCGATTAATTTCCTTGATTTCAAGGACGGTAAGACAGAGCTTTATATCAGGGTGAAGTCTGATCAGGACTATCGTCTCGATCTCAGACTTCAGGATCTCAGAAGCTTCTCCCATCATGATGCGGAAGAAAAAATAGTCAATGCCGTAATAACGGGTTTTATGCTTTTGGTAAGCATATTCTCTCTCATTATGTTTTTCCTGCTGAGGGAAAAGAGATATTTGGCATATAACCTTTTTGCCATGGGAATTCTTGCCAATCTCCTGATAACCGGAAGCTACTCGTCCCTCTTCCTGTCATTTCTGAATCATCTTGACATTGCCAGACTGTATACCTGCTTCTGTTTTGTTACGCTGTGGGGAATTCAGCTGATAAGTCTCGAATACCTCAGCAATGCAAAGTGGGTCGTACTTAAGTACATCAGCAGAACGTTCGGGCTGTTTTTTGTCTGCAGTGCCGTTGTTGTATGGTTCTGTCCGGGATACTTTGCTTCAATTCTCTTCTTCTTCGGCACGGCGGTAATGTTCCTGCTGACCCTTGTATGGGTTCTTTATGCGGTCATGAAGAGAAATTCCGCTCATCTGATTTATTCACTTGCCCAGCTGGCATTCCTGTTCGGATGCATTTTCCCTTATGTATGCACCTACGGCATGCTCGGATGGTCAAAGTATGCAATATATGACTTTTTCCTGATTTCCATATCCGCGGCTATCATGATAAGTGCATCCCTGATATACCGTTTCTATAAGGAAAAGAACTATAACCGCAACGTGACCCTAAAGGCTAAAATGAGCCGCAGACAGTTCGTTAACTTCTTCAGCCTCACCAATGAGGGAATGTTCAAGGCCGATGTTGACGGAAGAATTTTAAACATCAATCCGGCTCTCTGCCGTGTTCTCGGATACAGAAACGTTTCTGAAATCAGCAGGTCAGGCAAGACCAATATCAAGCATCTCTGTGCTGATGAGGATAGTCAGAAAATATACGGCAACAGTGTGTCAAAACTTATTCAGAAGTATGATTCCTCAAATAGGGAAAAAGGTGACGGAAGCGTGCTTCTGCTTGAAGGTTCGATTGACAACATAAAGCTCAGATTCGTGTCATCCGAGGGATGTGTGATACATGTAAGCATGTCTATCCGCCTGTCCGAGGAGAATAATGACAGCTTCAGCATTATCGGTGACGTAAAGGATATTTCCGGGGACGAGAATCTCAAGAAGCAGATTCACTACATGGAATATCATGATCAGAACACCGGGGCCTTCAACAGAAAGTACATGATCGGCCTTCTTGAGAGCATCTTCAATGATGCGGGAGACGGCGGTGACAAAGATGCGGAATCCGGAGAGCGTGAGCAGGAGAATACCGAGCAGGGCGGTAAGGATTACCTCTGCTTTATTCACGTAAACAATCTCAAATACATCAGGGATACCGTCGGTCACCAGCATGCGGACAGACTGTTAAGACAGATATCGGAATATCTGCAGAATCACCTGCCGGAAAACAGCTGTCTGATATGTCTCAACAATGATGAATTTGCCGTCGTAATGCGCGGAGTTTACATCGTGCTTAATACCGTGAAGGCCTGGATAAAGGACATCGCCGACATGCGCTATGAGTCCGAAGGTTTTATTTACAATGTAACTACGGACTGCGGCATTGTGGATATGTCAATTGTTGATAACGATGTTTCCATACTGCTGTCATATGCTGATGCGGCCTGCAGAAATGCTCATGCTCAGGGACCTAACCAGTGTATTCTGTGCTGCGAGAAGTCGGATCGCATTCTTACGTCCCGCAAGAGCGTGGCTCTCTCTACATCCGTATGGCAGGCCATTGAAAACAACAGCGTTATGGCGGTGAGAATTCCTTTACTGGGATGCCGTGGCTCTTCAGAAGGTTCATCACGCTGTGAGTATGTGGTAAGAATCCGTAACGCTAAAGGTCAGTTCGTTGACGTTTCCGAATTCCGTGACGTGACCTCAGACTTTAATCTGATGTCTCACCTCGATGTGTGGCTTGTAGACAATCTTGTGCGTCAGAATGACAGTGGCGTGCTTGGTGACGTAAACAGAATTTTGGTGACCATTCACAGTGAGACCCTGTGCGACAACTATCGTGCCGATGCCATATACAGGGCTCTTTCCGGCAAACTTGAACTGTGTTCAAAGCTTTATTTCCAGTTTGATACGGAAAGACTTGCGGACAGACTGCAGCAGCTGGAACGTTTTATAGGCAGATTCAGCAGCCTGGGCGTGGGTTTCGCATTAAGGGATTTTGTCGGCAGCAGAATTTCCATTGAGGTATTGGAAAAATTCCCTATAAACTGCGTGCAGGTAAACGAGTTCTATACTAAGAATCTGGTAAGAAATTCCATCAACTGGAAGATTGCCAAATCCGAAGTAAGCATGATTAAGAGTCTTAACATGGAGACCGTGGCCGCAGGCATTAACAATGCCGAACAGTATGAAATTGTCCGTGAGCTTGGATTTGATTTCTGCAAGGGGGAATATTCCGGCAAATTCATTAAGAGGAAATAAGGTGGCGGCCTGAGTAAAAGATCATGCCGTTCGTCTTAATTTATGTCTTTTGGAAAAATGCTCTGATGGGGTATAATATCGCAGTTTTTTTATTTTCTGTGATGTTATCCCTGTTTTTTTTGGTCGGTATTGCGCACAGAAACAAACCGTTTGTGGATTAACCACGGTGTTGCCCGCTAAATGCGGCAGTATTCGGAATCCTGAACGGATCAGAAAATTACTTTGTATACGGTTGTCTCCGGAAACTGTCGGGATGCGGTTCCGTCATTCTGTCCAGGGTATCGGGGAAACGGTATGCCCAGATTTTTAGTTGAAACACATATGCCGTAAACGTGTAGTGAGGATCGTATGGATAATTTAGAAGAGCTGGTGCAAAACGCTCTGCAGCAGATTAATGCAGTAAGTGATGAAGCAAGCCTTGATGCCGTAAGAGTTCAGTATCTTGGTAAAAAGGGCTTTTTCACCGATTTAATGAAGGGGCTCAGTGCTCTTTCTCCTGAAGAAAGACCAAAGAGAGGTGCTGAGGTTAACGTTGCCAAAACCAAGGTTATGGAAGCATTGAATGCCAAGCGTGAAGCCATGGCAGCCGAGGCTCTCAGCAAACGTCTTGCTTCAGAAAGCGTTGACATAACCCTTTCAGGAAGAACCGTTGAGGCCGGAACCCTTCATCCGGTAACCAGAACCATTAAGCGTATTGAGGAAATCTTCAAGGGGCTCGGCTTTAATGTTGAGGCCGGTCCGGAAATTGAGGATTGCTTCCATAACTTTGATGCATTATGCATTGAACCTGATCATCCTGCACGTTCAGAACATGATACATTCTATTTCAACAGTAATCTGCTGCTGAGAACCCAGACCTCAGGCGTACAGATTCGAGTTATGGAAAAGAAGGAGCCTCCTATCCGTATAATCGTTCCAGGTCGCGTATACAGACCGGACTACGATATGACCCATACTCCGATGTTCCATCAGGTTGAAGGTCTTCTTGTCGACGAAAAGAGCTCATTCACCGAACTGAAGGGAGTTCTTCACAACTTCCTTGTTAATTTCTTTGAAGAGGAACTTCAGGTTCGTTTCAGACCTTCATACTTCCCGTTCACAGAACCTTCTGCCGAAGTTGACGTTATGGGGAAGAACGGTAAGTGGCTCGAGGTTCTCGGTTGCGGTATGGTTAACCCTAAGGTTCTTGAGAATGTAGGCATTGATTCCAGCAAATATCACGGTTTTGCCTTCGGTCTCGGCGTTGAACGTCTGACCATGTTACGTTATGGCGTAAACGATCTTCGCGCTTTCTTCGAAAATGATCTCAGATTCTTAAAGCAGTTTGGTAAGTAGGAGCTTAGTAAATGAATTTTAATAAGTTATGGATCGATGAACTTGTTCCTACCGGTCTTTCAGTTGACACAATTGCAGATACCATCACAATGGCCGGTCTTGAAGTTGATTCCGTTAATCCGGTTTGCGGTGAGTTCACCAATGTTGTTGTCGGGGAGGTTTTAACATGTGCCGACCATCCTGATTCAGACCACCTTCATGTAACTACCGTTAATGTAGGTGACGAGGTTCTGGACATTGTGTGCGGTGCTCCTAACTGCCGTGCCGGTCTCAAGGTTGCCTGTGCCAAGGTTGGTGCGGTTCTTCCAGGTAATTTCAAAATCAAGCCTGCAAAGCTCAGAGGCGTGCCTTCAAACGGTATGCTCTGCTCCCTCAAGGAACTTGAACTTTCAGAAGAAAGTAACGGCATTATCGAATTTCCGGCTGATGCTCCGGTCGGCATGGATATCCATGAATATTTAAATCTTAACGACAGTTCCGTTGAAGTTGATTTAACAGCCAACAGGGCAGACTGTCTGAGTATCCGCGGTATTGCCAGAGAGCTCGGGGTTCTGACTTCAAAGGATGTTAACTATCCGGTAATTTCCGAAGTACCGGCCTCAGTTAACGATACCTTCAGTGTTGACGTTCAGGACAGCGATGCATGTCCTAGATACCTCTGTCGCGTGATTAAGAATGTTGACATCACCCGTCCGAGTCCTTTGTGGATGCAGGAAAAGCTCCGTCGCTGCGGCATCCGTTCGATTGATGCGATTGTGGATATCACAAACTATATTCTTCTCGAACTCGGTCAGCCTATGCATGCCTTTGATTTAAACAAGCTCAACGGTCAGATTATCGTCCGTCAGGCCGTGGCCGGTGAAAAGCTTGTGCTTTTAAGCGGCGAAGAGGCTGAGCTTAAGGAAGGTACCCTTGTTATTGCCGATAAATCAGGTCCTATCGCTCTCGCAGGTATTTTCGGCGGTGCGGCTACCGGTGTAAATGCGGAAACCAGGGATGTTCTCCTTGAGTCCGCATTCTTTGCTCCGTCTGCCATCAAGAACAGAGCCAGAGAATACGGCCTTGCAACAGATGCGTCACACAGATATGAAAGAGGCGTGGATTACACCATTACCAGAGAAGCTATGGAAAGAGCTACCGCCTTCATTCTTGAAGTCTGCGGCGGAGAAGCAGGTCCCGTAAACGAGGTTGTTTCTCCGGAAAAATTCCCTGTCCGTAATGACATCAACGTTCCGTTCGGTTTCATTAACGAAGTAATCGGCATTGAGATTCCAAAGGTTACCGTGATGGACATTCTGACCCGTCTCGGTATGAAGCCGCAGGAATCAGCCGACGGACAGTCAGTGACCGTTACCAGTCCTTCATGGAGATACGACATTGCAATTCCTGTGGATATCTGTGAAGAAGTTGCCCGTATCTACGGCTACGACAACATTCCAAACTGCGATCCTGTCGCTCCGCTGAGAATGATTAAGCAGTGTGAGGCAGAAGTTTCCACTTATGACATTAAGTCAGTTCTTGCTGACAATGGTTATCATGAAGTCGTAACTTACAGTTTTGTGGATCCTGCCAGTCTTAAGATTATAAAGCCTGAGACTGAGGCCATAATTCTGCCTTCACCTATTTCAGCTGAAATGTCTGCAATGAGAACAACCATCTGGGCCGGTCTCATAAATACCGTTTTATATAACGTAAACCGTCAGGTTCAGCGTATGAAACTGTTTGAATGCGGTCTGACATTCATTAAGGATGAAAACGCGGAAAACGGCATTCTTCAGGAAGATCACATTGCCGGTGCCGTATACGGTACCGTGGCTGACGAAAGCTGGAATACTGAGTCCAGGGACGTTGACTTCTTTGACGTGAAGGGTGATGTTGAAAGACTTCTTGAAGTTACCGGAAGAGCCGGGGATTTCGTGTTCGAAAGAGCAGACATTTCCGCGTTGCATCCAGGTGTCAGTGCCGTTATCAAGCTTGACGGAGAATGCGTAGGTTATGTAGGTCTGATTCATCCGGTAGTGCAGAAGAAGCTTGGTCTCAAGCGCCCTGTATTCCTGTTTGATCTGAAGCTTGCGGCTCTTAAGACCCGTAAGATTCCTGCATATGCAGAAATCTCCAAGTATCCTTCAATCAAGCGTGACTTTGCGATTCTGGTAGATGCTTCAGTATCTGCTGACAGCATTATCAGCGTAGTTAAGGGTTGTGGTTCTCTTGTAAGAAACGTTAATATTTTTGACGTGTTTGCAGGAAACGGTGTTCCTGAAGGAAAGAAGAGCATTGCGTTCAGCGTAATTCTTCAGAGTACCGAAAAGACTCTTGAGGATAATGACATCAGCAACTTCTCTGATTCCGTAATCAGTAATCTTGCTGACAAGCTGGGTGCTGTTTTAAGAGACTAGGACCATAATGACCGGTTCCCGTAAGTTTTGTATTACAGGAACCGGTTTTACCGGTGATTCAGTCACACTGAAGATTCGTAGAAATCATTTTTTAAGAGAGTGATTATGGCCGACAATAGTGATTTTGATACTGAAGAGCGTTACAGACACAGTATTGAGAATATTCCCGTATCGGAAAGTGATTATCTTCCTTCTTTAGATGATGAAAGTGATATTCCGTGTCAGGACGTGCCTTTTGATTTATCATTAGGTGACTACGGAACCGGCATTCCTCCCGTGTCATCCGGAAACAGTTTTCCGAAGTCACGGAATTCATATGATGCAGGTAATGGTGTCGCCAGAAAGTCCGGTTTGCAGAATCCTTCCCGCGGATACCCGGAACATGCGTCCGGGAGAACGGGAAACGATAATTCAGACGTCACTTATCTTAATGTGCCGTTCAGTGAAAAGGATGAAGCAAAGGCTCTCGGGGCCAGGTGGGATAAAAATGCCAGAAAATGGTATGTTCCTGCTGGCATTCCGCTGGAACCGTTCTCCAGATGGATTTAAAACCGGAAAATTTTTTTATTAAACCGCAGTATGTCAGTGTATACTGCGGTTTTGTGTTAATGGATGGTAAGTAAGGCATTTTAATTATGCAGTTACCGCCAAATAGATTCGTAAATAATAACAGTATACGCATAAACAGTAAGGCAGTTAAACAATATGAGTACTCAGGAACTGAACCAGAAACAGGTCTATAACTTCAACAAACTTCAGAAAAGACTCAGACATGCGGCAGGAAAGGCAATAGCCGATTTCAACATGATTGAAGCAGGTGACAGGGTCATGGTATGTATGTCCGGAGGGAAAGACAGCTATGCGCTTTTGGAGATCCTCCAGAGCCTTCAGCGCAGTGCTCCGGTGGATTTTGAACTGGTTCCCGTACATCTTAACGGAATGTTTCCCAAATATCCCGAAGGAGTCGTGGAGGACTACATGAAACGTACGGGGCTTGAGTATCATGTCATCAGGGAAGATATCCACAGTATTATTTCTGACAAGATTCCTGACGGAAAAAATATCTGTTCCCTCTGTTCCAGACTGAGAAGGGGAATTCTGTACCGTACGGCACGGGAATTAAAAATTACCAAGATAGCTCTCGGACATCACGCCGATGATATTCTGGCCACTTTCTTCCTGAATCTATTCTATGCCGGAAAGCTTAAAAGCATGCCTCCAAAGCTTCTGACTGATGACGGAGAAAACATCGTCATCAGACCTCTTGCATACTGCAGGGAGAAGGATCTCATAAAACTTTCCGAAATCAGGGAATATCCGATACTGTCAAAAGACATATGCTCATTTGGTGAAAATAAGATGCGCAAGGAAATTGAAGAAATGATAAGAAACTGGGACAGACAGTATCACGGCCGCAGTGAGATAATGTTCAAGGCTCTGAAGGATATCTGCTTAAGTCATCTTCTCGATACCCGTACGTACGATTTTAATCTGAAGGTAAAAGACGGTAACTGAGGAGCCGTGAGGATTCCCGAAATTAAACCGTTCTAACGCGACAATTATTTAAATTTTTTGTGATCTATTAAATTAATCAGACATAAACCATGACTGATGCGTCTAAATGAGATTGAATACGGAATATACAGATTGCCGATGTGTTAGAATTATCAAGTAGTTCCATATACAGGGAACGTCATCGCGGTTCCCGTAATGTCATGTATATAATAAATCTGCGTGCAGTGTACTTAATTCGGGTGTCATCATGAGAACTTTAAGAACAAAAGTATTCATACTGACGTTTATACCTCTGGTTCTGTTTTTTGTTTCGGTAATAATAAACAGTCAGGTATTTGAAAAAAAACGTGAGATCCGGGATTCATTTCTTTTCTTCAATTCAGTACTCACCAATTACGTCAGTTCCATTGAAAAGTGGCAGTCCAATTATGCAAACATGTTGGAGAGTCTTGTCAAGGTTGACAAGAAGGAACTTTTACTGCGCGATTTTCAGGTGTCCATCGCTGAAGCGCACAGGGCTGATCTTTATTACGCCGGAGACGATGGTTCCATATTTGCAAGTGATCAGACCGAAGAGGAATACAGTAAGGGCAAATACTCAGACCAGTATGACCCGAGACAGGAAGGCTGGTTCGGCAGAGCCGGGCCGCATGTCGCCATGGATGACATGGAATATGAGGACACGGTAGACAGATGGGTAGTGTCCTGGATTGTGCGCAAGGACGACGGCGTATTCGGGATTGACGTAAACGTTGATGAAATAGATGTTGCGGACAAGAATCTGCAGCTTCCTTATCAGGGAAAGATACTTCTTGTCAGTCATGACAACCATGTAATCGTATGGAATGATTCCAATCTTCGCGGCGAGGATGTAAGTAAAGTAGACCCAGTATTTACCAAAAGCTTTATGGACAGCGTCCTGGACAATAAAAACGCAAGCTATGTAAGCTACAATGATGCCGACGGCACAGAAATGTGGGTTCTCGGTTCCAGAGTGGGAGATTCCGGGTGGAAACTTTTCATTTGCCTTGAAAAGGATCTGGTGCTCAGTAATCTGAATACGTCCATCAGAATCAAATATGCGGCACTTCTGCTGATGTTTATCGTTATTTTCCTGTCAGTCAGGATCTATATTTCCAGAAATATTTCCGAACCGGTGTCCAACGTTTCGACCTTAATCAGCAACATGAGCATCAACCATGATTTTACGGAGCGTGTCTACTGTACCTCCAATGATGAGATTGGCGTCATGTCCGCTAATATGAATGAATTCATGGATGAACAGTGCCGTATTGTAAGTTCGGCCAAAGCCACGGAAAATTCCATACTTGAAGGTATTAATGCCTGTAACAGGGTGGTGGGTAATGTTGAGTCGGAGCTTCGCAATCAGGAAAAGGTAACTTCAGGTTTTGCCAACTCCATAAAGGAAATGCATCTTGCCACCGATGAAATTTCCAAAAATTCTGATGAGGTGGCCTCAAAGGTGGTATCGGTTCATGGTCTTTCAAGCAACAGTGTTGAGATGGCCAATAATGCCAAGGAGGCAGTAAACATTCTGCGTGCCGACATAGAGGATTCATCAAAGGCCATAAGACATCTTTATGATCTTACTTCCGGTGTGTCATCCGTGGTTGAGACCATTAGGGAGATTGCGGAGCAGACTAATCTGCTGGCTTTGAATGCCGCAATCGAAGCTGCCCGTGCCGGTGAGCACGGTCGCGGGTTCGCCGTTGTTGCGGACGAGGTTCGGGTCCTGTCATCCAGAACCCAGGAATCAATTAAGGAAATTGAAAACAGCAGTATGGCCTACAAGGAAGGGACGGACAATGCGGTAGCCATGATGAAGAAAAGTTCTGAGAGTTGCGGCAAGACCATTGAGTGGGTGGAATCCATTGTGGACAAGCTGAACGAAATAAATGTTCACATAGGCAAGGTTTCCGAAATGACCAGCGCCATAGCTCATTCGACAACCGTCCAGGAACATAACTTCAGTGAGGTTCAGGACGGAATGGAGGATCTGCGTCAGAGCGCCCAAAAGATAGCAATTGATATGACAAAATGTTCCGAGGCATACAGTGAACTTCTGGCAGAGTCAAAGGAGATGATGAACGTCTTCAGTAAGTTTGTTCTGCCTGAAGATTATGGCAAATGATTTCGCAGAACATAATGTTTAAGGAAACGGAGGTTAACCGGTTAGTGACCTCCGTTTTTTTTGCATTTCTGATTTAGTTTTGTTCCTAAAATATGATGATTTCCAGAACGCCGTATCGTTGATAATATTTGGAAAACATATTGACCTGCTAGGAAAAGATAACTATAATTACGCAACTTTATTCAGATATATTGTTGCTTTATTGTCTTTAAATCGCCTGTAAATGGGGATTTTCAATATTTATCTTTCTACAAAAACAAGAAAAGTATTGTTATGAAGAATGCTGACATAATTAATTCATACAAAACCTATTGACATACTAGGATGACGAGAATATACTCGGATTAACAAGGCAAAACTGACAGATGAAAAATGAATTTCATCACCGGATCGGATATTTGATCGGAACTGTCTGTCGCAGAATAATTTTTAAAAGGAAATTTCTGATATGGCAAATGACTGTAGATTTAATACATCACTTCTTCACGGGACAGGCTCAAAGGGATTTTCTCAAAGAGAGATTCTTCCTCCGATTTCGCAGGTTACGGCATTTCAGTACGAGAGCATGGAAGATTTGGAGGATGTATTTGCCAGAAGAAAAATGGGATTTGCATATACCCGCATCGGAAATCCGACAATAGCTGCTTTTGAACAGAAGATTTGTGCCCTTGAAGACGGAGCGGCAGCAATATGTACGGGGAGCGGCATGTCAGCGGTATCAGCCGCACTCTTAACGGTCTGTCAGAGCGGGGATGAGATTATTGCTGGATCGGGGCTTTACGGCGGAACCATAAGACTGCTCCGTAATTTTGAAAAACTGGGAATCAGAACCGTGTTCGCATCCAGACTTGATGCGGATCATGTGAGGGAACTTATTACCGAAAAAACAAAGGTGGTGTTCGGAGAACTAATTGGAAATCCTTCTCTTTCCGTTCTTGACGTACCAAGGGTTTCGGCAGTGGCTCATGAACACGGAATCCCTCTGTTCGTGGATTCCACAACCGCTACTCCGTATCTTGCAAAGCCTCTTAATCTTGGAGCCGATGTGGTTATTCATTCCACCTCGAAATACATAAACGGAAACGGTAATGCCATAGGAGGCATGATTATCGACGGGGCAAAGTTCCCGTGGAATTTTGAAAAGCACTGTGCACTGTCTGAATTCAGTCAGTTCGGCAGATTGGCGTTTACGGTACGCGTGCGTACCGAGATATCCAGCAATCTCGGAGGATGTATTTCACCGTTCAATGCCTTTCTCTCATATGTCGGTATTGATACTTTGGGACTCCGCATGGAACGTATATGTGAGAATGCAGAGGCTCTGGCATCAAGACTTGATGAGGAAAAAGATGTGTCCGTCAACTATCTGACACTTCCGCATCATCCTGATCATGCATATGTCGGCAGGGAACTTAATGGTTACGGCGGAGGAATAATGACCATCAGGGTCGGATCAAAAGATAGGGCTTTTAAGGTTATCAATTCCTTAAAGTACGTAAAAATCGCAAGTAACCTCGGAGATGTAAGAACTCTCGTAATACATCCGGCCTCAACCCTGTACCGCAGGAACAGCAGGCAGGAAGCTGAGGCAGCAGGTGTTTTTGATGACACCATCAGAATAAGCGTTGGTATTGAGAACAAGGAGGATCTGATTGATGATTTTCTCAGTGCCATTGAAAAGAGCAGAAATGAGTAAAAGGACTAGTGCAGTCGGAACCGGTGAGTGTCTCATAACTCCCGAAGCATTGTCCGGAGTGTTTAAACATGCGATATCGGTATATCCCTTTGAAATGTGCGGGGTGCTGTTGCGAAAAGGCGTAGGCTCTCCGGTTACCGAGTACCGAAGGATGGATAACTGTGAGTCAGGTGCGGAAGCCATGAAATCATTCACCATAGATCCCCTGCTTTTTTTTCGCAGGGAAAGAGAGTGGGCAGCTGAGGGACTTGAAGTAGCAGGGTTCTGTCATTCCCACCCTGACGCTGGGGCCGTGACATCGTCTTCCGACGTTGCATCCATGGTTCCAGGACTGCAGTACATGATTGTTTCCGTTTCTGCAGAAGGAATAAATGAAGTGAGGGTGTGGCAAAAAAAATCCGCAGGCGGTGAGCCTGTCGGAATTCCCGTGAAGGTGGCTGATGATTTCATCAATTACATATAAAACCAAGTCCCGGTAACGGAATCGGCCTGTGAAGCCTGAACGGAACAATCATAAATTAAAAAACAGTAAAGAATAAAAAAGATAAAACACAAAAATAAAAAGCTCAGAATAAAAAAGAAATAACTGAAGCTTATAAAAATATTAAAGAAAAACACGAAAACAAGAGGACGATTATTAATGAAAGTTTACATATCCTCCACGCTCCGCTTCTTTTTCGGGCGTAAAGCTGAAATAGATGTTCAGGTACAAAATCCAACGATCAGATCCGTTCTTCAGAAGCTGACTGAAGTTTTTCCCGAAGCCGCCGGCGGACTTTACGATAACGGGGAGTTAAGAACATTTATCAGGATTTTTGTTTCCGGAGATGACTGGACTGACAGTTCTTTTCATGATCGGGAAATAGATGATTCGGCACAGGTGCTCATACTTCCGTTCATAGCCGGTGGATCATCTGATGAAAGTATTATTTCCGACGAGCGCAGAAAGGCTCAGGTTCTTGACGGAGATGAGATCGAACGTTTCAGTAAGCACCTGCTTCTTCGGGAAGTCGGGGTGCCCGGTCAGAAGAGAATCAAGGCTGCAAGAGTTGTTATAGCAGGACTCGGGGCTTTAGGTTCTCAGGTCGCACAAATCCTCGCCGCTGCCGGAGTGGGAACCATCAGGATTATCGATTTTGATTCTGTTGCATTAAGCAACCTCCAAAATCAGCTGCTTTTCGGAACACGTGACGTAAAACGCCCGAAGGTGGCTTCCGTCAAAGACAGAATCCGTGCAGTAAACCGTAATATAACGGTTATTGAGGAAAAAGTAAAAATTGATGCGGACAATGCCGTCAGTCTGATTGAGGATGCCGATCTCGTTATTGACTGTACCGATAATTATAAAACCAGATATTTGCTCAATGATGCTGCGGTTATTGCCGGTATTCCTCTTGTTTTCGGGGCTATATACCAGTTTGAAGGTCTTGTAAGTGTTCTGAATCATGACGGCGGACCTTGTCTCAGGTGTCTGTTTCCGGCTCCTCCGACTCCGGGACTCCTGCCTACATGTGCCGAGAACGGAACCATAAGTTCACTTCCTGGAGTGATAGGAAGCATTCAGGCCAATGAAGCCCTAAAGCTGATAATCGGTATCGGTTCACGGTTAAGCGGAAAGCTTCTGAGAATGGATCTTCTCAATCTGACATCTGAAATACTTAATGTTGGCCGAAATAAGGACTGCAGGTTCTGCGGTGAAAAATCATCACGCATAAAAGTAGAGGACTTTGACTATGACGAATTCTGCGGACTCAGACATGAAGAGAATGAGATTCCTGTGGAAACTATAAGTCCTGAGGAACTTACAAGAAGAATTGATAATAACGAACCGCTTACAATCGTGGATGTACGGGAGCCTCACGAAAGAACAATTCTGCGTTTTTCAGGTGCAATTGTCATTCCTATTGGCCAGCTTGAAAGAAGAAAGAAGGAGCTTAATCCTGAAATTGATACGGTAATTATCTGTAAGGAAGGAAAGCGCAGCATTCTGGCTGTAAGAACTCTGAAGGAGGCCGGATATCTCGGTCCGGTATACAGCCTTAAGGGTGGTCTTGATTCCATGAAGGATATTATCTTGTCAGGTGAAGGCGGGTGGATTTAGCATCCCCCTGCAATGTTAAAACTAACGTAATGTTTTTGTAAGGAGTCTGTAATGACAACAAATAATAATGATTCAACTCAGATAAATGCTCTTGGCAAGGCCGCAGCCTATAATCTTGCCAATGTGACCAAGACCAAGCCGCAGTTTGGTTCTATCACTCCTAAATGGTTAACCAAATTTCTGGAATTCAAGGGACTTGAAACCGGTATTTTCAGAGTAAACAAGGTAGTTGAAGGCGAAACTCCGCTTGACGTTTTATGCAGCCAGACCAAAAAGTCAGACATTATTCCTGAAGGTTATGTTGAGTATGAAACTGAACCGCGTGAATATCAGCTGAACTCGATTTCCACCATCATTAACGTAAATACCGCCATCGAAGACGTTTACAGTTCTCCGTATGATCAGGTTCAGGAACAGCTTGCTCTGGCAATCGAATCACTGAGGGAACGTCAGGAAAGCCAGCTCATCAACAACGATGATTACGGTCTCTTAAAGAATATTGCTGATTCTCAGAGAATTCAGACCAGAAACGGTGCTCCTACACCGGATGACCTTGATGAACTTATCACCATGGTGTGGAAGGAACCTTCATTCTTCCTGGCCCATCCGAGAGCAATTGCTGCATTTGAAAGAGAATGCACTAAGAGAGGCGTACCTCCTGTAGTCGTAAATCTTTCAGGCGGTACTTTCCTTACCTGGAGAGGTATTCCAATTATTCCTACCGATAAGCTCCTTGTTGACGGTCTCAAGAATCCTACCTCACAGAGCGGTAAGACCAATATTCTTCTTGTCAGAACCGGTGAAGCCAAGCGCGGTGTAATAGGTCTGTTCCAGGCCGGTCTCAAGAATGAACATTCAAGAGGTCTTTCAGTACGCTTCCGCGGTATTGACAATAAGGGCGTCGCTTCATATCTGCTGTCACTGTACTGCTCTGCAGCCATCCTTGCAGATGACGCAATAGCTGTTCTCGAAGATGTAGAGGTTGGTGAATACTATGACTACGACTAATTCGGACGGAAATTTTGAGCATCTCGCGGGAGTACCGTCGGCTGCTGAGCTGACCATCCTGGCGAACCAGCTTTTTCCGGATCTGACCGAAGGTGTCAATGCTACGGAAACCGGAGCCGAGGTTGCCGATGTTCGTGAAACCGAGCAGGCGGCATATGCGGCTTCCGCCGAAACCGGTGTGGGAGCACTCCCGTCAGGAGTCCCTTCCTTTAACTGGGACGATCCGTTTGCGTACGGTAACGGCGTACCCGGAGTTTCTGGCGTTTCATTGGTACCCGGTATTTCCGGCAACAGTGGAAGTGAAGAGGCTGTCAGTTACGCTCCGAAAGTAATTTCGGCTGAACAGGCGAGGGAGCTGGAATCACGACAGAAGCAGGATGCTTCAACTGAAAACGCCATTGTTTCAGGGGGGCAGACAGAAAGTGAGAGCTCAGTAAGAATCGGCACAAAAACTCTTGCACAGATTCGTGAAGACTTTCCGATTCTGTCAGAGCACATCAACGGTCATCAGCTGGTATGGCTTGATAACGGAGCGACCACTCAGCGCCCGCAGCAGGTTATAGACAGAATAGCTCATTACTATCGTTATGAGAATTCCAACGTGCACCGCGGAGCCCACACGCTGGCGGCCAGATCCACCGATGCCTACGAGAATGCCAGACGCATAGTCAAGGACTTCATCGGAGCCTCTTCCGCACAGGAAATTGTTTTTGTGCGCGGTACCACTGAGGGCATTAATCTGGTAGCCAACTCATTTGTGCTGCCGCAGCTTAAACCGGGAGATGAAATCATTGTTTCAATCCTTGAACATCATGCCAACATTGTTCCGTGGCAGCTGATTGCCCAGAAAACAGGGGCGGTAATCAAGGTTATTCCATGTGACTCTACCGGTCAGCTTATTCTCAGTGAATATGAAAAACTGTTTACTGCAAGAACCAGGTTCGTTTCCGTAACTCATGTTTCGAACGTTCTTGGTACCGTTACTCCAGTGGAGGAGCTGATTGCAATTGCGCACAGACACGGAGTGAGAATTCTTATTGACGGCGCACAGTCAGTTGCACATATCCCTGTCAACGTAAGTGCATGGGATGCTGACTTCTTCGTGTTCTCCGGACATAAGATCTATGCACCTACTGGCATCGGTGTCGTGTACGGCAAGAAGGAACTTCTCCAGGCTGCGGAGCCTTATCACGGAGGCGGAAACATGATTGCGGATGTTACGTTTGAACGTACCATCTACAATGACGTGCCTAACAAGTTCGAGGCAGGAACCGGAAGCATAGCTGACGCCGTAGGCCTCGGGGCCGCTCTGGAGTATCTCTCCGGCATAGGCATGCCGTGCGTATACCGTCGTGAGCATGAACTTATCCAGTACGGACTTAAGGAACTGAAGAAGATTCCAGGACTGACTCTGGTGGGAACTGCTGCCAATAAGTCTTCAGCACTGGCATTTAAGCTTGCCGGTCATTCCGACGATGAGGTGGGCAAAAGACTCGATTCATACGGTATTGCCGTACGAACCGGTCACCACTGTGCTCAGCCGGTGTTAAGGCATTTTGGATACGAAAGCACCGTCAGACCGACCCTTGGTATCTATAACTCTGAAAGTGACATTGATGCACTGGTAAGAGCCTTAAGAACCTTCGGTTAGTACTGATACGGGAATTTTGTTATTAGGACGGGACTGAATCCGTTCAGTCCCTCCTCTCGGTTCGGGGAATTTGGAAAATTATGAACTATACAGGTATTGAGCCTGAAATTGACGAACTTGTGCAGCTTGTCGTAACTGACCTCAGAGGCAGTAAGAATATTGATGATTCAGATTTCTACGGCAAACCTGATAAGCACGAGGTGCATTCCGTGGTGGATGCTCTGTTCGGTATTGTTTATCCGGGATACTACAAGGACAGAAACGTTAAAATCTACAATCAGTCACATTCGGTAGCGGTGACTGTTGAGAACATTTTTTACCATCTGAACAAACTGGTGGTTAAGGCTCTGGATTTCTGCAGAAGACGCGGAACAGTATCTGAAGAAGAGAGAAAGCGTGAAGGATTCCGCATCTGCAGCGAATTCTTCAGAAAAATTCCGGATGTACGCCAACTTATCGAATCGGATCTTCTGGCTGCATATGACGGGGATCCTGCGGCAGGGTGTCTGGAAGAGGTTATTCTGGCGTATCCGGGACTTGTGGCCATTACCGTTTACCGTCTGGCACATGAACTGTACAGGCTTAAGGTTCCGGTAATACCGAGACTCATGACTGAGTATGCCCATGCCAAAACCGGCATAGACATTCATCCGGGGGCCAGAATTGGTGAAGGATTCTTCATTGACCACGGAACAGGGATTGTTATAGGTGAAACATCGGTTATAGGTAAAAATGTTAAGATTTACCAGGGGGTAACCATCGGTTCTCTTTCAACCAGAGGCGGCCAGAAGCTTTCCGGAATAAAAAGACATCCGACAATCGGAGACAATGTAACCATTTACGCCGGCGCTTCGATTCTTGGCGGTGAAACCGTTATCGGTGATAACACGGTTATAGGTGGCAATACCTTTATTACGTCGTCAGTTCCGGCGAATACCAAGGTAAGAATTAAAAATCCTGAAATTGAATATCTGACCTCAGATCATAAATGGCAGGTTGATGAAGTAAAGCCCGGAGATGCATGGTTTTACATAATATAGTTGAAATTAAATCATTCATAAGGAACAATAAATGTTTATAACTGTATCAGGAAAGAGAAAGGAAGTTGAAGACGGCATTACCGTGGAGAAGCTCATTGAAATTGAAAAAGTTGAGACTCCGCTGTATGTTTCAGTTTCCGTAAACGGGGAATTTGTCAAGTCAGGTACGTTTGGCGAGACTGTTCTCAAGGAAGGTGACGAAGTGGAATTCCTGTATTTTATGGGAGGCGGCAGCTATGGCGTTTACTAATGAACAGCTTGAACGCTATTCAAGACACATTCTTCTCAGTGAGATTGGCGTCAAGGGACAGAAAAAACTTCTGGAATCCAAGGTGCTGATTATAGGTGCCGGCGGCCTCGGTTCACCTGCGGCGCTTTATCTGGCCGCAGCAGGCGTGGGAACCATCGGTATTGCCGATGCCGACGTCGTTGACCTGTCAAACCTTCAGCGTCAGGTTATTCACACTACAAAGGACATAGGTGTGAAGAAGGTTATTTCCGCCGCTGAAACAATGAAGGCGATAAATCCTGACATCACCGTAAACACTTATGAGGATTTCGTGGACAGTTCCAACATTATGGATCTGATAAAGGATTATGATTTCATTCTTGACGGAACTGATAATTTTCCGGCGAAATTTCTGATAAATGATGCCTGCGTAATGGCCGGTAAGCCGTTCAGTCACGCAGGAATTATCAGATTCAAGGGACAGCTTACCACCATTATTCCAGGTAAGGGACCATGCTACCGCTGTATTTTCAAGGAACCGCCTCCAAAGGATGCCGTACCTACCTGTAAGCAGGCCGGTGTCATTGGGGCAATGGGTGGCGTAATAGGTTCCCTGCAGGCAATGGAAGCAGTAAAGTACATTACCGGCGTAGGTGATCTTCTGGTGGGGTATCTGCTTACCTATGATGCGCTTAAGATGGAATTCCATAAGATTAAGCTTCCGGCACGCGGAGATGGCTGTGCGGTATGTTCTGAACATCCTGAGATTACCGAACTTAGGGATTATGAACAGCCGACATGCGAGCTTAAGCTTTAATGATGACGGGAGATGCGCATGAAGATTACCATTTCAAAAAAGGATTTTGAGGCCGTATGCCGTCATGCCTTTGCCGAGCTTCCTGATGAGGCATGCGGGCTTTTGGCCGGTTATGATCGTGAGGACGGAGTCAGGGTTATTCAGAAGGTATATCTGCTTACCAATATTGATCATACCAATGAACATTTTTCCATTGATCCTTCGGAACATCTTGCGGCCATCAAGGACATGCGGGCCAACGGTCTGTCACCGCTGGGAAACTGGCATTCACATCCGGAAACTCCTGCAAGACCATCCCAGGAGGATCTGCGCTGGGCAAACGACAGCAGAGCCAGTTATCTCATTCTGTCACTCGCCGATCGTGATAATCCTGTGCTTAACGGATTTCATGTCGAGGGGGATTTGAGCAACCGTGTGTCCAGAAAGGAAGAGATAATAATTACCGACAATAATGACTGACGGTATTTTTACGGAAAAACATAAGGAGATGACTATGTCTGAAACTGAAATATTACCTGATGACAAAATAGATATTACCGACGTGACCTGTCCGATAACTTTTGTGAAAACAAAGGTGGCTCTTGATGAATTGGAAAACGGTCAGATTCTGCAGGTGCATCTTAACGGCGGTGAACCGATTCAGAATGTACCGCGCAGCGTTAAGGATGAAGGCCACTCCGTCCTTAAGGTTCTTGAAAATGCCGACGGTACCTTTGAGCTTTTCATAAGGAAGAATGAGGACTGACGGATTTTCATACCGTCTGTACGAATCCCGTGAAAGAAGGAATGAAAGAAGCCACGGCACTGCCGTGGCTTCAGGTATTAATGGAAACGTTCAGGGCAGGTTATCTTAAATTCTTGCTTATGACCATAATGTCGCAGTCCACGTCATCGGTAATCTGCTCGCACACGTTTCCAATGATGTTGCCCACAACTCCTTTTCTGGCGGAATTTCCTATAAGAATGAAGTTTGCGTTCAGCTTCTTTGCCTGATGGTATATGACATCGTCAGGCTGGCCTATGCAGATGTGGCAGTTGCTCTCAGGAATTCTGTGTTTCTTTGCAAATAACACAAGCTTTTCTGAACTCTGACTGTATACGGCTTCACTGTAAAGATCCGGAGAGAAGCCCGGAATTTCCACCAGGGTTGAAGGGGTGATTGGAACAGCCGCATTTACAAGGTGTATTGCTCCTCCGGTAAGTGTGGATATCTGCTGGGCATGTCTCAGAAGTCTGAGATTCATCAGTCTCTGCGCCTTAAGATCCTCATCATCAAAGTTAATTGCAACGAGAATGTTCGCACCCGGAGTCCATTTGTGTTCCTTGGCAATGATTACCGGAATCGGGGAGTATCTGAGAAGTTTCCAGTCAAGAGGCGTATAGAGCAGTTTCTGGGGCAGGTCGTGATTGTCGGCAACCTTTATGAGAAGGTCGTAATCACCGGCGTTTATCTCATCGACAATTGCCCTGGTAACGCTTCGCTGCCAGACGATTTTACAGTCGATGTCACTATGTTCGGCATTCAGTTTACCCATTGCCTGTTCAATCATCTGTTCGTGTGCGGTTACCAGTTTGTTTTTCAGATCAAGCTGAGTCTGTACGTCAAGAACGGATGTCAGTTCGGCTGAAAAATCATACATTGCAATCATTGCTGTAATTCTTGTGTCCGGGGAAAAAGATGCTATCTCCAGGGCTCTGGCCAGCGCCGTATTCTTTTCTGAACCGGGTTCCACAACAGCGAGGATATGTTTGTATTTTCTCATACGTCCTCCTAGGTAACGGATAAGTAAAGATCCATAATGAAATTTTAGACAAATTTGCGTGTAAAGTTTTTGAATTCAGTCCATTAATTGAAATAAGCAGAGCGGTTCAGTTTAAAAAGTGTGGCCTATAACTAAAAATCGGAGAGGTGGAACGGGACTGTCCAGGCATGACAGGTGCGGTTCTGGAACGGCTGAAGGAAATAAGTTGAATAATCGGTTAAAAAATACGATCCGGTCAGGACTCAACGATGTCCTGAAGTCTGTCCAATTTGATGATTGTGATGTATTTGCCCTTGACGGAAATAATCTGTTTCTGCTGGAATCTTGAGAGCAGTCGGCTGATGGTTTCCACCGTAAGTGATATGTAGTTTCCTATTTCGTATCTTGTCATCGGCAGCTTTATTTCGTTTCCTGAAAGATTTCTTCTTTTAAGATTGTCTGAAAGATGCATGATAAACGTTGCCAGCCTCTGTTCAGCTGTCTGTTTTGATATCATCATCATGAGATTCTTTTTTACGGATATCTCGGCACTGATAAGCTTCAGAAGCCTGAGGTTCATGTCCGGATACCTGCTGGCCAGTCTCATCAAAGGTTCAAAGGGAATTTCACAGATGTTTGATGTTTCGAGGGTCTGGGCAAAGGACTGGTGCCTGTTGTCTGCGATGGCATCAAACCCGATGAGATCACCGGGCATGTGGAAGCTGGTTATCTGTTCTTCGCCGTGTTCGTTTATTGAATAGATTTTTACTCCGCCGGATCTGATGGCGTAGAGATTTTTCAGTTCGTCACCTGCCTTGTAGATTATTGAGGCCTTCTGATAGTTTTTCTTTCTTTCGATAATGCCGTCTATTGCCGCAAACGTCTGATGATCAAAGCTTCCGGTTGCAAGGCACAGGGAGTTTACCAGACATGAGGCGCAGGAAAAATCGCTGGGAGATTTTGAATTTTTTTGGCGGGATGTCATGGCTTGTCCTCATGGTCGGTAATTTAAACGTTTTTGTTTAAATCTTAGGTTAAATACCGTGGTGTCTCAAATATTTTTCCATGATTATATGATAAAAATTGAGATATTTCATGTGTCGTCGGAAATGACGGATGTCAGGACGGCTGTCTGTACAAAAAACTAAAATTGTCTGATAATGCTCTGATGATTTGACCTGTTTCCGTATAATGCACTGACGGAGATAAGAGGATTAAACCGGGTAACGGAGGAAGGGAATGAGTTTGGAAAACAGAATAAAGGATATATGGTTCGGTAATTCCTGCTGGAAATATCCATTACTGCCGTTGTCAGCTCTTTATGCCGCCGTTACTTCCGTGAGACGTTTTCTTTACCGCCGGAACATTCTGAAAAGCTACCGCAGCAGTATTCCGGTAATTGTTGTCGGAAACATAATGGTGGGAGGAAACGGCAAAACACCGGTGGTCGTCGGGATTGCCGATTACTTCCGGAAAAACGGATTCCGTGTTGCTGTGGTAAGTCGCGGATATAAGGCCCATCCTCCGGCATATCCGTATGAGGTAACGGCTGAGAGTCCGGCGGAACATTCCGGGGATGAACCGAAGCTTATTCTGAAAAGAACCGGTGCGGCGGTGATTATTGATCCCGTTAGGAGCCGTGCGGCTGCTCTGGCCGAAAAGCATGCGGATGTGATTATCACTGATGACGGCCTGCAGCACTATGCACTGAAACGTGACATTGAAATAATAGTGATGGACGGTACCCGCAGAACCGGTAACGGATATCTTTTTCCTGCTGGCCCGCTGAGGGAAGGTGAGTGGCGACTGAAAAGCGCCGATTATCTTATAAACAACGGCGGAGAGCTCAGGGAAGGGGAGATACCGATGAAACTTGAGGCGGACGGAGTTCTGCCTGTTGACGAAACTTTGTCGCCTCTGCCGGACGGCGCTGAAATCATTGCTCTTGCCGGCATCGGCAGTCCGGCACGTTTTTACGATACGCTGTCCGGAATGGGATACAGAATTGTCAGAACGATTGAAATCGGGGATCACGAAAAGGCGGACATAAAACTGCTGATGAATGAGGAAAGAGATTATCCCCTGGTCATGACGGAAAAGGATTTTGTCAAATATACAGGATGCGGTCTGAAAAATTCATATTATGTGCCGGTGTCGGCTGTTCTGCCTGAGAATTTTTACGGCGAACTGCTGTCAAAGGTAAAGCAGCTTTCAGTCGGAAAGTAAAGATACCGGTGTGCAGATACTAAAATCAGAAAATTGGAGAAAGGCGTGAAATTTACAGTTATTATTCCCGCAAGATATGCGTCATCAAGATTACCCGGAAAGCCGTTAATGGACATATGCGGCCGTCCGATGATTGTCAGAGTGGTTGAACAGGCCCTGCAGGCAGGGGCAGACAGGGTGGTTGTGGCTACCGATGATGAACGCATCGTGAAAGCCTGTGAAGGCTGCGGTGCCGACGTGTGTCTGACTTCTAAGGAACATAATTCGGGAACCGAGAGACTTTCCGAGGTTGTGGAAAAGCTGGGGCTTCCTGATGATGAGATAGTTGTCAACGTACAGGGCGATGAGCCTCTTATTCCACCTGAAAACATTCGTCAGGTGGCTGAGCTTCTGGACAGAACATCAGCTCCGATGTCCACGCTGTGTGTTCCAATCGAGGGTGAGGAGGTCTTTAACCCTAACTGCGTTAAGGTTATTTTCAATCACAGAAATGAGGCCATTTACTTCAGCAGGGCTCCGATTCCGTACGAAAGGGATAATTTCAGGGCCAATAACATGGCGGCTAAGGATGGTCATGCAAGACACCTCGGGATCTATGCATACAGAGCCGGATTTATTAAGGAATACGTACGAATGAGTCCGTGTGCCCTTGAGACAATTGAATCGCTCGAACAGTTGAGAGTAATGTACTACGGATACAGAATTGCCGTGGATTATGCCGTTTCCGATCCTCAGGTCGGAGTGGATACCGCGGAGGATTTGGAAAAGGTCAGAGAAATCTTCTCTAAAAAATATCTATAATCATTGAATTATCATATAAAAGACTGTATATATGTAATACGTGAGTCAAGAATGCGGTTGAATTCCTCATCTTGATTGTTATTCAGCAATAAAGGAAATATTAAACATGAATTTAAGTACTTCCAACCCGATGACTGACAGTGAAAGAATTATAAAGTCATCCAGAGAGAACGCCATTGAGAATGTCGGTGTGTTTTCGGTAAAAGGAGCATGCACCAAAGGCGGTTTTATGATTGCCCTCTGTTTCTTTTCAGCATGCCTTACCTATGCAAACCAACTTGGTGGCGCAGCAACTTCCGTAGCCATGATATGCGCTCTCGTTGCCTACTTTGCCGGTATTTTTGTTCCAAGCATTGCAAAAATCTGTGCTCCTGTCTACGCTATTTGTGAAGGTGCGTTGCTCGGAGGCCTGAGTTCATATGTTGATAGCAGATTCGGTGCAGGTCTCAGTATTTATGCCCTGCTCGGTACTGTTTCAATCGGCGGTATTGTATTTGTCGGTTACATTTCCGGTATTTTCAAGGTGAATCAGAAACTCGTTAATATTGCCATTACCCTCGGTCTGGCACTTATGATCACCTACCTGGCAAATATGCTGCTTCCACTGTTCGGCGGCCACGCCTTCACTTCCATTGCCGATACTTCACTTCTCGGCTTTGGTATCAATCTTGTGGCTCTGGCTGTAGGTGCCGTTTATCTTCTTATTGATTTTGATAACGTGTTCAAGCTTGAGAACAACGCTGACAGCCGTTACGAATGGGTGTGGGGCATGGGATTCCTGGCCAGTATCGTATGGGTTTACATTGAGCTTCTCAAACTTGCCGTTAAGATTCAGGTTCTTCTGAACGGCGATGATTAATTTCGCCGGATAAACGGAAAATTCTGGAAAGGCGGTTCATGCTGATATGAACCGCCTTTTTGTTGATGGTATGGTAGTTGGGAACGAGCTTTAAGATTGAGTTTTAATACTCGTCAATTTCTGCAATTTTTGAATAGTGTTATGGGAATACACGTCAAAAAGTGTGTTTTTTGACGTTGACTATGATCTTAAGTAATGAGCTCGCTCAAAGCATGGTTTATCCGTTTCAAAAGAAAAGAGCCCAAAACTTATGAAAAATGCTCAAAAAAACGTTTGACAAACAAGATTAAAAAATGTAAAGTCACTCACAATTCTTCGGAATTAACAACCAGAAGAGGCGCTCTTCTTAGGTATCCCGATTAGCTAACATGCTTAACATGCAGTCGGGAGAGGGAATGAAGAGCCGAGGCAATCTGAAACAGCATTAATCCGATTGTCGGCTATGAAGGCTGAATCCTTCAGGCTGTCACACTTAAGGTGAAGTGCTTCTGGCGGATTATTCCCCCGCCTTTATCAAACTTTCCCTTAGGTAACTCAAACAATCTTTTTTTATTCTAGGAGTTCATATGAACCAGGTTTGTGTTGCCAAGTTCGGTGGTACCAGCGTTGCTAACTACCAGGCAATGTGCAATTGTGCAAAGATCGTAACCAATAACCCTAATACCAAGCTTGTTGTTTTAAGTGCAAGTGCCGGTGTTACCAATTTACTTGTTGAACTTGCATCAGGTACCCTTGATCAGGCAAGCATTGAGCAGCGTATGGAAAAGCTCTCTGCTATTGAAAATTCCATTCTTAACGATTTAGGCCGTCCTGCCGCCATCACCGAAGAAATTGAAAAGCTTCTTCATGAAATCAGAGATCTGGCAAATCATGCCATTCAGGAACATGATGATGCCTTAACCGACAGAATCGTTTCATTCGGTGAAATCATGTCAACCAAGCTGTTCACTGAAGTTTTAAACAGTCTCGGTTACAAGGCAAAGTGGTTCGACGTACGTAAGGTAATGAGAACCGACAGCGTATTCGGCAAGGCTGCACCAATCATTGAAGTAATCGGTAACTGTGCAAAGGAACAGATTGCTCCGTTACTTGACGACTACATTGTTGTTACTCAGGGCTTTATCGGTTCTAACGCCATCGGTCAGACCACTACTTTAGGCCGCGGCGGTTCAGACTACAGTGCCGCTCTTCTCGGTGAAGCAATTCCCGGCTGTGCCGCCATTGAAATCTGGACTGACGTTCCAGGTATCTACACTACCGATCCTCGTCTTGTTCCAGAAGCTCACGCAATTCCTGAAATTACCTTCTCTGAAGCAGCTGAAATGGCTACCTTCGGTGCCAAGGTTCTGCACCCTGCAACCATTTTCCCTGCAGTACGCAAGAACATCCCTGTATTCGTAGGTTCTTCAAAGGAACCAGAAAAGGGCGGTACATGGGTTCGTAAGGAAACCAATTCTAAGCCAACTTTCAGAGCCGTTGCTTTAAGAAAGAACCAGATTTTATTAACCCTCCAGAGCCCTAACATGATCGGTGCCTGCGGTTTCCTGGCAAATATCTTCAGCATTTTTGCAAAGTATGGTATTTCAGTTGACCTTATTACCACTTCAGAAGTAAGTGTTGCCCTTACCATCGATTATACCGGCAGCCAGTCAAGCGGTAAGTCTGTACTTAGTGAACAGCTGTTACAGGAGCTTAAGTCATTCTGCCGTGTACGTATCGACGAAGGTCTGTCACTCATTGCCTTAATCGGTAACGGCATGAGCCAGGTCAGCGGTACTGGTGCTGCAGTGTTCTCATCAATCTGTGACGTTAACATCCGTATGATCTGCTACGGTGCAAGCACTCACAACCTGTGCTTCCTTGTTAATGAGGATCAGGCTCCAAAGGCCATTGCTGAATTACATCACAAGCTTCTTGAAGGTAATCCAACCAATATCAAGTAACTGCTGTGGTGATTAGCGGAATTCCCCCGGGGAATTCCGCACAGTGAGAAATCAGGGGATGTCCCGTATTAAAAGGGACATCCCCTTTGTTTTGATATTCGAAAAAGATGTCGGTATTTAACGTTTTTATGTCAAATACAGTGTGCTTTTATAAAAGTGGCTGTTAGAATATTCAGGAATCCGCTTCCTGTGATTAGGAATTCCGGATGCCAGTTAAACTATAGTTAAGGAATACGGTTTTTATGAAAGTACTGATGATCAACGGCAGCAGACGTGAACACGGCTGCACTTATACCGCCATGACTGAAATGGCTTCTGTTTTCAGGGAAGAGGGGATTGATTCGGAAATTATTTTTGCCGGATCCAGAGCGCTAAACGGTGACATTGACGCATTGGTGAAAGAGATTGCCGCAGCCGTAAAAACTGCCGATGGTATTGTTATCGGTTCTCCTGTTTACTACGCCTCACCGTCCGGCGAGGTGATCGCACTTCTCGACCGTCTGTGGGGTGTTGCCGGCGATGATTTGCGTTTCAAGCCTGCCGCTGCCATAACTTCTGCAAGAAGGGCCGGGACTACGGCGACTCTTGACGTGCTGAATAAATACTTTCAGTTTAATCAGATGCCGATAGTGTCTGCAAATTACTGGAACATGGTTCATGGCCGTGCCCCAAATGACGTGCAACAGGATGAGGAAGGTCTTCAGATAATGCGTGTTCTTGCAGGCAACATGGTTTGGCTTATGAGAAGCATTGAGGCAGGTAAGGCGGCCGGTGTAAAACAGCCTTCTGCAGTGGATAAGGTTTATACTCATTTCATTAAGTAGGGCCAAACTCCGGCAAAAGCGGAATTTCATGTGGAACATCAGACTCAGCAGGTTCGGTTTTCCCGCTTAAAGCATTAGAATTTAAGTCCGCAGTATCGGATTGTGATACTGCGGACTTTTTCTTTTTACCGTTTGGAGATATTCACGGTGATCTGTGGTTAAGCTTCGGTTTCAGCTCCAATGATGGCTAAAGCCTCGCTCTTAACCTTCAGGTAGTCGGTTTTGCCTGTGCCGTTAAGCGGAATGCTGTCAACAACCCTGATGTATTTCGGAATTGCCAGTTCCGTAATTCCCTGAGCTTTAAAGAAGTCCCTGATGTCCGTACGTGACGGTTCCGCTCCGGCGATGAACAGCATGAGCTGTTCGCCCTTTTTGTCGTCAGGAACCGATACGACGGCCAAAGGATTGTCAGGATACATTCTGCTGAGAGCTGTTTCCACCTGAGTAAGGGACACCATTTCCCCGGCAATCTTGGCGAATCTCTTGGCTCTGCCGAGAATATGGATAAAGTTCTTTTCGTCGATGGTTGCAATGTCTCCGGTGTCGTACCATTTATCGGCAGGAGGATCTATCACGCCAGGATTGTCAGCCCTTACGTAGCCGAGCATTACATTGTCACCGCGAACCCAGAGTCGACCGCCTTCGGGGATTCCCGGAATTGGCTCAAGTCTGGTTTCTATTCCCGGTAGCGGACAGCCTGCAGTGTTGCGTCTGTAGTACATGTTTGTGTTTACGGAAATGACCGGAGCCGTTTCGGTTGCACCGTACCCCTCAAGGATACGTATGCCGAACTTGTCATTCCACATGTTTATGGTGTCTTCCTTGAGCTTTTCACCTCCGGATACCACAAATCTTACGGAATACATGTCATAAGGGTGGGCATATTCGGCATATCCCTTGAGGAAGGTATCAGTACCGAATATTGCCGTAGAGTTTGTATCGTACACGAGAAGCGGCACGTTCTTATAGTGCAGTGGTGACGGATACATGAACACCTTCATGCCTGTAATTAACGGTAACAGCGTGCCTGCGGTCAGACCAAAAGAATGGAACATAGGCATGGAGTTGAATACCGAGTCCAGCATGCTGAAAGGAAGAACGGCCTGCAGTTGCACTATGTTTGTTTCGATATTGCGGTGGCTGAGAACCACGCCCTTAGGCAGTCCTTCGGAGCCTGAGGTAAAGAGAATTACTGCAGGGGCATCAGGGTTGTGTTTGCCGTCACAGAGCTTCTGATAGGATCTGTATGGTCTCAGCAGACTCAGCAGGGCTGATATTTTGATGAATGGAGTGATTCCGTTTTTGAGATCCTCAAGATACTTTACTTTAATTCCGTGCTGGCTAAGAGCTTCGGTAAGAGGGGTAAAGCCTCCTTTTTCAATAAAGGTTCTTGAGGTGTATACCGTCTTGAGCGGAACTGCGTCACAGCAGGCCAGAAGATTCTTGGAACCTGTTGAGAAGTTCAGCATGCACGGAATCTTACCGCAGGCCTGAAGAGCCATGAAGGCAACGACGCCTGCTGCGGAATTTGGCAACAGAAGACCCACGTGGCTTTCAGGTTCGTTCTTTTGGAAGTAGCTGCCAAGAGCCATTGATTTTATAAAAAGGCTTTTGGATGTTATCGGTTTGCGGTTGTGATCCTCGAGAATTTTCTTGGATGTGCTGAGGGTCTTGCATGTGTCAATGAATGAGCCGAACAGCGTGTTTTGGGTCATTATGCTGGCTTCAACCTTCATGCGCGCCATTATGTTGTACATCATGTCTGATGCCTTCTGAGACCTTTCCTTGCCGGTATATTCCTTTGGAACACTGAATTTAAGTGCCGGCATTACATTGATGAGTATGCGGGAACGCGGTTTGTGGCGGAATTTGTTGCCGAAGTATGAGAATGACGAGTACTGACTGCCCTCAATAATGATAGGCAGAATTTCAGCATCGGCTTTATCGGCCACGACGGCGGTACCTGAGTAGATTTTCATGAGGGTACCGGTGGTGGTGATGCGACCCTCAGGGAATATGGCTGGGATGTTGCCGTTGTCGATTTCCTTGATGAGACTTCTTATGGCCATCGGGTTGGTACTGTCTATAGGGTAGTATTTGGCTACGGAAAGCAGTATTCTGTAATACCACTTATTGGCAATGCTTGTATCTACCGCATATGAAATGTCATCGTGCAGATATGTCCACAGAAGCACACCGTCCAGGAATGATGTGTGGTTTGCAATGATGATGGTACGCTTTCCGCGTCTTGCCTCAAAGTTCTCAATGCCTACGCATTTTGCGTGATAGACCAGTTCGAGAGCTTTTCTTACCAGGGCCCTCAGCATGGGAATAGGGAGAATGCCTATGGTAATAAGGGCTCCTACGAGGCATACCAGGGATATTATGCCTGACATGAGGGCCAGACCGAATCTCGCACCGAATACACAGGTGCAGACAACGCCGATTACGGAACTGATTACGCTGAACAGGGCGGCGGTAATGTTGTTTGCTGACATTATTCTGGTACGGATTTCGTCAGGAGAACTCTGCTGCAGGTATGATGTTACCGGTACAATGAACATTGCCGCAAAGAAGGTAATGAGGAAAATGGTGACGATGAAGTTAATGCCACTGAAGGATGAAAGAAATGAGGTGACAAATTCGGCACCCTGACTGAAGGTTTCAATCTTATCCAGATGATAGGTAAGCGGAGTGTGGTTGCAGAAAATGATCGTGAAATAAATCATGAGTGCGGCTTCAATTACGGCACTCAAAGGCAGAAAGGCATTTATGGCTTCCTTTCTGTAAATCTTTGAGGCTACGGCCGCACCGGCACCGATACCTAGACAGAACGGGCCGAGGAACAGGGGGCTCAGGATTTCCTTGCCGAATTCATTGACGAAAATGTTGTTGGCAATCTGGCTGAGCTGAATCATGAAAGTTACGGTTACGCACCAGGCACCGGCCAGTCCAAGAAGGGAGAGGTAAACCGGTCTTGAATGACGGGCATATTTCAGATTGTTCCAGGTTGAACTTAAGAACATCTTATGAACGACTGTAGTGGCATCAGCCGGTTCCTGAGGAGCGATTTTTCTGGAGGCAATATAACCGAGAGTTGAAAGAATCAGCAGTACAACAGGGAAGTAGACGTTGATTGTGGCTCCGGCAATGATGCCCGCAATTGTTCCGGCAAATTTGGTGATATAGGAACCGGATTCAAGGGCTGAGTTTGCCGGTATGAGTTTATCATTGCCTGTTATGAACGGCACGATACTCAGGCGGATAGGGGTGAAGAAAGAGGCTTCCACACCGGCAAGAAACATTCCGAGAAGCATGCCGTTTGCGGATGAAGTAAGGAATGATACCGCCATTATCGCAGCGATGCAGATTTCAAAAATCTTAAGTCTGCTGAGTAATTTCGTCTTATCGTATTTGTCTGAGAGTTCGCCGGCCAGAGCGGAGAACAGAAATACAGGAATCATGAAAAGACCTGATGCCAGATATACCAGAGTCTGGGACTGTTCAGGTGTATTAAGCAGGGCATAGGTTACGAAGGCCAGAAATCCTGCCTGTATAAATGAGTCGTTAAAGGCTCCGAGAAGTTTAACGGTAAAGAATGACAGAAATGATCTGTTAGAAAAAAGATTGTCTGATTTATCCATAATATTCAGTCTGAAATGCAATACGTTTTGAAATATATTATAACTGCCGAAGCGTTTTTTATTTTTGTTATATTCATAAGACTTTCGTGATTAACGAAAGTTCACCACCTGATAATGTAAATGTTAAATTTTTGTTTATGACTGAACGGCGAACGGTATCACCATGTTTGAAGATTCCGTGCATTGGGGCTGCGGGTGGTTCTCTGACGAACCGGTAAAACGGAATAGGATTAAGGTGGTGCCACTTACGGGATTCGAACCTGCGACCTCTTGTTTACGAAACAATTGCTCTACCAGCTGAGCTAAAGTGGCATTTCCATGATACATGCACGGCACCGGATGCTCTGTCTGAACTGATGCGCGACATACGGATTAAGGGGAGAATACTCCTTTCCTTAAGAGGAAGGGGCGTTTCCCCACGGCATGCGCGCATTGTATCATAAAATTTACTTGTGATTAACAGTTTTTCTGTGTTTTTCGAACTGATTGACCAATGAAATTGAAAAACCGCTGTACATTCTGGTTATTATTCCGGAACTTAAAGGCTGATTGTTCTTATCATAGAGCGTAATGGTTGATTTTTCGTCATATACACCGATTTTGAAGGTGTATTTGCCGGAATCGATCGCCCATGGTTCGGTGTCGTGTTTTTCCCAATCCTCAGGATCAAGTTCGGAATAGTCGATTTTTATTTCGCCGGCAGTGGATGAGTATTCGGAAATGCGTATGTCGTAATCAATCATCAGCTCGGTAAGCACGGCATAGGTTTCATCGAAAGGAGCATTTATCATCCAGCACGGAAGCTCGTTGTTGTCCCTGCCGATGGTAATTTCCAGATTCTGGGTAGTCTTCGCATGTATGTTGAGCTGCTGCTGATGGTATGACTGCATGAATCTGTTGGCCATGAGTGCTGAGAATCTTGCAGGTTCAAATCTGTTGAGTCCCGTACTTAACTCTTCCCCGGACGGGCGTTCGATGATGTTATCGGTGATCTGAACGGCAATCCCCGGTATGTTCTGACTGTTTTTGATCAGCCTGAACAGATACTTCTGTCTGTATATCAGGGCACTTTCAGCCATGTCGGCAGTGTTGTACGGCGTGGCGAATTCAGTTCCCTCATACCAGTCTGTCTGTACGAAGTTGTTTACAGGGTCAATGCTTTCAATGTCGATGTTGTTCATGTTTAGGAATCTGATGAGAACGCTGAACAGTTCGTTCGGTGTCAGTGTCTTGCCGTATTCATCCGGATAGAACCACACCTGTGACAGGTCGCCGTCATTGAAGGTTACGACATTGGAATCAAGAGGAATAAGTTTCTGAGGCGGACGGATGTCCACATATTTTCCCAGAATCGCTGCACGTGAATCCTTTACGCCCTGTGCCGGAATTTCAAATTCCTTGGAGAATACGAGAGGCGTCAGACCTACCGGTATTCTGATTGGCTCGGCTGTGTTTACTGTGTCCAGATATCTGAAGTTGTTGTTGGCTTTTCTGATATCATTGTTGATATTACCTGACGTACAGCCGCATAAGGCTGCAAGCAGCATAAAGCCGCATCCGTTTAGTGCGTTGAAAAAATTTCTGTTCACTGTCTGTCTCTGGGATATGTATTATTAAAAGTAAAAACAGCTGTTATCGTACTCGATTCGATTGATTTTTACAAGTGACGTACTGCGTAAAACTAACGGAGGAGAAAAAGATTCCTATGCAGAAATAAAATACGGCAGGACTCCGGGTGAGTTCTGCCGTATCGGAAAAGTGTTTTTTATTTCCTGCAGGCGTTGGCTTCGGTAGGTAATGCCAGATCACCTTCCTGCTGAGCCTGACCGAGAAATTCATGATACTTTCTGAGCAGACCGTCATCACTGAAGGTTGCTTCATAAATCTTTCTGCTGACGCGCATCATGTAAGGTTTCTGATCACGTGAGTAAACCTGTGCAAGACACTGCTGAGCATTCATGAACTGCTTATTTGTTTCAATTACCTGATCCCTGTCTTCGGTATCGGTACCGAGAATTGTATCAAGACTTTCGGCATACTGAGTCAATGCTTTCTTCTGTAAAGAATCAAGATTGCCGTCGTTGATAAGTGCTTCCACGTTTGCGTCAAGAGCCAGCGCAGAGGCGGATACAGTCATGCCGGCAGCCATAATCACTGAGCCGAGAACTGATTTACTGAAAAAGTTCATAATATTCCTCGCTATAAAATCTACGACATCAACCGTCATCGGTTTGGTCATTAATTATTCCAGTATCCTGATAATTTTACCGTGAACGATGCTAAAAAAATAAAAACACGCTCACAATGACGGCTGATTTCATGACTGTTACTGCTTGCTTAAGTAAGCGGCGAGGTTGTCGATTACCTTGTTAAATACGGACTTGATGGCATCACATTCTTCATCGCCTTCGTAAACAGGGGTTCCCGGGCCGATTTCGCCGTTTTCGTTCTGATATGAAACCTCAACGTGGGTGAAACTCATTTCGATTTCGAGTTCGCCGAGAACAATATTACATCTGAAGGTGATGTATCTGGTACCTTCGGCAGGATCGTAGTCAGGATCCTTCATTCTCTTTACAAATGAGAATACACCGCCGCCGTCCTTGCTTTCATGAATGATGGCTTCCGGACGCACACCAACCCTGAGCCAATGACGAGTACGGGCATAAACCTGAACAAAAACGTCTCCTTTAGGTGAGCGGCGACTTAAATCTACTTCATATTCGTTGGAAGTATTATCTTCACTTGCGAAGTCCTGACCGACGACTTCATTATCGTATAATTCTTCGTTGCTCATAAAATCCTCTTAAAATTAAAAATTAAACGGTTGGTTACGCAGCAGCCTTCTGAGAATCTTCCTTCAGTGCTACGGTAAGGTTAAATACTTTCTTTTCCGATGTGGTGTATTTGCTGTCGGCACAGAAGTAACCTGTTCTTTCGAACTGGAACGCTTCGGATACGGCAGCATCCTGCAGTGCAGGTTCAATCCAGGCGTTTTCGATGATTCTGAGTGAATTTTCATTGATTGTTGACAGGAAATCATCAGCAGCCCCCGGATTAGGTATCTTGAACAGACGTTCATAGAGTCTGATTTCCGCGGTTTTGCCTTCGGTGGCACTTACCCAGTGGATAACTCCCTTCGGTTTGTGTCCTTCAACGTCCTGACCCAGTGATTCAGGAATATAGGTACAGTGTACGCAGGTTACGTTGCCGTTTTCGTCTTCCTCGCAGCTTTCAGCCTTTATGATATAGCCGTAACGGAGGCGGACTTCCTTTTCGAGTGACAGACGCTTGAACTTCTTATTGCCTTCCTTTCTGAAATCGTCAGCTTCAATGTAGAGTTCCCTGGTGAAAGGAACCTTTCTTGAACCGAGTTCAGGCTTTAAAGGATGGTTCTGAGCATCAAGCTGCTCAACCTGTCCTTCCGGATAATTGTCAATAACGAGTCTGAGAGGATTCAGAACGGCCATGCGACGCTGTGCATGTTCGTTGAGGTCTTCCCTGATGCATGATTCAAGTGCGGAAAACTCAACGGTGTTGTCCTGTTTCGTAACACCGATGCGACGGCAGAATTCTCTGATTGAAGCAGGGGTGTAGCCTCTTCTGCGCAGACCTGAAATTGTGGTCATGCGCGGATCGTCCCATCCGTCCACAATCTTTTCCTTAACAAGAAGGTTAAGCTTTCTCTTTGAGGTGATGGCGTATTCAAGATTCAGACGGCTGAATTCGTACTGATGCGGATGATGTTCAATGCTGATGTGGTCAAGTACCCAGTCGTACAGACGTCTGTTGTCCTGAAATTCCAGGGTGCAGATGGAATGGGTGATTCCCTCAATGGCGTCTGAAATGCAGTGCGTGAAGTCATACATAGGGTAGATGCACCACTTGTCACCGGTCTGATGATGTGTCGCAAACTTGATGCGGTAAATTACGGGATCCCTCATACAGATGAATGATGATGCCATGTCGATTTTTGCACGCAGGCAGGCTTTACCTTCTTCAAATTCACCGTTTTTCATCTTTTCGAAGAGTGCCAGGTTTTCCTCCACGGTTCTGTCTCTGTAAGGACTGTTCTTGCCGGGAGCGGTGAGGGTGCCTCTGTATTCTCTGATTTGATCCGGAGAGAGTTCGTCAACGTAGGCGAGGCCCTTTCTGATGAGTTCCAGTGCATAACCGTATAACTGATCGAAGTAGTTTGAAGAGTATCTTGGTTCACCGTTCCATGAGAAACCAAGCCATTTTACGTCGTTTTCGATTGATTCAACGTATTCTACTTCTTCCTTTGCCGGGTTGGTGTCGTCAAAGCGGAGATTGCACAGACCGTTATAGTCCCGTGCGATACCGAAATTCAAACAGATTGATTTTGCGTGTCCGATGTGTAAATAGCCGTTAGGTTCCGGCGGGAATCTGGTAACAACGGTGTCGCATTTCTTTGCCGCCAGATCCTCATCTATAATCTGGGTAATAAAGTTTGAAGTATGGATTGCCTCTTCTGTCATACTTGGCCTCTAGGGTGATACCTTCTTTTGGTTTGTTACTTAACGTCAGTAAATTTCTAATCGTTCCGTCAGTGTTTTCAATATGTGGAGGAACACGGCTTATGTCCCTGATATTCCTGCACGGAATCGTGTTTAAATCCGTTTTATTTTTTAGAAATTTCAGCACCGTGCCGGCAGTGATGCCAGGCTGTGCGTTACCGGAACGGCAGGTTCAGGTAAACACGGTTAACGCTAAACTGCTAAAAAATAACCGTTTGTCACGGAGTGACTCGCATGTCTGCTCATCTGTCTGAAAAAAGGCAGAGCGACGTGATGCAAATCGATTAAAAGCTAATTATATGATACATGAAAGCCTATAAGCAAAAAATCTTTTATCTTTTGTTTTATGCGTATGGGGCTCGGTCACGGAGTGGAGGGCGACTGAGGTTTCCCGAATTATGGAAAAGGCTCATCGGCAGATGTCCGGGCATACGGTTAAATCCTGAATGAACAGTCTGGGGATAATGTGAAAAATCTCTTTCCCGTAATCGTTCTAAATATCAATGTTTAATTGAAACTGAGCTGAATAGATACTATAATTACGCCGTGTTTTTTAAAACGTCACGGGCCGGTTCAGCCTGATTTACGCCTGCGGAATCAGTACAATGCCGAAATTGCGGAACATGACGCACTGGAAACGGCGCTTTCGTACTGTGTACGAAGTCCGTTACCGCACCGTAAAGTTTTATAAAATCTATTTTTTGGGGTAAAATACCCGGAGTAAGTTCCTGTTATTGTTTTACGGATAACATGAAAACCTTAGTAAGATAGATAGAGAGTAATACTATGAGTTTTGAATCAGATAAGTCTTTTAACGATTTCGTTCATTTCCCACGCGGAATCCGTCGCAGCGGTCTTTTCTCAATCAAGGAATCAGACCTTCTTGAAGAATGCGGTGATGCCATGATGGAACTTTATCAGGGGATCCGTGAACCTAAGGATGATGCTGAAAAGACTTTTGTTGAACAGATTAAGGGTGATGCGGTTGCTACTGATTTAAATGCCAAGGTATTTAAGAAGTATCTTTTTGAAATCAGCCCTAAGAAGTCTCATAACCTGACTACCAGCACTGATGATGACGGTTACGATTCTTCTGAAGAATCTATTGATTAATAATTAATTTTTTATATTTGCGTTGGCAATCCGGTATATGACAGATTTTATCCCGCAGAACTCCGCCGTAGAGAGCGGAATGCGGTGAGTGTCTGGTACCGGTTTGTTTTTTTCTGATACTGACATATAGAGAAACTGTAAATGCATCGTAATTCTGATGAAAAACTTGTTCAGGCGTTCAGACACTGTGGCCCTTACCTGAAGCATCATCGCGGTTCCACTTTTGTAATAATGATTCCAGGGTCAACCGTTGCAAGTTCGCACCTTGAGGACATTATAAGTGACATTGCTCTGCTGCAGAGCCTTGACATCAAGCTGGTTCTGGTTTTTGGAGCCAGGGAACAGATTGATGCTGCTCTCGATAAGAATCAGATAAAGGCCAGATTCTACAAGCGTATCCGCATTGCCGATGACGAAACATTTGAAGTCATCAAGAGAGTCTGCGGCCAGATGCAGATAGATCTCACGTCCAAGCTGTCAATGGGACTTATCAACACTCCGATGCAGGGAAGCCGTCTCAACGTTATCAGCGGTAATTTCGTCACCAGCAGACCTATAGGTGTGGTTGACGGTATTGATTACATGCACAGCGGTGTCATCCGTCGCATCGATGCTGATAACATCCTTCGTGAAATCAACAATCATTCAATCGTCCTGATTTCTCCGGTAGGTTATTCCGTTACCGGCGAGTGCTTCAGCGTTAACAGTGAAGAGGTGGCTGCTCAGGTGGCCGTGGCAATCAAGGCCAACAAGCTGATAACCTACTGTTCAAATGATGAGCTTCTGGTTAATGACAAGGGTGAGGTTATTGCCGAAATGTTCCCTGATGAGGCTCAGAAATATCTCGAAAGAATTGATGCCGACGTTCACAACAGTACCTACAGATACCTAAAAGCTTCCATTTCTTGCTGCAACGGCGGTGTGGAAAGATGTCATCTGGTTTCTCATGAACAGGACGGCGCCGTAATTCAGGAACTCTTTACCAGAGACGGTATCGGTACACAGATTGTAAAGCAGAGTGCCGAACAGGTCAGCCAGGCGACAATCAATGACATTCCTTCGCTCATGGATCTTATCAGACCTCTTGAACAGGAAGGCATACTTGTTCACAGACCTCGCGAACAGCTGGAAATGGAAATTGAAAACTATGTTGTCATCAAGCGTGACGGCATGGTCATAGCCTCAGCTGCTCTCTACAGCTACGAGGAAAAGATGGGTGAACTTGCCTGTGTAGCCATTCATCCTGATTACAGAGGCTCCTCAAGAGGAGATATTCTTATCAATAAGATCGAAGAGTTGGCCCGCAGTAAGGGTCTTAAGCAGCTGTTTGTTCTTACGACCAAGTCTGCTCATTTCTTCCTTGAAAAGGGCTTTGTTCCGGGGACAATCGAGGATCTGCCAGCCAAGAAGAGAGAACATTACAATTATCAGCGTATGTCAAAGATTCTGTTCAGACAGATTAAGTACTAACTGCTGCATGTCGGATGAATGAAATCCGTATGAGCGGTGTTTTTCAGAACACCGCTCTATTTTTTTTTTTTTTTTTTATAAAAACGACCTTTCCTGGGAAAATATGTCTGTAATCTCAAGGAAAAACATAGAAACGTGTTGTACCATTGTTTATTACGGGTACACAGATTATTACAGAGTATTACTCCGCAATGGCCACCATAAAAACCATAGATTCCCTTACGGGTTTTCTTTCCAGAAAGAAGATTACCATTCAGTGTCATAATTATCCCGATGCCGATACCATCGGTTCGGGATTCGCATTGTGGCAGTACTTTTTCGATTACGGTATTGATGTCCGTCTCGTATACGGAGGTTCGCATCAGATTGCAAAAAGCAACCTGAGGATGTTTGTGGACCGGCTGCACATACCGATTGAACACGTGGAGGACGGATACAGAACTGACGGTCTGCTGATTACCGTTGACTGCCAGTATCTGAGCTCAAACATAATTCATATTGAGGCCGATGAGGTTCTGATGATAGATCACCACAGACAGGGTGAAAACATTGACAGAATCAGGAAACTGGACATTGAATGTCATTCATGTATCAAGGAACATTACGGAAGCTGTGCATCGGTCGTTTATCAGCTTTTTCAGAAATCCCGCTACAGTATGAGTCTTGAGGTGTCAACTGCTCTTTACTATGGTTTGTACATGGATACCAATGAGTTTTCAGAGGTCAGACATCCTGCGGACCGCGAGGCTCGCGACGAACTTGTATTTGACGACAGGATTTTCATGCTTCTCAAAAATTCAAATCTGAGTGCTGAGGAACTGAAACAGGCCGGGGCTTCACTGCAGAATTTTGATTCCAAGGGACAGTTGGCCGTTATAGAGTCTGTTCAGTGTGATCCAAACGTTCTGGGAATGATTGCCGATATGATGATTCGCGTGGAAAACATCAATACGGCCATAGTCTTTAACAGATTGAACCGTGATGACTACAATCCTGAACAGTCAGACATCTACAAATTCTCTGTGAGAACCTGTGTGGGGGAAATCAGGGCCAATGAACTTGCAGAGCTCATTGCTGCTCCTTTGGTCAATTCCGTACGCATAGGCGGCGGAGGAGGCCACCGTCTGAAGGCTGGCGGCAGGGTTAACGTGGGGCTTTTTGAAAAGTATCTGCGTGAGCAGGGATCGTCAGAGACATTCAATGAGTATCTTTACCGGGTTTTTGAGGAGTATTCATCCATTGCCAGAATCATTTATTCAGACAGTTATGATTTTGACGATCTGGTGCGTTATGCCGAAAAATATGAGGAAACCCAGTATGTCATGGGATATGTCTGCAGTACCGAAATAGCGGAGGAGGGCAGACCGTTACTTATTCGCGGAACTGCCGGTGACGTGCGTGAAAAAGTGAGCCCTGACCTGTATATAATGGTCAGTTGCCGCGGAGATGTGGTGACAGTCTCAAGGAGTGAGTTCGTGCAGCGTTACCGTGACTGCGAAGGTCCTCTTAACATGGTGGAATTCTCCAAGTATGATGAGCCCCGTATCGTAGTGGACCAGAGCGGCAGAAAGTTTTACCTTAAAAACAGGCTTCACTGCTGCACGTTCAGAAAGCCACAGTATGTGTGGGTCATACCCATTGAGAAGCTTGGGACGCCAGTAAAGCTTGTAGACTCAAAGTGGGCAAGTTCTGATTTCAGATTCGGTAATATTACTGATTACCTTGTCATAAACGAGAAACAGCACAGTGAAATCAGCATTGTTGATTCCGTAAGATTCGGTGCCATCTACAAGAAAGTACGGCATACTGGTGACATGAATAACGACAGATGATTCTTTGGGCATATGTGTCGCTTTACATGCCGTGTCTGCATTCAGTCTGACATTAAACAGAAAACCTGTTCATATCCGACAGATGTGAACAGGTTTTTTTATGTTACTGCAGTGTTACACCGGGTAACGGCCGCTGTTAGAAGTCGGCATTGTTAACGGTTCTTGGGAAAGGAATTACGTCACGTACGTTACCCATGCCGGTCACGTATACTACGAGACGTTCAAAGCCGAGACCGAAACCTGAGTGGGTTACGCTGCCATAACGACGGAGGTCTCTGTACCACCAGTAGTTCTTAGGATCAAGGTTTAATTCTGCAAGTCTTCTGTCAAGAACTTCAATTCTTTCCTCTCTCTGAGAACCCCCGATGATTTCACCAATTCCCGGAGCCAAAACGTCCATTGCGGCTACGGTCTTGCCGTCATCGTTAAGTCTCATGTAGAAGGCCTTGATGTCCTTAGGATAGTTCTTTACAACTACAGGAGCCTTAAAGTGCTCTTCAGCGAGGTAACGTTCGTGTTCAGACTGAAGGTCCACACCCCATTCAACCGGGTATTCAAACTTTTTACCGCAGTTCTTCAGAATTTCAATGGCATCGGTGTAGTCAACCTGAGCAAAGTCGGAAGACACGAACTTTTCGAGTCTGGTGATTGCGTCCTTGTCTACGCGTTCGGCAAAGAATTCCATGTCGTCGCGTCTTTCGGTGAGAACGGCATTGAATACGTACTTAAGCATTCTTTCTGCCAGTGCGGCGTTGTCGTTGAGGTCATAGAACGCAACTTCAGGTTCAACCATCCAGAATTCAGCGAGGTGACGGGTGGTGTTTGAGTTTTCTGCTCTGAAGGTAGGTCCGAAGGTGTATACCTTTGACATTGAAGATGCGATGGTTTCGGCGTTTAACTGACCTGAAACGGTGAGGAATGATTCCTTGCCGAAGAAGTCCTGTGAATAATCTACCTTGCCGTCAGCTGTCTTAGGAAGATTGTTCATGTCGAGGGTGGTTACGCGGAACATTTCGCCGGCACCTTCACAGTCGGAGGCTGTGATTAACGGAGTGGAAATCCAGATAAAGCCTTCTTCGTTAAAGAATCTGTGGATGGCCTGGGCCAGACAGTTTCTTACGCGCATTACGGCACCCATGATGTTGGTTCTGGTTCTTAAGTGGGCATTTTCGCGAAGGAATTCAACGGTGTGTCTCTTGGCACTCATCGGATAGGTGTCAGGATCTTCAACAAGACCGCATACTTCAACGGCGGTAGCCTGAATTTCAAACTTCTGTCCCTTACCCTGAGATTCTACGATTTTGCCGTCAGCGATTACGGAACAGCCGGTGGTAAGATGTAAAATACCGTCTTCATAGTTGCTTAAAGTATTTGGAACAACAACCTGAACAGGATTAAAGCAGGATCCGTCATGTACAGCTAAAAATGAAAAACCTGCTTTTGAGTCGCGTCTGGTTCTGATCCAACCGCGTACGCGAACTTCGGTACCAACTTCATATGAACCTTTTAAAATGCTGTCAACTGAAGCAATAATCATTATAAAACCTCTCACGAACCGGCAATTAAAAACGGCCGGTAGTTAAGTATCAATTAATTAAATAAAAAATCCTTTTGATCTTATTCTTAAATGCCCAAAAAGGCAACCAAAAATACATATTACTTGTCGATGTTTTCGGTGTTTTGAATGCGGAAAAAGACAACGAAAAATCACCGGATTTTCCGGCAAGGCGTTCACCGGTACAAATGGCCGGGATTCATTCCGTAAAAAGCTGTTTCCGCATATAACCGGCGTATTTTTTAGGCTGGGGACGGCAGTCTGTCCGTGACATGACTGCGTGTCTGTTTGCGTTATAAAGTTACTTTTTTTTTCACCAGGTTTGAGGTGTCGAGTCCCGTGGCGTTAAACCTGAGATCCACATAAAAGGCGTTACGTGTGCGACAGGCTGACGGACGGTAGAGCACGGGAAGGGCGTTTATTTCCAGATCCCTTATTATTCCCAGAACAGGAGCGTTGATCTCTTCCGTAAACTGAATGCTTTCGCATTCACCGTCAGGCGTGAATTCCATTTCAATGAATGTGTGTCCATTGTTCTCATGCTCCGTAATTTTTTTTATCCTGGCAGCGGTACAGTCCCAGCGGAGAAAACGGCTGTATTCCCTGGCATACGCAAAATAGCATTTACCGGCCATGAATAACAGAATTGCCGCCATGACCTCAAGAAGAACGAAGTAACTCTGCACAAATCCCAGATATTGTTTGAGGATGAGAAGAATGACGCACACTGCTCCGAAGACGGCATACATCCAGGCGAATTTCACGGTGCCCCTGTCGGCTTCGGGCCTGCTGTATGATGACAGATCCAGATTAATGGGGGCTTCCGGATTCGGAGTGTAGGTAATCATTTTGTTTTCCACGCTGACTCCTTAAACTGTAATTATTATAGCGGTTGCATGACATGGAACTGTCAGAACGTACGGCGGACAGTGCCCGGAAAACGGCATGCCGTCCGCAGGAAACGGGTTCTGTTGAGAAAAATTAACGGAGAATTCCTTCAGCCTTGGTGGTTACCGGAACGGCTTCCTTTTCATCGTATACCACTGTACCTTCGATCTTATAGGTTCTGTCCAGCATGGTATTAAGCAGTGTTGATGAAGCGGCAGGGTTGTGGATAACATCCGGTTCAAATACTGTTTTGTAGCATTTTTCGGAGTTTTCACTTATGCTTTTGTCATAGTTTATTTCCTTTAAGTCAATTTCCAGATCGTTGACAAAAAGAATGAGAATCAGCTTGCTGACATCCACGTCTTCATTGAGGTGGTTAACCAGACAGAAGTTGACGTTTACGGACGGAGCGGTTCTGTTGCTGATGTCTGCGGAAACCTCATGATATTCCAGGTATGGCAGTCCGCTCTGGTATTCGGCTATGCTGCTGCATGCCGTAAGCATGGCGGCTGCGGTGAGGGGAATCAATTTCTTATAAAAGCTTATCATTTTTGACTTATTCCAGTAAACTTAGTGTTGGCACATTATACCGCTTTCGGGCGAGAAAACCCATGGTTTTAATATGGTGTATGATGGCCTTTTTCTTCTTCCGTCACGGAGATGCCTTTGACGCATCGCCTGTCGGCTGATACTTGAAATTGAGCGGCAGTCCTCAGGACTGCAAAATGGAGAATCATATGGAAGAGATGGTACCGGTTGTTGACGAAAACAACAGGATAGTTCAGGTGGTGCCCCGTTTGGTAATGCGACGAAACGAAATGCCTCACAGGGCTTCATATATAGTTCTTGGAGACGGAGAGGGGCGTTTCTACATTGAAAGGAGAACAATGATTAAGGATTACTGTCCGGGAATGCTTGATGCGTGTGTCGGAGGTGTGGTTCAGGATGGCGAGGATGATATTGTCCTGAGCGCTGAAAGAGAACTGCAGGAGGAGCTCGGGGTCAGAACGGAGCTCAGAAGTTTCGGCTGGAAAAAGCTCCAGCACAAGCCGGAGACGTTTACCTGGGCCGGAGTTTTCTACGGAGAATACCGTGGCAGTATCGTAATGCAGCAGAGTGAGGTTGACGACGTGCTGATGCTTACCGCCGAAGAGGTGTATGCAAGGGCCGGGGAATTTACCCCGGATTCCCTGATTGCATTCAGATTTGTTCAGGAAAAGCTGAAAAGCGACCGGTTCAGCGGCTGACGGTTCTCATGGTGACGGCGACCGTTACAACCATTTTTTGCGTCTGAAGAACAGGTATGTTATGGTTGCCGACAGAATCATCATGGCTATTGATATCGGATAGCCGTACTGCCAGTCGAGTTCAGGCATAAACTTAAAGTTCATGCCGTATACGCTTGCAATCCATGTCGGAGGCATGAACACTACCGCAGCCACCGAGAAGATCTTGATAATCTTGTTCTGCTTGTGATTGGTGTATGACATTGCCGTCTGCAGCTGGAAATTAATCTTGTCAAACATGAATTGCGTATGCGGCAGCAGGGATTCAATGTCCTGCAGAATGTTGTCGATGGTTTCAAACTGCTGTGGTGACAGTCTGCCTGTAATTGATTTGCGCAGGAAGCGCAGTGCCTTTCTGGTATCGAACAGCGCACTACGGATCTGTGAGATTGTTTCTTCCTGGAAGGTCAGTTCCTGCAACAGATCCTGTATCGTTTCATCATCATCTGACAGAACCTGAGAGGCTGTTTCCTCCAGGGTTTCATAGGAATCTTCAATGTAGTCTGAGAGGGATTCAACCTTGATGTCCTGCAGTTCCAGAAAAATATCAATGTTGTCATTGATTTCCACGCGATCGTGCTTCAGATAGTGACGCAACAGTCTGATGATGCTTACGTCCTCTTCACGGAAGGTGATGAGCATGCTGCCGTGAATTGTGAAAAGCACGTTGGAGCTCTCTGTTTCTCTTCCTTTTCTCTGAGGGAACAGGGATGTGATGTGCACACCGTCGGTGTCGATGTAGAAACGGGATGATGATTCGATTTCGTCGATGTCATCCTCTTCAGGTACTTCTTCCTTGAAGAGATGCTGCATCCACTCACGTTCTTCATCATTAGGATTCTTGATGTCAATCCAGATAGTGTTTTCAGGTATCGGTTTAAGAGGTTCCAGATCCTTGTAGGTCAGGGTCTGGTTATTCAGTATGTATGTTCTGATCATCTCTATCCTCCTGCCTGTTTCAACTGCGTATTTTAACAAAAGGGGCCTTGTTATGCAAACGGCAGGGCCTGTAAGGTGTTGCCTGAGAGAAATGAGTAATCTGTTTTTACTACCCGGTCACACACTGACGGTGTTTACCTGAAACAAAAAACCAGCCTATATTAGTATGAAGGCTGGTTTTTTCTTAATTACATGCGATTTAAGAAATCAGAATCGAAAAATTAGATTTCCTTTGCGAATTCAACGGCACGGCCGATGTAATTTGCAGGGGTGAGCTTTCTTAATGATTCTTTTGCTTCTTCGGGAATTTCAAGAGTGTCGATGAACTTCAGCATGATTTCCTGATTAACCTTCTGACCGCGGGTAAGAGCCTTGAGCTTTTCATAAGGCTTGTCAACACCGTATCTGCGCATTACGGTCTGGTAAGGTTCGGCAAGAACTTCCCAGTTGTTGTCAAGTTCGTCGAGCATGTGCTGGGTGTTTGCTTCAAGCTTGCTTACGCCCTTGAGGGTTGATTTCATTGCAATTTCGGTATAGCCGACTGCAACACCGAGGTTTCTTAAAACGGTTGAGTCGGTCAGGTCTCTCTGCCAGCGGCTTACAGGGAGCTTGGCTGCCAGATGGTTGAAGATTGCATTTGCAATACCGATGTTGCCTTCTGAATTTTCGAAGTCGATAGGGTTAACCTTGTGAGGCATGGTTGAAGAACCTACTTCACCTGCAATGGTGCGCTGCTTGAAGGTACCGAGGCAGATGTAACCCCAGATGTCACGGTCGAAATCGAGAACGATGGTGTTGAATCTTGCAATGGCATTGAATAATTCGGCAATGTAGTCGTGTGGTTCAATCTGGATGGTATACGGATTCCAGGTTAAGCCGAGGCTTTCCACGAATTCCTGGCTGAACTTCTTCCAGTCAACATCAGGGTAGGCGCTTAAGTGGGCGTTGTAGTTACCTACGGCACCGTTGATCTTTGCGAGGAGTTCAACTGATTCAATCTGCTTGAGCTGACGGCGGAGACGGTATACAACATTTGCCATTTCCTTACCTAAGGTTGAAGGAGAAGCAGGCTGACCGTGGGTTCTTGACATCATCGGAGCTTCGGCATAGGTGTGTGCCAAATTGGTAATGGCATCAATAATCTGGTTGAATAAAGGAACGATAACCTGTTCTCTGGCCTTCTTGAGCATTAAGGCATGAGAGTTGTTGTTAATGTCTTCTGAGGTGCATGCAAAGTGGATGAATTCCTTAACAGCATTGATTTCAGGAAATTCTGCAGCCTTATCCTTAAGGAAGTACTCAATTGCCTTAACGTCATGATTGGTTACGCTTTCGTGCTTCTTGATGGCTTCGGCGTCGGCAATGCTGAAGTTGTTGACAATGTTGTCAAGGTAGGCGACGGCTTCCTTGCTGAAAGCAGGAACTTCTTTGATTTCAGGAGTCGCGGCAAGCTTCTTTAACCATTCAACCTCAACGGTTACACGGTTATGCATTAAACCGAATTCAGAAAAGATTGCACGGAGATCAGTGCATTTGCCGGCATAACGTCCGTCGATAGGGGACACTGCGGTAAGAGTAGAAAGTTCTAATTCCATTTGCTGTTATAGCTCCAGTTTATTAAAAAGTGTATAGGAATCTGTTAAATTTGTTTCAGACGGGTGTTCGCACATTCAACCAGTCTGGATCTTTTAAAAATAAAACTGCGGCGTCTGCCACCGGCGCTGCGCCAGAGAATGACGGCCTTTATGGCGGCAAGTATCAGAGCTCTGATTTTATGCTGGATGTGCAGTTGCTGCAGCATGTTCTTTTTGCCGTAAATATTAAATTTCAGTAATCCTGTGTCGGAAATTTCCGATTTGTATATGTTTGAAAGATTGGCTATGAGATCGGGATCCAGCACGGATAAATGTCTGGACCTTGCTTCTGCGGTGTTGTCACTGAGTCTCCTGGCAAGTCTTTCTGCGGCGGTTGCGGATTTTGTGACCTTTCTTTCCAGGCGGACGAAAAGAATCACATACTTTGCAAGCTGCAAGTATCTTTGTTCACCGGTGTTTCCGCTGAAACACTGAACGAGTGAAAAATATCCTTTTTTGAGATATTTCGGAGGATAGAGCTGTTCGAGATCATTCGTGGAGTCTGTGGCCAGCGATTTGATGAGAATTGCTGCTGCATCTTCGTCCCATGTTCCGCAGTTAGCCAGATCCTGAATCAGGGCTCCGGCCTGACATATGGCTGCAAATGCCTGTGTCTGTGCGTAAATGTCGTTAGCCATAAGATCTCCTTAAACGTTCTGCAGACGCTGTTCAATGATGCCACCGCCAAGGCATTCATCACCGTTGTATAAAACGGCACTCTGGCCCGGAGTTACGGCAGCAACGTCATGGTCAAAGACCACTCTGATTCTGTCATCGTCAATCTGTTCGGCATAGCAAGGTATGTCCGGCTGACGGTATCTGGTTTTAACGGTATATCTGCCGGCCCTGAGAGGTTCCCTGTTGGTGAAGCAGAGGCTTGTCGCGATAAGAGCCCTGGACATCAGACGCGGATGATTGTGGCCCTGTGCGACTATAAGCTGGTTGTTTTCCAGATCCTTGTCGACAACGTACCATGGTTCGTCAGTACCGTCTTTTCTGCCTCCGATTCTGAGGCCCTTGCGCTGTCCGAGAGTGTGGTACATGAGACCGTCATGTCTGCCGATAACTTCTCCGTCAACTGTAATGATGTCACCGCTTTTTGCCGGAAGAAAACGACTCAGAAATTCGTTAAATCTCTTTTCGCCGATAAAGCATATACCGGTTGAGTCCTTCTTGGCTGCTGTAACCAGACCGAGCTTTGCGGCGATTTCGCGAACCTTCGGTTTAAGAATGTCGCCCACCGGAAACAGTGACTTGCCGATCTGCTCATGGCTCAGGGTGTAGAGAAAATAGCTCTGATCCTTGTTCGGATCGGTTCCCCTGAGGAGCTTGGGTTTTTCGTCAAACGTGCGCTGAACGTAGTGACCGGTTGCTATGTAGTCAGCCTCCAGATCTTCCATGGCATAATCAAGGAAAGCTTTGAATTTGATTTCCTTGTTACAGAGAATGTCCGGATTCGGGGTTCTTCCGGCACTGTACTCCGACAGAAAGTTTTCAAAAACGCGATCCCAGTATTCTGCCGCAAAGTTTATGGTTTTGAGTTCTATGCCTATTTTTTCACATACGGCCCTGGCGTCCGCAAGATCCGCTGCGGCAGAGCAGTATGTATCGGTATCGTCCTCTTCCCAGTTTTTCATGAAAAGTCCGACAACATCGTAACCCTGTTCCTTAAGCAGATATGCAGAAACGGATGAGTCGACACCGCCTGACATACCTACAACTACTTTTTTTGTTGACATTTGTGATCAAAATACCAGAATTGTTATGAAATATTTAGAAATACGTCTGACAATTATAAGACAATGTACGTTTTATTTCAATTTGTTAGGGTCTGATTGTCTTCAGAATGTCAAGAGGGTATCTCTTTCCCGCAAAATAGTCGTCAAAACAGTGCTTGACTAGTCTGGTACGGTACTGAGGTTTGAGTTTTTCTATTTCTTCCCTGTCATACCAGGCCACTGTCTGAATGTCGTGATCCGGATCTTTTGCGGTCAGGTCGTCTGGAAGTTCATCATTAACCGCATAGAAGCAGTATCTCTGTATGGTTTCATTGTCCTTTACGTAGGTGTAGATGCCGCACAGTCCCTGAGGTTCCAGACTGAGGCCTGTTTCCTCGAGTATTTCCCTCTTTACCGCATCGATAAGATCTTCCCGCCCCTCAAGATGTCCCGCAGGCTGCCCGAAAACGGGATACGGTGCCTCATCGTATTCTGAAACCAAAGCATATTTACCGCGACATTCGATTATTGCCGCAACTGTCACATACGGACGAAAGCGTTCAGCCATTTGTTTTTGTCTCTCATGTTATGAATGGATTGTCTGCCGTAAGCGGCATAAACATTAGACCGCCGTGAGGCGGTCTAATGTTTATGCTGTCGTTACGGTTCTATTCTACCAAAAAATGTGATCAATAGTCACTTTTGATTATCCGGCAGAGAATTCTTCCGGAGATTTTCGTCCGCCATTTTTCTGACTGAGGCGGACAGCTTGCAGTAGGAGGTGATAAGGTTTATCGGGAACAGACGTCCGTCGCGGTAGTCACGGATGGCATCAAACACCAGTTCGGAACGCATGCTGTCTTTGAGACGTTCGCACTCTTCATATGTCAGCCAGTGATGAGCCACGATATCACCGTCGGGATCGTCGATTTTAAGATTCGGATAGCTGTCCAGCCTGAGGGCGAATACGGTACGAAGCATGGTGTAGTTATCCTGCACCAGATTGTAGAGACCTACCACTCCGTCAAAGCGGTCAGTAACGATTCCGGTTTCCTCGAACAGTTCTCTTTTGGCACCTTCAATGATATTTTCCCAGTGTTCCATGTGACCTGCCGGAGTGTTGAAAATCGGCAGGCCGTTTCCAAGACGTTCTTCAACTATCAAGTACCGGTCTTCCACATTCACGATGACGGCAACAACGGAGACGGGTTTGAATTTGTAGGACATAATGAACATTACTCCTTGAGTGATATTGTGAAATTTTATCACAAGGGAGGGGAATGGGCATAATCGTGATGGTGTTTTACGGGAAAATAATGTCATTTTTAATTCCGGGGCAGACTACCCGCGGAACTGCAGGGCTGCGTAATGAAGGTGCAAGTTGATGAACGGCATGGCGGAATCAGGTTTTTCCCGTCTTATTTTAAATGGAGACAAAAGATGTTTGATAAATGAAATAAGCGTCTTTATAATTACATCCGTATATTTTTCGTTTTTAATCTATGTCAGAACTGATATTTGAATGCTGTCGGCCGCTATGTTGTGATAAATACGGCTTTTTCTCATATTGGAACTGGTTGTTAATGTAATTCATGGGGATTCTTATATGACTTCTAAGGTTGTTGTACCTGCAGGTGCCAAGATTACTGTTCAGGGTAACGGATTAAACGTTCCTAACAATCCGATTATTCCATTCATCGAAGGTGACGGTATCGGCAGTGATATCACTCCTGCAATGATTAAGGTTGTAGATGCGGCTGTTGCCAAGGCCTATAACGGTTCCAAGAAAATTTCCTGGATGGAAATCTATGCCGGTGAAAAGGCTACTAAGGTTTACGGTCAGGATGTATGGCTTCCTGATGAAACCCTTGATCTTCTCAAGGAATACGTTGTTTCCATCAAGGGACCTTTAACAACTCCTATCGGTGGCGGTATCCGTTCATTAAACGTTGCCTTACGTCAGCAGCTTGATTTATACATCTGTCTGCGTCCTGTACGTTACTTTGAAGGTGTTCCTAGTCCTGTTAAGCAGCCTGAACTCGTAGACATGGTTATTTTCCGTGAAAACAGTGAAGACATCTATGCAGGTGTTGAATGGAAGGCCGGTACTCCTGAAGCCGACAAGGTTATCAGCTTCCTGAAGAATGAAATGGGCGTTACCAAGATCCGTTTCGACAAGGACTGCGGTATCGGTGTTAAACCTGTATCAAAGGAAGGTACTCAGAGACTGGTTAAGGCTGCAATCGAATATGCAATTGCCAACAACCGTAAGTCAGTAACTCTTGTTCACAAGGGAAACATCATGAAGTTCACTGAAGGTGCATTCAAGCAGTGGGGCTATGAAGTTGCCAAGGAACAGTACAACGGTGAACTTATCGGAGAAGGTCCATGGATGAAGATCAAGAATCCTAAGACCGGTGAAGACATTGTAATCAAGGATTGTATCGCTGACGCATTCCTGCAGCAGATTCTGTTACGTCCTGCAGAATATGACGTAATCGCAACTCTGAACCTCAACGGTGATTACATGTCAGACGCTCTTGCCGCTCAGGTTGGCGGTATCGGTATTGCTCCTGGTGCAAACATCGGCAGTACCTGCGCGATGTTTGAAGCTACCCACGGAACCGCTCCTAAGTATACCGGTCTTGATAAGGTAAATCCTGGTTCAATCATTCTTTCAGCTGAAATGATGCTTCGTCACATGGGCTGGAATGAGGCCGCTGATCTCGTTATCAAGGGTATGGAAGGTGCCATCAAGGGTAAGCGTGTAACCTACGATTTCGCACGTCTCATGGAAGGCGCCACCGAAATCAAGTGTTCAGAATTCGCTGATGAAATTATCGGTAAGATGTAAAACATCTTCTGATATCTGAAACAGAGCCGCAGGTCTGATGACCTGCGGCTTTTTTATTTTTCGAAAACTGCTGTCTGCCTTCTGCCTTAAGCAGGACACAGGGTGAACGAAAAACTGAAAGTATAAAAACGTAAAGCCGTTATTATGAAAACAAAGACGGCAGCCGAATGGCTGCCGTCCGTCAATTGGTGGAGATGGCGGGATTTGAACCCGCGTCCCAAAAGGCTAGATCTCAACGTCTACATGTTTAGTCGAATCTTTTAATCTCGTAAGCCAGACGCGGACCGACACGCTGCAGACTTACCAGACTGAATAGATTTAAGGCTACTCCTTCAGTCGAGGATTCACCCGATACAATATTGGGATCCGGAGATTCTGAACCTATTGTCAAATCCAGGCTCCGGGTAGTCCAAAAGTTTTTTAGGCTCTGACTACAGGGTTTGCTTGTCGCTGGTTATTAAGCAGCTAAAGCGTAAGATTCATCGTTTGCGATTATCTTTTTGTGGGTTTTTTAAGAGGCCACCCACGCCTCTACATGCTGTTTTGACTTCACTCTTCCAGTCGAATCCTAATCATCCCCTTTAAATATGTATCTGAAAAACGTTCAGAAGGCTGAAAACAAAGGCCGTCTGAACTGACCTGAGTTTAATTATAACCGTTTTACGCGGATATTCAAGAAATAGAATGATTTTTCCGGAATATTTCATAAAACGATAGTTCAGAGTTTATCTTATCGATTTTTTCATCACTCTGGCCTGATCTCGCTTCCATTCGCGTTCCTTGATTGAATCGCGTTTGTCGTGAGTCTGTTTACCGCGGGCGAGGGAAATTTCCAGTTTTACCAGCGATTTTTTCCAGTAAAGCTTCAGGGGAACAATAGTGTATCCCGCTCTTTCTACGGAACCTATCAGTTTATCAATTTCCCTTCTGTTAAGAAGAAGCTTTCTTGTTCTTGTAGGATCGCAGATTACGTGAGTGCAGGCCTGATCAAGTGGAGTGATGTTCGCACCGATAAGGTATATTTCACCCTTTTTGATGGTTACGTAACCGTCAACGATGCTGGCCCGGCCGGCACGGAGTGCCTTCACTTCCCAGCCCTGCAGGCTGATGCCCGCTTCGAAGTGCTGTTCCAGAAAATAGTCGTGGCTGGCTCTTTTGTTTACGGCAATAACGGTTGATTTTATTGCCTGTTTGTTATTGTTACCGCTCATTGCGTGTGTCCATTTTAAAAAGATAAAAATGTCGAAATATGCGTGGTTCTGTCGTACTCCGTACGATTTGCAGACCTTGTCCGTAAGCCGAACGCAAAAAGGAATCTTATACAATTTTGAGGCGTAAGATCAAGTGTTTTCGGGGTTTTCTGATGAGGAGTGAGCACTGTATCCGTAAAGTCTGGCCCGGTCTGAATAATGACGTTCCGGCAAATACTCAAGTTTAATAAAGAAACGGAAAAAATATTGTATAATTGCCGAACGGTAACGGAGTATAAGCGTGATTTTTCTGAAAAGCTTCCGCTACTGAAAATTTATAATAATGCTTGGAGCCGCTGACGGAATTTTGTGCACCGGAGCAGGGTACGAATCCGTACGGAAGATGTCTTCCGTTTCGAAGCGTTTGTTTCGGCCGGTCTCCCCCCGTATGTATGGAGTCATAAAATGGTTGTTGCACTGCTGTGTGTGGTTATAGGTTTTGCTGTTCTGATATACAGTGCCCAGAAGTTCGTTGACGGAGCTTCAGGACTTGCACTGTGTCTCGGAGTTCCGGAAATTCTCATCGGTATTCTGATTATCGGTTTCGGCACCTCTGCCCCGGAAATGCTGGTGTCCGTTTTTTCGGCTCTTGACGGCAGTCCATCACTTGCTCTCGGTAATTCCTGGGGGTCAAACATCTGCAACATTGCACTGATTCTCGGCGTTACTGCACTGCTGACTCCCGTAATCGTAAAAAGAAATCTGCAGAAAAAGGAATATCCATTACTGCTTCTGACCGTAATAATCCCTCTGGTATTTGCGGCTGACGGCTGCATATCCAGAAGCGAGTCGGCGTTTCTTCTGGTTTTCATTTCACTGTTTGTCGCCTATACGGTTTTTGAGGGGCTGAAAGCCAGAAGACAGTCCAGGGCCGTAAAGAACGGCGCAGACTCCGAAGTTGCTGACGAAGATCTGCAGATTGAAGAATGCTCCGAGGAGAGCAGACGTCTCGGCCCGGTCAGATCTGCGGTCTATACCTTGGCCGGTTTGATTTTTATGGTGCTTAGTTCCAAGATTATTGTTTACGGGGCCGTTGACATCGCCAAGCTTCTTGAAATCAGCGAAGTGGTTATCGGGCTTACCGTGGTGGCCATCGGTACGTCACTTCCAGAACTTACGGCTTCCGTCATTGCAGCAGGAAAGGGCAGTAATGAACTTGCCGTCGGTAACATCATCGGTTCCAATATTTTTAACAATACGGCGGTACTTGGGCTTGCAGGCGTAATAATGCCTTACAGCGTTGACAGTATTGTTCTGTACAGGGATGGAGGATTCTGTCTGCTGCTGACCTTGTCCCTGATTATTTTCTCCATAAGCCTGAAATCTGATAAGGCACGACTCGGACGCAGGATAGGTGCGTTCTGGATTACGTCCTACGTACTCTATACGGCTCTGCTCATCTACATGTCACTTAACGGAAACAGACTTCCTGAATTTCTGGCATTTCTGAACTGATTGCGGATGGCCTGAATACGAGTGTGCGTGACACTGCTTATTAACGTTTGAGAGGATTTCTATGGCGGCGGGAACGGAAGAACGAATTTACGATAATGACTTTAAAGATTTTGAAAAATATCATTGCCGTGATATCCGTACCTATCCGAAGTTCCGGAAAAATCATGTTCCTGCTCCTTTTCTGCCCATGAGCAGAAAGGAGATGGATCGTCTTGGCTGGGACAGCTGTGACATCATCATCGTTACCGGAGATGCCTATATCGATCATCCGAGCTTTTGTACATCCATTGTCGGAAGATATCTTGAGTCATTCGGCTTCAGGGTCGGGGTGATTTCCCAGCCTGACTGGCATTCCAAGGAAGCCTTTACGGTTCTCGGCAGGCCGAATCTGTTTTTCGGCGTCAATGCAGGCAATATGGATTCCATGATAAACCACTATACCGCAGACAGAAAGATCCGTACCGATGATGCCTACACTCCCGGCAATGTTGCCGGAAAGAGACCGGACAGAGCCGTTACCGTTTATACACAGCGAATAAGGGAAGCCTTTAAGGACATTCCTGTGGTGATTGGCGGTATTGAGGCCTCACTGCGCAGGCTTGCTCATTATGATTATTGGTCTGACACCGTTAAGAATTCGGTGCTTCCGGATTCAAAAGCCGATATTTTGATATTCGGCAACGGGGAACGTCCTCTTGCAGAAATCGCCATGCGTCTTACCTCAGGTGAGTCCGTAAAGGACATAAAGGATGTGCGCGGTACCGCCGTAATGGTAAAAAAGGCTCTGCCTGGCTGGGTAGGAATTGATTCCACGGCCGTGGATACTCCCGGATACATCGAGCCTGAGCCAAATCCTTACTGCGTGATGTGTGATACGGACGGTTCTAAATCTTCAGAACAGCCGGCAGGAGCGGCAAATGCAGGTCTGTCAGGTGACGCTGACGGTCCTGAATCAGGACTTATCATGAAGATTTCCAACGGACGGGATGAGGCGGTAAAGAAGGTTTCACTTGATAAAAAGCTTCATGAAAATGAATATATCCTGCTGCCGTCCGCACAGACGGTAAAGCAGGATAAGAAGCTTTATGCACATGTCCGCAGAATTTTCATAAGGGAATGCAATCCGGAATGTGCCAGAGCTCTGGTACAGCAGCACGGTGAACGCTTTGTCTGGGTTAATCCTCCTACGTTTCCACTAAGCTCGGCCGAGCTGGACTACGTTTATGCATTGCCGTTCAGAAGACAGCCGCATCCTTCATATAAGGGGATGGAAATTCCTGCTTTCGAGATGATAAAAAATTCCGTTTCAATCATGAGGGGGTGCTTCGGCGGATGCAGCTTCTGTTCGATTGTGGCTCATGAGGGAAAGAGAATACAGAGCAGGTCCGAAGAATCAATACTGAACGAGTTGCGTGAAATTAGTGAAAAGACACCGGGATTCACCGGCGTTATTTCCGACCTCGGCGGACCATCAGCCAATATGTACGGTCTCGGGTGCACCGATGCCAGAATGCGCAGTCTCTGCCGTAAGCCGTCGTGTCTGTATCCGACCCCATGCCGTTTCCTGAACAAGGATCACGGCAGGCTGATTCAGCTTTACAGGGATGCCAGGGCACTGCCTTTCATTAAGAAGATTCTCATTGCCTCCGGGGTCAGAATAGATTTGGCTCTTTTTGACGTTAACTACATAAAGGAACTGGTAACCCATCATGTCGGCGGTTATCTCAAGATTGCTCCTGAGCATATGGCTCCGGAAGTGCTTGAGCTTATGCTTAAGCCGGATGAGAAGGTTTATTATGATTTTAAGAAGCTTTTTGACAGGTACTGTAATGAGGCCGGAAAGAAGCAGTACATAATTCCTTACTTCATGTCCTCTCATCCCGGTTCAACGCTTTCTTCAATGATTCATCTGGCTGTGTGGCTTAAACGAAATGATTTTAAGGTGGATCAGGTGCAGAATTTCTATCCTACCCCCATGTCCGGAGCCTCTGCCATGTACTACACCGGTTTTAACCCGTACAGACCGATAACCGGAAGTACCGAGCCGGATGTCTTTGTGGCCAAGGGGGATGTGGCAAGACGCAGACAGAAGGCCATTCTGCGGTATCATGATCCTCTTAATTTTGAAACTGTGCGCGAGGCTTTAATTGAGCTTAACATGCCTGAATGCATAGGCAGGGGGCCAAATGCCCTTGTTCCGCCGTTCGATCCCCTGACCGAAGGAAGACCTTCAGTCAGAACCGGAGGTAAAAGAGTCGGCGGAGCACGTGATGGCGGCCGGACTTCATCCGGTCAGAAGAGGGCACACGGTGACAGACCGAAAAACGCTGATTTCGGGGGAAGAAAAGGGGCGTCAGCCGGCCGTGGCAGTAACGGATCCGGAAGCAGAACCGGCGGAGCAGCTTCTTCATTTAACGGCAGACCGTCAGGTCGTGGCGGAAACGGCAGACCACAGGGGAAAAACCGTTAGTTAAACGTAGAGCTTCTGTTATATAGTATAATATCCGGCATGTGCATGAGTGTGCCTTTGGGATAAAATCTGCACGGGCGCCGGATTAACCTGACAGGAAGAATTTATTGAGATATTCTGACAACCGTATCGTTAAAACTGGAGACCTCGTATGTCTCCGCGGCAGACAGCTTGGGGTAATAGGGTGTGTAATTGATAATGATGATTACACAGATGAATTCCCGAAAAGCGACTATGCCTATCTGGAACACGGTATCATGCTGAGACTTTCCAACGGAAACGTGCTCTATCTTGAGGAGTATACCGAGGAACTGGTGCTGATATCCCGTGGCATGGATGAGAACGAACCGTCTTTTCCGCAGTCTGATGACGTGTAAAGTCGGGGGGATACAGCCGGTTAATGACCGGAGAAAAATCATTCAGTGACAATTACAATCTGAAAACATTATAAATATAAAGGAATCAAGGTAATGAAGCTTAAATATCTGCTTGCCGGACTCTGTGTGGCTTTGTGCTGTGTCAACGTGACCGGTTGTAAGAAAAACAAGGAAAAAATTTCTGAATACGACGTTACGCTTGAAGGAGTGGATAAGGACGGAAACAGGATTCGTGATGACATTGAAGAACGCATGCAGAAGGAAATGAAATCTGACGTCAACGAATTTGAATACAAGGTTCTGCTGCAGAACGCAAAGGCCTTCAACGAAATTCTTACACTTAATCCGGAGAGTCGTCCGGAGGTGCTTCTGGCAAGGGATCACGTGGATCAGGCCATTAACTGCGGTATTCAGATTTACGGTGACGGTCTTAATTTTGACCATTACACAATTCTTCTGACCAAGCTGCGTCAGTGGTATTTCAATACGGAAGAGCGCCGTAACAGACGTGAGGAGTTTATTGTAAGATCCAGGGAATATCATTTCAGCTCCACGACTGCCGTTGACGAATATACCTGCGACTTTGAGGTTCCGGACACACTTATGGCTGCCATAGAGGAACGCATGGAAATCAGACGCAAAAAGAATGCCGAGGAAATGAAGGAAAAGAATGAGGAAGCCGGAGTATCTAAGGAGCTTCAGTCAATAGCAGAGGAAGGAACAAATCCTCCGCAGCTTCCGTAACGACGGAGCCTGTTCAGGTTCCGGTGCGGTTGAGGATGTCGTATGGATAACAACTTCAGAGTTAACATCAGACCGGTTCATTGATATGGCAACTGCTGTTTTGTTAGAATTCAGTGAGTATTGCCGTAATGAGCAGATTGGAAGCGGTTGTCCGTGATTGAGAACGGAGTGAACCGGCAGAGAGACGATTATCCGAATTAAAAAGCACAATAATGTTCTTAAGCAGATTTTTTTCAAAAAAAACAGAATTGAAAGTAGAAAACATGGAATCAATAAAATTAAATAAAAAAGACAGAGCGTGCGGTTTGGTTAACCTCCCGGGCTCAAAAAGTTTATCAAACAGAGCCCTTTTGCTGTCATCCCTTGCTCACGGCAGAACCAGAATTACCAATCTTCTGGACAGCGATGACACCAGACACATGCTCAATGCGCTGGGGCTGCTTGGTGTTGAATATGAATTAAGCGAAGACAGAACCCAATGCACTGTTTACGGTCTGGGAAGTACCTTCCATACATCCAAGCCGCTTGAGCTTTTTCTCGGTAACGCCGGTACCGCAATGAGACCGATAACAGCCGTTCTGTGTAATTCTTCAGGAGAATATGTTCTTACCGGTGAGCCACGCATGGAGGAGCGCCCGATAGCCCATCTTATAGATGCCCTGCGTCAGCTGGGCGCGGACGTTACCTATCTGAAGAAGGATGGCTATCCTCCTCTCAGAATTAACGGCAGAAAGCTTCAGGGCGGAGTTGCAGAGATTGACGGTTCTGTGTCAAGTCAGTTCATTTCCGCATTCCTGATGGCAGCTCCTTTAATGAACGGCGACGTACTCCTGAAAATCAAGGGTGAACTCGTATCAAAGCCTTATATTGACATTACGATTGGCATGATGAAGTCTTTTGGTGTAACGGTTGAAAACCGTGACTATAAGGAATTTTTTGTCAGAAGCGGTCAGAACTACGTAAGTCCGGGGGATTTTCTGGTGGAAGGTGATGCTTCAGCCGCTTCGTATTTTCTTGCCGCCGGAGCCATTGCCGGCAAGGTCAGGGTTACCGGTGTCGGCCTTCATTCAGTGCAGGGTGACGTAAAATTCGTGAAGGTTCTTTGTGCAATGGGAGCCAAGGTGGCTATGGGCGACGATTTCATTGAATGTGAAAAAGCTCCGCTTCACGGAGTGGACATGGACATGAACAGCATTCCGGATGCTGCCATGACAGCCGTACCGCTTGCTCTTTTTGCCAATGGAAAAACTGTTATCCGTAATGTTGCCAACTGGCGTGTCAAGGAGACAGATCGTTTAAGAGCCATGGCCAACGAGTTGAAGAAACTCGGTATCGAATGCGTGGAAGGTGAGGACTATCTGGAAATCAATCCGGGCAGACTCAACAGAAATGTCGCCATTGATACATATAACGATCATCGTATGGCAATGTGCTTCTCTCTGGTCTCATTTGCCACAGACGTGGTTATCAATGATCCGAAGTGCTGTGCCAAAACCTTCCCTGATTATTTTGAGAAGTTTCTTGGTATAGTTGAATAGACAGGAGTCTGTTTATGATGAAAGTGCAATGGAATACTGCAGTTAAATCGCTGTTATGTATCCTTGTCATGTCCGTATCGCATGCGGCCGCTGCCGATGTTATTACCATCGACGGAAAGGATTACGCGTATGCGGCAGGGTTTGAGGTTGATGAGAACACCGAGTCTGACGGTGCCGGAAGAAATATTATAGGCAGGTTTACGGGACACCAGGTGTACGTGAATCAGATTCCGGGATACAGTCTCAGACCGACACTTGCATACCTTCAGGAAGGAAATGAGCTGTCACCTGAAAAGGAAGGTATTCTGCTGACCACTACTTTTGTTCTCAGATGCGTTGATTTCAACAGGGAATGCGTCGGTGAGGAGCTGAAGGCTCTTGCTGACGTTAACAGTGTCAACGATACCTACAAGCTGCGCACTCTCGAGGTAAAGAATCTTGATAACTGGCATAAGGTCTACGATTACTACCTTGAACACCGTGACGAATTTGCAAAATTCTATCCGGTTCTGGACAGAGGTAAGGCTCTTCACAACAGGGATATCGGTCTGTTTGGCGGAAATAACGCCCGGACTCTGTTTACGGGACCTGCCACTGATGAAAAACAGAACGGCAGATAAAACGACGGCAAAACCGGTTTGCGTTTTTTTTACTCGCTGAAAAGCATCAAACGGGGAAGGCATTCAGGCCTTCCCCGTTTTTTTATACTTCAGGCAGTGGATCACGGACAATGTTCGTGATGAGTCCCTGAATTTTACGGAGAAGCATAGACGTAAAGAGACGGTAAAATCCCGTCCGGTATTCGAACACTATTTCTGAACTATCAGGAGGGACACTGAGTGACCACCGTTAAAGCACCGGAACGACTTCTTTTCTCAGGTAATCCTTAAACTCTTCACCGAGTTTTTCGTTCTTCATGGCATATTCCACAAAGGCTTTGATGTATCCGATTTTAGAACCGCAGTCAAGGCTTCGGCCTTTAAGAACGTATGCATCAATGGATTTCTGTTTAAGAAGCAGTCTCAGAGTGTCCGTCAGCTGAATTTCTCCGCCCGCGCCTACAGGGGTTTCCTGAAACAGGTCCCAGATGTCTGCTGAAAGAATGTAGCGGCCGACAATGGCAAGGTTGCTCGGAGCTTTTTCCTTTTCCGGTTTTTCGATAAAACCGGTAATGGATATTTTCTGACCTGGTTCTATACCGGTACTCTTAATCTCGTTGGGAATGTTGATAATGCCGTAGGAAGAGACTTCCTCAGGAGCTACGGGTTCCACCATTATCTGGCTTGTTCCAGTTTCCTCAAAACGGTCAATCATTTCCTTAAGGTTATCCTTTCTGAGATCTGAGGCGTACTCGTCTATAAGAACATCGGGAAGAATAACGGCAAAAGGTTCCCTGTTTACCAGCGCCGTTGCACACTTGATCGCGTGAGCCAGTCCCTTTGCTTCGCCCTGACGTACGTGCATGATGGTTACGTCCTTTGGGCAGATGGACTGAATCTCATCAAGAAGCTGACGCTTTACACGCTTTTCGAGAGTGGCTTCAAGTTCAAAACTGTGGTCAAAATGGTTCTCAATGGCGTTTTTTGAAGAGTGAGTTACCAGAATAATGTCCTTTATTCCGGCAGAAGCCGCTTCGTTTACGACATACTGAATCAGAGGCTTGTCCACAACCGGCAGCATTTCCTTCGGAATTGCCTTGGTGGCGGGAAGCATTCTTGTTCCCAGTCCTGCTACTGGAATAACTGCCTTGGTAATTTTCATTAGAAAGAAGCTCCGTTCATCTTTGCGGTAATCTTAAACGGCTTAACAATGCCGGTACCTTTCTGGTAAACGCCATGATGCCAGTACGGATCATCTTCAGCCCAGGCTTTGGCTTCTTCGAGAGAACTGAATTTTGCGATAATTGCTGAACCTGAGAAGCCTGCTTCGCCCGGTTCTTCAGAGTCAATATTAGGGTTAGGCCCCGCGAGAAGCAGACGATCTTCTGCAATGAGTTCCTTAAGTCTTGCAATGTGGGCAGGGCGGGCTTTGCTTCTTACTTCGTTTGAATTTGGAATGTCTTCAGCATAAATTAAATACCACATGATTTTATCCTTATGGTTAAGCGGTTGAACTTTAATGATTTCACCTGCTCATATTATAATGAAATGGCGGATTGTTATGAAACAATTTTTGCTGTAAGTTACGTGCCTGTTACTGAAATCTGCTGCAGTTACGGGCTTAAAAAAACAGTATGGCGGACGGGAACTGAAATCATCATCTGAATGAACCTGAGCCCGGAAATATGGTTTTATGCTGAATTTATCAATTAAATATATAAAAATATCGGTTTAAAAGGTGAAAAGACAGCATGTTTATCATATTTGTTTATTCAAAATTATTTAAATATGATAAAATGTAGCAACTTTCGCAAGGACAGTTAAAAACATGAAACTTCTATTAAATCTTCTTCCTGCAATCTGCTTCTTCGCCACCTATAAATTTTCTGATCATAATCTGATATATGCCACCATAGCCGTGGTTATATCATCCGTTATCACTCTCGGCGGAAGCTGGATTCTTCAGGGAAAGATTACCAGAATCCAGATTGTGGTAATCCTGACGCTTCTGGTGTTTGCCATACCGACAATCATGGTCAAGGATCCGTCTTTCATTAAATGGAAGGTATCCGTTGTTAACTGCGTGATTGCCTCCGGTCTTCTGATCTGTCAGTTCGGTTTCGGGAAGGATATCGTGGAGGCCCTTACAGGGTATAAGACACCTATTCCTGATGCCGTGCTTAAAAAGGCCACTGTCGCACTGGCCGTGTATTTTATTGCCTGTGCCTTCCTCAACTACGTGATTGCCTTTCGCCTTCCCGATATCATGAACGTCAGCAGCGATGAGGCTGAGAATATATGGGTTAACTACAAAACATACGGTAACGGAATTCTCAATGCTGTGTTCATGTTCGCAACCTTTGCCTGGGTCTATGGCAAGCTTACCGGGGAACAGAAGGAAGCGCTCGAAAAGCTTGTTGTTGACGTTAAGGAACAGCATGTGGGAAAAGGTGCTGAAAAGATTGCCGAAACAACTGAAACAGGATGCGGTGCCGATAAGAATAAAGAGCGTTAAATAACGCGCGTCGCAGCATCTGTTTTTACGGAACTCAGAAGGCGGAGCATTCAGACATGCTCCGCCTTCTTCACATGGTTACCGGATCTTCGTCCTCCGTCAGGTCCGGTTGAAAGCGTTGGATTTACATTTTTATCCTGTTGCTTGACAGGGTAATGAAGCCGTTGACGCCGTTGAGGCTGAAGCGCTGATAATGGACTATGAATTCCTCGATGACCGAAAGCGGCAGATCGCTTTTATTTACCGCTTTCGCTGTAATGAAACCGGAGTCATTATTTCCTTCAACAGATATGATTTCCACTTCCTTAAAGTCAATAAATCGTTTAACCAGCGGATATACCGCTTTATAAAGACTTTCCTTTGAAGAAAAAATCAGCCTGAGTGCATCCATGGTGAGGAATGATGTATCGTTAAACCTGTTAAGTTCTTCCAGGGTGCTGATGTTGTCGGCAACCTGAACGGCATCATTGTCTGTCATGCTGACACAGAGATCAATGCCGATGCTGTGTGTTTCGTTATCCTTGGGAGAAACGACGGCACACGCAATGGCGCCGTCATGACTGATGGATCCGGTAAAGCCGTCAGGCCATGCCGGAGAACGATCGGAATTTACCCTGACGCGTTCACCGTTACCGAATGATTCCAGCCTGTGTCTGCAGGCTATTCTGCCCGCGATGAACTCAGCCTTTCTTTTGGTAACGGCCTTATTGAAATCAGTGAACAGTTCGTCCGCATACTGTGCTGAAAGATCGTCAGACAGGGCTTTCTCATCAAATTCAAGAACTTCGATTACATGAGAGTTAATGACAATTTCTGTTTTCGATTTAATAAATTCGTTCATGGTGAATCCGTTACCGTCAGTTGTTAATATGTTACTTTTTCGGTTTTGTTATCTTTGCAGAAAAGACTCCGTTTTTGTTATGTCAACGTCTATTATATTTTTTGTTTTTCTTTGTTTACCACAGATATCTCATTTTCAATTACTGTTTTTAAAGCATCTGTCACTTTATTCAGAATCTCATCACCGCCGATTAACGGATAATATGTAACAAAAAGTACATTATCAGAGGATAATGAAATGGTTGGGGCAATCTTGTTGTTAAGTTTGGCTCCGAACAGATCCAGCGGTTCGTAATTCAGAGTACCGGTTGTCTTTATGAATGTGGCCCCCTTAAGACTGTTTGGATGTCTGATGAATTTGCGGTGCAGAATCAGTGATACGGTGAAGGAAACAGGGTCGTCCTTTTTACCTGCCATGTGTTTGCGGAGGGCAAACTCCAGAAACTTGTACATGGATACGTCGACCTTGTTATTTCTGAAGCTGTCTACCTGTTTTAAAATGTCGGAGGCAACATTCTCAAGCGGCAGACTGCCGTCTGCCACAACGGGAACGTATGCGCAGTAGTTGCCAATGAACTGCTGTCTCTGCTTGGCCGACAGAATGTCTGACATCATTCTGAATGATATTTTTTCCTTTTCCGGATGGTTATGCGTTACTGCATTCACGTGTCTGAAGGCCTTGACCAGCAGGGCCGTGATAATGCTGTTGGTATTTACGTTTTTGTTGCCGGCGTAATGGCTGATAATCGGATTTAAATCAAAAAAGTGCATCTGAGGTCTGTGTTTTTCCGTTCTGAATTTTTCCCATTCAGCCTCGATTACCGGATAACTGACGGAAAATTCTCCGTCGTCGTTTAATTTAGTGCCGACCAGTCTGAAAATATTCTTTATATGCTGCCATCTGCTCAGTTTTATAACGGAATTTTTAGCTCCGAAGGAATAGATTTCATCGCTTGACGGGGTTGACGTCTGGCTTACCCGTTTAAGGATCTTTTCCATTGACGTAAGGTCGTTTTCAAGAAGTGCATTGTAATATTCGGTAATCTGGTTTAACAGAAATTCACAGCTTCTGCCGTCACAGTAGGCGTGATTCAGTGTCTGTACAATGCAGAATTTTCCCTTTACGGAGATATTGTCTTTGTTATCATCATTCCTTAGTTCATCTGCATCCATTTTTTCATTTTCGTCTGCCGCGAATACGGTGAAAAAGACAGGGTAGAAGCCGTATTCACGGCACAGACTGAAAATGTTGCAGGAAAAATCCTTAAGGCTTTCGTTAATGTCATTACACCGGATGAGCTTTACCGGAGGTACGTTTCTGCCTTTCTCCTTCCATGCTCCTTCCCCGTTATCAAGGGGGATGAGTTCGTATCTGAATTTATTCGTTGCGGAAAGGACTTTGCTGACGCTTGTTGAAAAAAGATGCAGGTTCAGACTGCCGGTAAAGTGGCAGGCGATTGAGTTGGCTATGTTGCAGTGAGCCAGACAGTTTTCGAGATAAATGGTACCTGGTTCTGACATCTGATTATTCTCCTGTTCTGTATGAATTATGACGGTTAACATTGCCCCCTCGGTGACAGGGGATTCGTGTCGGGCTGCTTTTTTACTGCGCTGCGGGCATGGAACCTGACAAGACTTTCGGAAAGCGGACGTTGCCGGACTGAATCTGAAAACAAAATGGGGAAAACATAATGAGATGTCAGCTTACTGACCTGATTATTATGCCCCTTCTTCCGAAAAAACAAATGAGAATAATTGTCAGCACCGTTAAGTAATTCCGTCAAATGACGGCATGTAAGCATTCTTACTGATAATTTTTGTTAGTTATGTCTAATAAGTGTTAACAAAGGCTAACACGTGTGATATCTTTGTCGGGCTTTTGGCAGGAGTGACCATAACCTGCGGATGAAAACATTTAATACTTATAACTAAAAAGCTTGATATTTATGAAGGATCGGAACGTGCCTGCGGGGAAATAGGCATTGTCCGAGATGGAGAAGAATACTATGTATGGGAACAGAAATACCTGTAGGTACATGATGATGTTTCTGACATCATCGGTAATGACGGCCGCCAATACGTATGCCGCCGAAGAGGAATATGATTTTGAGTTGGATACCATAAGCGTTACGGCCAACAAGTACAGTCAGGATCTTGTGAGCCTGAGCGGTCAGGCCGAAGTTGCCAATGACAAGACTCTTGAGGAACATGAGGTAAGGGGCGTAACCGATTTAACAAAAATCAGTTCAGCACTGACTCCTGCCGTTGGTTTTGGCAGTCGTCAGCTTACCAAGTATACGGTAAGAGGCATAAATTCAGGCAATATCTATAATTCAGGCGTTACCGTTTATGTTGACGGCGTTGCACAGCCTTTTTCTCAGATGAATCAGCAGTTCAATGATGTAAGCACCGTAGAAATTCTTAAGGGACCTCAGGGATCCGTTTACGGTTCAGGCGCTCAGCTCGGCATCATCAACATCACCTCGAAGAATCCGATGTTCGACGGAAATTACGCCGACGTGGAATCAGACTATTCAAAGCTGTACTGGAAGAACAGGGTGGCCGCCGGCGGAGCTCTTTACGAGGATAAGATTTACGGTAAGTTCGGGGTATCCAATCAAAAAGATTACGGATGGATTAAGGACATCGACGGTTCAAACTACAATACCGGAGAGTCATATGCCGTTAACGGCGCTCTTTATTTCAGCGGTGGTGAAAATTCACCTCTGACTGTTACCGTAGGCGGTTCTTACACTAAGGACAGGGGGCATCAGAGTAACGTTGCTCTTACCGAAAGCGAGTATCGCGATGAAAGGATCAGCGGGCACGGTATCATCCGCAATCCGGATTTTACACGGTCATATCTTGCCGGAGCAATGTCAGCCGATCCGGGGGTGATTGAATACTTCGGTTCACAGGAGGCGGCTTATGAAGCTCTCTACAATTCTGGGGAAATCAGTGACATCATCAATCCTAAAGAAGAGAGAAACGCATATACGGCATATGTAAAGCTGGACTACTATCGTGATAACGGTGATTCAGTCAACAGCATCACCAGTATTAACAGTTCAGATTCATGTGAACTCTACATGATGGGGCAGGGAAGCTGCGGCAATAATGAAATCAAGACACGTCAGTTCACTCAGGAAGTCCGCTACGTCTCAGAACTTGGAAATGCCGGTGATATTTATGATTCAGGCAAGGCGGTCATAGGTGTCAACGTTACAAATTCCACCACGGATAACTACGTTCTTGCGCAGGTTGACATTTCTGATAATGAAATGTATCAGGCACTGACAGGAGCCACTGTGTTCCCTATAGGTCAGGTTGACTTAAGAGTTGATGACCTCAGTTTCGCAGCGTTTACCGATTATGCCTATAACTTCGGTGTCGGTGCATCTTCCATTTTTGACATCGATATGGGTCTTCGTTATGAACACGCAAGATCCAAGGCTAACGGTAATTACATGTTCGGATATGATTTTGACCATCTGCAGAACGATTACGACATGCTCGATTACAAGGCTGCATTAGGCTATACATTCGTAACCGGACACAGAGCGTACCTTCTTGCATCAAGCGGTTCAAAGGCTGGCGGCTTCAGTAAGTTCCCTACATCAGCTCTTGACGAGAACGGCTATGAGCCTGAAAAGACCTACAATTATGAAGCAGGCTATCACATGTCTCTCGATAACGGTTTTGACGCCAATGCCGCATTATTCTTCATGGATGTTCATAATCGTCAGGCCTTTACCGTTGTTGAAAACTCCTATATGACTCCGTTAAGGAACATCGGCAGAATGCATTCAAAGGGCGCGGAACTGACACTGGGTTACAGAGCCGAACGTGTGAGCACCGGAGTTTCAATGACCTATGCTGATTCCAGAAACGAAACATCAGGTTATACCAGACATCCTGCCAATGCTCCGAAGTTTGTGGCAGCCGGCCTGATTGACGTAACGGCTCTTAAGTTTGCTGATTTCACGGCTCATGTCGGCGGTAACATGCGTTATCAGTCTAAGACCTATTTCGGTGAAGGTTATACTTCCGTTTATGAAAACAGCGGACTGATTCAGGAATCTCAGGGCGGTTATACCGTGTTTGATCTCTATGCAAGCGCCGAGATTATGAAGAACCTCGAAATAAAGGCTTATGTGGAAAACGTGGCTGATAAGAAGTACGCCGCATCAATTGATAACGGTAGTAATTACGGAGTGCGTTTCTACTCTATGGCTGCTCCTCGTAACGTTGGTGTTAAGCTCAAGTATAGTTTCTAACGTTACAGCTTTTGCCCGTTACCACACCTCTCGATGTAACGGGCTTTTTTTTTATTTATCCGATTCCGTTATGCGGACAGAATTATTTCAGGGATGGTAATCAGATTGAAATCATTGGGTAAAAAGGGAATTTCAAGATTACTGGAAATAAGCGGTGAAAAGAAGAGAATTCTCATATTTTCCGTATTTCTTGCCGCCGTATCAACAATCATTCAGATAATTCCTTACATAGCTTCATATAAAATAATCAGCCTGTATATCGATTCATTTCAGAATTCGGTACCGGTAGACACCGATGCGGTTTTTTCGTGGGGTATTACTGCCGTGGTCAGCGTGCTTGTTTCCATGTTGTTCAACGGCGGCAGTTTCGTTCTCAGCCACTTTGCGGCTTTCAGAATCATATTTAATCTGCGACTGCGCCTTGCCAAACATCTTGCCACGCTGCCTCTGGGATATTTCACCAGGGTAAGTACCGGAGAGATTCACAAAAGCATTCATGACAATGTAGATCTGATAGAACTTTTCATATCTCATAAGATTCCGGACCTCGTAATGACGTTGTCGGGAGCCGTGGTTGTTTTCGGACTTTATATTTATGCCGACTGGCGTCTGGGACTCATCTGCATTCTTGTCTATGTCATTTCTCTCCTGATCCAGTTCCGCATCTACGGTGATGACGGGGTAAAGGAGGAAATCAAAGGGTATTTCAGGGCATTGGAAGACATTAATGCCACATCAATGGAATTCGCCCGCGGCATTCCTGTGCTGAAAATGTTCAGTATGAGTGCCCGTTCGTTTGCTTCCCTGAAGAAGAGCGTTCTTGCCTACAGGAATTTTGCCCTGAGATTTGCAAGACGCGGAAGCCGCGATTTTATAATCTTCACCATTCTTGTAAATTTCTTCATTTTCTTTATTTATCCGGTGGTGATTTTTATTAATGCGTCAAATCCGGATGATTATGGAATCGTGCTTACGGCACTTTTCTTTACCGTGCTTTCAAATGCGATTCTGCCGTCGCTGATGAACATAATGAGCATATCCAACGTAATAATGACCATTAACGAAGGTGTCGAACGCATAGACGCAATTTTTGCGGTAAAGCCGCTTCCTGTACCGGCAAATCCGGAAAAGCCGCGGAATTATGCGGTGGAGTTTGATAACGTGTTCTTTTCATACCATGATGATTTGCCGGACAATGGATCCGGTGAAAAGAATACGGAAAGGCGTCACTGCGTCGTGAACGGTGTCAGCTTCAGGGTGGAGCAGGGGAAGAGTCTTGCCGTTATCGGCCGCAGCGGTTCGGGAAAAAGCAGTATTCTTTCCCTTGTCGCAAGATTCTATGATGCAGATTCCGGAAGTGTGAAAATAGGCGGTATGGACGTTAGAAACATGTCCGAAAGCTGCCTTATGGACAGCCTAAGCATTGTGTTGCAGAAGACCTTCATGTTTGAGGGAACCATCAGGGAAAACATCGTTGCCGGAAGAAGCGGAGCTACAGACGAGGAAGTTCTTAACGCCGCACGCCTGGCCCGGTGTGATGACATTATTGCCAAATACGGATTGGATTATTATCTGGGCGGAGGCGGCAATAACCTTTCCGGAGGTGAGAAGCAGCGTATAAACATCGCCAGGGCGATACTTAAAAATGCACCGATTCTTCTTCTTGATGAGGTAAGTTCGGCTCTTGATGCCGAAAATGAACTGCTTCTTAATCAGGCCCTCACCGAGCTGAAGAAGAACAAAACCATAATCATGGTGGCACACAAGCTCAACAGTGTAATTGATGCCGACGAGATCATCATGATTGACGACGGCAGAATACTGGCACGAGGAACTCATGAAAGTCTGCTTCGTGATTCCGAGGCTTACCGTAATTTATGGGATATGTACGTATCGGCTGATAAATGGCGGTTTAATGCCGGGGAGAGAGAACAATGATTCAGTCCATAAGGAATTTAACCGGAAACAGAACCGGTAAGTTTTTCAGATCGGTATTTGCCACCAGCCTGTGTGATCTGGCAAATTTCGGAGGAATTATTTTCATTTGCTGGCTGCTGTATCTGCTGCTGAATCCGTATCTTGGCGGAGAGCGTGCACAGACACTTCACCTTGTACTCATCTGCTGCGGCTGCGTGGCATACATGGTGGTGTGCTTCTATGCTTCTATTCCGGCATACAACGCCAATTTCGTGTCAACCTACAATAATTCCACACGCGGAAGACTTAAGCTTGCCGAGCATATCAGAAAGCTTTCACTGGGATTTCTTTCAAATCTCAATCCTGCCAGGGTAAGTCACAGCATGATGAAGGATTTCTCCAATCTGGAGAATGCCAATTCTCACATTATCCCACAGCTTTTCTCATCCCTGATTATCACCGTGACGGTATTTATCGGACTGCTGTTTTACAATGCACCGCTTGCCATAAGCTTTTTCTGCTGCATTCCAGTGGCTTTGGCGGTACTGTGCATTGTGCGGTTTATGGGCGTGAGACTCAGCAGAAATCAGATGGCCGCCTCCGTTGAGGCATCATCAAGACTTACCGAATACATTACCGGCATAACGACAATCAAAACCAATAACATGAGCGGATCAAGATTTGAACGGCTTGAGCAGAGTCTCAACAGGCTGCGCAGTGAAAGCATAAGACTTGAGGTTACGCTGATGCCGTTTGCCCTTACAACCATGTCATGCGTTGGAGCCGGCATCGGTATTATGGTTATGTTCGGTCAGTATAAGCTCATTCATCAGGAAATATCGGTAATGGAATTCCTGATGCTGATGATTGTTGCTTCAAGGAGCATTGCACCGTTCATTGCCTTCAGCCTTAATTTCATGATGCTGCAGTACTTCTCTGAATCCGGCAGAAACATCGGTAGGCTGATGAGTGAGCGTCCGCTTCCGGGAACGGCTACGGAACTTCCTGACGGCAATGATCTTGTGCTGAGAAACGTCAGCTTTTCCTATGAACCTGGAAAAAAGATTCTTGATGACGTAAATCTTGAAATCAAGAGCGGAAGCGTGGTTGCGGTTGTAGGTCCGAGCGGCAGCGGCAAGTCAACCCTCGTAAAGCTTCTGGCAAGATTTTATGACCCGGATTCCGGGAGCGTACTGATGGGAAACATTGCCGAGGGCAGACTTACTGACATCTCTACCATTGATCCGGAAAAGCTTATGCACAGGTATGCCATGGTATTTCAGGAGTCATACCTGTTTAGGGGATCGGTTGCGGATAACGTTATTCTTGGGAAAAAGGATGCTACCTCTGATGATGTCAGAACAGTGCTGAAAAAGGCCATGGTTGATTTTGCGGGGCCGGATGACACTGTGGCTGAGGAAGGTCGTAATTTCAGTGGCGGTGAGAGACAGAGAATCTGTATTGCCCGCTGCATGCTGAAAGATGCACCAATTGTCTTTCTTGACGAAATCACCTCAAGTCTTGACGTCTACAACGAATTTGCGGTGCAGAAGGCGGTGGATGAACTCACCAGGGGAAAAACCGTCGTAATGATAGCCCACAGACTGAAAAACATTATGCACAGTGACATGATTGTTGTAATGGATAAAGGCAGAATTGTTGACATTGGCACTCATGATGAGCTGATATCCAGAGACGGTCTTTACCGCAAGCTGTGGCATCAGGGAGGTAATGACTGACGGGTGCCGGACGGTGCTGCAGAAGCCGAATCCGTATTCCGGTGCGGTTTGCTGCCTGCATGTTATTTTTGTTACGGCAGGCACGCTTCCATGACGGTTCAGTTCCGGACACGTTTGTAAAAAGTGTCCGGGACTGTTGCAGTCTTTCGGTTTAGGAACGCCTAAAGTCCGCCTTACATGCAGGGGACGGATACAGGCTCCGTACTCCGCAACATTTTAAAAGTCCCCGAACCCACCCTCATCCTGTCGTCGGTAACCGGTAGTAAACATACATAATACTCTTTATAGATGTTACATTACTGGGCATACAACGTAAGTGGAGACCTCTAATCTCCTGCATGCGCCCTGCATTGCAATTACTATTGATTTATGCGATTCATTCTCAGTCGCAAGAGATGCCACCCGCCCGTCAGGATTACCTTCAATGATTTAAATTAATTCGGTCAGCCAGTTCAGTTCCTGAATTTTTTCATCAGTTTCCCTGAATTTTTTTGACCACGAATCAAGCTCTTTCTGCAGTTCGGCAACATTTACGGTACTGCATACTTTTATTTCGGTTTTCGAATATCTTGATACCTTATCGCTGGAAGCGTCCAGAAAATCCCTCATTATACCGATGCGTTCCTTCAGGCTGTCACGTTTCGCAATCATATCCGTTATTGTCAGTTCACCTGATTTGGTTGCATTATTGGTTTTGTTAATTCTCGCCACGAGTTCCTCCAGACGGATGAGACAGCCGTCCAGCTCCTTAAGAAGCTCTTCCGGGTTTTCCGCAGGCTGTTCTCCTTCCTGAACCTTGGCGTTATTGTTGAGTCTGTGTCTGAGACTTATGATTCTTCTCTGCAAATCGGCTCTTTCTGACAGTGCAGTTGCAAGCTTCATCTTTGATGTCCTCCGGAATGGTCCTGTTTAAATTCTGAATTCTCACCGGAATATTATGCAATGGATGACGTGTCTATGATATAGACATGCTTAACAAATCGGAAAGTTGCCGATTTTCGGCTCATTATATGACCGGCGGGTACTGATTGTGCGTACAGGAACCATACTGTTGCGGTCATGATCCGTACGGCGGCTGCGGCATTCGTAAAGTGTAAACCTTATATCTGATAAATTTTATCACAATAAAAAAATCTGATTTATCTCCCGTTTTTTTTGTATACAATGGCTTTTTGTTAGTTTTGGGTAACATATGTTAATAATTGCTAACAAAACTGTGGTTCCGTGCAAGGCAGTCTGTCGGTGACTGTGACAACAGTTATTCTCTCTGACGGAAATTACGGATGTCTCTTTATTGATTTTTAAATTTCAGAAACAGGTGGAAAGATGGATAACATAAAGGATCTTGTTGATATCTCCATATTCGTCATATTGGGTTTTATGGGGTTTCTTGCCCTTTGGTTTTCAATTGAAAGATTTATTTTTCTGAGCCGTTTTAAGCCGCAGAACTACGCTGACGGATCTCAGATGGAGACGGCACTTACCAAAAACATGACCACGATATTCATTATCTATTCAAATGCGCCTTATGTGGGGCTTCTCGGTACCGTGCTCGGTATTATGATTACCTTCTATGACATGGGGCAGTCCGGAGGCCTGAACGCAAAAGACATAATGGTGGGCATGTCCCTTGCTCTCAAAGCTACTGCTTTAGGTCTGGTTGTGGCCATTCCTGCCCTGATTGCCTATAACGGTCTTAACAGAAAAATAAGCGTTATCGCCGCTTCCGCTGCCGGAGGAAAGCGTTAATGAAACTTATTCCTTCAAGAGCTCCGCTGAACATAGTTCCGTTCATTGATATTATGCTGGTGCTGCTGTGTATGGTGCTGAGCGTTTCCACCTTCATTGCCCAGGGAGAGATAAAGGTTAATCTTCCTGAAGCCTCAACTCAGGATAAACTGACTGATGTTGAATCGGAATTGATACTTCTGGAAATCGGGGAAAACAATGAAATTTATTTCGACGGAAAAAAGGCTGATTCCGAGTCCGTTGCGGAAAAGCTGACATCTTTGGATCCGGACGTGCATTTGGAACTTCGTATAGATGAAAAAGCCGATTTTGGACTTTTTATAGTAGTGCTTGATAAGTTAAGAGAGCTTAATCATGGAAATTTCAGCATTGCCACCAAGAAAACAAAGTTATAACCGGGTTTCCTTCATTCTGGCTCTGAGCATCTATTGTCCGTTGGTGTATGGCTGCATTATGTGGGCGGGGCACGTCAGTTCTCAGTTTTCTTTTAAATCTGATGAAGAAATCGTGAAAATCATGCTGAAGGTTCTGCCTCCGCCACCGGAACCGGTTCCCGTCATGGAGGTGCCGTCGGTTCCTGAGCCTGCAGAACCACAGGTTCTGCAAAAACCTGAGGCTCCCATTGTTCAGCAGAAGCCGGAAGAGAAACCAAAACCTAAACCAAAACCGAAACAGATGGTGAAGAAACCAAAGCCCGTAAAGAAGAAGACCCCTGAACCGAAGTCCTCTCCTGAGGTCATAACGGATCGGCAGCAGGTAAACCCGGCAGCGGCTCCGGCCGTTCCCGTTTCCGGAAAATCTGTTCCGGCCGCATCTTCCGGGCCCGTTACCATGGTTTACGGCAAAACGCAAAATGCGCTTATGAGCCGGATTGTCCAAAGCCTGCTGAAGCATCGTTACTATCCTCAGCAGGCAAGACGCCGCGGGATACAGGGTGTGGTGCTGGTTTCTTTCGTAATCAGGAAGGACGGTACCGTTGACAGCATTGCGGTCGTAAAGAGTTCAACGGGAGCGGATTTTCTGAAACAAGCCGCCGTAACCACGGTAAAGAATGCCTCAAGGGATTTCCCGAACACCGGAAAGGACATAAAGGTGGTGGTTCCCATTGAGTTTAAATTAAGTTAATTCAATTCATTATTTTTAAAGGATGTATTACATACAATGTGGATTGTTGACAAAATCCTGAAGTACAGAATTCTGAGTATTCTGTTTGCCGTCATTCTGACCTGTGTCACGGGACAGTTCATCGGTGAATTAAAACAGGATAATTCATATGAAAGTTTCTTTGCAGAAGACGATCCTGCCTATACGGAACTGCAGGAATATTATGAAACCTTCGGTAATGACGATTTTGTGTTTCTTCTGGTGGACAGTCACGGAAAGAAGGATGCCTCATTTTTAAAGAGACTTGATGCACTTGTTCACAGACTTGACAGGGAAGTGAACTTTGTTGACAGGGTAACCTGGATAGGTAACGCTGAATCGGTGACTTCGGAAAACGGCTCCGATACAGTGAGCATAGCCACTCTGTTTGACGGATTTGACGGTTCCGAGGAGGAAATCGGCAGGGTGATTGACCGTGCTGCCAATGACAGAGCGTATGCGGACAGGTTTGTAAGTGCTGACGGTACGGTTTTCGGCATAGTCATTAACTTTATTAACTACCCTGATGACAGCAGGGGTAACGTTAATGAATTCCGTAATCAGGCTCCGCCGGCCATATATAAGATTCTTAATGATTTTAAGGATTTGGACGTCAGGGTGGTTGGCAGTCCCGTCATCAGTTATTTCAACGACAGGGACATACAGGAGGAAGGCCAGATCTGGGTGATTTCAGGTCTTATCGGCATGCTGATAATGCTGATAATCACCACAAGAAGCATTATCGGTACCGTGGTGCCGCTGCTTACCGTATTTCTGTCCATCGTGCTCACCATGGGACTTTATCAGATATTCGGATTTACCCTGAACATGCTTGCCATGATGATTCCGATTTTAATTCTCTGCGTGGGCATAGGTGACTCGGTTCATCTGATAGCCGAATTCAGAAGTCTTTACGTAAACGGCATGAGTAAGACTGACGCCTTAAGAAAAACGCTTAAGCTGACGACATTGCCCATGTGTCTGACCACTCTTACCACCTCACTCGGTTTTGCGTCATTTATTTTTACGGATCTTCTTCCTCTGCGGGAACTGGGGCTTCAGGCGGCCATAGGTGCAGTGATTGCTTTGGTGATGACATTCATTTTTGCGCTTCCTGTTCTGAGTTTCAGCAGGGTAAAGCCGCTGAAGGCCTTTGTCGTAGCGGAATCCGGGGCAAAGGAAAGACACTTTGACGTGTTTGACCATATGGTAAACTTCTTTAACGGCCTGGTGTTGAAATACCCTAAAGCCATAATTCTGGGGACTGTTGTTGCCGTAGGCATCGCCGCCTGGGGCATGATCGGACTGAAGATCGAGACAGCCTTCATTCAGGATTTACCGAAGGATGATCCGCTCCGTCAGGATTTTGACTTCGTGGATTCACGCATGGGCGGATCCATGTCAATGGAAATTCTGGTGGAGACCGGAAAGGAAAACGGAGTAAAGGATCTTAATTTCATAAACGGACTGGACAGACTGCAGGGTTTTCTTGAATCCCATCCTCTGGTGCTTCAGACATCGAGTTTTGTGGATCAGCTGAAGCAGATGAACAGGGCGGTTCATGAGAATAATGACGAATTCTATGCCGTACCGAAAAAGAAGGAAAGCGTCAGCGAACTTCTGCTCCTTTATGAATCAGGTGGCGGTATGGAATTTGACAGGCTGGTGAGCTTTGCTTATGACACGGCACACGTGCAGGTAAGAACGGTTTCCCTGAGTACAGCTGACGTGAGAAAGCTGGAAAATGATGTATATGAATTCGTCAGAACAAATGTTCCGTGGTTAAATATTAAATTTACAGGGGCTTCATGTCTGCTTACGAACGTGGCTGACTACCTTTCCGAAAGTGAACTGTACAGTTTCATCTATGCTTTCGTGACAATCCTTATCGTGATGACAATTGTCTTCAGATCGTTAAAGATCGGCCTTTTGGCAATGATTCCGAACGTTGTTCCAGTCGTACTGACATTGGGACTCGTAAGCTTTGCCGGAGCCAGGGTAAACATGGTGCTGGTTATTCTGGCACCGATAATTCTCGGGGTATGCATTGATGACACTATTCATTTCATCACCCGTTACCGTTATTTCTTCAGGGAATGCGGAGATTACAGAATTGCCTTCAAGCGTACGTCCCTGAGTGTCGGCAGGGTGCTTATTTTCACCACCATGATTTCAGGCGTTTGTCTCTTAAGCTTTATGAACAGTAAGTTTGCGGGACCGTTCACTTTTGCCTGGAGTTCAGTGACTGCCTTTATCATCGCATTAGTCTGCGATTTGGCGGTTACTCCGGCCCTCATTATGACATTTAAGCCGTTCGGTCCCGAAAGAACCGGAGGCGGAACCGCATAATCTCATTTATGGATAAAGGCTTGGATGCTGTTCATAATTGACAGCCAAAGCGATAATGGAGTCCGGGGCGACATGACGGAGAACGGACTCCTTTTTATTTCAATTGTGAAAAATGCAGAACGGCTGAGTGATTAACGGATGGCATTCGTAATTATGCTTATTCTGACATCTCTGTTTACGGCCGGTCTCATTACTTCCGTATAAGCAGATTGAGCCATTTATCACCTTTTCTTTCCGGACGGATGTCAGTTGTTATCCAGTAATCAATTATTTTCATCCCTGAATTTTTGGACAGAAAATCCTTAAACTCATTTTCGGTAAAATCGGTAAAGAACCTGCCGTTCCTAACCCCTTCGAAAGAACCGTATTTAAATGATACGTACAGAATTCCACTGTCCTTTAGCGCTTTTTCCATCCGTAAAAAGACATCTTTAAGTTCGGTTTTCGGCAGATGAAGAACTGAGGCACAGGCCCAGATGCCGTCAAAGGCATTTTTCGCGTCAAGGTCCTGAAAAAGAGGGAGGGTTACCTCATGTCCGGTATTGGCGGAGGCCAGACGGCACATTTCAGGACTTCCGTCTGTTGCCGTAACACTGAATCCTTTTTTCAGAAAATATGAGGTGTCCCTTCCCGAACCGCAGCCAAAGTCCAGAATGGCGGCTTTCGGAGGAAGATGACTCAGAAATCTGTCCTGTGTTGAGCTGAAATCCACGCTGAACGTGGACTCACCGAATTCCTTAAAATTTCGGGCGTAGTATTCAAGTGTTGTGTCAGACATTAAGTTCTCCGCAGACGTTTTAAGAATTTAGTAAATAGTTTGAAATAATTATTTCTGAACTGATTATTATGCCATATTACATGGTATAAGTTTATTTAAGACGTCTGAGGTAATATTGTGTGATTTATAGTCAATAACAGCTCCTCTTTTGTTTTTTTAAATTCTATTTTGTCCATATGAAGTGTCATTGTGATAATTCATCATGTATTTTTTAAATCCATGTTATGCGGTATAAATGTTTTATAAAGGGAATAGCATTCAGTAAGATTTTCCGCACCTTTGTAGGTTTCACTTGCCATCATACAGATTCTCAATAAATACAGATTCCAGAAATTTTTCCGTGGCATAACTCCATAAGGATCATCGAGAAATGTTCTAAGATGCGGTTCGTTAAACTTTTATCTCCGATATTCAGCGTTTAATTTCAATAATCTTTGATCAAACACTTGAAAAATATGGGATGTTTATCATTTAAATTTGAGGCTCATTCCGACATGTTTTCAACTACGGAATGTAGGTTTAGAGGATGAGTTGTTACGGTTTTGATTCTTGGGGGGATTCTGGGGTTTTTGTTTTTTGTGACTATGGTACAGAATAAAGAACATAAAACTTTTAAAATATGGTAAGAATTAATAAGATAATATTATTACATCGATTTTTTGTTGTATTATCGAAATAAAACATTCGTTTTATTGTTCGGTAAAAATTTGAAATAAAGTTATGTGTGTAATTTATGTCAATAATGAAATGCTCATAAATGGAGAATTTAATGCAAGCTGATGACAAACTTGTCACGTCATTATGGGCTAAAAAGAAAGAATGTGAAGGTCAATTATATTGGCTTTCACTGAAACAGCATTTGTTGGATACAATGAATGTTTCTAGATGGCTGTGGATGTACTGGCTTAGTGATAGTCAGAGAAGATTCTGTATTAGTTCACTGAGCAATCATGACAGTAAAACGGCATTAAATCTCGTTGCTTTTCTTGGGGCTATTCACGATATAGGCAAAGCAACTCCAGCATTTCAAATCAGAAAAGGATTCGGAAGTTCGAATCGTTTAGATGAAAAAATTATTGAAGCTCTTCAAAATGCGGGGTTCGAAGGACTGCATAATTTGAGTTTGGCTGATCCAAATAAGTCTCTTCATTCAAGAGCCGGTGAGTATCTGCTAAAAAATACATTTCAGGTAGGAGAAGACATAGTATCGATTGTGGGAGCTCATCATGGAAAGCCCGATGATGATATGTGTTCTGTTAATGAGCAGTCAGCATATTTAGCGAATTATTATCAAGATGAAAAAAATGCAACGATTCAGGAAAGATGGAAGAATGTTCAGTCCACCATTTTTAATTGGGCACTGCGCATAACATCTTTTGAAAGTGTTCTCCATTTACCGAAGATTTCAAAAACGGCTCAGGTTATATATTCTGGTATTCTGATCATGGCTGATTGGATATCCAGCAACTGTGATTATTTTCCACTTGTTCCTTTTGAGTCAAAAGGTGGATTAGAAATTAACAGTGATGAAAGATTTGAAAAAGGGATTCAATTATGGTGTAAGAATCTGCCTTTTCAGATTAAGAATAATCCTGATGTTGACGATTTATTTATGTCTAGGTTTGGATTTGAACCCCGAGATTTTCAGAGAGTTGTGTACAGGACAACTAGTCAAATTCAGAATCCAGGAATTCTTATTATTGAAGCACCAATGGGACTTGGTAAAACTGAAGCCATGCTCGTCGCATCAGAACTCCTTGCTCAAAAAAACGGTAGTTCAGGATTGTTCTTTGGCTTGCCAACTCAAGCTACCTCAAATGGTATGTTTGGAAGGGTTCATGCTTGGCTGAAAGATTTAACTGACATGTATGGTGTAACACAGTCTTTGAGATTGTGTCATGGAAAAGCAGCATTGAATGAGGAGATGAACAAATTACTCCGAGAGTCTTCCATTCAGGATATTAATATAGACGATACTGACAATTCCTGTGTTTTTGTTAATGAATGGTTTGCCGGCAGAAAGAAAACAGCACTTGATGATTTTGTTGTTGGAACAGTGGATGGATTTCTTTGCTGTGCTCTTAAACAGAAGCATCTCGCTTTAAGACACCTCGGTTTTAGTAAAAAGGTTGTAGTAGTAGATGAAGTGCATGCATATGATACCTATATGCAGCAGTACCTTGAAGAATCAATCAGATGGATGGGGGCTTATGGTGTGCCGGTAATTTTGGCATCTGCTACTTTGCCTCAGGATAAGAGAAAGAGTTTAATTCTTGCTTATTTGAAAGGAAAGGGTTTTAAGAGCAGAGACATTACACTTACTAATGATATTTCTGGAAATAAGTATCCTCTGATTACTTATACAGATGGAAAAGAAGTTAAAGTCGAGACAGATTTTCTCAATACTAATGTTAAAACGGTTGATGTGAAAAGACTGAATAAAGGGGAGATTCTGTTCAGAATAGAAGAACTGCTGGAAGGAGATGGTGTTATTGGAATAATTGTAAACACTGTTAAAGAAGCACAGAACCTTGGAAGAGAACTTAAGGATCGTTTTGGAAATAATACTGTTGTGATTCTCCATTCTGCATTTATAGCAACAGACAGAATAGTTAAAGAATCAAATTTGCTTGACATGATCGGTAAAAATGGAAAGAGACCAAAAAGAAAAATCATCATCGGTACCCAGGTAATAGAGCAGTCTCTTGATATTGATTTCGATGTTCTAATAACCGATCTCTGTCCTGTAGATTTACTGCTTCAAAGAATAGGAAGACTGCACAGACACGAAAGAAAGAGACCTGATAAACACAAAAATCCGGTTGTTTATGTGATGGGGACAAGTGACAGTTTTGATTTTGAAAAAGGTTCGGTACTGGTTTACGGAAAATTTTACCTGATTCGAACACAGTGTTATCTTCCTGACAAAATTTCCATTCCGTCTGATATTCCTGACCTGGTTAATAAAGTGTACGGTACGGAGCATCCAGATTTGTCAGAAGAATTAAATAATATCTATCAGGAAAGCATCATTAGACATAACAATGATGTAGAAAACAAAAAGGTAAAGGCGAAGACATATTGTATTGATAACCCTGTCGGTTTAATTAATCCGACCAGAAATAACCTTATTGGCTGGCTGAAAAACTTGAATAATGCAGATAGCGAGGAAACGGTCAATGCTCAGGTAAGGGATATTAGGGAAACTGTTGAGGTTATAGCAGTAAAAAAAGTCGGCAGTGGTTATGGAACATTTAAAGATAACGCAGATATTTCTGAACTGGTATGTAATGAAACTATCGCTAAGGAACTGGCAAAGAATACAATCAGACTCCCGTATTATGTAACCTGCAATAAAGGTGTTTCTGCAACAGTAACAGAGCTAGAAAAATATAACAGACAAAAACTGAAGAATTGGCAGAAATACTCTTGGCTTAAGGGGGCACTAGGGATCATTTTTGATGAAAACGGATGCTTTGAAATTAACGGCATTAAGTTAAGGTATGACGATGAATTTGGCTTAAGGGAGGAAATATCTGATGGGGAGGTTTAATTTATTAGACGAACCATGGATTTCTGTTCTGGCAGAGTCCGGTGAAAAAAAAGAAGTGTCCATGCTGGATATCTTTAAAAATGCTGGAGATTTTCTTCAGATTGCTGGAGAAATGGAAACACAGAATTTTGCAGTTATGCGTTTTCTTTTATCTGTAGTTCAGACGGTTTTTTCCCGATTTGATTACAATGGTGAAGAACTCCCTGGAGTTGTTCTTGATGATAATGGCCAGACAGAAAACGTAGACGAGGATGATCGTGATGAATATTGTTCGAGTACCGCAGAATGCTGGGAAAATCTGTATTCAGGAGATAAATTCCCTGTAGTTGTTTGTAATTACCTTGAGAAATGGCGTGACAGGTTTTATCTTTTTGATGAGGTTCATCCATTTTTTCAGGTGACTAAGAATGAGATGAATAAAATCATGTCAGAAATTCCAGGTAAAGACAGTCCAAGCCCAATTTATGGAAAAAACATAAACAGAACTATATCGGAAAGCGAAAATAAAACAGCTTTATTTTCACCTATAGCAAATATTGCTATAGGAAAAAGAAGCGTTAAGGATGTTATGTCACCCGCAGAATTAGCAAGATGGTTAATAATGTTTCAAGGTTATTCAGGACTTGCTGATAAGGTTGCATTGACTGATAAAACTCAGAGATCGTCTAAAGGGTGGTTGTTTGATCTTGGCGGTATTTTTCTTCAGGGACGAAATGTTTATGAAACTCTGGTGATGAATTATATGCCGGAATCTCCTACTGATAATCAAGCATTCATTGGTCGTTGTCAAAATCCTTGCTGGGAGTTGACCGGAATTGAGGTTGTTGAGAATTTATGTCATAAGAATTTTATAGACAATCTTGCTGAACTGTACACCAATTGGAGCAGAGCAATCTACATTGATCCGGATACAGATATGTCTGCTCCTGTTGAAATTCAGGTAGTGAAACTTCCTGAGATTGAACATACTGAAAACTCCATTGAGCCGATGACTATGTGGAAATGGAATGACAAGGATCCGAATAAAAATCACTTTACTCCAAAGAAGCATAATCCAGAGCAGTCTTTATGGAGAAACTTCGGATGTATTGTTTTGAAATCGACGAATGGTGATAAAAAACAGCCACAGCGTCAGCCCGGAATATTAGCTCAACGTATGCGTATTGCAAATTCACAGAGAAATTCAGGTTTGACAGATTTAGTCGGTGTCGGAATGAAGGATGATGGTAATGCGACTTCGTGGCTGCCAGTTAATGAGGTTGCAGACAGTTTTAGGATTAATAATCTGTTAATCGAGAATGGAAATTCTGATAACTCTAATGATGATTGGATTATACGTATTAACAATGCTGTAGAAACAACAAAAGAAATAGTGTCTGAGAAATTCAGAAGTTTTCTCAGAGGAATATCAGAGATCAGGAATACACCTGCTGATTCCTTTACATCTGCAGAAACGGAAAAAATGTACTCAATCATTGATTCTGCTTTTAAGAAATGGCTTGTTTCGATTAATCCTGCTGATTCAAAGGAAGAAAAAATAAAAGAATGGTACGCCAAACTGAGAACAATGGTGTTGAGACGAGGAGAAGAATTGTTCGACAACAGTACGGCTAGAGATCTTACAGGAATTGAAAAGGACGGGAAATTAGTGAACATTGCCACCAGGTACTGGCAGTTTGTGGGAAGTATAAATAAAAAATTGAATAAGGACTGAGGTAGAACATGAGTAATGAACAGAATACAGAAGAAAAAAAGCATTCTGTATATAACGTAATGTGGAGCATTTTAAACTTTTTAAACAGCCCTCAGGAGCAGAAAAGTCGATCTGGTTATCTTGCTGCAATCAGAAATTCCATGGGCAAAAATTTGGAAGATTCCGCAGATGTTTGGCCTATACTTTTTCCTTTCATACCAAAAGAATTTTTAAATGTTGGAACTCTGAGCTACGAAGAAAGGGCTTTGCTTGTTGCTCTGCAACTTTATGCAGTCGGGCAGCAGGGCTTAAATAAGGTTTCAAATAATGAGAAAAACGTAAGTTTTGGATGCGCGTTGCAGCGAGTCAGGGATGCGAATTCTGCATCTTTGGACAGAAGATTTAATACTATGCTCACCGCAACAACTTTCGATGAGTTTGTATATCATCTGAGGCAGATATTCCGTCTTGCAAAATCAAAAGATAATTTTTCTGTGAATTTTCTTAAACTTGCGGACGATCTGTTCATACACCAGATAGGTGGAAATAAAAAAGTCTGTCTGAGATGGGCAAAAGATTATTATCGACCTTTTCGTGATGAAGAAGAAAATGACAGGTCTTGATTTTTAAGCTTTAAAAATTTTGGAGAACATAAAAAATGGAAAATAGATTATTTGTTGACATTCACGCAATTCAGTCTCTCCCTCCATCAAATGTGAACAGGGATGATACCGGCAGTCCTAAAACCGCAATATATGGTGGCGTAAGACGGTCAAGAGTGAGTTCACAGTCTTGGAAAAGAGCTATCAGACAGTATTTTAATAATGAATCTGCTGAAGATGTAGGAATTAGAAGTTTAAATGTTGTTAAATATGTAAGTGATTTGATTATTGCCAAAGATCCTTCTGTAACAGCCAGTGATGCGATGTCAATGGCGGATAAGGTTTTTAATGTTGCAGGTGTAAAAACCAAAGATCAAAAAGCAAAAGCTCTTTTCTTTCTGGGAAAGAAACAGGCGAATTTGTTGGCTGATGCCGCACTTAACCAGGTTTCTAATCAGACTGAGTTAAAAAAGATACTGAGCGATAACCCTCCAGTAGATATAGCACTGTTTGGCAGAATGGTTGCTGATGATCCGTCTTTAAATGAAGATGCATCTGTACAGGTTGCACACGCAATTTCTACTCATGAGGTTCAGACTGAATTCGATTTCTATACTGCATTGGATGATCTGGCACCTGAAGATAATGCCGGAGCAGGAATGCTGGGAACTGTTGAATTCAACTCCTCTACATTGTATCGGTATGCAAATATAGCTGTACACGATCTGGTAAGACAGCTCAAAAATGGAGAGCAGGCTGTATCTGCATCAAAACTCTTTATTGAAGCTTTTACCAATTCAATGCCAACAGGAAAATCCAACACCTTTGCAAATTTGACTCTTCCTCATCTGTTGATGGTTAATATTCGTCAGGACAGACCTGTTAATCTGGTTACAGCCTTTGAAAATCCTGTGAAATCATATGCGGGTAACAGCAAAGGCAACAGTGTAACATCAATAGAAAGGCTGTTTGCAGAAGTTAAGAAAACTGAAAAATTTGTACAGGCTCCTCTCAGAACATTTTACGTTGTTAATGAGGATGTAGCTAAACCAGAATGGGGTACAGAGGAAAACAGTCTTACATCTTTACTGAATGATTTTGAAGAAGTTGTAACAAATTGTGTTTTGGAACGGAGCTGATTTTGAAGACGATTTTACTGAAGTTTTCTGGTCCGCTGCAATCATGGGGGACAAATTCTCATTTTGAAACCAGATATACTGATGCTCATCCTTCCAAAAGCGGCGTTATTGGAATGATTGCTGCAGGTTTAGGATTAAGCCGTAGTGATAATGAGGGCATGGCAAGATTAAACAGTCTTAGTTATGCCGTTCGTATTGATCAGCCCGGACAAATGATGAAGGATTATCATACGGCCAAAAAGTATAAGAAAAATGGTGATTTTGACAGAACTTATGTTACAACACGTTTTTATCTCCAGGATGCGGTTTTTCTGGTTGCATTAAGCTGCGAGGATGAAAAACTTATTGATGAAGTAAAAACGTCTGTCACTAATCCTAATTTTGCTTTGTTTTTAGGTCGCAGATCTCTTCCTCCTACTGCAGATATGTTTCTGGGGGTTTTCGATGAGGATGCAGTTTCTCTTTTAAGAAGATTTGATTGGCAGGCGTCTGACTGGTATCAGAGAAAAAATACGACCAGGAAACTGTATATTTATGCTGACGAATCTTTGTTAAGTGAAGGAAAAACACAAATTCGAAATGATATCGTTCTTTCTTTTTCTCAGATAACAGGAAGAAAATTCATTCCGAGAAAAGAGGTCAGTATATCAATCGAATTACAAAACGCTATTGAAACTAAAAACATCCAGGATCATGATGCGTTTGGAGCAGTAGGAGACGATTAATATGTATTTATCTCGGGTGGAAATTGATATCGGGAACAGACAAAAATTAAGGGATTTATCACATCTTGGTGCTTATCATAATTGGGTTGAGAACAGTTTCCCTCATGAAATCGAAAACGGTATCAGGAGTCGGAAACTGTGGAGAATAGATACCATTCAGGGAACTAGGTTTCTTTTGCTTGTAAGTGATGAAAAACCTGATTTGAAATTACTAGAGCAATATGGGGTTTCTGGAAGTGCTAGGACAAAATCCTATGATAAATTTCTTGAGTCCATTGAAGAAAACAAGTTTTACAGGTTCAGAGTTACTCTGAATCCTGTGAAAGCGATTCACCAGGAAGATGGTAAGCGTGGCAGAGTAGTTCCTGAAATCACGACTGAACAGCAGATGAAATTTTTCGAATCGCGTGCGGAAAAACTAGGTTTCGAATTAGTGCCCAATGATTACTTAATTGTCGAGAAATCATGGGTTCCAATGAAGAAACAGGGACAAAAAACGATTAAGTTAAGCAGGGCAACTTTTGAAGGTATATTGAAAGTAACCGACAAAACCGTTTTTTATCACTCTCTAACAAAGGGAATTGGTAAAAAGAAGGCGTATGGCTTTGGTCTTATGACGGTGATCCCCGTTTAAGATCATGCTCATATGTAATTTTATTAGATAGTCCGTATTTTGTTCATAGAATGTACTTACCATTTTGAACGATTTGTTTTTGTTCAATACTTTTTGGTTGTGAATGCGGAGAATGATTAACTATGGCTTATCACAAAACAAAAATTGTTGAATTACCAAGGATATCTGATAGGGTGACTTTCATATATATTGAACATTCAAAGATTAATTGTGTCGATGGTTCTGTTACTGTTGCGGAAAAAAGAGGAATTGTAAGAATACCGATTTCCATGATTGGAGTCCTGCTTCTTGGACCTGGAACAAGTATTAGTCATCAAGCCATGGAATTAATGGGAAATTCTGGTGCCAGTGTAGCATGGGTAGGAGAATATGGTATAAGGCATTATGCTCATGGTAGAAGCTTATCACATACATCTCGTTTTATGGAAATTCAGGCAAAACTTGTAAGTAATAGCAGATCCCGACTTCAGGTTGCCAGAAAAATGTATCAGATGAGATTTCCAAGTGAGGATGTTTCATCGCTGACAATGCAACAGCTTCGTGCAAAAGAAGGTGCTCGTATTCGTAAGTTGTACAGAAAAATGTCTTCTGAATATGGCATTAAGTGGAATGGAAGAGTTTACGATCCTGATAATTTTGAGGGAGGGGATCTTATTAATAAGGCTTTGTCATCAGCAAATGTAGCATTGTACGGTTTGGCACATTGTGCAATCGTTGCTATGGGGTTAGTTCCAGGATTAGGTTTTATACATGTAGGACATGACCTTTCATTTGTTTATGATGTTGCTGATTTATATAAGGCTGAAACAACAATTCCTATAGCCTTTCAGGTTGCATCTGAATATGAATCTGGGGATATAGCTAAACAATCCCGAAGAAAGGTACGAGATGCTTTTGTGGATGGTAAACTCTTTGCAAGAATCGTTCGTGATATACAAATTGTAATAGGTGTCAGCGACAGTAATGTTGAACATACCATCGAAGTTGAACCTTTAAGTTTGTGGGATAACAGGGATGGTAACGTCAAATACGGTATTAATTATAGTAATTATAAGGAATAAAAATGCCGTTTACTGTAATAACTCTAAGAAATGTTCCCAATTCTCTCAGAGGAGAGCTGTCACGTTGGATGCAGGAAATTGCAACAGGCGTGTATATTGGAAATTACAATTCCAAGGTAAGAGAATATCTATGGAAGAGAATCTCAGAAACGGTTAAAGAAGGTGAAGCAACAATAAGCTATTCATGCAGAAATGAAATTGGGTATTCTTTTTCTACATGCAACACTGAACGACAAATTGTTGATTTTGATGGAATACCTCTTGTATTGCTTCCCTGGAGAGAGTTTTCTGAGAAAACAGAAGCAAATGAAAAATCTGCAAATTATGATGTAAATGCAAATAAGCAAACATCAAGTCAAACATTATCCAGCGAAACGGAAAAATCAAATAATTCAGTTTCTGCTAATTCTAGTACTTCTGACAGACAAAACGATTTAGTTTTTCTTGACATTGAAACAACCGGGTTAAATGTTGATAAGGATCAAATTATTGAAATTGGTGCCAAAAGAATATCAAACTCAGAATTAAAAGAAGATTTTCAACGATTAATTCGAATTGATAGACAAATTCCGGATGTAGTACGTAACCTGACAAATATTACAGATGAGATGCTCAGTAATGGTGCGGAATTGGAGACTGTCTTAAGAGATTTTCAAAAATTCATTCAGAACTCCGTATTAGTTGGGTATAACATATCTTTTGATATCAAATTTTTAAATAAGGCGTTTGAGAAGTTTTCGCTTGGTACTATACGCAATAAAACTAAGGATCTGATGTATGAAGCGAAAAGAAAAAAAGTGTTTCAACTTAATTATAAATTTGAAACAACGTTGAAAACGTACGGTATTGATCGGCAGGTTTTTCATAGGGCTCTTCAAGATGCTAATTTGTTACAGTTGTTATACTACAAAATGTTTTCATGTTGATATGTCGATACTAAATCCAAAAGTTCTTTAAAAATTTAATTTGATATAAAATAGGTGTTATCGTAGCACTTGTTTTCAAGTTAGTGCTGTAAATGATCAAAGTGAATAAAATTGTTCATTGGTTTGACTTGAGAATGTGTTTTTTCGGGATCTTTATACTGTCTTTCCCGCGTATGCGGGGGTGATCCCGAAGATGCGCGCAACATGATCGCCGTACTCATGTCTTTCCCGCGTATGCGGGGGTGATCCCCGACGAAATAAGCACGGAAGAATATTCATGTTGTCTTTCCCGCGTATGCGGGGGTGATCCCATAACGGGCAGATTAACGGCGGCAGACGGGACGTCTTTCCCGCGTATGCGGGGGTGATCCCGGTTATGTCGTAATGTGCGCACATAACAGCCAGTCTTTCCCGCGTATGCGGGGGTGATCCTCATATACGATTATTTAAAAAAACGTGGGCATGGTCTTTCCCGCGTATGCGGGGGTGATCCTAGGTTGTATCTTGCATAAGCTGTGCAGAATACGTCTTTCCCGCGTATGCGGGGGTGATCCTTGAAGCTGTAATGAAGCATCTCAATGCGATTAGTCTTTCCCGCGTATGCGGGGGTGATCCTGTGATACTCACTTTCTTATCTGCTGGAGACACGTCTTTCCCGCGTATGCGGGGGTGATCCTAATCAAGCTCATACGGTACGTTTGATGTGATAGTCTTTCCCGCGTATGCGGGGGTGATCCCAAGGGCAAGCTCAATGGCATCCTGAGTGCTGAGTCTTTCCCGCGTATGCGGGGGTGATCCTTGAGCTTTTAAATAAACTGATTTTTCAGAAAGGTCTTTCCCGCGTATGCGGGGGTGATCCCCATGTTATTTTTTGAACCGTGGCCGTTATCAAGTCTTTCCCGCGTATGCGGGGGTGATCCCAATAGGGAAAAATCCTGCTACCATGCTACCAAGTCTTTCCCGCGTATGCGGGGGTGATCCTTAAATCGCAGGGTTTTCTGCGGGTGCACCTCTGTCTTTCCCGCGTATGCGGGGGTGATCCTTTTGTGAGTTCTGCCTCTGAATATTCGTTCGGGTCTTTCCCGCGTATGCGGGGGTGATCCTACCGCATAATATAAGCTTTGAGAGGTTTTTTAGTCTTTTCCGCGTATGCGGGGGTGATCCCTTTCAGGTAAGCTTACCAGAAAGTAATAACAGGTCTTTCCCGCGTATGCGGGGGTGATCCCCAAAACAGGCGGGGATAAGTAAAAATGGAGCTGTCTTTCCCGCGTATGCGGGGGTGATCCTGGCACACGTAACGCACTACCACCGTGGAAGCGGTCTTTCCCGCGTATGCGGGGGTGATCCTAACGGCGGTTGGGGCGGCTCCGCGTTGGGCGCGTCTTTCCCGCGTATGCGGGGGTGATCCTAACGGAACTGAACTCCAGTCTTATCACTTTTGGTCTTTCCCGCGTATGCGGGGGTGATCCTAGCAGTCATGCACAATACACACATTTTTAGTAGTCTTTCCCGCGTATGCGGGGGTGATCCCCGCGGAATATACTGCCGAGGTTGAAAAATTCAGTCTTTCCCGCGTATGCGGGTGTGATCCCCGTAAGACCGAAGCGCCCGTGTGCGCACCCAGGTCTTTCCCGCGTATGCGGGGGTGATCCCGCACAGAATGACGTTAACGCATTGGGTAACAGGTCTTTCCCGCGTATGCGGGGGTGATCCTTGGAAAGGTGGATTTTTTCAGGCAGATATCGAGTCTTTCCCGCGTATGCGGGGTGGAACCCTTACAGTTGAGACCGTTGAGCTCGGTTTTGATGTCCTTCCCGCATATGATGTGGGGGATCCAGAAGGTTCAGAGACTGTATAGGGCAGACTGTTGTCTTTTCTGCGTATGCGGAGGGTGTCTTCTAAGGTTCATATCCGTTTTTAAAGCAGATAAAGAAGGGAATCCGTCAGAAGACGGATTCCCTTAACCGTTACGGAAGCATCAATCTCTTGGTGTTTTGACGTCTGGCGGCATCGGCCACTGATCTGATGATTTCTCTTCTGTGCTGAATGAGATAGAAATGATTACCGTTGAATTTCCTGGCTTCAAATTTTCTGCTGGTAACATTCTGCCAGCCCTCAGCCTTCATTCTGTCCATTTCTGTATCAGCATCGGCGTAGAAGGAGGAAAGATCAATTTTGAACGGCTCCTGATTTTTTTCAGGATTCCATTTTTCGATAAGCTCATAATCATTGCGGATTACCGGAAGGAACATGTCGGCGATTTCCGTATCACGGCAGATGTTGTCATCACCGTAGACTCTTCTAACCTCCGTCAGCAGATCCGTATCTGAACTTTCATGCCAGTTGGAATCATTCTTGAGTCCCGGTGCTTCGCTTGATGATATGAATACGTGATAGGGCTCCTTAAGGCCTCTCTTTCTGATTTCCCTGCAGAGTTCATAGGCTACGTAACCACCCATACTGTGCCCGAAAATCATGTAAGGCCTGTTAAGAAGTCCGCCACGGCATACGGAATCACAGATGCCGTTCACCAGCTCATTCATGTCGTTGACAAGCGGTTCGTTAAGCCTGTCCTCGTGTCCGGGATACTGGATGGCGGCAAGCTCAATGTTTGTCGGGAGCTCCTGAGCCCAGTTACGGAAGAATGAGGCGCTGCCTCCTGCATGAGGAAGGCAGATTAGCCGAGACGACGGATGCTCCGAACGACGGTATATTCTCCACCAGCGGGTGTAGTCTTCAGATCCGTTCCCGCCGTTATTTTCATTTCCCTTAACGGGTGCGGTACAAGTGTAAACTGCTTCAGTCATGATTAAGCCCGATTATTGAATTTTTCAACCAGCGGTTCAAAATAGCTCTTTGTTACGTTGAAAGGTTCCAGATTTCTGTAGTCAAGGAGCTTTCTGGCTTCATCACAGTCATAGCTGTAATGACCGCCGTCGCTGAGATCGTTTTTAAAGTAGAGACTGATAAAGCCGTTCACGAAACTGTCGCTCAAATCATTAAGCCAGCCGTGGAAGTCCTGACTGCCGATGTTTGAACCGAGCTCTCCGAGCCAGGAGTAAATCCTGTTGACCCCAATGCTGTCCTTTGAAACAAGATGGTAGTTAAGACTGGATCCGTATCTGTTGACGGTTGCAAGGCTTACGCATTCAGCCACATAATCCACCGGAACAATGTTTACCTTGAGAGGAGACTCAGGATAGCTTCCTGCTGCCAGACAGGCCTTGTAGAATTTCACGAAAGCGTCATTGTTGATGAACGGAGCACTGGAGCCGCTTTCCCAGGTGATTGAACTCGGACGGAGGATGTTTACCGGAATGCCGTTCTTTCTTGCTTTATAGAATATGTTTTCCGCCATAATCTTGGACTGTTCATAGGTCAGATCCAGATCCCTCCATCTGTGGATGTCCGTGTTTTCAGGAATAACTGCGGTCAGATCCACGTTTTCAAGACCATAGTGAACGGCAATGGTGGAGATATAGTTAATCTGCTTGATTCTTCCTGTAGTTGCCAGCTCAAGAATATTGGCCACGCCCTGAACGTTGGTAGGGAATATTGAGCTCAGGGGATCCATGAGATTGATGATGGATGCGTTGTGGATGATGGTGTCGCACTCGCCTGAAATTACTTTGTAGTCATCGTCGTTTAAGCCGAGATGCGGCCTGTCCATTGCCCCGTTGAATATTTTTACCCTTTCTTCAAGATTTTCAGGTATCGGCTGATTTTTGTCGGCGGCAGCCCTGCGTAAACGCTCGTAGCCTTCGGCCGGGGTGCCGGCTCTTACCAGCAGGTACATGCTGCAGTCGGTTTCCTTCAGAAGTCTTGAAAGAATGTAGGTTCCGAGATATCCCGTGGCTCCGGTCATGAACACGCGATGTTTCTTTATATCAGGATCAAACGGCAGAGCCTCGTTCATGGCATGCATGGCTTTTGTTGCCATGTCATCGAGATTGATGCTGTTAATCCATGCTGTCTGTTCTGCCTGAGTTCTGTCCATACAGTCAGCCATGTCGGAAAACACGCTGTGGTTGAATATGAGCTCCAGGGTGGCAGGATATCCTTTTGCTAGGAGTCGGCTGAGCAGGGTGATTGCGGAAAGTGAAGAACCTCCGATATTGAAGAAGTTATCGGAACGGGAAATATTCCCGTGTTTAAGGATGTCACTCCATATTTCAAGCAGATCCTGCTCGATTTTGGTGTCCAAAGGTTTTTCCGTCTTTTTGGCCGGTATGTCCATATTGCTGAGTTCAGCGGACAGAGCCTTGCGGTTAATTTTGCCGTTGGCACTTAACGGCAGCTTTTCCATTACCCTGATATTCTCCGGAATCATGTATGCCGGAAGTTTTTCTGCCAGTACCTTTTTAATTTTTTCCACTGCGTTTTCCGCAGTCATGCCTGTCCCGTCGGCAAGCGTTACCGCTGCTGCCAGGGTGGTGCGGTCATGAACAGGAACCGCGGCAACGGTTCGTATAAATGACATCTGCTCAATTGCGGCTTCAATTTCACTCAGTTCAATACGGTAGCCGTTAATTTTAATCTGTCCGTCCTCACGTCCGAGTATTTCAATAATTCCGTCAGGTGTGTAGAAGCCGATGTCGCCTGATTTGTAAAGTCTCTTTCCTGTTTTCGGATGGGTGATGAAAGATGCTGCGGTTTTGTCCGGATCGGCACAGTAACCTTCGGCTAATCCCCAACCGGCTATGTACATTTCACCAGGAGTGTAATCCGGACAGATTTCCATACGGCTGTTCAGAATGTAAATTTCATGGTTTGCCAGAGGCTTCCCGTAAGGAATTCTCGGTTTGTCGGCAAAACTTTCAGTTATCGGATATTCCACGCACCAGATTGACGTTTCGGTAGGTCCTCCCATGCTTACAATTTTTACGGAGCCGTGAGCTTTTCTTATGGCATCAGGCAATGTGGTTGGGATCTTGTCACCGGACATGAATATGCTTTTTAAAGTTTTAAGTTTGGAAGCGGCATCCCATTCAAGCCACTGGGTCAGCATCTGCATCTGGGCAGGAACGGTATTTAAGCGGGTAACGCCGTATTTTGCGATAAGATTCAGCCAGCATTCCGGATCTGTTCGTTCCTCTTCGGTAGGCATGACAAGGGCCGCGCCGGCGTGGGTGGTACCGAAATTGTCCCACACGGAAAGGTCAAAGCCGTAACTTGCCAGTCCCAGCATCCTGTCGGAGGAATCAACACCGTTAAGGGTGATGACTTCGTTTATGGTGTTCCAGGCGGCTCTGTGGCTGACCATTACTCCCTTTGGTTTGCCGGTGGTGCCGGAGGTGAAGATGATGTAGGCGGTTCTTGCGGTTTCATTGCGGTTCACGGCCAGTGAATCCCTTAGGCCGGCAAGTCTGGATTTTACGGTCGTACCGTCACTGAACGCACTGCCTGCAAGGAGGGTAAGATTTACTGTATCCTTTCCGTATACGGTTCCGGCGTGTTCGGCATCGGTAAGAATAACCCTGATGCCTGCATCGTTAATGATTGATTCTATGCGAGATAACGGCTGTGACACGTCGATTGGCACATATGCGGCATCAGCAAAGAGCACCCCGAAAATGCAGGCAAACTGAGAGGCTGACTTTGGCAGGAGCAGGGCTACGTTATCACCTTTCTTTACGCCGTTTTCCCTGAGTTCGTCGGCAATTGCCAAAGCTTCCGAGGCAAGGTCGGAATAGCTGAGTTCGGCGTCTGCCGCAAATACGGCGACGGCATCAGGTGTTTTTAAGGCATTGTTTATCAATCCTTCGTGAAGGAAGAGATGTTCATGCTCACGGGTGTTTGAATTAAGTGCTTCAACACGCTTAAGCATTTCATCCGGAAGGGTGACGACGCTGTTCTCCGACCAGAGTTCAGGATGATCGGCAAGGTCGTCAATAAGCTTTTTAAGGGCTTCAAAAGCTGCTTCCGGCAGTCCTTCCGGGAACACTCCTGAGCGTACGTCCCAATCCAGCTGCAGGGTGTTGTAGCGTTCGGTGGTCTGACAGTCGAGCCATACCTGCGGGGTCTGGGTAAGACCGTAGTGGAGCTTTGCACCGCTCATGAAGTCATTTCTGTCGAGAGAATCGTTGCTCACGCCAAGGGTACTGGTATAAACGACTGGAACCAGAATGTTCTTGCCGTGCTCCTTGCTGAGGGCTCGGAGAACGTTGATGCCGGTGAATCCGGTGTGTTCCATGTCTTCCCACAGACGATTCTGAATCATGCTTACGCGTTCGGCAAATGATTCGGTCTGGCTGCCGCGAATGCCGAGAACATTAACGTCAATGAAGTCGCCCACAATGTTCTGAACACCTGCAGGACGGTTGAACAGGGTAAGGTTTATGGTCAGATCCGGACTGCGTGACCAGCTGGCCAGAACTTCGGAGAATGCTGCCAGAATTACGCTGGATACGGTGAGTTTTTTATCCATCGCGATTTGTCTGAGTCTGTTCCACCTGTTTTCGTCCATGGAATGATGGAAACGCCTAACCCTGATGTTTTCATTATTTCTTCCGCTGTCCGGAATTACGGGAAGTTCAGGAGGAAGAGGCATGGTCCGGATCTGTTCAAGCCAGTATTCCTCGTCTTTCCTGTGTTTAGCCTTTAGGAACGGATTGTTCTGTTCCTGCTTTCTGGCAAACATCACGTCACGGAAAGTGAAAGGCAGCGGATCAAGTGATTCTGCTCCTCTGTCGTAAGCCTGACCGAGTTCGGCAAGCAGAATCTGTATACTGGCGAAGTCGGCAATTATAAGGTCGATTGAGAAAATCAGAATGGCTTTGTCAGGCATCTGAACAGCTCTTACGTCAAAGAGAGGCCAGTGGCCCGGGTCATAGAGCCGGTGATCCATTTCCGAACGAATCTTCAGAAGAGCCTTTTCCGCATTTTCAGGCGTCATGTTTCTGAAGTCGTGTTCAGGAACGTGAGGCAGTTTCACGTCCTTAAGAACATGCTGGGTTCCGTTTTTGGAGATTACCGCCCTTAACATGTCGTGACGCAGAATCAGACCATGCCATGCCTTTTCAAGACGGGCTCTGTCAAGTTCGCGCATTTCCAGTTCCAAATAGCTGTGGCAGCCAACGCCACCGTATTCGTAAATGTTGCTTCTGCCGAGTGAATAAGCGAGCTGCAGGTCAGTAAGAGGAAATTCATCATAACGGTGATTGGCATCATGAGTTATGGTGGTTAACTTTTCCAGATAGCTTATTACGGCATCGCGGTTTTCCCTGATTAATGCCTTGTCATCACTGGTCATGGCACCGGCCGGGGCTTTGAATTTCAAAGCTCCGTTATCCGTCCACAGATAAATGTTTCTGGAAGCAAAATCTTCCATAAGGCTGATGATGCCCTGTCTGTTTAATGTCATATTAAAGTGTCCCTTCTTCGAATGAGTTTCCTTCTGAACATGCTTCGGCCCTAAGGTTATTGTTCTCTATGTAACCTGAAATTGAGGCTACGGTAGGCGCTGAGAACAACGTTCTCAGCGGCAGCGGTTCGGAAGTTATGTTTTCGAGCTGTAATGTCTGAACAAATTTGGTTGCACTAAGACTGTCTCCACCCGCTGTAAAGAAGTCGTCATTTCTTGAAATGTTTTCAATCTTTAGGATCTTCTTCCAGATGTCGGCGATTCTTATTTCAAGCTCTCCCTGTGGTAAATCTTCTTCCCTCGCAATGATGGATTTACTGTTGAGTTCACTGATGATGGCCTTGCGGTCGATCTTGCCGTTGGCACTGACAGGCAGTGTTTCGTAGAACCCGATGTGGTTAGGAACCATGTATTCAGGCACGATGCCGGAAAGTGCGTTTTTGAGTTCGTCGGCAGTCATGGAAACGCCTGAGTCGGTTTCCACCGCCACGGCAAGCTGAGGCGGATTGCTTACGGTAACCGCCACGGCACGGTTGATGCCGCTGACGGAGGTCAGTGCGGCTTCGATTTCTCCGAGTTCGATACGATGTCCTCTTACCTTGACCTGATGGTCCTTTCTGCCGAGGAATTCGAGACAGCCGTTGGCAAGATATCTGCCGCGGTCACCGGTACGGTACCAGCGTTCACCGTTTTCGGTGAAGAAGCGTTCGGCGGTGATTTCAGGAGAGTTTGCATAGCCTAGGGCCACGCCGGTACCGCCGATGAGGAGTTCACCCGGAACGAAGTCAGGGCAGTCCCTGCCCAGGGAGTCAACCACGCGGTAGCGCTGGTTGGCGAGAGGGTAACCGTAAGGGATTGATTTGAGTTTCGGATCGAGAGGCAGGGTAACGGTAAAGAGGTTTGACCAGATACTGCCTTCGGTGGCGCCGCCCATGGCCATGAAGTAAGGAAGGTTACCGCCACAGCAGTTGGCGAGACGCTGAGGGAGGTCGAGACCAATCCAGTCACCTGAAAGCATCACGGTTCTGAGAGGGAGTTTGCGGCTGTCGTTACCGGCAGCCACGAGGAGCATGTCGAGGAGAACCGGAACGGAGTTCCAGACGTTAACGCCGTGCTGATGAACGAGGTCAAGCCAGAGAGCCGCGTCACGGCGTTCCTCCTCATCTATGACCACGAGTCTGCCGCCGGCACCGAGGATACCGAAGACGTCGAATACTGAGAGGTCGAAGTCCATTGCGGAGATGGCCATGGCACAGCTTGAAGAGCTGATGCCGGCACGGCCGGTAACGTCGAGTATGGTGTTCATGGCACCGCGGTGACTGATTTCCACGCCCTTAGGTTCACCGGTGGAACCTGAGGTAAAGATGATGTAGGCTGCGGAATCAGGAGAAACGCGAACCGGCTTGTCGAGAGGTTTGCAGTGTGAAGCCTCCATAGGGTCAAGGAATGTCGCACTGATACCGTCTGCAGGTTCGAAAGGTTCCGTGGTGAGCACGGTTTTGATGAGAGCCCTGGAAAGGATTCTGTTCTTACGTGCTGAAGGCTGTGTCACGGAAACCGGAACGTACACGGCACCGGCTGCGAGGACTGCGAGCACGGAGATGATCTGCAGAGGACCGCGGGCAACGGAGACGGCGACCCTGTCAAGAGGCTTAACGCCGTTCTGAACAAGCATGCCGGCCACACGCATCACCGAAGCGTAAAGTACGCCGTAGGAGATTTTACTGTCACCGTAGAAGATTGCGGTGACGTCCGGATTGGCTATGGCAT
>JAGAYS010000028.1 GCA_017940385.1 Ruminobacter sp. | reverse complement strand
GGCACAGGAGGGATGGGTATGTATCAACATGTTCGAACGGTGCAATTAGGTAACCGCACCGTATCATTGTTTTGAACCGCCGTATGCGGATCCGCATGTACGGTGGTGTGAGAGGCGTGGGGGAACCCCGCCTACTCGATTGTGCCCGGCGTAGGTATAACATTTTGAATGATTAAAGGTTGCACAGCCGTGTATCGAGATGAACATCAAGGTAGTAAAGGAAGAGTTTTTACGGTGTCAGCTGTGTTGTTATAATTACTGTTAGGCAGAAGGAAAACAAGAGATGTCCATGACAGAAAAAGAAAAAATGCAGAAGCAGATGCTTTATGATGCAAACTACGATAAGGAACTTATCCGCGAGAGAGTCAAGGCCAAAGATCTCTGCTACGACTTCAATAATCTCCGTCCAAGCGACGAAGAAGGACAGCATCGAATCATGAACGAACTTCTTGGTAAGATAAAGGGTGCCTTTACCATTGTTGCTCCTTTCTGGTGTGATTACGGATATAACATTGAAATAGGAGAGAACTTTTTTGCCAATCACAACACTGTCATTCTTGATGGCGGTAAAGTTATATTCGGCGACAATGTATTTATTGCTCCGAACTGCGGATTCTATACTGCAGGTCATCCAACCGATGCTGAAAGAAGAAATGCAGGACTTGAGTACGCATATCCTATTACCATAGGTGACAATGTCTGGATAGGCGCGGGCGTACAGGTGATGCCCGGTGTTAAAATCGGTAGCAATGTTGTCATCGGCGGAGGCAGCGTGGTGGTAAAGGATATTCCTGATAATTCCGTGGCGGTAGGAAATCCATGCCGCGTTGTAAGAGCAATCACCGATGAAGACAGAAAAAGATGCTGGGACAGAAATTAATTCAAGGGTAACATACCCGTAAAAGACAACAGTAGGATCATGAGTCTTCTGTTTTACTTTCTCTGTCTTTATGATATCTCAAATACCGGCAGCCTGCTAAATCCGTTTATTCCTCAAGGTGTCTGTTCACTTCATGATCCGGTTTTCCGAATAGCCAATTTCCGGGACAGGACATCCTTGCAGACCGGCGATGAACACTCAGCAGCTCTCATCCTGTTTTACCTAGTTCTTCAATGCCTTATCCCGATCGGCGATCCGCATAAGTCGATTTCGTGTTCTGTTTCATTAGCCGCAGAGCCTGTTTCCTTTCATGCTGTTTTTGGATTTTATTTGCGATATTCCGTATATGCCGGTCCGGAAGTGCTGAAACTCCGAAAAACGGATAAAAATGTAGAAAAAGTCGCGAAATCCCGAATCTTATCACTTATTTGGAGGGTGGGAGCTCTATGTTTTAACCTGAATAACGGTGATGTGATATATTGAATTAATGCATATATTTGTATTTGGAACCGGAAGATGGACATTACCGGAGGTATTTATGAAAGAATCTCAGAGTGAAAACAGACAGGAAGTGGTCTCTTTGTGCATGGAGCTTGTATCAAAGCCTTCTGTAACTCCCAAGGATGAGGGGTGTCAGCAGCTCATTGCCACAAAACTTCGCGATTCCGGATTTCATATAGAAAATCTGTCTCACATTGATACAACCAACATGTATGCGACACATGGCAGCGGTGGTCCGATTTTCTGCTTTCTCGGACATACCGACGTGGTATCTCCGGGAGAACTTTCTGCCTGGGCATACAGTCCTTTTGACCCAGTTATTCATGACGGCATGATATACGGCAGGGGTACTGCGGACATGAAGGGCGGAGTTGCCGCCATGGTAATGGCTGCCAAGCGCTTTGTGGAAAAGAATCCTAATCACCGGGGTAAAATATCTCTGATGTTTACCAGTAATGAAGAGGGGGAATTTGTTAACGGAACACCGCATATGGTAAGCAGACTGCTGGAGCGTAATGAAATTCTTGATTACTGCCTTATCGGTGAGCCAAGTTCCTCAAAGGTGCTTGGAGATACAATAAAAATCGGCAGACGCGGAGTTCTTACCGCAAATGTCAGTGTGTTCGGAATTCAGGGACATGTTGCCTATCCTCATTTGGGTAATAACCCGGTGCATAATGCAATACCGGCACTTAATGAGCTGGTGTCCCATGTGTGGGACAGGGGAAATGAGTATTTTCCGCCAACATCCATGCAGATTCCCAATATAAGATCCGGTTTTGGTGTCTCAAACATCATTCCCGGAGAGTGCTTCATTCAGATTAACTGGCGTTTCAGCAATGAGATAAGCGCCGAAGAGATTAAACGCATTACGGATGAGATATTTACGAGACATAAGCTTAATTACCATATCGACTGGGAGTTTGCCGGAGCTCCTTTTATAACAAGAACCGGAGAACTTCTAGATATAACCAAAAAGGCGGTTAGGGATATCTGCGGTATTGAAGCAGAGGGATCAACGGCAGGTGGAACGTCTGACGGCAGATTTATTGCCAGATTCGAAGGGTGTCAGGTTCTGGAACTTGGAGTCATAAGTGAAACGATTCACAAGGCAAACGAGTGTACGTCAGCGGAAGATCTGGAAAAGCTTGCCCTTATATATGAAAGAATACTTGAGGAGCTGATGGTTTAGTCTGTCTCTGTTTTCGGGAATAAAAGAACCGGGGGATGAGATCTGTCATCTCCCGGTTCTCTTATTATGGTCCGGTTCCTGCAGAACTGCCTGTTACTGTTTAAGCTTGTACTGCTTTGAAAGAACAGTGGTTACCTTTTTGAACATGTTGAATACGGCATTGGTCTTCGGAGTCGGCAGTCCGTCATTATCCAGAAAGAATTCTCCCTTGAAAACGAGAACTTCTCCGTTCTGGGTTACGGAATCGGCATGCATGCCGTCCATATAGTCGTAGTCACTTTTAATCATTTTATTTGCAAGAGTCAAGATTTCCTCAGCGGTTGCTTCTTTTCTTGTATCTTCCTGTCCCATAAACATAATTAATGTTCCTCATGATTAACTAAAAAAACATCCGGGGTTGCCGGTCCTGGAACTCCGGAACGACAAAAAATCAGTGGGCGTACTGAGTGAACAGCTTTCTTTCTACCTTTAGGAATCTGTATACCTGTTCACTGTAGCTGTCATCAAGTGTAGGCAGTCCCTGTTCCTTGATGTCCCTTAGCAGATTTCTGTCAGCTTCAGTAAGAGCATCCTTTGCTTCAGCATACTGCTTCAGGTAAAGTCTTGCCAGAGGCAGGTCGTAAGGTTGAACCGTGGTGATGCTCTTTAAAATCAGCATGTCGGTAAGTGGCAGCGGAATAAGGCTCAGTTTGTTTTCAACCTGAATATCGCACAGATTTCTGAGCAGGTCTTCATTCTCGTAAGAGGCCAGTACATCCTGATCCTTTGCAAATTCCACGTTTTTAGGAATTTTTGCGGCTTTAGGACTGCATACGGGAATAAAGGCACTCATGCTTTCATCTTTCGGGGTATATAGGGTAACCATTTCCTCAAGTTCGGATGCCTTTGATGAAAAATCGGCAATAAAATCCCTGTCGGTGCTGAAAAGCATCAGGCTTGTAGGGTTTATAAGACTGGCAAGCTCAAGAATTCCCTTAAGAGGTACGTTTTTGTAAAGACGGCTGTCTACAATCATTGCCAGTCTGGCTTTCAGAAATTCAATCTTTCTGTTTGGTTTGTATGAACCGTGGGTACCATCGTTACAGTCGCTGCAGTGGTGATGTTCAGTCATTTAACTTCTCTGTGTTTGTTGCTGTTCCGGCTTTATTTTCGGTGTTATGGAACCTTTATCATTGTTCCGAATCTGGCTGCCGGCATGCTCCGGAGAACCTTTGTCGGCTGATGCCCGGAAAACGCTTATGACGGCTTACTTGTCATGGTATTATATGTGCTTATACCGGAAAATACAACATGACGTTCCGGAATCGGGATGCAACCTTTTTTCATTTATATGTGCCGTGGAAACCTTTGTGCTGTGTTATTATTGATACTTGGAAAGTTAGTGTTTTTGAGGTGTTAAAGTGCTGCATAAAGCCATAAACGTATTAAAGACGGCAACGTCGGTGGAGGAGCTTCAGGCGATTCGTGAGGAACTGCTTGAGCTATTTCCATTAATGAAGAAAGCAGTTAATTTTGATCAGAAGCATTACAGTCACCAGTATTTCCTCTGGGAGCACAGTCTGCATACCGTACTTAATCTTCCGAGAAATCTGGATGACGACATGCTGTATCTTGCCGCACTGCTGCATGATGTCGGCAAGCCCGACACTCAGTGTCGAGGAAAGAATCCTGATGACGTGAACATGCATTATTACGGTCATCCTCAGGCTTCCGAAAGTCTGGTTGAAACGGAAATAATTCCTGATTTGGAAAGCAGGGGATTCGTGCTGGAAAGCAGTGATAAAATCCGTCTTCTCTTTTACGTAAGACATCATGATGACAACATGCTGTCGGACAACAGCCGTGGTGCAAGCATCAGAAGTCTTATGGAAGAGGCCGGTGCGGAGACGTTCAGAAAACTGATGCTGCTGGAGCTTGCCGATGCATATGCCCATAATCTGATTGACATTGTGCGTGAGCGTATCCGCGTATGTGACGTACTTGCCGGCGACTACTCTCTACTGCTGGAAGAAGAACTTTTTGCACGGTAGGCTGTAATGTCCTATTAAGTTCTGGCGGGCTTTCATGGTAAGCCTGAAGTTGTGACAAAGTGTGATTTATTGCATTATTTAAGGTACGTCGGCAGATAATATTGCTGTAGTTGCTGTATATTCGGAAAATTGTGATATAATCCCGCCTGCGTTATGCGGTAAACGTTTTTTAGTATCTTTTTGTAAGAGTACCTCTTCAGTTTTTTGATGATGATTCGTATTGAAACATCCTGTTGCAGGGAATGAGAATACTAGGTATATCTGCATACATCATTTGAGAGTGTACTTTAGTTAGAATAGGAACAGACAGACTGTCGGAGTCTCGGGATTAACCCGGCATTAGCAGTGCGTAAAGATTTCGGGGGGACGGGTAAGCGGTGACACTGAAGCCGGGCCGGTCGCAACGGAACACTCCTGACAGATGGATTTGAATATGGAAAACGAGAATAAATTTTCAACAGCTAAGGATATCGTTGAATTCCTGGCTGAAAAATTCCCTAAGTGTTTTGTTGTAAAAGGTGAGTGTAAGCCTTTAAAGATTGGTTTGTTTAACGATTTGGCAGAAAGGGTTTGTGCTGAAACTCCTGAACTGTCCAAGACCCGTTTACGTCATGCTTTAAGATTCTATACCACCCGCTGGAACTATCTTGAAGCCTTTAAGGAAGGTGCCGCAAGAGTAGATCTCGACGGCAACGAGGTTGATACCGTTACCGCTGAGCAGGTTGAATACGCAACCAAGAATCTTGAAACCTCAAAGTCCGTGTTCGAACAGAAGAAAAAGAGTCAGAATGCCGGAGCCAAGCGTAAGTTTGTTAAGAAGCCTTTCAGAAAGACCGACGGTGAAAAGTCAGCCGAAGGTGCTGAAAAGCCTGCCAGAAACAGAAAGTTTAACGGCGCTGCGCGTCAGAACCGCAATCAGAATTCAGGTGCCTACAAGGGTAACAGCATCGGTACTGAAAGTTTTGAACAGATCGATATTACCACAGTTGACGTGGGCAGCAAGGTACATGTACTTTGCGGCGGTACCAAGGCTGTTGAGGCAACCGTTATTGAAATGGCAAAGGACGTTGTCGGTGTTGAACTTGTAACCGGAATGGTTATCAGGGTAAGCCCAGATCGCATCGGCAGATAAAACCGTAAAAGCGTTACCGTAACAATCGCAGAGGTCAGCAACGTGATCTCTGCGATTTTTTTTGTCTCGCATGCTTAAAAAACTTTGAATTTACAAGTAAAATGACGTCTTGAGATAAAATAATCGGGGCAGTCCCGAATGTAAATTGCGGGGAATCCGGACTGAGGGAAATTTGAGGAAATTTATATTTCGTTTCAGTTAAATAAGATTATCGCAGAATATACAGTTTCGAACATCCGACACATAAAGGGATGTTTGATGAAAAATGCATTTTCAACTTGGATAAAACACTGTAAGGATGTTCCCGTTACAGATAAACAGGCGATATAAATATGAAATATAATAAGAATAACGTGTTTGGTTATGGCTGGCGAAAACTGATACTGTCTTCTTTTATCGGACTGACGTTAAGTTGCGGCCCGGTTTATGCCGTGGAAAAGGTTAAGCAGACGGTTCCTACAGCCAAGGATCTTCCTGAGCTTTCTGCTCAGCACAATCATTCTCTTTCATGTAAGAGGGTTTCCAGTTTCTTCACCAGATCCCATTACAAGGAAGTGATTCTGGATAAGAAATTCGCCAACAAGGTTATAGATTCATATTTATACGAAAATGATCGCATGCACAGTCTTTTTACTCAGAGTGAAATAGATGAAATGTATGCTCACGCAAATGACGTTTTATCCGCAATGACGGTATGTCGCCTTGATTATCCTTTTGAACTGTACAGCAGTGTTATTAAGCGTAAGTTCCAGCGTCTCAGATATTATCTGAGCGTTCTTGACAAGCCTGTTGATCTTGCAGGTACCGATACTCTGGACAGTGACCGCAGTAAGCTTCCGGCACTAAAAACTCAGACAGAACTGGAACATCTCTGGTACAAGCTTGTTGTTAACGACATCATTAAGCTGATGCTTAACGGAAAGAGCGAGGAAAAGGCCCGCGAGCTTCTGAAAAAGCGCTACACCAATCAGCTCAGAATTCTGACGGAATCAAAGAGCGAGGATGCTTTCAGCGCCTTTGAGAATGCTTTTGCTCATGCCATAGATCCGCATACTTCCTATCTGTCACCTGATGACAGCGCCAGATTCATGGATGAAATGAGTCTTGCAATGGAAGGTATCGGTGCCGTTCTGACCAAGGAAGACGATTACGTAAAGATTGTTTCCCTGATTCCGGGCTCTCCTGCGGAGATGAGCAAAAAGCTTAAGCCTAATGATTACATCATCGGTATCCGCCAGCACGACGGTAAAAACAACAAGATGCTTGATGTCATCGGTATGCGTCTTGAGGATGTTGTACCAATGGTCAAGGGCAAGAAGGGGTCTAAGGTTACTCTGGAGATTCAGAGAGATACCGGCGGCAAGGTAACCACTTTCACCGTAGATCTCATTCGCAGCCGCATTCGTCTTGAAGACAGCGCGGCTAAGGCTGAGATTAAGGAAGTAGGCGGCCGCAAGGTAGGCGTGCTTACCGTAAAGAGTTTCTATGTTAATCTTTATCAGGATATAGATAAGGAACTCAAGAAGCTCAATGACGAGAATGTTGAGGCTGTTGTCCTTGATTTAAGATTCAACGGCGGCGGTGCTCTTAACGAAGCCATTCTTTCAACAGGTCTTTTTATCGACAATGACGCTTTTGTTCAGGTTAGGGACGGAGTCGGTAACGTTGCCGTAAGAGGTGACATTACTCCGGGCGTCAGCTATAAAGGTCCGCTGGTTGTTCTTACCAACAGATTAAGCGCCTCAGCTTCTGAAATCATGGCAGCCGCACTGCAGGATCTCGGAAGAGCAGTAATTGTCGGTGATACCACTTTCGGTAAGGGAACCGTACAGCAGAGTCGTCCGCTGGATCGAATTTTTGACTATAACAGCGAACCTCTCGGCAGCATTCACTATACCATTGCCAAGTTCTACCGCATAAACGGCGGCAGTACCCAGATTAGGGGCGTTCAGCCGGACATTATGTTCCCTAAGATGATAAGCTATGATATTGTGGGTGAAGAGAATGAGCCTAATGCTTTGGAGTGGGATGTAATCAGTTCAGTTAAATATGATTCCAAGAATCTGAAGGAATACATTAATGAGCTTTCATCTCTTCATGACAAGCGTGTCAAGGACAATGAACTGTTCAGGGATCTGTCCAGAGCAGAACAGAAGATGCGTGCCGAATATCAGTCAGGTACCAAGATTTCCCTTAATCTTGAAGAGAGAAAGAAGGAGAGGGTAAAGGATGATGCCGAACTTCTGGAAATGGTTAACAGAAATCTCAAGGCTGCCGGAAAACCTTCAGTAAGTAATGTTAAGGATCTTCCTTCAGGCTATGAGCCTTTCGACAGCTATCTTGATGAAAGTATGAGAATAGCGCTTGATCTTGCGGATCTTGAAAAAAAGAATCTTGCAACCGTGAAAAAGTAGGTTACTGTCTGAGACAGTAGGATAATTACAAAAACCTCGAGTATAAAAATAATACCTGAGGTTTTTTCTTTGTCATGGAGAAAAAATCTTTTCTTGTGATGATAATTTGTTAAAGCAGTGTATAATGTGAATATTGTGAGCTGATGCAAAATAATTTATTTGTTTAAAATACAAGGTATAAAAATTATATTGTGTATTTATATCAGAAAACATGTTTAATGAAAAATATATACACGATATACATATCTAGTATAAAATAATAGAGTATTAAAAGATTTAAAGGGAGGAAATATGGCGGTAATCAGACAGGAAAAGAGAAGATTGGATTATCAGAAGCCTGATTTTACAATCACTGACATAGATCTGACATTTGACCTTGATTTTACCGCTACCGTAGTTACGGCCGTAAGCAGGGTAAAACGTCTTACCGCCGACGGCGATAAGCCTCTCGTCCTTAACGGGGATTCACTTAAGCTGCTGGAAGTAAGGCTTGACGGCAGGGAGTGTCTCCATAACGAAACTTCCACATCACTTACAATTGAAAATGTTCCTGATGAATTCGAGCTTACCGTAAAAACGGAAATCAATCCGAAGGATAACTCTGAGCTGATGGGGCTTTATGTTTCCGACGGAAAGTTCTGTACCCAGAATGAGCCGGAAGGATTCAGAAGAATAACCTTCTTTACGGATCATCCTGATGTCCTGGCCAGATACACCACGCACATCAGAGCTCCGGAAGGGGCTTATCCGTACATGCTTTCAAACGGTAATCTCATAAGTGACAGTGTTACTGACGGTATAAGGACCGTTACATGGGAAGATCCGTTTCCGAAGCCTTCTTATCTTTTTGCTTTGGTTGCAGGTGATTTTGATGAACTGCACCGTGATTTTGAGACCATGAGCGGCAGACACGTTGATGTTTATCTCTATGTTGACAAAGGTCAGGCATCCTGCGGTACCGTAGCCATCGAATCCATTCTGAAGGCCATGCAGTGGGATGAAAAGAGATTCGGTCTTGAATATGATCTGAACAGATTTAACGTGGTTGCCGTGGATTTCTTTAATGCGGGGGCGATGGAAAACAAGAGTCTGAACATTTTTAACTCAAAATATGTTCTTGTTGACGCAAAATCAGCCACCGACACTGACTTTGAAAATGTGCTTTCGGTAATAGGTCATGAATATTTCCATAACTGGACCGGTGACAGGGTAACATGCCGTGACTGGTTCCAGCTGAGCCTCAAGGAAGGACTTACCGTTTTCAGGGATCAGGAATTCTCCAGTGATCTCTGCTGTCGTCCGATTGAAAGAATTAAGGCGGTGAATGTCATCAAGGGACCTCAGTTTGCTGAGGATTCAGGTCCTATGGCTCATCCTATTCGCCCTGACTACGTGATGGAAATGAACAATTTCTATTCCGTGACCGTTTATGACAAGGGGGCTGAGGTCATCAGAATGATTCATACCATTCTGGGTGAGGAACTGTTCCAGAAGGGCATGAAGCTGTACTTTAAGCGACATGACGGCTGTGCCGTAACCTGCGAAGATTTCGTGGCTGCCATGGAGGATGCCTCAGGAATCAGCCTGAAACAGTTCCGAAACTGGTATTCTCAGGCGGGAACCCCCTGTGTTTCCGGCTCGCTGTCATATGATGGCAACAGTAAGCAGGCCACATATACATTCAATCAGACTACTCCGGCAACTCCGGGACAGCCTAAAAAGGAGCCGTTTGTGATTCCGTTAAGCATGGCTCTCTATACGTCTGACGGCAGAAGGATACCTCTGAAGCGTAACGGTAAGGAAGTATCTGAGGTTCAGCTGCTTACCGAAGAGCATAACGTAATAGTGTTTGATGATGTTCCTGAAAGGCCTGTTACCACACTTCTTCAGAATTTCAGCGCTCCGGTAAGGATAGAATATCCTTATGCCCAGGGGGAACTTGAAACCCTGCTCAAGTGTGCGGATGATCCGGTGGTAAGATATGAGTCGATGCAGAATATCATAAACAGTTATATTGTGCTCAATACCGTTAATGCCCAGAGGAGACTGCCGTTTACCCATTCAGAACTTGTTGTTCAGAGTGTGAGATACATTCTTGAGGAGTCAGGTCTCGACAACAGGTTTATGGCTTATATTCTGCGCATCCCTCCGGTAAGCACTTTAATGAGTCTCTTTACCGCAATAGATCTGGATGCCATTACGGCTTCACGCAAGGAACTCGTGAGAGTGCTTGCCGTTGAACTTTTTGATTTGTGGGAAAAGCTTTATCTTAAACTTTCTGCAGGCCTTAATGACAGAATCGCCTCCGGTATTGCATACGAATGCAGTGAGGAACAGATTGGTTCCCGCGATCTGACCATGGTAGCTCTCAATTTTTATGTTAAGGGGCTGATTCTTCGCGGCGAAGACAATAGGGCGGGAGAAATTGTTGCCCGGCATTATGCTGTTTCCGACAACATGACTGACAGCCTGATTGCACTTAATGCGGCTACTTTACACAATCTCGAATCAAGACATGAAATTCTGAAGGATTTTGAGGAAAAGTGGCAGGATAATCCTCTGGTATTTGACAACTACTTTAGGGCTGTGGCTTCGGCTCCTTATCCTGAAACCATTGAGAATGTTAAGGGGCTGATGAATCACAGATGCTTTGACATTACCAATCCTAACAGGGTTAGGGCTCTTCTTGGAACATTCTCCATGCAGAATACCGAATGCTTCAATGAGATTAGCGGTGCCGGGTATGAGTTCTTCACGGAGATTCTGATTAAACTGAATGGCACGAATCCGCACGTCGCCGCAACAATAATGACGCCGATGCTTAATCTCAATCGTCTTGACAACAGAAGAAAAAATCTTATTACTTCATGTTTCAACAGACTTCTGCGCATTGAAGGACTCAGTGATTCTATTTTTGAAAAGATAGACAAGGCGTTTAAGCAGTAATATCTCGTATCCGAAGGAATATCTCCGGAGAATTAAACGGAGAAACAGTGTTTAGATAAAAGTCCGGGCATCAGCCCGGACTTTTATTTTTTAAGAAGGGACGCGACTTACAGGGAGGGCCGTAAAACGTCTGAAATTTTGCCGCTGACAGCTTTTTGCAATAGTAACGCACTGTTATTATGATAAAATGAATTCGCCGGATGGAGCAGGCGGTATCAGCCGTGAAAATCCATTTACGAATCTGAGAATTTTTAATCAAGGAAAATAAATTATGCTTTATTCTCTGTATCAGCCGTTAATAAGACCTTGTCTTTTTACCATGGATCCTGAAAATGCTCATCTTCTTACCATGAAAATGATGAGCATTGCATCACGCAGTCCTCTTCTTACCAGTCTCGTTTCCCAGAAGGTTGAATCAAGACCATGCAGGGTAATGGGGCTTGATTTTCCTAATCCGGTAGGGCTTGCCGCAGGACTGGACAAGGACGGTGAGGCCATTGATGCGTTTGCGGCCCTGGGATTTGGTTTTATTGAAGTGGGGACCGTTACTCCTAAGCCTCAGCCTGGTAATGATAAGCCTAGACTGTTCAGAGTACTTCCTGCGGAAGGGCTGATTAATCGCATGGGCTTTAACAACCTTGGGGTGGATCATCTTGTGGAAAATATCAAGAAGTCACGCTATAAGGGTATTCTCGGCGTAAATATCGGTAAGAACAAGGTTACTCCGATTGAAGAAAGCGTAAATGATTATCTGTACTGTCTTGAAAAAGTCTATAACTATGCTTCATACGTTGCCGTGAACATTTCTTCTCCCAATACACCTAATCTGCGCACGCTGCAGCTTGGTGACGCTCTTGTTGAGCTTGTTCAGGCGCTGAAGAAGAAACAGCACGAGCTGGCCGTGGCAAATAACAGATATGTTCCGATTGCAATCAAGATTGCGCCGGATCTTTCTGATGAAGAAATAGAGAATATCTGCAGAATATTCCTGGAAAACGAGGTAGACGGCATCATCGCCACCAATACCACTCTTGATCGTGAAATGATTGCAAACATGCCTCATGTGACGGAAGCAGGGGGGCTGAGCGGCAGACCTGAATTCAGAAAGAGTACTGATGTTCTGGCAAAGATTAATAAAATTATAAACGGTCGCATTCCGATTATTGGCGTAGGGGGCGTTGATTCTCCGATGGCTGCGGCTGAAAAAATTAAAAACGGAGCGTCACTTATTCAAATATATTCCGGTTTTATTTATAAAGGTCCGGTTTTAATTAAGAATATCGTGAACTACTTATAATTATTTAATAATAATTTTGGTAATTTAAGTTAAATAACTTTTTTATGGTTGATTTAAAATTAAATAACGTTTAAACTCGAAAATAAGTAAAGCATTTATTTACGAGGTTTGACTAATAATGGTTAATTACGTTAAGTTTGATGAATGGAGTAAGTTCAGGTGGCATTACGATGCTAAGACCGACAGACTGTGCGTTACAATTATTACAAACGTCGGAGAAGCAGTCGGTCAGACTCTTCTCAGTAAGGTAAATATCTGTGATAAGGCTTTAGGTGTAAACTACTTCACCAAAGATGATAACTATTGTTATCACGACTTTATGAATCGTCTGTCAGATTTATCCTTCTCTTATAATGACAGAAGCATGATTTCATTCAACGCCGTGGCAACAAGACGTTTTCATAAGGAAATGAAACCAGTAGACGCCATATTCAGGAAGTTTGAAGCCGGAAAGGCTCCCGAAGTCGGGGAAGTGGTTCTGGCTTTTCCTCAATATACACTGAAAGATAGTGGTAGCTTTCAGGAAGGCGATTTTATGGTTGTTGAGGTAGATGAAGAAAACAGAAACTGTTATTTAATGCAGATCAACCAGAATCCGCTGGTAGTCGGAGAAACGGCAAAGGATAAGGCTGACATATCCCTTAAGATGGGAACCTGTATAAGGCTTTCCTTTGATCGAATCGTAAAGGTTGCTTCATTAAATTATTCACTGATTAAAACTCTCAATATAGCTTAGGCTAGTCTTTGCCCCCCGGAGTTATTTATTCCGGGGATTTTTTTGTCTTTACGGAACACCGTATATTCATATCATTCATGGCCCGGAATCTCATCCAGAGGCGTTATTTTGGGGTTGTATAGCCTTCTGCCGTCTCCGTATAAAGGAATACGGGGTAACGTATCCCTTTGGGCTTTGTTTTCTCTTTGTGTTAATACCGAATATTTCACTCCCCCTCCGATTCATTAAAGACGTTCTGATTTGATTAGGACGCTTCATACCGTCGCGACCGTGTCTCAGGATAGGCGGCTGATATCCGCATATGCCGCCTGGTCTACGCACATACATGAGCAACTGAGACAGGCATACATGACATGCCAAAAGTTGAATGGCTGAAGAATTATGCTAAAAAAGAATCCTCACTCCGGAGCTTTAGCGCAGTCATCCGTGTTTAGAGTTGGTTAAAAGGGAATACGGAAGACGTAAAGAAAAAAGGGATGATGAAGGGAGGGGATATGACATAATTATTTACAGTGTAATTTACAGTATATATTACATGTAATTACACGGTATTTAAAGAGATTTTCCGGCTTCCAGGAGCGTGGGAAGGCGATGTGATTTTAATAAAACAGAAATAAAAATGTATAACATTAATCTGATGTTATTTACCTATATTTTAAATAACAACAAAACGGTCAATTTTAAATAAAATATGTTTTATAAAAAACATATATATCTAATTTAAAATCAAATTCAATAAACAATTAAATAAGAAAGATTTGAAATTTAAATATTAAATAACATATTTCTTTTTATTTGTTTTAGTTATTTAATATTAAATAAGAATTTAAATAAACAAAAACACAAAAATATTAATGCAAAAACCTCTGATTTTACAGGTTTTTTGCTTATGTCTGGTAATTTTCTTTTTGTATTAATCATAGTAAAAATAGCATATGTTATTACTATTAATCAGACAAAAGACGTTAAAACAGCCTCAAAATGTATAATTCTTTCATTTTGCTACAACGATGTATTTAGTACGAAAATGGTTTTCAGTAAATCTCAACCTCACATATATACATCTTGTTTAATAACGGGAACTTTGATTGTTTACAATCGGATTTGTGGCGTTATGCGGTTCCTTGCACGGGATTGCATGTATTAATATTGAAAAACGTGCATGGTTGCATTTGCCGGTAAAGACCGGTACATAACAGCAGATTTATATGTGAAGCTGAATCTGCCGTATTTTTCCGATTATATAAATTATGAAGCTCTGACATGGATTATGGAAAGACTGAGTTGGTGTCTGGAGGCCTGCGGAGAACATGCTGCGGCTCCCGGGTGTTTAATTGTTTTGGTTAACCGTAAGCAGTCTGTGCTGGAAGATAACGGGGCCGGATGATTTAGATATGTTTTGCCTTGCTGCCGGACTGTCTGAACTTTTTCCCGGGGCTTAAGAGTTAACTCAGCTAATTATGGTGTGGGGTAGGGATTATATGGGGTAATCCGTGGTCCTTATGCGTGGGTGGTTATGGTCAGTACAATCGTGTTTGAATGATTAGTAATGTTGTCTGCATGAATGCTTGCCTGTTGTGTTTATATAGCGGAGACAGCCGGTTTCTTGTGAGTTGTGCTCGGTTGACGATTTAATCCTTTTATTATGTTTACCGTTTCCAGAGTGTTCGCGATGGTTTCTGGTTTATCTGTTACGGAGTGGCGGTACAGGCGTGTGTTGGTGATTGTTTTCGGGCGTTTCCTGAGCTGTTTTGAAATGGTCTGTCTTAAGATTTCTGCTGATTGTTTTTAAGTTTGTGGATTCTTGTTCTGTCAGGTAGACGGTAGGTATTTGTCTGGTGCTCCGACAAAACTGGTCTTACCAGTTTTGCCGGATGTTCTTAATCGTTGTACCGGCCGTTTTTTATCTGTCTTTAGTGTTTTTGGAATTGATTAAAAAATGAATGGTGATAGGGTGGTGGTTTGGATCGGTAAAATACGGAAGCTGATGCTGATTCTGGTTTGGATTGGCTCTGCTTCTAAGCTTAAGTTTACGTTTTTTTGGTGTGTATAAAAGAAATCACCCGCATAAAGCGGGTGAAATATACCACATACAATAAGAGATTTTATTATATTAAGCTACCTTGTAGCCTGAAGCTTCAGTTATGCTTGATACATTATTGGTACCTTCATCTGCGTCGCTTTTGGATATTAAGGCGCGAATCCAGTTTTCAAGCATAGAATCTTCATTGCCTGACTGTTTAACGGCGAAGATATCGTGAATCTGGCAGGTTTCGCACTTTTCACCATTGGTGTTGTTGAAGCAGCTTACAGCATGGAAGCGTGAAGCCTTAACTTCAGAGTCGGTAACTATGAATGTTACGAAACGTCTTACGCCGTCGTTAATGTTACTGTGATTGCGGTAGAGCTTGTAACTGAAGAAGCTCTTGTCATGCCACCACTTAAGGAATGAAACTGGTTCAACCACAAGGATCATTTCGGCTGGTTTGTTGTTCAGGCGGAACTGGAAAACGATGCCGTTGATCTGAGAAAAACCTTCTGCGCTCTTGCCTGCAACCTTGCTGGAGTTTAAGTCACCAACAGTTACGTCGCTGATGCTTTCAACTTCTATAGTATCAGGTAAATCCTTGATGATTGATTCGATGAAGTTCTGAGATGCTTCTGAGCTTTCAACTAATTTGCCCAGAATCTCGGTATTGAGTTCGTAAAGTTTTGCTGTCATGGTTGTTACTCCTTCTCTTATTGACCTGTTTTTGGATTATCTCGGTGGTATTCAAGATTATCCAACAGTGCATATCCTTTGCACATTTAAATTATTTCAAATGCGGAAATCTTTTTCAAATAATCTTATTTTATTTTGATTTGATCTGTGAAAACGTTCACAAATGGTATTTTCCCAATTTTCCGCGTCCAAAATAAAGACTTTTCGAATGAGATTATTGTATAACATAACTTATTTTTTTTCATCACCGTCATCTGACTTTTTTCTTAATTAATTTGTTAAAAATAAGTTAAAATCAAGGGGTTTTAGTGTTGTAACTGATTAATATTAGTAAATTAATCTTGTTTATCATAACTGAATTAATAAATTTTACCCTCGGTTTTTTTCTCTTTGCCACCGGTTTATCCATGTATTTTCCGCCGTTTAACAAAAGATGGTTTTGTAAACGGTTTCATGTTCTGATGCTTTTGTTAATCCATACATTATTCATGTTTTTGTTGAAAAATAAGGCTTTGGAGCAAATATGGCGGACAGTGCCGGTTCTGATGCTATTTTTGAACCGGTGTTGTTTTGTGATCTGTCAGTGTGGTTGTTTTGGTGTTCCAGGTTTGTAACGGCAGAATTGTTCCTGTGATTAATGTTTTTGAATATTTATAAATGTTAAACAAATGTAAATTTACTAGATTTGCACTGAAATAAAATTAGTAAAAACGTGACAATTGTCAAATTTTGTCTTAAAAATATACGATTTTTGAAAGAAATTTTTTTTGTTGTCTGTTTCTTTTTTAATCTTTTTGGCGCTTTTTTGGACTTGTTTTCTGCTGGTTTTTGTTTTTTGGTTCTTATTTTTCTGTACAGGCAGACGGAAATTCTTTCTTATATTATTCCGGTCTCGCTTTTTTTCTGACCGTGTCCTCATGCAGTGTTGTTTTACATTCCGGTTGCGGAAAATTGTTTTTCTGCTGATGCGGTATTCGGTCCTGATTCTTTCCGTTCGGAGTCTACTGGTATTCATAAAGTTTGTTTTTTATACAGTTGGGATGCATGCTGTTGTCATATTTCACAATACAGCCCTCTTTATTTTTATATTGTCTTTCATATGCGTTAGAATACTTATTAGGGGGGAGATAAAAGTATTCTTTCTGCTTTGCGGAAACAATATTTAATCCATAAATGAAGTCTGTCATTCACACCTACGGATTTTTCATCAAATTCCGCAGGAATGATTAAAGTCATTCCGAAAGCCGGAGTCGTAATTCTTTATCCCTTCCGTACACGGGGCGCCCCGTTATTATTTGACCGATGTCTGCCATGCGTATCTGTATATGCATACACCCGCCATACATAACATAAAACGAAAAATCATGCCGACAATCTGCCGGCATCATTCAAAGGACGATAGGAATGAGCAATTTTGAAGAAAGAATACTTGTCGGGATCATAGATCCTCATACATATGTTACAAAATCAAACAATAAAGATTGTTCATACGTGGACATTGCTTTTGAGCAGTTTACGGAAGAATATGACAAAAACCGACATGAGAGATACGGAATTGTCAATCAGGAAAAGTTTCTGGACGAGGTGCCTAAGGTTTTTTTGACGTCCAATGCCAAAAACTCAATTGCTAAATTCGGAGAGGAACATCTGATACGGCTCGTAGCAAATACGTCTCCGGAGGAGCGGGGCTGCAAATATACGGTACATAATGAAAAAATGAGCAGGGTTGATCCCTACGATTTTGTGGAAATCGTGGAACCAAGGATCGAGAACCTCTGTGCGACCGAAAGGGTTGCATTCATGAAGTACAGACCGAGTACAGATTATGTAGTGGTCAAGTGTACTAAATTCATAGTGGATAAGGAGGATTTTCCGTTCGTCAGTAAAACGGAGGAGTTTTTCAGACGGGAAGATGCGGAAAAGTATCTTAAGGACTGTTTTTACTCCGCATACGGGGAAATCACCCTGGACAATGCGGGCAGTTTCATTGCCAATAACATTCATGCCGTAACCGAACTGAACAGAAGATTCTTCAGTAGCATTAATAGAATTGTATGCTCTGATCTGACCGATGAGGAATTGGAAAACGGAAAACCTGACGAGAACAGAATCAGGGAATCAGTCAGAGAAGGTATAAAAAAGCTTTCCGACGATAACGGATTCCTGTCCTATACTGCCGCAAGGGTGGCAAACGGCATCAGAGCCAAAGTCGGAGTTGAAAATGCTCTGGCAAAGCTGGGTCATGACGGGGATGATGTCATGGCAGAGGATGGTTCCGATAAGAATTCTGAAGATGCTGCCGTCACCGGGAATGCTTCTGAAGAAGCTGCCGTGGCTGCAGAGCCGGCAGCACCGGTCCAGATGTCAGAAACCGTTTCGGTTTCTGACAGGGAGGCTGCGGCAGAATCCTCTTTGTCTTCCGCATCTACTGTTTTACGGACCACAGGTACAAAGGAAAAGTCCGGTACCGGATCATTTGCCGAAGGTCCGAGCGGACGCGGCAATGAATATATTATTACCGAAACCACATATAGAGCCGATACTGAAAAATGGAAAAACGGATATCTTAAAGACAGGGTTGAAAGCGGTTCTTCCAATGATCCGGTAATTAACGCACTGACGGAATCAATGGATTTTACCATTATCAATAAGAACGCTGACGGCTCAGGAGCAAGTTCTCTCGGAAAGGCGGTAAACAGGGCAACCAGGGAAATCAGACGATCATACAATAATGAGTTCCCTTCCGTTCATGGGCTCCTGGGCATTGTCGAAGAGGAAGAGGAGGAAGAGGCTCAGATTCCTGAATATGGTGATTCCATGTCAAAGGTGGATGTCCCCCGGTTCTCAGACAAACTGCTATCTCTCATAAAAACAAGGGATGTTCTGCTGGGTCCTTTTGTTGTCGGAAAATTCAAGCAGAGTGAAGACGGCGGAGAATATGCATGTGAGTGTGTGCTGAACATTCCGGACAAACGCTGTCAGCTTGCAGTTAAGGATGACATGAATTCCTGCGTCAAGTCCGTGGAATACGATCTTCTTCAGGACTATATAAAGGAGGTCAATGTAAACGGCACCGTCAGAAGATATCTGGTACAGATGCCTGTACAGAGCTGGCTTAACAGCGGCAGAAAGCATGACCTTATCGATGACAAGAAGCTTATTAATAATTATGCTCCGACTCTTCTCAATCCGGTATTTAAGGATTTGAATACAAATCAGCTGTCCAAGGTTAAACAGAATATTCAGGGACTGTCTCTTTTTAAGAATGAACATGATCGTGTTATGAGATGTTTCAACATCCTTCAGGGGGTTGTTGAGTTCGATAACGAACGTAACAGATTTTTTAACATGCTGATGAAGACTTCAAAGTTCCAGGAGTTCTTCAACACCTACATTAATAATAACCTTGAATCCATTCTGGCAAACTACCGCAAGGATCTGTTCAGCAGTGTTAAAAAGGAGAAGGACAGAGAGCAGAAGGAACTTGAGCGTATCAATTCTGAAATAGCTCAGAAGAAAAAGGTTCTGAATACTCTTAAAAACAAGGTTGAGGCCGAGGGACAGTCGGCTGAGGTCTTAAAGGATACCTCGGCAGCTGCTGCGAGAGATACCCAGATTCAGGTCAAGGTTAAGGGTAAAATCGTATCATCAGAGGATCATGAGACTTTAAAGTCTGAATACAGAAAGCTTATGAATGAATACGAAAGCCTTAAGAAGCAGGTAGGTGAACTGCGCAGAACCAAGGATAACATAGATGAGGAGCTGAACCATTCATTTGCCGATCTCAGTTCCCGTTATCTGGAGATGCATTCCATGCTGAAGGCTTTCACCACGCCAAGACAGGTTAAGGAAAGCGGCTTTAATTTTGACAGCGGTGTGCCGTCAGTCATTAATATAGACAACATTAATAAAGGAAGAAAGAGATACATTGAGGAACTGCTGAGCTCAATGAAGAGTTACGGACGTTCCATTTCCGTTGAGAAACTTGTGTCCATGGTGGTTACAATTGCACAGAATCAGTTTACCATTCTGGCAGGTCTTCCCGGCTCCGGTAAGACGTCCTTTGTTAAGACCATGGGTAAGGCGCTTAATTTGGGGAATCGTCTGCATACAATTCCCGTAGCCAGAGGCTGGACATCCCAGAGAGACATAATGGGGTACTGGAACAGTCTTACCAGCAGTTTCCAGCCGGCACCGACAGGTCTGTGGGAGCTCCTGACTACTTTGGATGCCGAGAAGGACATGAACGGCGTAACCCCTGCCATTCTGCTTCTTGATGAAATGAACCTGTCTTCTCCTGAACATTATTTTTCATCATTCATGCAGCTCGCCGATGCGGATACTGCCGCAGAAAGAAAGATCTTTACCGGTTCACCTGAAAAGGCCTACCTGACAATCCCTTCATATCTGCGTTTTGTCGGAACCGTCAACAGTGATGATACCGTAAACATCATGTCTGCAAGAATGCTGGACCGCTCTGCCGTTATCCTTTTTGATGAAAAGCCGAGCCAGAGTGATGACAACAGAACGACAAAGATTATTCCTCATGCAATGCAGACCACGTACAGTGCGGCCGACTGGATGTCTCTGTTTGATACTGAAGACGGCAGAATTCAGAACAAGATGTATGCCGTCCTGAATGATGTTGAAGAGATTCTCTATAAGGATGACAGCAAGCTTGGTCAGAGAATCGTTGTGTCATACAGAAAGCATCAGCAGATTATAAATTATCTTTCAGTAGTTGATCCGCTGCTGGCATCACTGAAGAACTGTGATAATGAAACCATAGCAATGGATTTTGCCATCAAACAGTTTGTGCTGCCGATGATTAACGGTTTTGGTGAAAGTTTCGGTAACCGTCTTGAAGAGCTTCTTAACATTCTGGATAAGTATAATCTCAGTGAATCACAGACCGTACTGCAGAGAATTATTTCAGAGGGTGAAGATCGCATGAACAGCTATCAGTTCCTGGCATAGACGTAACAGAAATGCCTGGTCCACATTAATAATGTAAGGAGCTGTTTATGTTAGACGTTAAGCTGGCGGTTGCGGAGCACACGACCCAGGAAAACAGAAAGATCTATGACGTGGTAAGTGATGATTCCGCCCTGAAATTTGATTCGGAAACGGGGTTTCTGGAGATACCGGAGGACTATTATCTTGACATTTATATCCGTTATACGGAGGTTCTTGAAGGGGATCTTGAGGATATAAGTCCGAGAATTGTAATCGGTGAAGACAGTTATTACTGCGGATTTTTGTCCGAAGAGGGGCTCTGGCACCTTGAATGGAGGCCTGAGCTGGCTCACTGCGGCCGTCCGTTTTTCGGACTGCCGGGGGTTCACGAGATCAGAATTCAGAGTTTTCTGGACAGAGAAGAATACTTTGAGGAGTCTTTCCAGGTCGAGGTTCTGGCCACCAGGGCGCGAGCCAGGGAAATAACCACGATACTGGATTTTATAAACGATGACTATGACGCCATCTCTCAGATGTGTCTGGACGGAAGTCCTGAAAATAACGGGGTTATTGCTGATCTTATCAATGAGGCGGAAAGAACTTATATTCTCTGTAAAAGTCTGTGGAGCGTGCTGTTAAGACAGTTAAGATACATTCTTGAACCGAGGCTTGACGTAACTCCCAACGGTCTGCCGAATTCTCCGGAGGCCATACACTGGCTGTCTCTTAACAGTGATGCGGTAGCGCTGTGTTCTCCGTATGAGCAGACCTTTCAGATAAACAATATGCCGGTCAAGACGGAATTCGCGGCAGAAGAAAAAATGATACCTTCATACAGGCTTTTTGAGAACCTTGTAATTGCCGGATTCATAAATCACATCAGAATGAAGCTGAGTGCCGTAAAGGATTTTATCAACGGGCACGAGCAGAGTCAGTACAGGTCTGACGGAGAATCCGTGACGTATCCGGGTTACTGCCGCTATTCCGGAATCGTTCGCGGAGTTCTGTCCAAGAATCTCCAGAATCAGTACAGCAGGGTCATGAACCTTCTTGACGGTTTCTATAAGCTGTATACCAGTTTTGAGAAGGTTACAGGAATAAATTATCTTGATAAGCCGCTGATGCCCAGAATCACTCCGTTTGTGGCAAGGACTCTTGTTTACCGTAAACTGTTTGAGCAGGTGACCAAATGGTACGGGGTCAGTGCCGTTACACTGACGCTTAATGATTTTACGTCTCATTTTAAGAAGATTGAGAAACTCTACGAGTTTATGGTCCTTTCCAGAATAGTAAATGTCGTCAGTCAGCTGGGCGGAATCTGTGTTTCCCGTGAATGGCATGACATGTCCGTGGAGCGTTTCGGCGGAAGAGCGGCCGAGCGCCCTCTCAGTGAACCTTTCAATTATTACCGATGGCTTTCCGAGAACAAGGAATACACACTTGAGCTGTGGTATGAACCGAAGATTTTTACTCTTAGCAGAACTGAAGACGAGGAACCGATGGTGGTTTGCAGTAAAAACTACGGTAAGGATTTCTACTACACGCCGGATTTTGTCATCAGAATCAGGTGGGAGGCCTCAGGCCTTGTAGACTATCTCATCATGGATGCAAAATACAGCTCTTATGATACGGTAAGAAAAGCTTCTTTGCCAATGTTGGTAAATAAGTATATGAACAGCATCCACGTAAAGAATGCTCTCGGTTTTGACAGCGGCATAAGAGGAGTGCTTGCGATTTATTCAAGAGGTAATGTAAATCATTTCTCTGAGTATGCGCCCGTTCATGATCTTGACAGTGATTATCCGGTATTTCCGTCAATTGCAGGTGTGGCTGTAAAGCCGGTGGCGGACAAGGAACGAAATGAAAAGAACATAAAGGAGTATCTGTCACTTTTTATCGATAATCTCAGAAAAGTTCATCATGCTGAATATGAGAGAATCATTAAGCTGGCCAGAAGGCTTCAGGGTGAGGATTCGGTAAGACAGGCCTGATAAAGCCGGTATTACGGCATATTCCCGGTTATGGCCTCCTTGAGTAATAGGAGACATTGCGGAACATCCTCAGGAAAAAGAGGAAGAATTTGAAAGAATGAATATGAATGGCCGTTTTAACTCATGTGCCTTTAACGGACATGACAGCCAGCACGGCTGTTAACATGAATTAAGTAAAAGGTTCTGCTTTGGTGGCCACAGGCCTGTTCCTTTATCCATTCTTCAGATTTGTTTAAGAATCCGTGGTCAGTGGTTAATTGAATAATAGGAGATAATTTATTTATAGTTAATGCTTTTATTGGCTGTACCGGCAAATGTCTCTTGCGGTAAGAGCATGACAGAATTACGTTAATACCCGTGTAAACAGACAAAAATCCCAAGGGAAGAGCTGTCGAAATGTTTTTTAATGATTTATAAAGATGAAAGTTTGAAAGATATTCTGAAAAGATGGTCGGCGATGCAGGGTTCGAACCTGCGACCCTCTGGTCCCAAACCAGATGCGCTACCGGGCTGCGCTAATCGCCGAATCTTTTATGGATTTATTTCGAATGGTCGGCGATGCAGGGTTCGAACCTGCGACCCTCTGGTCCCAAACCAGATGCGCTACCGGGCTGCGCTAATCGCCGTACCTCGAAAGTGTGTTCATTATATATCTTTAATTTGATTGGTCAAGCTTTTTTGTTTTGTACGCTTGATAATTAACCAATTGAAGGGGGTTTTGAAACCATAAGATGTTTTTTTGCACAAAATGGGCGGAAATACGTCAGATTGACAATGTTTTTTTCTTTCCGAACAGCATGAAAGTTACGTTTAATCCTGAATATGGCTGATTTATCGTCTTATAAATTATTTTCACCTGCGGTAATTTGACATTTTGCAGAAAGAACATCCGTCAGACGGCATGGAACCTGCGTATACAAAGTGAAAAAAACAATGTTTGATTTATATCTTGTTTTTTTAAAATTAAGGAAAAATTTTTTTCAGTTATGATACACTCAAATGGTAGGTATTCGTTTTTTCATGCACTATTGAGGCTTTTCTGATTCATAAATTCGGAGACTGTCATTTTTCATGAAAGCGGGTGATTATATCTTTGGAAAGGAGCAAATTATCATGGCTAGTATAAAAGGAACACAGACTGAGAAGAATATTCTCAAGGCTTTTGCCGGTGAATCTCAGGCAAGAAACCGCTACACCTATTATTCCGGTGTGGCCAAGAAGGAAGGTCTTGTACAGATTAGTGCAATCTTTGAAGAAACCGCCAATCAGGAAAAGGAACATGCAAAGCGTCTGTTCAAGCTTCTGGAAGGCGGTGTTGTTGAAATCACCGACAGCTATCCTGCAGGCATTATCGGTGAGACCCTTGATAATCTGAAGGCTGCGGCAGCCGGTGAAAATGAGGAATGGACTCACATGTACCCTTCATTCGCCGCTACTGCAAGAGAAGAAGGTTTCCCTGCAATTGCTGCAATTTTTGAAGCCATCGCCGTGGCTGAAAAGTGCCATGAGGAACGTTATGTTACCTTATACAACAATCTGATGGAAGGTAAGGTGTTCAAGCGTGGTGATAAGGTAATCTGGCGTTGCAGAAACTGCGGTTACATTCATGAAGGTACCGAAGCTCCAAAGGTTTGTCCTGCATGTGCTCATCCTCAGGCTCACTTTGAAGTGTACGAACCTCTTAAGTAGGATTGTACCGTCCCGGTGTACCGGTTCGCATGTTGAACGTGCACTGCGATGATTTTCAGTAAAGATCCGTTTTCCGTTAAGGATAACGGATTTTTTATTTTATGGCATGGCTCATGGCATGACTCAGTTGAGCTGAAAATCAGACATACACATGTTCTGACTACCTGAAACGGTCTGAGACGGAGCGGCGGCAGTGCATGTTTTTCTGTTTTTGGATACGGATGTGTACGTGTTTTTCTTAAATAATCAGTCTGAAAATTTTTCTCGATTTTTTAAACATGTCACAAATATTGTCGGTAGTGCTCTAATATCTAATGTTTTTGTTGCATACGTATTTATAATATTTCGAGTTTAGGAAGTATCTTCCGGCGGGTATGTATATATTGATCTGTAGCGAAAAATCGCAGTGCTCACCGGATTAAAGCAGAAAAGATAAATACAAAATGATGCTTCCGAAGGATAAAACAGATATTCAGTAAGTTGTCAGAGACATTTCTTCTCAGTGACCGGTTTTTTCCGGATGAGGGAGTGTTTACAGTACCTGTTGTGCACATGATTTACGTCAGTTATTTGAGGTGTCGGCACAGCCAGCCTGTTTTATCAGAATTATTTATGCCGGAGAGCCCTTCGGAAGGGAATCCGCAAAGATGGTCATGGATGACGATGTGAAACAGAGGATGTTTGTCAGTAAACGTAAAATGACTGCCTTTCTGTGACGTGGACGGAAAAATAAAAAAGTCGGTGTATGAACCTTAACATGTTTGTCATGTTGCCGTTGGATGGTCAGGTAGCAGAATATATAATTTTCCTACAATCCGTGTACTTAATATATTTAAAAGTTTTGGACAAATTTTGTAATTTTAGTTTTAGCGAGACTATTAATGAATATATTGAATGTATTTCGTAGAAAATCTCTGGGGTTAGTGATGGCAGGGGCTTTATCCCTCGGAGCCGGTTTTATGCCGGAAGCCTGGGCTGATGAGCCGAGACAGTATACCTCCGGTGATATTCCATTTCTGGTAAGCTCTGCTCAGATTAAGGATCTTAAGGCTAATGTGTACCGTTTCGACGCTGCAATGATTCTTATGGCCAATACCGATAACCGTGATGATTTTCTTATCAATCGTGATGAACTGTGGCGCAGCAGAGAAGAACTGAGTTATATCGTGAAGGTTCTCGAAGACAATGCATCAAGTCCGTATGCCACTGAAGCTTTTGAAATTGCAAATCAGGTGAGGGAGCTTCTCCTCAAGTGTGAGGACTATGCCAACAATCAGAATGAGATTGTGGCAAAGTACAACAACTACAAGGACGGTCCTGCCGTAATGTCAGGAGTTTTCAAGAATATCAGGGAAACCGAACATCTGGTAAGCAAGAAGAACTTTTCTCCTGAAGAGGAAGTAAGATATGTTCAGATAACCAGTGCGCGCGGAGCATACGAAACCGCCATTGAGGACCTTTTTGCCAGCAGATCAAGTTCTGAAATGACCGAAGTCGTTGACAGGGTTCAGAAGACTCATGACGAATACATGAGACTTATAAATGATAATGTAGAAGAATTTCCTGAACTTAAGCAGGCCTTTGATGAAGCCAATCTGGTTTTCAAGAAGATGTTTGCCAACAAGGGTTACGGTTCGGAAATGTACTCATATCTGCAGCTTAAAGAGGTTCAGGATGGTATAGATTCCTATTTCCATACTGCCGTAAGGGATCTTGTCAAGGCAATTGATAAGGTCGAAATCAAGATAAAGGCCAGACTTGGCTAGTACGTATTCTAACGTCTGAAAATATGTGCATTCCCGTTATCGGTATTCCTGTTGTATGCCGGTGACGGGATTTTTGTCGTTTTATGCTGATTCGGAGCGGTAATGCGTTTGAATAAATTCTTTATTTTTCTGCCGGTACTGATTGCGGCAACTGTTTCCTGCGATGTTAAAAATAATGAATCGGAAGACTCTGCCATCCTGTCAGATGATAAGGACAGAACTGAAAATATTCTGAATCTTACCATTGCCGACTGTAACGGAGGCTTAATAAAGGAACTTTCCGGGCTTGACATCAATGCGGTGAGGAAAGAGGCTGACGATTTTGAGAAGAGCCACGGAAACACCGGAGTTTCAGCTTTTTTTATGCAGAAATATCCGGAATTGTTCTTTATTGCCGAAATGGGGCGGACCGGGGTTTCCTGTGACAGTTTCAAGGGAAAACCTCTGATTGAGTACGTCAGTCAGAGAAATAATCAGGTCTGGCTCCGCTCTCATCTTGAAATGAGCGTGCGTCAGCTGATTTCTCTTGAAAAAGGGATGGCGAAAGGCTATGACCTTTCGTATGACATCGGTGTCGTTGAGAATCTTATACGCATTAACCGCAAATTCATTACCGGTCAGACGGACATGGATTATCTCAGAAAGAAGATTACGTATTCAGATGAGGTGGAAAAGCCGGCAGAGAGACTGGTGTCCGAACTCAGAAACTGTCTTTACCGTTTTGGCGGGATAGGAATATGTGAGGCCGGAAAAATGCCGGGTGTTATGAACTGGAAGACTTTCAGAACGGATTACGTTGATTCGGTGGATGTACTGGTGAGCGGAGACAGTGATTATATAGTCAGGTTAAATGTCTCCGAGAAACAGTTCGGAAAAGGAGCGGATCTGACAATAGACATGCACTACGACGGTAAAAACGTGAATTACGGCCTGAACTCCAAGTCAGGGTGCCTTAGCGTGAATCTCTGCAGTTTTTCACGGTTTTATCATTTAGGTCATTGATCATGCCCTTATGACCGACGGCTCCCGTGCTCGGCAGTTAATGATGCCGTTCAGGTGATATTTTTTGAGGAATCGGTCATATAGGATTTTTTATGAATATCTCCATCGTGAGTATATTTGGTGGAAAGGATGTTTTCAGTATAGCTGCCAAGTCTTTCTGAAAATGCCGAAAGTGTGTGACATCCCTTGAAAAAACTCATGACAATGGGCTTTATTAGCCCTTTTCTTTCTTGATTTATAGCGGTTGTCTCATTTTTTTTGAGGCGTTCATTTTATTATTAAATACAGCATACCTACGTAGTGTTCTTTTTGTTTCAGGCAGAGCGTGGTTTGGCCCGGCTCTCATGAACCGAACGGAAAGAAGAACGACAGCATGCTTTCTGTGCATGTTTTGGATAACATCTCTTGAGAAGAACGATATATGGATATTAAAGAAGTTATCAGGCAAATTAAGGCCAAATTGATTTCCGGTATCAAGAACAAATGGCTGAGTGTCATAACCCTTGGCGGCGGTGCACTTGTCAGAAAGTCCATAATCAATGGCGTATACGTAGGTTTCGGCATTCTCATAATTCTGATATTCTTTCTGTCTATCGGTGGCGGATATAACATAAAGAGTATCAATTCATCCGTTGAAGACATAACTGACGTAAACATTCCGTTGAATAATCAGTCTCAGGATATTGAAATCAAACTTCTTTCCCTGTCAGTGCGTCTTTATGACGTCATTAATTCAAACTCCGAGGAGGAGCTTGAGAGACAGAAGGCCATCATGAACCGCTCCAGAGAGGAATTTGAAAACAGCCTCAACAAATTCATTGATTTTTCCCGTAACGATCAGGAACTTATGAGAGGCATGTCCAAGGTTGCGGATCTTTCAAGGGATTATTTGGACATCATTGACGTGATGCCTGAACTTAAGCACGATAATCTGCTGCTTCTGCAGAATGCCAATAAGAGTCAGGCTGATTTTATTGCCTGGTTGCCGGTATTCAGACAGATGCTTCAGGAACTGAAGCTGAAGGTGTTTGATGATTACGTGGATAACCTTATGCTCAATCTGCTTACCTATCAGTCTCTTGCCGAAAAGAAGGTTCTTGAGGCTCTTGGGTCAAACAACACTGAAGAGATCGTAAAGGCCCGTAAGTCCATTGATGTCTTTCTTGATGAATATGAGAACTGGGCAGACAATCTTTATTCCGAAATGCCTGAGGCTCAGAATGAAATCGGGGCCCTGGTAGCCAATTTCAAATACTCATGCGGTGATGACAACGGTGTGGTCGGACAGCATGAGCGCCTTGTTGAGAATACCAATGCACTGGTTGAGAACATGATTTCCGCCAGGGACAAGATCAATGAAATCAAAACTGAAATAACCAACATTCAGCTTCTGGTGTCAAAGGAGCTTTCCAGTGCAAAGGAGCATGCGGCAGACAAATATGAAAAGTCCATTATCATTATTATCGTGTCGCTGATACTCTCACTCGGTATTACCGCCGGCGTGCTTTTCTTCCTGAGCCGCAGCATCAAGAAGCCTATGGAAGTTATTGTTAGGCGAATGAAGGAATTTGCGGAAGGTGATTTGGACAATCAGATTGTAACCAAGGACGTCAACGAATTTGGGGTTATCATCAATAACCTGAACAGGGTTACGGCTGAGACCGGTGAAGTTATGCTGAAAATGGCTGATTCCGCCAAAAAACTGAAAATGGCGTCTACCGATAACCTTGTCGCAGCGGATATATCCAAGAATGCGATAAATGAACAGCGTACCGAGACACTGAATCTTGCTTCGGCAATGAATGAAATGCTTGTAAACATCAATGACATTGCCAAGGCTGTGAGCAGTACCATGACCGAGATTCATGGGGTGGAGAACGAAGCCGTCAAGTCTCAGGATATAATGACTGAAAGTATGGGGAAGACTCTGGATCTTTCAGACAAGATTCAGGAAAACACCAAGGTAATTAAGAATGTAAGCACTCTGAGTTCCGATATCGCTAAGATTATCGACATTATCAGAGGAGTGGCCGAACAGACAAATCTTCTGGCTCTTAATGCGGCCATTGAGGCTGCCCGTGCCGGAGAGTACGGCAGAGGATTTGCGGTTGTTGCGGATGAGGTAAGAAGTCTTGCAAATACAACGGCTAATTCCGCCAATGATATTCGTAAGATGATTGAGGATCTGCAGAATACCGTAATCGAAGCTGTAAACAGTTCCGAGGAATGTTTAAAAGAGATGATGCTTACCAAAGACAAGGCTGAAGAGGCAAGCAGGGCAATTGACGATATCAAGGTTTCCGTTGTTCACATTAACGAAATGGCTTCCATCATCGTCGATTCCGTCAACAAGCAGATGAAGACCTCTGAAAGCATTTCTTCAAACATTGAAAGAATCAGTGATCTGTCTAATGATAATCAGATTCAGATTGAGGCACTGGCAATTACCAGTCAGACCCTCGATACCCTGGCTTCAAGCACGGAAAGCAGTCTGAACAAGTTTATTCTTCCTAATTCCCGTAAGAAATCAGTCAAAAAAGTGGTTGAGGAGAAGAAGGTGGAAAATACAAAGCCGGGATTTTTCTGTAGACTGTTCGGAGCCAAAAAGGCCTCTAAGACAGGTGCTCCCACCGCAGCCGCTGTACGCGGTGAAACGGCAAATGGCCGAAGCGGACTTTTTAAGGCCGGTACGGACAGGATGAAGAAAAAGAAAGCTTCATCCGAGCAGGCAAAGAAAACTGAATAACGTTTTAATGCATGAGTGAACAGACTGGAATGGAGGCAGATTGAATGCCTCCATTCTTTTTTTTTTGCGGATGTCCTGAAGAGTAAACTGTTTTGTGCTTTCAGATGGCTGACTGAAAAATAACATATATAATCATCATGGATGTTGTTTTCGGAGAAATATTTCTGAATTTAGTGATTATTTTTTGTTCCGTAACCAAAAAACCAACGTTTTAAGCAAGCAGATTGCCTAAAAAACATTCAAATGTCTGATACATAACAAATTTTTATGAAAACCTTTGCATAATTTTCTGAAAATGTTATCTTCATCACGTGATATTTTCCGGTTATTAGATCTTCTTATTTTTTTAATCACCGGCTATCAATTAAAATTTGCTTAACCGGATGGAAAAACGCTTTGGCATGAGGCTGATGCTGTTTATTGGGGATAAACATCCGGATACAACGGAAAAAAGAAAATAAAAATGAATATAAGAAAAACATTAATTCAGATTACCGTTTTTCTGCTGACATGGAATATGGCAGAAGCGGCTTACGGGGCAAACTACGAGGTACAGACAGACCTGCTCGGACGCAAGCAGATTTATTCAGAAGGTAAGCTTATTGTTACCATGAAAAAAAACGACGTCGGGAGTGAGCTGTTTTTTAACGCTGATAGGGAGCAGATTGGTGCGGCGGTCAAGAATGAGGACGGCGTAACCGAATACTTCAATGCAGACGGCAGACAGGTGGGATATGCACGGAATTCCGCCGACGGTTCGGTGAATTATTATGAAAGCACCGGCAAATATCTCGGTAACAGCCGTGATAACGCACTCAGTAACGGCATAATGTTCTATGATGTCGTAATTCAGAGTTCATCAGGCGCTGCAGACAGTGCACATGAAGGGGACGTAAAGACCGGCGGCAGGAATGTTGCCCATTTTGTGAAAACCTTCAGTATCTAAAGATAACCGAATATCCGATGGCGGTATTTTCATCCGGAACCTGATAATCAGATTAAGAAATTTTGGAAAAATGCATGTTCCGTCGGATTCGTTTTATCATTTGTTTCCGCTTTTTTAACAACGAATAACCCTGTTTTAAGGCGGAAACAGTATCCATGCGTCATAATCAGCACAAATACGGCGTCTTTTGGGCGTATTGACTGATTTTTTTGTATAATTATTCGGTAATATTATTTTGGACTGATTAATAAAACGTTACATATAATAATTAAAAAATATTAGTTGAGGATACATCCAGTGAATAAGTTGTGTTTAGCTGTGGGAATGTCTATTTGTCTTGGTATGTGCGGATGCGGTGACGATCCGGACGAGTTGTTCATGAAATGCAAAGTAGCTGAAACCAGCGGTGAAGTTACGCAGGAACAGTTGATTGACATGTATAAGGCAGCTGTTGATGCCGGTTCATCTGATGCGGCAGTGTACATGGCTTACCATGAACTGACAAACAACAATATTGCCGGTGCCAGAACATATGCCGAAAAGTTCAAAAAGGATCATCCGGTGGACTATAACGTCATCAATGGTGTTTATCTTATCGGCGATAATCTGAACAAGGAGAATGCTGAGCGCGGAGCAGAACTCCTGAGCAAGGCTGCAAAGACCAATAACGTCAGAACCTACTATCCTCTCGGCGAATATTATTTTAAGAACAAGGATTATGAAAAGGCCGTCGTTAACTATGAGCTGGCCGTTAAGAATAAGGATTTTCGTGCCCGTCTGCCTTTGGCCAAGATTTACATGGAAAATCTTGTTCCTGTTGCAAACAGGGAGAATGTGTTCCGCCTGATTTATCAGGAACAGCATGACAATCCGGGCAGGGATTCCGATATCCTTCTCGCCAAGTGTTTTATCAGCGGATGGGGTACTCTGCCTAATCTGGATAAAGCCAGAAATCTTGTCAGAAAATATTCCTCAAGTGAGCGTGATCTTGAAGCACAGTTCCTTGAACTGAAGATTCAGGTAATGAATTCCTCACCGGAGATTTCCGCTGCGGGAATTGTAAAGATGAAGGATTTCGTAAGAATGACCAACTATCCTGATGCCGCCTACATGCTCTATGAGATCTATTCACAGGGACTCTTCGGTCAGAGCAGGAACGAAAAGGAGGCAGTGCATTATGTCCGCATTGCTCAGAACTACGGAAATACGCGTGCCCTTTCCGCTCTCGCCAGAATTTATCTCGATGGTGTCGGGGTCAACAAGGATGAGAATGAGGCCTTCAGCTTTGCAAGAAGGGCAATAGAGGTTTCTCCTTCTGATGATGAGGCTGCCTATCTTATCGGCATCATGTATGCCGACGGTGTGGGAACCAAACGTGATAATGAACTCGCATATCAGTATCTGTGTCAGGCAGCTGAGGCCGGTAATGACGACGCTCTTTACAGAAAGGCCAGAATGATTCAGGAGGGACGTGCTCCTTCAGCAAACGAGAATGACGCTCCGGTGATTTATGAACAGCTGGCCAAGAAGGATCATCCGCTGGCTTCATATCAGTATGGCGAGCTGCTGTTCTACGGACTTGGTGTAACCAGGGACGTGAATGAATCCGTCACCTACCTTAAAAAGGCGGCGACAAACGGTGTCAGCGAAGCCCAATTCCCTCTTGCCAGCGCCTATGACGAGCTGGGAGATCTTGAGAACGCACTCAACTGGTACAAGACCGTGGCGTCAACCGATGACATTAATGCCGCGGAGGCCGCCGCACGCATAGGTGACATATACTACGAAATGCACAACTATGCTGAGGCAGAGAAGTATTTTGCCGAGGCCGCGGAAAAGGAACATGTAATCGGTACTGAAAATCTCGGACGCCTGTATTATACCCAGGGACGTTACGAGGATGCATTGAAGACCTTTATGAAGATTTCCAAGTCCAGCAGCTATGCTCAGACTTTCCTTGGTATCATGTATGAACGCGGTCAGGGTGTGCAGAAGAACGATGTTTATGCTTCAGAATGGTATGACAAGGCCGTTGCAAAGGGAAGTACCGATGCAAGGTATCTTGAGGCGCAGCTCTTCATGAACAGTAAAACCCTTCCTGATGAGCTTAAGTCTCAGGTTTTACCTCTTCTTACCGAGAATGCATGCCACGGTCACAGAGAGTCAATAATGTTTCTGGCTACGACGTATTATCCGGCTGTCGGAAATTCCGAGATGGGATACGGCTGGCTGCTCTACGGTGCACGTGACTACGGTATGGCTGATGCCGCAACCATGGTAAGCAGGATCCAGATCTCAAATGACTATCTGGAGAAGGCATACGAATATGCCAAGCGCACCTGCAGACAGTAGAGCATATAAGCATCAGAGCCTTCTTCAGTGAAGGCATTGATAAAGGGCAGACGTTAGTCTGCCCTTTATGTTGCATGTTCCGGAATGATAATTCTAAAGGCTTTTTCCGCCGGACGGCGATGATGTTTACTTCTTAAAAATTGACGCAGGTTCAGTCCTCGAGGCACTGTGACCTGCGTTTATTGCGAAATAACTCACAGTATGGTAGAGTCCCGTAAAATTATCTGAACCGATTGTTTTTATAATTATCTATATCTTTATGACTCTCAGGCAGTGAGAGTGTATGTTTTGCCGTGACGGCAGAACCGGTCAGGATAAAACTTATCAGTTTGTTTGAGGGGGATTTATATGAACAGATTTGCTTCTCTGCTTATGCTCGGAGCATTTTCAGTAATGACTACAACCGGCTGTACAGCCATTCTGGCAGGCAGTGCCATCGGTGCCGGTGCCGTGGTTGCGGCTGACGGCAGAACCGTCGGAACAATGGTGGACGATGAAGGTATTGAACTCAAGGCCAGCAAATACCTTTCAAACAACCGAGAAATCTATGAAGCATCCAAGCTTGATGCCACTTCCGTTAACGGAAATGTTCTGCTTACCGGTCAGTGCCGTGACAAGGAGTACATCGAATATATCGTAACCAGGGTAAAGGGTATTCCTGAAGTCAAGAATGTCATTAACAGAATCGAAATGATTGAACCTCTTGGAATGTCAGAACGTTCCACCGATACATGGATCACCACCAAGGTAAAGACCCAGCTTCTTTTCGGTCAGCAGATTAATTCCGGAAGATTCAAGGTTATCACCGAAAACAGGGTGGTATATCTTATCGGTGTGGTAAATCACAGCGAAGCCAACCGTGCCGTAAATGTTGCAAGAGGCATTGACGGAGTTAAGAAGGTGGTTAAGATTTTTGAATACATGGAAGACAAGGGAACAGCCAACGTTGTAAACGGTGACGCAGCTGCCGCATCCTCATCTTCGTCAGGCGCGTCTAATAATGCGGCACCGGGTGCTTCTGAAAGCCCTGCATTCTACGAAGATAATTCAATAATGGAACAGCCTGTGACCATGAACTCCGGAACTCAATCCTCAGCTGCCGCCTCACCAGGTACCCGTCAGGCCAAACCGGTATATGACCTGATTGAGGAAAACGTGACGCTTGAGTCTGCCCCTGCTGCCTCATCAGCTCCATCTGCCGACAGCTCTTCCGACCTGTTCATCATTGAATAGCGGAGCAGAAAAATTGTCCTGCGTGAGACTCTCGTAAGGGATGTGTATTAACCGGAATGCCGTTTTACCGCATTCCGGTTTTTTGTGTGCCTGTCATGTGCAGTTCGCGCCACTCCAGAAACTTCCGGTCCGGACAGCTTTCCACCCGTTCACAGTAAGAGATGTATTTATGCCGGTAGGCATAATCATGGATATCAGGCAGATAAAACGGTTCCGTGTTTTCTCCATTGAGAGATTAAGCACCATCAGCTGAGCCATGTCTTTGTGTATTCGGAGCAGGATCATTAAAAGTGCAGCGAATGTTCAATAAAGAATCATTATATCCTCCATATATTCGGTAAAAACATCGTAAAAAGGTGTCAAAAAAGCAAAAAAAATAAAAAAAACGGAAAAATCCGCAAAAAAGAAGCTCAAAAAAGATGCATGAAAAAGATGAGCGAAAAAGATGCACGAAAAAGATGCACGAAAAAGACAGGATTCTGCACGCTTTTTGTTAGTTATGGCTAATTGATTTTTTTTAATGCACAAAAACAGTGAAAACCGAAAAAATATTTGATTTTATTGATATTTTTTAGTTTCTAATCGGAAATAATGAGCTAAAATATCCGCATGTTTAGTTAAGAGTCATTTCAAATTTACAAAAACTGACGAAAGTAAGGAGTCAAAAATGATAAGACTTGGTATCTATGGTTATGGTAATCTCGGCAGAGGTATCGAAAAGGCTGTTAAGTTAAATCCTGATATGGAAATCGCTGCCGTATTCACACGCAGAGATCCTTCATCCGTACAGGTTGCCTGCGGTGCTCCGGTTGTAAGCGCTTCTCAGGTTGCTGAATGGAAGGACAAGATTGATGTTATGATTATCTGTGGCGGCAGTGCTACCGATTTACCTCAGCAGACACCTGAACTTGCTAAGTTATTCAATGTAATCGACAGTTTCGATACTCACGCACGTATTCCTGAACACTTTGCCAATGTTGACGCGGCTGCCCGTGCCAACGGTACACTCGGTATGATTTCAGTAGGTTGGGATCCGGGTTTATTCTCATTAAACCGTGCCTATGCAAATGCAATCCTTCCAAACGGCAAGGATTACACTTTCTGGGGTAAGGGTGTAAGCCAGGGACACTCTGATGCAGTAAGAAGAATCAAGGGCGTTAAGAATGCCAAGCAGTACACCATTCCTAAGGAAGAAGCTTTAGCAGCAGTACGTAGCGGTTCAAATCCTGAATTAACCACCCGTCAGAAGCATTTACGTGAATGTTTCGTAGTTCTTAACGAAGGTGCTGATGCAGCTTACGTTGAAAACGAAATTAAGACCATGCCAAACTACTTCGCTGACTACGACACCATCGTTCACTTCATTTCTGAAGAAGAATTCGTAAGAGATCACAGCGGTATTGCTCACGGCGGTTTCGTAATCCGTTCAGGCTCTACTGGTGACAAGACCCACGTTATCGAATACAGCTTAAAGCTTGATTCAAATCCTGAATTTACTTCAAGCGTACTCGTTGCCTATGCCCGTGCATCTTACAGATTACACGCTGAAGGCAAGACCGGCTGTCTCACCGTATTTGATGTTGCTCCATCATACTTAAGCCAGTTAAGCGGTGAAGAATTAAGAGCTCACATGCTCTAATGTTCCGGTAATTAACGGCTAAACCGATCCAACTCCGACAGTCAGATAAGACGGTCGGAGTTTTTTGTTTCCCGGCGATGCCTGCAGTAAGAAGATTGAACTTATTCATGCCGTGTTTTGTTTTCATTTCAGCAGATATTTTGTGATATATTTTGTGCGGACAGGTACCACAATCATGAGAAAGCCCACAATCATTGCTCAGAGCTTGTGTTGGTTTTTACAAAAATAAGGCAGATAGAGTATAATTAGCTCAGTTATGTTGAATTGGCCGCGCTCAGTTTCGGACATACCGGAGGGAATATGATCGGAACTCACCATAAAATAAGAACAGCGGCCGGAAAATAAAAAATTAAGAGGATTAAATGTCAGAGAAATACTACAATCCCAATAACGGAACCATGTTCGATTCCAGCGTGGTTGACGGTATTCATAAACGCTATGAATTGAGGGTAAAGGATGCACAGTCACAGGTTAGTGCCGAATTCAGTGATCTTAAGAAGCTGGGTAAGGAGATCTGGCGTGCACAGCGCTTTGAGGATATGGTTTTCGGACGCTTTGTGATTCCTACCGATCTGGTCAATGAATATGTGTCTGACATTAGAATTCCAAAGGTGCTGGACAGTCTGCAGGTTTCAACTTCCAGCATCAACAGGCTTAAGCTTATCGCCAATCATGTAAAGCTTGGCAGGATCATTCTGAATCTCTCCGTAAGCGACATTATCGTCAATAAGGATAATTTCAAGCTGGCATTTGTTCTTAATTCATGGGAAATGCCTGATACCTCATGGTTTATCCGTAACATGATAAGAATCGGCATGATGGTAACAGGTCTGGAAATTTCCGCAATCAACAGGGCAATTCCGGACATAAGCGTTACAAAGAGTGAGTACAATGCCAAGGAATACATTGTTGACCTTTCTCCTGCCATTAAGAACACCATAAGAGAACAGGATCTGTCATTCGACATGATTAGGCTTCTTGACTGGACCGTGGATGAATCTGCCACTCATCTGCAGATTTCCATCAAGAGTGAACAGCTGGCACGTTATCTGAAGAAGAGAATGCCTATTCTGTTCGACTAATCATGTAACGAAACGGCCCGACAGCGCTGTTCAGGTGTTTTGTAGATAATGAGAGACCGAATCCTGACATTGGATTCGGTCTCTGTTGTTTTTGGCTTTACTACAATTTTAAGGGGGCTTTACACTGATTGGATCCGAACCTCACCAGGTCTTCAAACAATTCCGTGAAGCCACGCTTTTTATGGGGGCAAGCCTTTATTTGATGTTCAGCAGATCCACGCACCGTTCCGGAACTGTCTTTTTAACAGGCTTCTGCGGCTTTTCCTTTTTCTTCTTAGGATGTCTTATATCCTCCAGCCAGCTTTCCAGTTCGGCTCCGCAGCCGTCACCTTCTGCCACTGCCGGCTGTTTTACGCAGTACAGGGCTCCGGCAGGGCATTCAAGTCTTACGTGCATGTGCGCAGTGTGTCCCCACCATGGGCGGAGCTTGCGTACCCATGCGCGATCGTTTTCCGGAGTATCCTGACAAATCCGGTTCTTAATTGCCGGATGCACGAAGATACGGGATACGCGGTCATCGGAGGCTGCAAGTTTTATGAGGGTGTAGGTGTCTCTGGTGTAATGAGAGTTCGTTTCCAGGAAATTGTCCTTGACTATGGTAAGCGCCCATGGAGTCTGCAGTCCGCTTTTGCTCAGAGGCCTTTTAACCATTCTGAACCATATGTCAGCGTCCAGTCCTGACTGATGGCTTGCGTGACCGCGGATGAAGCGGCCGCCGCGGGGCATGGCCATGTCTCCTACGAGAAGAATCGGGAGTCCTGAGTCATGCGCCCTGACGGCAAGATCGTTAAGGTATTCCACAAGAATCGGGTGACCGTAGAAACGCCGATTCTGCTGTCTGATTACCTGATAGTACGGATTTTTCAGATCCGCACTTACGGCTCCCGAAATACATCCGTTTGAATATTCTCCGATAGGCTGGGCCTCCTGTCCTGCCGGACGGGTTACGCCGGCCCAGTCAGCCGGAGTTCCCGTAAGAGCTGCTGCCATGATTATAGGGGCTAAAAACATAGTTGTATCCTGCTGCTTTGGAAAAAACAAAAAGTGATTCGCACGGGCACGGCTTTCCGGATGAAATACTTTGAGACTGCTGGGGGCTGAAAGCGGAACCGATGAATGTATCCGCGCGAAATTAATTATCTGCTGGCATTATATCTCACTCCGTATTCGGATGAGGTTCCAACATACCTGTTTCGGTCTGACAATGTGATCTTTGGGCAGTATGACGTTTAATTAATGTTTTATGGCATAAACGACGCAAATCCCTGTGTCAGGCTTAATACGATGAGTATGACTGCCGACGGGAGGGCAAAACGGTGACTGATGAAAGAAACGATAACGATGTAAAGGAAATTGCGGAACTGTCCGCACATGAACTGCCGGAGTCGGAAGACGGGGGAATAAGCGTAACCCGTGAGGCAGTAATCTCAGCAAAAGGGAAAAACAGGGGCTCATATTCCGGCGGTCCGGTGAGAGGCGGTCTGAGACAGTATTATGAACTGGTGCTGCTGTCGGCGGAAGCCTCGAATATTGCCGGCAGAATGCTTTCCGGAACCATGTGGAGCATTCACAGACTCTCGGTCCTGTTATTTTTCAGACAGGACAGCCTCAGTGAAAATGAGTTCGTTTCGGTAAGGGACGGTCTTTACAGAATCACACACACCAGCAGGGAGTTTTATGCGGAACTCTGTTCCGTAAGAAAAAAGATTGCTGATCGCAGGCTGGATTCCCTGCTTGAGAATGTCTCCCTGTCTTCCGGGTTCAGGCGTCGGATGGCGGTAAAAAGTCCGATGGAAAAGGAATTTCTGGTATGTCTTACCAATTTTGACAGACTTATCGTACTGTATGAGTTTTTCTGGGTGAACAATCTGTATAACGCATTTTCCTGCAGAAGCAGGATAAAAAAGCTTAAAAACAAAATGACTGATGTCTGTGCCCAGATTCTGGCGATAAGACACCGGCTGGACAGAAGCGGTGAATGAAGTCTGAAAGCTGAACTTTCATAAATTAAATAAAGAAGAGCCTGTATCTGAAGAATGGGGCGCTGAGAAGGCCGGTTTGGTATAGGATTCTGATGGCTCCAAAATAGCGGTTAACAAGTGCTCATGAGCCTGCTTCCGGGTTTTAAATGTTGAAGAACTGTTGCAAAATTTGTAATTGCTCAAACAGCTGTCCGCAATACACGCATTCCAATCCGGCAATGACTTTTACCGGGTTGTACCTGAATTACGGTGCGGTTTTGTAGGTGTTGACCTGTTCTTCTGCTTCCTTTTTCAGCGATACATTTGAATTCATCGGTGTTGAGATGAATGACGGCACCGGCTCATGGAAACTTTTCTTTTTAAAATTTTGTTACATGCATCATAAAATTACAATATTAATTTAAATTATTGTATAATTGCTCACTCTCAGGATCCTGTCCTGTCTCCTAACATATGTCTATGCTATCAGATAGTCTCTGGAATCTTGATCAGTACATTAAAAATAGTTCTTCCTCAGTTAAACAGTTAGTGAATATCATGGTTAAGATTAGAACCAAAAGAAAAATCGTATCTGTGCGTCACTCCATATTTCATTTTGGCAGTGCCGTCAGGGATTCAATGATTAAAGAGCCGTATACCAGGGCGAGACTGCTGAAGGATCTGATAGCGGGTATCGTGGTAGGTATCATAGCCATCCCTCTTTCAATGGCCCTTGCCATAGCGAGTGGCGTAAGTCCGGAATACGGTCTTTACACCTCTCTGGTGGCAGGTATTGTAATAGCCCTGACCGGCGGTTCCAGATTCAGTATTTCCGGTCCTACCGCCGCCTTCGTGGTAATTCTGTATCCTGTAGCTCAGGCTTATGGTCCTGCGGGGCTATGTGTGGCAAGTGTTCTCTGCGGTTTTTTCCTGCTGATAATGGCTGCGGGACGTCTCGGCAGACTTATTCAGTTCATCCCTATTGAGGTAACACTCGGTTTTACCATGGGTATCGGCATAGTAATTGCGGTGCTTCAGGTTAAGGATTTCCTTGGTCTGGACATAGCGTCAATGCCTGAAAGCTTTATTGACAAGCTGATAGAGCTTGGTTCCAAGATCTCCACCGCTAAGTGGGGTGATGTAGTGGTGGGTGTTTCAACACTGGCTGTTCTTGTGCTGTGGTCAAAGCTTAAGATTAAGTTCCCGGCTCATCTTCCTGCCGTTGTTGTGGGAACCGCCGTTGCCTGGGTTCTTACCACATACTGTGATCAGACCATTGCCACCATCGGTTCAAGATTCCACTATACTAATCCTGATGGAACGATAGGTAACGGTATTCCTCCGTTTATGCCTCATTTCCTGCTTCCGTGGAATCTGCCTGGACCTAACGGCGGATCCCTTACCTGGGATTTTGCCACCATTCAGGCTCTTATCGTTGCTGCATTCTCAATGGCCGTACTCGGTGCCATCGAATCACTTCTCTGTGCCGTTGTTCTCGACGGAATGACAAATACCAGACATCATTCCAACGGAGAACTCTTCGGTCAGGGACTTGGTAACATTATTGCTCCGTTCCTTGGCGGTATCACTTCAACTGCGGCAATAGCAAGAAGTGCTGCCAACGTTAAGGCCGGCGGAACTTCACCGATTGCTGCAGTGGGACATGCCGTTACCGTTCTTATAGCAATTCTGGCTCTGGCTCCTGTTCTCTCAATACTGCCTCTTGCAGCCATGAGTGCGCTGCTTCTTCTTGTTGCCTACAACATGAGTGAATGGCGTAAGGTGGTTAACCTTGCGAAAACCGCACCAAGAACTGACGTTCTCATCATGTTCTGCTGTATCTTCTGTACCGTCGTGTTTGACATGGTAGTTGCTATCAGCTTCGGTATAATCATGGCTTCAATCATCTTCATGAGAGACATGGCAAGAATGACCAGGGTTCATGATCTGACTGTTCACAAGAATGTTGCCGATCAGCTTAACAGTGATTTCGGGGCATACGGCATTGCCGGTCCGCTGTTTTTCGCTTCAGCTGAGAAGGTGTTCCGTAATTTAAGGCATGAACTTCTCAGTGAAAAGGGGCTTATTCTTGATTTCAGCGGCGTAAACATGCTGGATGCAGGTGGATCTCACTGTCTGGAACAGTTCTGTAACGAAATGCAGAAGAAGGGTGTCAAGCTCATCATTACTTCCGTTCAGTTCCAGCCTATGAAGACCATGGTTAAGTCCAAGTTTGCCCAGAAGCATCCTGAAGTAGATTTTGAAAAGAATCTTGATGATGCACTGGTGTATGCAAAGACAGGTCATAAGGCAGCGGAAATCACAGCTTAGCCGTTCCGGTCACAATAGGATGAAAGGCACCGTCACCCGCCGTGGCGGTGCCTTTTTCATCTTCTGACACCGGTATCGTTATTTCCGGAACGGATGAAAACATGATGTTTTTGCAGCCGGCTTACACTGTTTCGTCAGCGAGACGAGACAATTCATTCACTGAGTATGGTCACCGTATTACTGAATCTTTTACGCATGTTCTGCCAATATTTGCGGCTCAGTGATAATCATGGTCAAAGGTGCTTTTTGATGAAAAATTGAACATGTATTTCAAATTTTTAAACGGACTGTTCCCATACGGGGCGTTGCCGCTTCACATCTGTGTTAACATGAAATAAGGATCTTATTTTCTGAAGTCCTGATTTTAACCGTTTCCGGAAGAAGGAATTGCCCTGTCCGTCCGGGAATCGGATCCCGAACGTCCAGTCCGTAAAAAGGATAAACTGAAGAGACATGATCATGACTGAATTAAAGACTGCAATGCATAACATGTTTCGCATGGCGGCAATATCCGTGGTGTCACTGGTTTTGTCCGGCTGCGACGGCGGTCTTTGTCTTTTCGGTGACGGTTCGTCATGTTTCAGTGCCGGAAGTAAGAAGGAGCACCAGGGATATCATGCGGAGGCCGCTGATTATTACGGAAAAGGCTGTGTTCTCGGAGATTCAGCATCCTGTAACCGGGCTGGGGAAATTTGGGTCGGAGGTGACGTTCCTGCCAATTATTACAAGGCCGTGGAAATGTTTCGGGCAGGATGCAGGAACGGTATCAGCGATTCCTGCAGAAGGCTGGGATTAATCTACAGAGATCAGTTCGGCGACCACCGAAATTCTCTCAGGATGATCCATCAGGCCTGCCGTATGAAAAATCAGGAGGCATGCAACGATCTGGGACATGTTCTGCGGGAAGGTTTTGTACTGCCGCCGGATGACGCGGCGGCCATGGATATATTTGCCCGCGGCTGTTACGGTGACAACGCCTCATCATGCTTCTTTCTTGCCGGCATGCTTGAGGAACGGAAAATGAGTGACAAGGCTTTCGTTCTTTACCATAAAAGCTGTACGCTGAAGCACGGCAGCGGCTGTAACCGGGTGGGTGAGATTATGGTAAAGAACGGTGAAGCTCAGAATGAGGCGGGAGAGTTTTTCAGAAAAAGCTGTGATCTTGGATTTGGTAACGGCTGTTTTAATCTTGCGGAGATCCGCTTTCACGGAACTGAGAATCAGGATTTCCGTGAGGCAGTCGTTCTCTACAGCAGGGCGTGCAGGCTGAATCACGGCCATTCATGTCACATTCTCGGTGAAATTATGGGGAATGAATCATATTACGTCGGGGATAACGTTAATATGATGCATAACATGGAACTGTCATCGCTGTATCTCCAGAAATCATGTGAACTCAGAGACGGTGACGGATGTAATGATCTGGGAATCATTTACTATTCCGGCGAGCATCTTGCCGTTAACAGAAAAGAGGCCAGACGTTTTTTCTGGCTTGCATGCAATTACGGTAACGCTGACGGCTGCGTAAGACTGGGGCGTATCTATCAGGACGGTATCGACGTGTCTCCTGACGTTTTGGCGGCGGAGAAGTATTTTCTCATGGCATGCGACAGGGACAACGGTGAGGGCTGTTTCAGGCTGGCCTCCGTGTACATGAATTCATCAGGTGAGACTGATGAATCGGTGACGGATGATGCGTACAGATACGCACAGCAGTCCTGTTCCCTTGATTTCGCCGAAGGCTGTCGTGCAGTCGGTGAAATATTCGACAGGGGGATTGGCAGGGAACTTGACGTGGTTCTTGCCGATAAATACTATGACGTGGCCTGCCGCATGAATGACGGCGCCTCCTGCTTTTACCTTGGAGTCGCATATTACAGCGGACGCGGTGTGCCTCAGGACTATGACAGATCACGGGAGTATGTGATGAAGTCCTGCGAACTGGGTTATCCTCAGGGTTGTACCGGAGCCGGAATCATCTATCTTAACGGCAAGAATGTCGAGGTTGATCCGGCACTTGCCATAAAATATCTGACTCTGGGCTGCTCTCTGAAGGATGGTGATGCCTGTTATAACATAGGCGTCATGTATGAAAGGGGGAACGGGGTACCTCAGAATGCCGACACGTCAAAGGGCTTTTACGGAGCGGGATGTGATCTGGGAAATACCGAAGCCTGTTTTGCCTATGATGATCTCAGCAGCAGGGTTCCTCCGGCAGAGAATCTGAGCGTAAGTGAAAAGGAAAGTGGACCTGCATCCCCGGATGAAGGAGAGAATGCTTCTTCCGTTTCGGAAAAAGCTGTCGGAGAAAAGGTTCAGAATGCCGAGGAGAACATGACGGAACGGCGTGACGGCGTCAGTTCGGAAGAGAACAGGATAAAAGACGGTAATGCTGAACGGAACAATAACGCAACAGTTTCCTCAATTCCGCCGGTTTCCGGAAGCGGAGACCGTGTCTCCGTAAATACGAACGCTGATAACGCACCGGCCGGAGGTTCCGTACCTCAAAATGATAAAAAGGTTAAAAAATCCGGAAAGGTCAAAAAGGGAGATACGGTCCGAAAGACCGTGCGGAAGCATAAAACATGACGCCGGCTTCCGGTTCCGGAACCCCTCAATCTGTTGAAAAACGTAAACTTATGATAGAATGACTCTGATTTACACCGGGCTGACGCACCGTGTCCGCCCTTGTTTCCGTGCCGCCGGAGCAGATGATCACGCCCGTGGCTTTTTTATATCCGCGGAATAATATAATGCAGAAATTTTTAAAAAAACTTTTTATATTTCCGATACTGGCGATTTTCTCCAGAAAATTCTACATTCCCGTAATCTGTTACTTCAGGGGATTCGGTCAGGGACATCTTTTAAGAAGTTCCGGTCTCGCGGCAGTGCTGATAACAATCGGCATCGTCATGCATTTTCACGGCTATTTTCAGAATGACCTTCTGCCGATGGCTGAGAAGGTTCCGGCTTTTGATTACAGTGACGGAATGATATCAGTGCCTGAAGACGGCAAGTCTGATTTCTGGCAGAAGGATAAATCCGGCAGTCCCTATGTCCTGTATCACTACGAGAACGGAAAGAATCTTCTTGCCGTATATCCGGAAAGAATGTACTTTCAGGACGAGGAGCCTCCGGTATTTGAGGTGGATGAAATGGCATCCAATCAGCTTCTGCCGGTAGTTACCGTTTATTCCAACAGCTTCTGCTTCGGTCTTAACGGTTTTGAGAATGCCGTGTGCATGAATTACCGTCTGCTGACATCTTCGGATGATACAACGGTTACCGTTGCCGGGCTCATAGAAAGCTTTGTTTCAAAAATGATGATTGTGTATTTCGGCATCGTGGTCATGGTGCTTTATTTCGCGGTTCTGCTCAGACAGTGCATCATGATAGGCATAACCTCACTTCTGAGTCTCTTCGTGGAGATTGTCGTAAAAATAAGTCTGCCGAGAGATGCCCTGCTGAGACTCAATACCTATGCCAACACACTGCCTCTTGCCATGCTGGTAATCAGTGTGTTTTTCATGGATAATCCTCAGGTGCACCATGCCCTGACGAATTCCATGACCATTCTTCTGCCTCTTGTCTACGTGTATCTCGCACTCAGTGATTTCCGCAGCAACCTTATCGTGTCTGTAAAGGAGAACATGAAAAACAACGGAGATAACGGCAGCGTTGAGCATATTAAGGTTAACGGAATAGAAGGTCGCGGTCCGTTTGATGATTCTTTTATTCCTGGCATGCATTCTCCGAAAAACAAGGATGGTGAACAGGAAGAAAAAAACGTGGCTGAAGGACCGGCAAAAGAACATGAAAGCTCCGTTCGCAGTGCCGATGACGGTAATGACGACAGCGGTGTGTTTACTCCTTAGTTTTTTGGTTTCATAAGTACGTCCGACAGAATTCCGAGAACCCCATATGTCCCGAAAAAAGAAAAATACCGACAGAACAGATTTTGTGTCAGGGGATAATCCCCGAACTCGGGAATTCCGTAAGACATCCCGAGGGGATGACCTGTCCGGCTCTTTTGCCAGGGAAGCATCAGATGACTGCAATGCTTTTGAAGTGACGCCTGCCGCGCCTTTTCCCGATGCTGATTTGGAGACTATTTCCGGAGTTACCAGAGTAAGTGCCGGTGAAATCGGAATTGCTCCTGACTCCGGAACAGGGACACCAAATGAACCGGCAACCGTCTCCGGAAAGCAGTTAGGCGGGAGCGAGTCTTCAGAAAAGGACAGTGCCGACGCGCAGTCCCCGGACGGGCGTAATGTCAATGCCGGGGCCGGAGTCAGGAAACGTTCGCGGAAAAATCCCGCAGCCGGAGGTGATTTTACGGAAAATGAGAACGGTGACGAAAAGAAAGATGATGAGTCGGTCTCCCCGTCAGCCGCTGTTTCCGGTGAAAGGCCTAAGTCCGGAAAAACTTCCGGCAGAAAAAAAGGCTCTCCGGATCCCGCTGAAAGAAAATTCTTCCTGCTTACCTCATGCATCATTGCCTTGGCACTGCTGTGGCTCACGTATAAGTGTATTTTTCCGTATGTCGAGGACATGTGGTTCAGCAGATTCACCGAGCCGGCCCTCTACCAGAGTAACGGCCACTATACCGAGTATCACCTGAGACGCAGGGTTATTCCCGAACTGCTTGCCGAAAGGGGGATAAGTTTTCCGTTCCGGGCAGGTGACGGAGTAGTGCTTAAGGACGTGACTGCAGGTCCGGGCAGTACTCTCAACATGCATTTTGATCTGACTCCGGAATTTGCAGAGTCGCAGAATCCCGATGAAGTTTACATGCATATGTGCGGAAGCCGGTTCATCAGGGAGCGGATTCTGACGATTGTTGATTCATACCGGCTGATTTATACCGTTGACGGCAGGGATTTTGCGGAACTTGAAATAGACGGCGACAGCTGTTCAGGCATAATGTATGACTGATGCGGAACAATACGCAGTGTGAGGTGTCTTAAATGATGAACATTTCCCAAACGGTTCTGTCGGTTTTCTTCGGCGGAAAAATCGCATGAATCCCGCGGTATTAGCTAACTTTATGCATTTTTTGGTAATGTTTATTGCTAAAGAAATAAGTTTTGTTTAAAATTTTTCACAGCCGTGGCGCATGGCCGTAACGAATGTTTCCGGTTATGCGAATACATGATGGAGTTATGTTTTCAATGAAAAAAACGTGTGCCTGCTTTTCCGGAATAAAAGCCCTGATTCCGTTTACGGCGGTGCTCTTAATCCCTGCTGCTGTTCATGCCGGAGGTAATAATGTTACCTTCAGGGATCCTGAAACGGGAATAACCGTAATCAGGTCCGGGGAGGAAGCTCTGCCGGGGATTCCCTCAGGGAAGGGCTACATGACCGGAAAGGAACTTCAGGCCATGTACGGAAAGACTCTGGAAAAGAATCTGCCGTACGATCTGAAGCTCGGAACCGTGGATAACGTGACGTTTTCCGACGAGGGGGATGTAACGGCACACATGATAATAGCTGAAGTTTATCAGTTTATGCCTTCTTCCGTTAAAAAGAGAATGGAGGCGGAATATTATAATAATGCCAAAACAAGGTACTGTCGGAGTGTTGTGACCGGGAAACACAACCTTCACAGAATTAAAAGCCTGAGTATTGAGGCATATACAGTTTACGGAGATCTTTACAAAAAGTATTCCGTAACACCGCTGATGTGTCAGACTCACAAGGACTGATTAATGTTTAAAAAAGTAATGAAAACCGGTTTTATACTCGGTGTATCCCTAAGCTGCGGCATGGCCGCCGCCGTTGAAGAACAGCTGGCTGAGGCTCCGTCACTTGATGCCGAACTGACCGACATGGTTACGGTGGATTCCTCCTATTATGATGAATCCGGAGATTCATTACTTTCAAACTCACAGAAGACCAGAAATGCCGCTGCCGCGGGTAAAGGTTCAGTTCCTCCGGCAGAAGCGGCTTCCGTCCGTAACAGCACGCAGGAACAGTCTGAAGGAGACGATGCCGCTTCAGCAAAGGCTGATGTCGTGAATTCTGAGGAGACCTCTTCAGTAACAGACGATGCTGCGGCAGTTAACCAGACATCTGAAAATGCTTCTCCGTCAGCCGTTGTCCTGGATGATGCGGAGCAGTTAGAGGTAAAGACGGATGAGGCTGCTGAAACGAAAGTCTCCGACGGTTCGGTGAAGGCTGAACCGGAGAACGTTCCGTCTGAAAGTGACGTGCAGGCTGAGGACGCCGGCATGCCGTCATCCGTTTCGGATAAGAATTCTGAAGAACCGCGGAAAACGGAAGTTAAAAGTGCGGAAGCCGCAGACAGCACCGTTTCCGTGAAAGAGTCCGAACAGAATAAAACGGAACGTGAGGATCGGGATATAAAGACGCCTGCCGCAGAGGAAAAGGCAAAGCAGCCGGCAGTGCCGGAACAGCCTGCGGAAACCTCTGTTCCTGACGGAATGACTGAGGGCGAGAAGGATTCGTCCGTAAATGACAGGGAACAGTCAGCTGTAAGCAGTAAGGCGCAGCCATCCGACGGTACTGCGGGTGATTCATCCGCATCTTCTGCAGAATCTGCAGACAGCCGTACCATCTATGACATCCTTAAGAGAAGACAGCAGGAGAATTTTGAGAATCCTAATCTTTACACCAGGGATTATCTTTCCGAGATGTATCTGCCATATTTCTACAATACTTATGAGCTGCCTCAGGAATTAAGCCCGTATATTACCCTTAGAACCGTAAGACTTGATAAGAAGGGACCGGTTCTGGTTTATGACATCGGAACCGCAGATGCCATCGGTCCCATGGATTTTGACGGAACTCCCGAAGATAACAAGACCCTGAATCTGTTCTGCCGCATAGCTCTCAATGAAGGTATTCTGCATCGCCTGGACAGGATTGTTCTGGTCTTTTATCATGACGACAGGGATTATTCCGAAGTTTCTCTGGATTATCTGAAGTGTACCGGAAAGGAACCTCTTCTGGTCGAAAAGTCCGTTCTCTCCCATGAGAGTCTCAGACAGGATGATGAGTTCATTTATGCCTATGAGGCTGAACCTGAAGGACCTCTCAGTGCCGAATATCTGAAGAAGCGTTTTGCTCCGTTCGCACTTAAGCGCATAGGAGAGAAATTCGATGCTCCTGAAGGCCATCCCGTAATGACTGCAACGGATGATGCTTCTCTGATGGTTCTTTTTTCAGTTCCATCCGAATATACCGGCAGGGTAAAACAGGCTGACTTTGTTGCCGGACGCATAGACAGAACCTGTTCAATAGACACGTACGGCAAGTGGATCCTGCCGCGAATCAATGAACTGCGTTACGTTTATCTGGAAGACAAAACGGATAAGGTTATCAAAGAGGTTGTTGTCACCGATAAGGCCTGCCGAGCAGTAAGATCACGTCTCAAGAGATAGTTTTTCAAGTATTCGCAGTTAATAGTTCTTCCGTATCCTGAACCTGTGAAATCCGGATGTCGGCGGCGAGGGTGCGGAATCTTGAACAGCGCAGTGCATGAGATTATGATGAGGCTGACACGGAGGATTTATAATCTGCGTGATTATGGAATGCCGAAGTGATCGTTCAGATCCGCCCCTGATGTTAAAATTCCCGTTTTTCAGAGAGTCTTCAGGTCTTTAAGGAACCGGGGCAGACTGTCAGATAGGATGTTACCTGTTTGAATATCCCTGAATAATATCGTTCCTGAGGTTTTCAAATCTGCTGAGGGATATCATGTTTCCGCTCTTACGGCCTGAGCCTTCCTCACTGACTTCAGTTGCGGGATTTATTTTCTTGATTTTCATATAGTCTTTTACGAAGGCACGTATTTTACGCTGTGTAAGCGGATTAATGCGGTGTCCCGGATTGCTGTTGAATAATGCAGTTTCCAGTCTGCCTGAAAGCAGGGACGTGTTGTTCAGAACACTCATGTCAATGCCGGTATAGTGATACATGTTCAGGTTCTCGTCGAAAGGAGCCTGTACGAAGTAGCCGTCAGCCATAAGCCATGCCCCGTAATCCCCGGCATTGAAGTGGTTAACCACGTAATAGACGTAATATGAAACAAGTCTTTCAATGGAGGTCTTGTGATGAGACATCTGCCATTTGTCGGCAAATTCCCAGATGCTGTTTCTGTCTGAGGCGGCTTTTGCGCACATCGTGTTCAGCACGGTGATGCGGTTGCTCGTTAATGAGGCACCGAAGTCATCAAGAACGATAACGTCAGATGTTTTAGACAGAATAACCCAGAAGAAGAAATTGCCTACGGACGGAATTATAAGGCCCTTACTGTTTGCTTCAACATTGCCAATATAAGGAAAAGGAGTATTAACATCCTGATAGATGTTCGTAATCAATTCCAGAATGTCATCAAATTTGAAAACCTGTTTTTTTATCAGGGAGCCCACAATTTCCGCCTGCTCAATTTTATGCGGATCCCCTTTTAAACAGTAGATGTCAATCAGCACTGTAAAAACCTCTGTTTTAATAATTCATATCCGGATTGCGTCAGTCAGAACCGACCTCCGGTTTCCGGAATATCCGTGTCAGTGATTCGGGAATGTTGTTTCCCTCAGAATATCTGTTTACCAATCACTGTTCCTTTGCGTCCTGCTCAGCCGTTCAGCATGAGTCAGACTTCGGAAAAACCAGGTTATCTTTTCATATTTGCCGGGTACAGTAAATTACAAATAATTTCCGGTGAGGATAAACCCGTTCCCGATAGCGAATTATAAACGTATTATGTTAATTTTTCACATATGATTAACAATAATGTGCCTTCATTTGGAAAAATAGCATTGGGAGACGCTCCGTGTAAAACATGTTGTCTGAAAAACAATCGGATATTCAGGTTTGTTTTACTGAATTTCCGTATCTGATTCATGAACTTAGGATCATGACATGAGACGGAAAGAACAGTATAAAATTCCATAAATACTGCAAATTAGTATATCTGGATCTAACTTTTTTATCCTGTTTTGTGATAAGTCATAAAAAAGTGTATATATTATGATTCACTCCGTACTGGTGTTACGGATTTTGTTTTGTCCGGTTTTGTGTCTGTGGTCTTCCGTTACGGGAAAGGTAAATGAATATTAGAACGCTTCTGCTGCTTTCTGCGGCTGTTTCCTTTGTCGCACTGTTATGTCCGGAAGCTGATGCCACCGGCGGTTATGAGGCTCCGTTGCCTCCTCCGGAGCTTGGAGAGCATCTTACAAGCTACAGGACGGATAATCAGAAAAAGGGGGCGCCCGTTGCCGTTTATGACGTGACTGCCGGCGGTACGGGGAGCCGAAATAACGAATCTTCGGCAGGCGGGAATGTCAGGGAGCTGAAGGAAGTTGTTACGGACTATGTGTTTGTGCCAAACAAGAACGTTCCTGTCTACACCGGCGGAGAGACGGTTCTGAGTTTTACCGACAGACAGACGGGTAAGCCACTTGCCGTTTCAAGCGTCAGGGTTTCCAACAGCGGTTTTTCGGCATCAAGCGACAGATCGTCCGTTATTATCACGCCTACGGGCAGAAACACCAGTGCAAAAATCAGGATAGTTCTGGAGAACAGAACCGGATACCCTCTGATTTTTGAATTGAGTTACATGCGTTCCAGACACAATGTCCGGAACATAGAGAATATAAAAATATAAAACCGTAAATACGGTGGCCTGAGGAGCCGTTGCTGAGAATCCTGCGGCAGGGTATTTCCCGGCAGGACTGAACGGACGCGTGTTTTCGTGATGCCCCGTATTACCGGTCAGGTTTGGATAAAGGTATGAGTTCCGCATCATTTGAAAAGAGTTTACCGCGTCGCATGTCCGTTGCAGGCATCGCCGCAGGGATCTTTTTTATGCTGTCATGTCCGGTTGCATTTGCCGGCTTCGAGGCTCCGGAGCCTCCTCCAGAGCTTGGTGAAAATCTTACCGGTTACCGTACTAAACAGCAGATTCTGGAGCAGGCCATCAGAGCCGAAGAATCAAGACATCCTCCGAGAATGAAGATTTACCGCAAGGACGGAACCTCCGGTGAGTACACCGACTACAATGCCGTCTACGGATCGTCTTCCGGCGTTACTCAGTCCCGGGAGGCCGGCGGGGTTTATGATGAACCAAAGCAGGATTCCCCATCTCAGGTTTCGGTACCGGCCGGCAGAAAGCAGTGCTGCTCAAAGGTAATCAGGGATCGTTTCGTTTATGATCCCGGAAAAATGTTCAGAATATACGATAATTCCGTTCTGGTTTTCAGAATCAGGGACGGTGCCGGCGTGCCGTGGCCGATTTCCAAGGCTGAATGCTCAAACAACGGATTCAGGGTTCAGCTTAATAAATCCCATGACAGCATAAGGGTCCTTCCTTCATCGGTCAGGATCAACATGGCCAATGTGAAGGTTTATCTTCAGGGCAGGGAAAATTCACCTCTGTCGTTTGTTGTGAGCATGGGGTCGGAAAGCAGATCCGACATGTTTGAGTGGGAGGTGCTGCTTTCCCATAAGTCTCCGCTTAACAGTTCGGACGAGTTTCACGGGGTTACGAACATAACAAAATCGGCAAAATCAAGAACCACCAGAAGGGATGTTGAAAGTTCCGCCGTGGCTGCGGTAACCGTGGAGAATGATGAGTCCGCGGGGGCTGATGTAAATAGCGTAACCGCAGAGGTAAAGGATGCCGTCGGCAGTGCCGGAGGACAGAACGCTGAAGGCAGTGCCGGTAACGGTGAAAACGTCAATCCTGATGCGGGCATTGCCGCATATCCGGTAAATCAGAAAATACTTTATGCCGTTACTGTTTCCGAGGCGGAACTGCATGAAGTGGCGGACAGACTTTATGAGGCGGTTGAATAGAAAATGACTGTAAAAGGAAATTTTTTTGTCAGAACCGGATGTCTGGCAGTCAGAATGATGACGGCTTTAATTCCGGTGCTGATTCTGGCGGGCGTATTCACGGCCGAAGATGCCGAAGCCTCCGATAAAAAGTGCGAGGGACACTGGCGTGATTTTGCCTATGATGTGAAAATCATGCAGAGGTATAAGCCGTACAGTCACTGCGTCAAGTGGACCGCATCTCAGTTCGAGCTGCCTGAGGAGCTCCTGTATTCCATTCTTTACGTTGAGAGAGGTGACGTGTCAGGTAAATGCATGACGAATAACAACGGTACCGAAGACTGCGGTCCCGCTCAGATAAATGACGTGCGTCTCGGTGAAATAAAGAAGTTTGATCTGGATAAGTCCGACATGAAAAACAGTCCGTGCCGTAATATCTGGGTAATGGGGTATCTCATCAGAAGGGAGATTGAGAAAGCCGACGGCGATTTATGGCTCGGAGTTGGCAACTATCACTACAAGCGTTCGGTCAACAGTGAGATTCATGACAGGTACGTAGGCCGTATAAGAGATGCCTGGGTTAAGCTTAACAGCAATGTGGCTGATATCTGTCGTTAGCGTGCCGTTATGCTTCGGTCGCGTTCCCTGCGGCCGTAATTCCTGATTCAGGCCATTCATTTATCAGACCGTTCTCCGCTGAAAAAGTGTGGAAACGGCCTGTTTTCGTGTTCTCAAGACGCTCAATCAGACCGGTTCTTCCTTAAAATGTGGTTTTTGTATTAGTTTTGGATACAGGTACGGCATAATAAAAATACGCATTGGCATTTTGGTAATATAATGATAAGGCATGAGCTTTGGGGGAATTATGGATAATCAGAATAACAGGCCATGGCTAAAGTCCTATCCTGAAGGTGTCCCTTCAACCGTTGATACCGGACTCTTCAATTCTCTGGTGGACATGTTTGAATTTTCCTGTGAGAAATACGGAACAAAGCCCGCACTTTACGGGTTGGGAACCTCGCTGACCTATGCCGAACTTGATCATAAGGCAAGGTGCTTTGCCGCCTATCTCCAGTGTGAGTTGAACGTGAAGCCCGGTGATCACATTGCCCTGATGCTTCCGAACATTGTTCAGTATCCGGTGGCTCTTTTTGGCTCGCTTCTTGCCGGAGCCGTAATAGTAAACGTCAATCCAATGTACACCCCTCGCGAGCTGGTGCATCAGCTTAACGATTCAGGTGCCAGGATAATCGTTGTTATTTCAAATTTTGCCAGCACCCTGCAGAAATCACTTCCCGAAACTCCGGCGATAGAACACGTGATTATTACGTCGCTCGGTGATGAGTGCGGCATGCTGCGCGGATATCTCATAAACATGTTTGCCAAGTATCTGAAGCGAATCGTACCGAGATACAGCATTCCGAATGCGATAACCTACAAGCAGGCCATGCTTGCCGGTGAAGGATATCCATACACCCGTCCGTTCATTGCCCGGGATGATCTGGCATTTCTTCAGTACACCGGAGGAACCACGGGTACTGCCAAGGGAGCCATGCTCACCCACGGAAACCTTCTGGCAAACGTTGAGCAGGCGTGGGGCATGTATCACAGCAGACTGACGGAAGGAGAGGAGCTTATCGTTACGGCCATTCCTCTGTACCACGTATTTGCCCTGACCATAAACTGCCTGTTCTGCATAAGAATCGGAGCCGCTTCGCTGCTCATCCCTGATGCCAGAAACATCAGGGCTTTCGTAAAGGAACTCAGAAATTACGATCCGACAGTTATTACAGGGGTAAATACCCTGTTTAATGCCCTGATAAACAATGAGGATTTCTGCAACATGCACCTTTCAAAGCTTAAGCTGACGATAGGCGGAGGAACCTCCGTGCAGAAGGGTGTTGAGATAAAATGGTTTACTCATACCGGACTTCATATTCTTGAAGGGTACGGCCTGACGGAATGTTCTCCTCTTGTTGCGGTGTGTCCGTTCAATGTGGATGAGTATACCGGAACCATCGGTGTTCCTGTTCCGTCAACCGATGTGATTATTCTTGATAAGGATAACCGCATAATTACCGATGTTGACGTTCCCGGGGAACTTCTTGTCAAAGGACCTCAGGTAATGCGCGGATACTACGGTAGGGAAATTGCCACGCAGAAGGTGTTTTTCGGGGAGTATCTGAAGACCGGCGACATGGCCTGCTGGGCAAACAGGAACGGGTACATCCGTCTTGTTGACCGAAAGAAGGATCTCATTCTTGTTTCAGGATTCAATGTCTATCCTTCGGAAATTGAAGACGTGATAATGCTTCATCCTAACGTTCTTGAGGTTGCGGCCATAGGAGTTCCGAGCAAACACAGCGGAGAATCCGTAAAGGTGTTCATTGTCAGGAAAAACAAGGCTCTGACGGAAGAAATGGTTAAAACCATGTGTCGTAAGCACCTTACGGCATATAAGGTTCCGAAACATATTGAATTCCGCGAATCCCTGCCTAAAACCAATGTCGGTAAGATTATGAGGAAGGAGTTGCGTGAGGCTGAGCTGCGTAAGATGGGAATTAATCCCGGAGAGCTGGCAACTGAAGAAAATACCCGTGAGAAAACCGATAAGACCGATAAGTAAGGATAGTCTGGTTGGGTATTTCCAGCCAAAGATTGTTTTTATGTCTGAAGACCGGATACTTTCTGCTGCATCCGGTCTTTCGTGTTTTCAGGTGCTTTTCCTGCGTTTGTGAAAGTTTTTTGTGCGTGTGTATTATAAAGTCTGATATGCGCACGCTGTTCCGGCCTGGCCTCATGGCATAAGTCCTTCCGTGATTCGGCAATTTCCTGATTTAGGCTTTTTCTGTTTCCGGCAGAAATAATTACCGGTCCCGTAAAGAAGACCAATTTTTGCTTTCTTAAGGAGATCCGTCAGGCAAAAACTGATATTCCGCTCTCAAAAGTATGACCTGTAGCGGTTTTTTATCCGAGATTTAAAGGTGTTAACGACATTATGTTGTTAAGATATATATTAAGGGAGGTTTAAAACCGGTTTTTTCGGAATGGAATGACGCAGTGAATGACAATGCATGAAGCATTAAGTGAGGCAGATATGAGAAGACAAAACGGCTTTACATTGATTGAACTTGTGGTGGTAATCGTGATTCTCGGCATTCTTGCCGCTACCGCCGCACCAAAATTCATGAATCTACAGTCAGATGCCAGAATCAGTGCACTGGACGGCCTGAAGGCCTCTCTTAAGAGCGGAGTGAGCATGGTTTACAGTAAGGCTATTCTGTCGGGGGTTGAGAGAACGGCCACCGGGAAATTATGCCTTGACAAGGTTGCCGGCTCGTCAGACTGTGATTCCGTGGATCTGGTTTACGGCAGACCTGCAGCCACGGCAACGGGCATAGTGAAAATACTGCAGGAAGAACCCTGCGTTTCAACGGCAGACAGCTGTGACAGGGACTGGATGTATGAAATAAAAGACGGTAAGCTTTATTTCTATTCTCCAACAAGCCCTGACAAGCTGGGATGCAGTGTCCAGTATACTGAAGCCTCGGAAAATACCACTCCGATATTTACCGTTAATTCAGACGGATGCTGATTTCGCCTGACTGGATAGTTTCGGTTATGTTTACGATAAGGAAGTCCTCAATGCGGGATTTCCTTATTATTTTTTCATTTGGTGCCGGCGGTTAATCAGAAAGGCGTTTATATCCTGAAGTTTTGAATTAACTGCGTCAGCCTTCGATGGCACTCTGAGCTGTGCTCTCCAATAAAAGGCCGGGGATTTAGCCTCGAACCATTGACCGGAGCAAAACCATCCGCGTATAAAAGGTGAGCCGTGTCGTACCTGACACCTCAGAAAACGTCCTGCTTAAACTTTTACCGGCAAATGTTGTTTCATAACATGCTGAAAATACAAATACAGAGATTAAAGGGACCGAAAAATGCTTTATTTTTGTATGTGAGAGATTGGTTCTGTTATAAAAATTTAGGATGCAGTGCATGTTTTTGTATACATGCATATGGGAAAGTGTGATTTATTTTTGATTATTACAAAACATTTCAATGCAGGGTATTGGTAATTGTTATTATGAGTGTATGGAATGAAAATTTCATACGCTCAATTGTTTGTTTTCTAGGTTATAGTCAGAGGGGCTTATAATATGAAAAGACAGTCAGGTTTTACGTTAATTGAACTCGTTGTGGTAATTGTTATCCTTGGTATTTTGGCTGCAACTGCCGCTCCTAAGTTTATGAATTTACAGTCAGACGCACGTATCAGTGCGCTGAACGGTATGAAGGCTTCCGTTAAGAGTGCTTCGGCGATGATTTACAGTAAGGCTATTCTTGCAGGTCGTGAAAAACTGGAATCCAGTGATGTATGTTCTGCTGCCGGGGTAACAGCAACCTGTCCTACAGGTGCTTCAGTTGACATCGTCTACGGTTATCCTGCAGGTACTGCAGCCGGTATTGTGGCAACACTTCAGGATGAAATGGTTTCATGTTCAGCAGCAACATCTACAGAATGTGACAAGACTGCGGACTGGGGTTATGAAGAGGCAGAAGCAGGTACTGTATACATCTTCAGTACCTCTGCACCTGTTGCAACAGACTGTAAAATTACTTACAAGCAGTCTGCTGGTGACGGCAAGAATCCGACAATCACTGTTGAATCTGACGGTTGCTGACGCATAATTCATTCATAAAGGCCCCGATATGAGATATTGGGGCTTTTCTTTATCCTTTAAACATGAAAAAATTTCACACGGAAAGAAAAATGATGATCCTTAAAGGATATTTCTGTCGGGGCTGGTTCCTGGGAAAGACACTGAGAATGTCCTTTTTCCGTAAAACGTCTTTTGAGATGTTAAAAAGACATTTTCAGTGTTTTTAATGATTCCGCACGGAGGATTTGCGGTAATGCATCATGATGTGACTAAGCGTAAAGGTTTTACACTTATAGAACTGGTTATTGTGGTGGTTGTCGTCGGTATTATTGCCGTTGTTGCCATGCCTTATTTCATTAATCTGCAGAAAGAGGCAAGAGTCAGTGCGCTTCACGGCCTTAAAGCTGCCGTGGAGTTCTCTTCGATAATGATTAACGACAGGGCTCTTATCGGAGGTCGGGAAAAAACCGAGACGTCGTATGACTGTTACGAGTCAGTGTCTGTTAACGACCGCTGCGTGGACAATGCCAGAATCAGCGTGGTGTACGGACGGCCGAAGGCCTCTGAGGACGGCATTTTAAGAGCAATGCACCTTCATTCCCGTAAGGCCTCCGAGGTTAAGAGCAGTCCGGATATCGAGAAGACGGATTTTTTCTGGCTTTATGATGTTCAGTCATCAGGAAGAATAGTCATGTATCAGCCGAATTCACCTGCAGTAAAGGGAATATCAACAGACGGAAAGGGGAATTTAAAGGCTTCGTCCGGCTGCGGCCTCATATATCAGCAGCCGTACATGCAGAAAACTGAAAAGACCGATAAGAACGGTCAGAAAGTGGAAGAAAGCATTATTGTTGATTATAAGGTGGTTGTCGTGGATGTTGACTGCTAGTCTTTTCGTACGCGATAAGTATGCTGGTGTACAGTTTTTTTACTCCGTTCTGCAAATAAAACAAACATCACTCATCTCCACGGTGCCGATCCCATGCGTTGTTTTTGCCGTTCCGCCGATTAGTTGAGCAGATGAGCCGGACATGATGTTCCGTACGTCATACGGAATTTTGTGATACGCGGAATTCGTGTATAATCCTCTCAGACTGCAGAGAGAATCTTTTATGAATTACATCATTATTGAAAGCGATGCCCAGATGACTCCGCTTATGGAGGCTTTTTCGGCGAATCCGGAGTATATATCCTTTGATACGGAATTTCTGAGGGAAAGAACATATTATCCCGTTCTGTGTCTTCTTCAGCTGTGCATAGACGGAAAGGTGTTTCTGGTGGATGCGCTGGCAAAGCTTTCCATGGAAAAAATCATATCCGCACTGGTTAATGCGGAATGTCCGGTAATCTGTCATGCCGGTTCAGAGGATATGGAAATCATCACCGGTCTGGCAAGAAAATACGGACTCAGTCGTCTTTATCCCAAAAATTTTTATGATCTGCAGACTGCCAGTGCTTTTGTCAATGCCGATACCGGCGTAGGTTTAGGTGCCCTGGTGGAGAAGTATCTCGGCATTGTTCTTGATAAATCTGAAACCAGATCCGACTGGACCAGAAGACCTCTTTCCGATGAACAGCTCAGTTACGCCGTCGAAGATGTTATATATCTTAAAAGAATATACGACGTCTTCACCGGAGAGCTCCGTCAGCGTCCAGAAGTTGCTTTCTTTCTCCGGAGTGAGCTGGAATCGGAATCTCTGCACTATACGGAAATCAGAAGTGCCGACACTACCTATCTTAAGCTTAAGGGAACCGGGAAACTTAACAGCAGAAAGCTGAGGATTGTCCATGCTCTGTGTTCACTGCGTCAGCAGGTATGTGAATATGATGACATCCCTCTTTCATTTTTTATTAAAAACACTGTTTTGGTAAAGCTCGCAGATGCAGGGGTTTTTAATGTTGGAAGTCTTATAAAAGCCGGAGTGAACTGTCAGATTGCCAAAAAGTACGGCGATCTTATTATAAGAACGGCTCTTAAGGCATCGGCAGACAAGTCAAGACCGGTTCTTAAAACGTTTGATTCTGTTAATCAGCATCCCGAGCTCCGGGCAGTCAAAAAGGAACTGGAGAACTATGCCAAAAAGAAGGCCGGAGAATTCGGTATTGCAAGGGAGCTTGTGGCCAGTCGTCGTCTTCTTGAGGATTTTATGTATACCGTCATGTATGCCGGCAGCGTAAAATCTCTGATAGAGCAGGGGTGGCGCGCTGAAATGCTTGGAAGTCTGGATAATTTCAGAAGCCGGATCCAGAAACTCTGCAGTGCATCTCCTTCAGCAGATAATATGGATGTATAAATTGTCTGTTTATGATGACCTGTAAGAAATAAGCGGCGTGAATCTTCACGGGGCTGAAATGTTCCGGAAATGACAGTTCACGGAATATTGGCGGCAGGTCATAAGACAGACGGTATCATATACTCAATAATCGTTCCATCCGGTTTCATGAATATCTTAAAATTGCGGATTAGTACATGTTTTTTGAATCAATTGATTAAAAAACAATCAAGATCCTTATAAAAAATTCAAGAGAGTAAAAATTTTCCAAAACATAAGAAATTTTTGTTATAATTCTGAATTTATCTACGCTTAATTTTTAAGAAATGACGTTCCGAGCCGTTCAAAATGCGTTCAAAGCATTGAAAACAGGCTGTATAAAGATAGAAAAAACGGGGTGCTTCCGTTCATGGAATTCCTTAAAGGAGGATGTCGTAAAGAGGCCGGCAAACGCGTGTTTCCCTGACCTTGGCCGCGACAGACAGCTGAATCTTAAAATAATAAGCTGATGAGAGTTTAAAAATTTTTAAATTGTATTTAAGTCTACAAAATTAGTAATAATCTTTGGAGTAATCTTTTCAATGAAGATATCTAATACTGAGAAAAAGCGAATTCGTAAGAATTTTGGACAAATGACTCAGTTCATTGACATTCCGTATCTGATTTCAACCCAGGTTGATTCATACGCCCAGTTCATTACCCCGAACTCAAACGGCGATTGCGGTCTGTCCGATGCACTGCGCAGTGTTTTCCCAATTAAGAGCCAGAATGGCCAGGCTTCTCTTGAGTATATCAAGTTCAGACTCGGTGAACCTGAATTCAATGTTAGGGAATGTTTAATCCGCGGTGCTTCATATCAGGCTCCTCTGCGCGTGACCCTTCTTTATACCCTCCGTGAAAAGGACGGAAAGAAGGTTATCCATGCAAAGCAGCAGGAAGTTTACATGGGCGAAATTCCGCTCATGACCGAAAACGGTACCTTCATCATCAACGGTACTGAACGAGTTGTAGTATCTCAGTTACACCGTTCTCCTGGTGTATTCTTCGACAGCGATAAGGGTAAGAACTATCCTGGCCGTACAATCTTCAGTTCACGTATCATCCCTGCTCGCGGTTCATGGCTCGAATTCGAATTCGACCACAAGGACAACCTGTTCGTACGTATCGACCGCAAGCGCAAGCTTCCGGCAACCCAGCTGCTCCGCGCCTACGGCTTCACCAACGAACAGATTCTTGATACCTTCTTCAATACCACATTCTATGAAGTAAAGGGCAAGAAGCTGTTAATGGAAATGATTCCTGAAAGACTTCAGGGTCAGGTTCTTCCTTTCGACCTCAAGGGCGGTGACGTTGTTATTGCTGAAAAGGGCAAGAAGATCACCAAGCGTCACATTGACAAGCTCGAAAAGTCAGAATTCAAGAGCTTCATTGAAATTTCAAAGGGCCACAAGGTTCCAGCAATTGAAATTCCTGCCGAGTACATCGTTGATAAGGTTCTTGCAAAGAACTACTACGACAAGGAAGGCAATATCATTGCCGAATGCAACACCCAGGTCACTCTTGACACCCTGGCTGCACTGACCGAAAACGGCATCAAGAAGTTTGAAACCATCTTCACTTCAATCATTGATACCGGTGCGTTCATTTCCAGCACTCTGAACAACGATACCACCAAGACCCGTGAAGAAGCCATTTTCGCAATTTACGGCATGATGCGTCCTGGCGACCGTCTTGAAAAGGACGTTGCCAGCGATTACGTTCAGAGAATGTTCTTCGATAACGACCGTTACGATCTGTCAGACGTGGGCCGTATGAAGTTCGATGAACACTTCAAGGAATCACTTACCGTTTCCGAAGCTGTTAAGGCTATGATCAAAAACGGTGAATTCAATACCCCTGAAGCTCCTGTATACTTCAAGGACGGTATTGCATACTGCCAGTTCCCTGAATTCTTCAAGCGTGCAAAGAAGCTCCTCGGCGAATCAGGTACCGGTTCACTCATTCCTACCGGCATTCCTGTCCGCGGTTACCTCAAGTTCTTCGATTCAATCGACAGAATGGCAATTCCAGCCAACGAAAAGGCAACCGACAATGAAGGCCGTTACATTCACAAGCTTAAATTTGCTGACGGTTCCGTAAAGGATGCCTTTGCGGTTAAGATCAAGGATCTGTCTCTGAATGAAAACGTTGCTGACTTTGATGGTGAAATAGAAATTCCTTCAAAGCCGTCTGCATCTTATGCATTCAGCGCTCCTTCACCTGTTCTCTCCAACGGCGACATCATCAAGGTAATGCGTTACCTTATTAAGATTCGTGACGGTAAGGCCAGCGTGGACGATATCGACCATCTGGGTAACCGCCGTATCCGCAGCGTAGGTGAACAGACTGCAAACCAGTTCCGTATCGGTCTTCTCAGAATTCAGAAGGCTGTGGCCGATCGTCTGAACAAGAATGAACTTGAAACCTTAATGCCTGATGACTTAATCAATGCTAAGCCTGTAAGTGCCGCAATTAAGGAATTTTTCAGCAGTTCACAGCTTTCTCAGTTCATGGACCAGAACAATCCGCTTTCCGAAATCTCTCACAAGCGCCGTATCAGTGCCTTAGGTCCTGGCGGTCTTACCAGAGAACGTGCAGGCTTCGAAGTTCGAGACGTACACCCAACTCACTACGGCCGTCTCTGTCCGATTGAAACTCCTGAAGGTCCGAACATCGGTCTTATCAACTCACTGTCAGTATTCTCACGCTGCAACGAGTACGGCTTCCTTGAAACTCCGTACCGCCGCGTAGTTGACGGAAAGGTTACCGATGATTTCGAATACCTGTCAGCAGTTGAAGAAGGTTCATACATCATTGCACAGGCTAACGCTCCAATCGACAGCGAAGGCCGCTTCACTTCAGATCTGATTCCTTGCCGTGAACACGGTGAATCAGTGTTTAAGCACGCAAGTGACGTTAAGTACATGGACGTGTCTCCACAGCAGATTATTTCCGTGTCAGCTTCACTCATTCCGTTCCTTGAACACGATGATGCTAACCGTGCACTGATGGGTTGTAACATGCAGCGTCAGGCTGTTCCTACCGTATTGTCTGAAAAGCCATTCGTAGGTACCGGCATGGAAAGAGCGGTAGCCGTTGACTCAGGCGTTACCACCATTGCAAAGCACGGCGGTGAAGTAATCTACGTTGACGGTGCAAGAATCATCATCAAGGTAAACATTGAAGAAGTTCGCGACGGTGAACCTGGCATTGATATTTACAATCTGTCAAAGTACACCCGTTCTAACCAGAACACCTGCCTCAACAAGCGTCCATGCGTAAGTCTTGGCGAAATCGTGAAGGTTGGTGACGTTATTGCCGACGGTTCTTCAACCGACCTCGGTGAACTCGCTCTCGGTCAGAACCTCCGCGTTGCGTTCATGCCTTGGAACGGCTACAACTTCGAAGACTCCATCCTGGTATCTGAAAGAGTTGCAAACGAAGACCGTTTAACTACCATTCACATTATCGAACAGACCTGTACCGCACGTGACACCAAGCTTGGTGCCGAAGACATCACCGCGGATATTCCGAATGTGGGCGAAGCTGCACTCAGCAAGCTGGACAAGTCAGGTATCGTTTGCATCGGTGCTGAAGTTAAGGGTGGCGATATTCTGGTAGGTAAGGTAACTCCTAAGGGAGAAACCCAGTTAACTCCAGAAGAAAAACTTTTACGCGCAATCTTTGGTGAAAAGGCCGCTGAAGTTAAGGATACTTCTTTACGTGTTCCTGCAGGTACTCACGCAACCGTTGTTGACGTTCAGGTATTCACCCGTGAAGGTCTTGAAAAGGACGAAAGAGCCAAGCAGATTGAAGAAAGCATGATTGCCAAGACCAAGAAGGATCTCAACGAAGAGCTCGACTTCCTGTGTTCAGGTATTTACCGCAACGTTCGTCACCTCCTTGAAAAGAACGGTGTTAAGAATGTTGACGCAATTGAAGATGCTGATCTGTTCAGCCAGTCCCTTAACAATGAAGACGCACAGCGCCGTCTCGAAGAAATGCAGAACCAGATCGTTCTGTTAAAGCGTGAATACGACGCCAAGCTTGAAGCCCATAAGAGAAAGATCACCAAGGGTGACGATCTCGCTCCGGGCGTACAGAAGATGGTTAAGGTTTACCTCGCCGTTAAGCGTCATATTCAGCCTGGTGATAAGATGGCCGGTCGTCACGGTAACAAGGGTGTTATTTCAAAGATTTGTCCTATTGAAGACATGCCTTACGATGAAAACGGACGTCCTGTAGACATCGTACTGAATCCGTTGGGCGTACCTTCACGTATGAACATCGGTCAGGTGCTCGAAGTTCACCTTGGTCTTGCTGCCAAGGGTATCGGTGAAAAGATTGACCGCATGATCAGAGAACAGCGTGCAATTGCAGAACACCGTGAATTCCTGCAGAAGATTTACGACATCGGCGGTAACGCCCAGGGCGTTGATATTTCTTCTCTCAACGATGAAGAAGTAATGACTCTGGCACAAAACCTGAGAAACGGTCTGCCTGTAGCTACCCCTGTATTCGACGGTGCCGAAGAAAAGTACATCAAGGAAATGCTGCGTCTTGCAGATTTACCTGAATCAGGCCAGATCACCCTTTATGACGGCCGTACCGGTTTACCGTTCGAACGTAAGGTAACGGTTGGTATCATGTACATGCTCAAGCTGAATCACCTTGTTGATGACAAGATGCATGCACGTTCTACCGGTTCTTACTCTCTGGTAACCCAGCAGCCACTCGGCGGTAAAGCACAGTTCGGTGGCCAGCGTCTCGGTGAAATGGAAGTGTGGGCTCTTGAAGCTTACGGTGCTGCCTATACATTAAGAGAAATGCTTACCGTTAAGTCAGATGACGTAAACGGTCGTACCAAGATGTATAAGAATATTGTTGATGGTGATTACACAATGGATGTAACAATTCCTGAATCATTCAACGTGTTAATCAAGGAAATTCGTTCCCTCGGTATCGATATCGATATGGAAAACAGAAACACCATTCCTGAAACCAACAAGCAGTAACAAGTTAAATGCTCCCCGGTAACCCGGGGAGCCTGAAGGAGTTTTTTTGTGAGTATTAATGAAATACAGAATAATGATGACGGCTTAAACTTTATGGACAGCATGTCTTCCGCCGCTTCAGGAATCGACCGTAAAATGTCTGAATTCAGTCGCAGTGCCGGTGTAAAGAAGCACGAAGATGCTTCTGAATTCGACGCCATCAGAATCAGTCTTGCTTCTCCTGACAAGATCCGTTCATGGTCATACGGTGAGGTTAAGAAGCCTGAAACCATTAACTACCGTACCTTCAAGCCTGAAAGAGACGGTCTGTTCTGTGCCAAGATCTTCGGACCTACCAAGGACTACGAATGTCTCTGCGGTAAGTTCAAGCGCTTAAAGCACCGCGGTACCATCTGTGATAAGTGCGGTGTTGAAGTTACCCAGGCCAAGGTTCGCCGTGAACGTATGGGGCACATCGAGCTCGCTGCTCCTGTAGCTCATATCTGGTTCCTTAAGTCACTTCCATCCCGTATCGGCTTTATTCTCGACATGAAGCTCTGCGATATTGAAAGCGTGCTTTACTTTGAAAAGTATGTCGTAACCGATCCCGGTGACACCGATCTCTACGAACGTCAGATCCTTACTGAAGAAGAATATTACAACATGATTAACGAGCACTTCGAAGAATTCGAAGCAAAGATGGGTGCTGAAGCCCTGCTCGAACTTCTGAAGAAGGCTGATCTTCATCAGATCGAAGCTGATATCCGTCAGCAGCTTGAAACCACCAGTTCAGAAACCAACAGAAAGAACCTGACCCGTCGTCTGAACATCGTTAAGGACTTTATTGCTTCCAAGAACGATCCTGCTTGGATGATTTTAACCGTGTTACCGGTTCTTCCTCCTGATCTGCGTCCTCTGGTTCCGCTGGAAGGCGGCCGTTTCGCAACTTCAGACCTTAACGAACTCTATCGTCGCGTTATCAACCGTAACAACCGTCTGAAGAGACTTAACGAATTATGTGCTCCTGACATTATCGTACGTAATGAAAAGCGTATGCTTCAGGAAGCTGTTGACGCCCTCATTGATAACGGTCGTCGCGGTCGTGCGGTAACCGGTTCAAACAAGCGTCCTTTAAAGTCACTCGCTGACATGATTAAGGGTAAGCAGGGTCGTTTCCGTCAGAACCTCCTCGGTAAGCGTGTTGACTACTCAGGCCGTTCCGTAATTACCGTTGGTCCGTTCCTCCGCATGCACCAGTGCGGTCTTCCTAAGAAGATGGCTCTCGAACTCTACAAGCCGTTCATTTACGGCCGTCTTGAAAAGAAGGGCCTCGCTACTACCATCAAGGCTGCTAAGCGCATGGTAGAAAGAGAGGATGCCGCAGTATGGGACGTACTGGACGAAGTAGTACGTGAACATCCTGTAATGCTGAACCGTGCGCCAACTCTGCACAGACTCGGTATTCAGGCGTTCGAACCTGTACTTATTGAAGGTAAGGCAATCCGTCTGCATCCGCTGGTATGTACCGGCTTTAACGCGGACTTCGACGGTGACCAGATGGCTGTTCACCTCCCACTGACTCTCGAAGCTCAGCTCGAAGCCCGTGCACTCATGCTTGCAACCAACAACCTGCTGTCACCTGCATCAGGTGATCCTATCGTTGTTCCTTCACAGGACGTTGTGCTCGGTCTCTACTATATGACCCGTATGCGCGTTGGTGCAAAGGGTGAAGGTATGATCCTTGCCGATGCCGAAGAAGCTGAAAGACTGTACCGTACCGGTCAGGCTGAACTTCAGGCTCGTGTAAAGTGCCGTATCAGAGAATGGATCAAGCAGCCGGACGGCAGTTACGAAGAACGTTTTGAAATCCGTAACACCACCATCGGTCGTGCTATTCTTTCCATCCTGATTTTACCGAAGGGATTAAGCTTCGATCTCATCGATCCTCCAATGAAGCTTACCGCTGAACAGGAAGCAGAGCTTGCCGCAAATCCTAAGACCTGGTTTAAGTACGTTTCCAACGTACCGTTAGGAAAGAAGAAGATCGGTGCACTGCTCAATAACTGCTACCGTGCTTTAGGTCTTAAGGAAACCGTAATTTTCGCGGACAAGATCATGTACACCGGCTTCAAGTTTGCAGCGCTCTCAGGTGCTTCAATCTGTACCGACGACATCCTTGTTCCTGAATCAAAGAAGAGCATCATCGGTTCTGCTGAAAATGAAATTACCAAGATTCAGAACGAGTATGATGAAGGTCAGATTACCGGTGGCGAACGTTACAACAAGGTAGTTGACGTATGGTCACGCGCTTCTGAAAGACTGTCCAAGGAAATGATGAACAACCTCAAGGTTGAAAAGGCAGTTAACATTCTCGGTGAAGAAGAAACCCAGGCATCATTCAACAACATCTACATGATGGCTGACTCAGGTGCCCGTGGTAGTGAAAAGCAGATTTCACAGCTCGCCGCAATGCGTGGTCTGATGGCTAAGCCTAACGGTGCGGTTATCGAAACCCCTATTACCGCAAACTTCCGTGAAGGTCTGGACGTTTTACAGTACTTTATTTCAACCCACGGTGCCCGTAAGGGTCTGTCAGATACCGCACTTAAGACCGCTAACTCCGGTTACCTGACCCGTCGTCTTGTTGACGTTGCTCAGGACCTGGTTGTTAACGAGGACGATTGCGGTACCCATGACGGTCTTGAAATCAAGGCTATCTACTCAGGCAATACCTGCGTTGAAACCTTAAGAGATCGTGTACTCGGCCGTGTTGTTGCCGATGACATCATCAAGCCTGGCACAAAGGATGAAATCCTCATTCCTTACAACACCATGCTGACTGAAGATTTATGCGATCTTCTTGAAGAAAACGGCATTGACTCAGTTAAGGTTCGTTCCGCAATTACCTGTAACGCCAAGTACGGTATCTGTGCTAAGTGTTACGGTCGCGACCTCGCCCGCGGTCACCTGGTTAACAAGGGTGAAGCAATCGGTGTTATGGCTGCTCAGTCAATCGGTGAACCTGGTACCCAGCTTACCATGCGTACCTTCCATATCGGTGGTGCGGCATCAGGTACTGCGGTAGAAAATACCGTTGTAGTTAAGCGTGCGGGTAAGGTAATCGTTGACGCTCGTACCGTTACCAGACCTGACGGCCGTCTTGTTGTAGTTTCACGTTCTGCACATCTCTACGTTGATGATGCGAAGTATGAATCACACAAGCTTCCATACGGTTCCGTACTCTTCGTGAAGAACGGTGAAAAGGTTGTAAGCGGTAAGACCGTTGCAGAATGGGATGCCCACAACCACCCAACCATTACCGAATATGCCGGTAAGGTTCGCTTCAAGGATATGGAAATCGGTGTAACCGTTGACCGTAAGGATGAAGAAGGTACCGGTAACTCATACATCGAAGTTCGTGAAAGCGGCCACCGTATGACTGCTCCGGTAAATCCTGGCAAGCCTAAGGATGCACCTGTAATGCCTAAGGTTGACGATGAAAACTATGATAAGAAGATGGCTGAATACAAGGCCAGAGTTCGTGAATACGATGCTCAGGAAAAGGCCTATAAGCACTATCTGTCACAGTATGCAAACTACAAGTCAATCATGGACATGCATCCTGCCGTTGAACTCGTTGACGAGGACGGTAACGTAATCTGTGATGCCAAGGGTAATCCTGTTTCATACACACTGCATCCTAAGTCAATCGTTCGTATTATCGAAGGTCAGGATGTTTCAGTAGGTGACGTGATTGCAACCATTCCTCAGAAGGTTTCAGGTAACAAGGATATTACCGGTGGTCTTCCACGCGTATCCGATATCTTTGAAGCCCGTGCTCCGAAGGAACCTGCAATTCTTGCTGAAGAATCAGGTGTAATCAGCTTCGGTCGTGAAAACCGTCTGAAGAGAAAGGTTATCATCACTCCTAAGGAAGGTGCAAAGGACGAATACGGTAATCTGCTCCTCCCTGTTGAATTCTCAGTTCCTCAGAACCGTGATATCAACGTAATGGAAGGTGATGAAGTACAGCGCGGTGAACCTATTGCAGAAGGTCCTGAATCTCCGCACGATATTCTTCGTTTACGCGGTATTCCTGCCGTTGCAAACTACATCGTGTCTGAAGTTCAGCAGGTGTACCGTTTACAGGGTGTAAAGATTAACGATAAGCACATCGAAATGATTGCCCGTCAGATGCTTCGTAAGTGTGAAATCCTCGACAAGGGTGATTCAGAGGAATTCTTAAACGGCGATACCGTTGAAGTATCACGCGTTAAGATGGCCAACGAACTGCTCATTGCTCAGAAGAAGGAGCCTATCAAGTATCGCCATATCCTGTTAGGTATTACCAAGTCTGCATTAAGCACTGAATCATTCATGTCAGCTGCGTCATTCCAGGAAACCACCAAGGTTCTCACCGAAGCCGCTATCGCCGGTAAGATCGATGACCTCCGCGGTCTGAAGGAAAACGTAATCGTTGGCCGTCTGATTCCTGCAGGTACCGGTTTCAGCTATCACCAGCGCAGACGTGAGCTTGCACGTAAGGCTGCCCTTGAAAAGGCCAGACTTGAAAGCATGTCTGCAGAGCAGATGGAACAGGAAAAGCTTGCTCAGGCTTTAAGAGACGTTGACGGTGGTTTTACCAACTGATAACGGACTTGATTAAGGTCTAGGATCTGAAAATACAAAATCTCCCGAAGCTTATGATTCGGGAGATTTTTTTTATGAGGAAGATTTCGGGAAGACCTGTGGCATTCTTCATGACAACCCGGCGGAAGTCCAAATCAGCGGAATTCCGATTTTGTTTAAAAAAGCGTTAATTGAGTTTAGTCTGCAAAAATGTATAGGGATTTTGTAAAAAATGTTATAATTATTGAAAATAATTTAATATTCAGGTGATGAGATGTTTTTTATTTCTTCCACCGAACCCGTAGCGGTTGAAGTTTCTGTGCTCCCGCTTTATTCGGCAGAAGTGTTTTGCGGCGGTAACGCCGTAAAAATCCGGATACCGGGATAAAACGGAAGAATCATCCTCTCTGATTTATATAATTATCTTTGTTTTATGTGGATAGACACAGAGTTAACCTGCTTACGCAAAGGAGTAAATAGATAACATGGAAAATTACCAGGAAGAGCAGCAGAAGTCTTCAGGAAGTGCCGCCAAGTGGTTTATCGTGGCCGGTGTTTTATGTGCTACTGCCATCGCCGGTGCCGCAATAGGTATTCCTTCATTCGCAAAGTACAAGAACAAACAGTTCTGTAAGGATTTCACCACTGAATTTAATCATGCAATGATTAAGACCAACATATCAGCTGATTTCAAGAGGGATGAGTCAGCAGGATCTTTTCTTGGTGATGTTTACAGGTATGATTTCTATAACGGATCTGCCAAGATTTTCACTCTTGTTCAGGATAACTCATACGGACTGACCTCCGTTGATTCAGTTGTTACCGTTGACGGAAATTCCCTTGATATTTCAAATGCCGGTCTGATTGATTACCTTAAGACCCTGAAGATTGAATCTAATTATTCGTTCCTTCAGGATACCGTCGATTCAAAGTTCGTCGTTCCTGCCTATTCATTCAAGGATGGAGACATCTCCGCGAGCTGGTCTGATGCCGTATGGGAATCTTCTTTCAGCAAGGTTTCAGAAGGTATTGAAGGCGCCAGACGAAAGTCATTGCATTCACAGATTAAGAGCCTGACCATCGAAGCTCCGGATTTTCGTGTAAACCTGGCAAATATGAATTCAGACGAAAAGAACGGCTCTCTTGACGAATTTGGATTCTATCTGATTGGTGACAAGCCGGTAGCACCTGCCGCAAATGAGGATGCTCAGGCTGAAACTGCAACTGTGGAATCTCAGGAGGAAACTGCTGCGGCCGCAGCTGAAAATGCTCAGGAATCAGCTGCAAACGAAAACGTAAACGGAAATGCTCCTGTTGAACCGGCCGTTGAGAAGGGCGTAGTCGGCAGTGTAGTCGTTAAGAAAATGAAGGTTGTTGCACCTGAACCTGATTTTAGTGCCTTTACGTCAGGAAAGGTAAGCGGCGAATCAGAAGTATCCGTTGGCAGCTTCGTATACGATCTTGATGACGTATATCTTGATTTTGAAAATTCAAATCTTAAGATATCCATTGACAACGTTAACGGTAGCGAATACGTGAATATCTGCGGCAGAAGAAGTTATCAGAGCTGCATACAGGGACTTGATCCTCAGTCTCAGATGAATCTTATGTTCAAGGTTATGAGCGGAGCCAGCATGAAGATATCATTCACTACCGTTCTGAATAACGGCAAGATTGTTTTTGATAACGTGTTTGATTTCGGTCAGCTCAACAATCAGATGGATATGGTTCAGAATACCAGAGTTGATTCTCATCTTGAATTCGACAAGGCTCTCATGAGCAGACTTGCCGATGATTTTGAGGTGTTCGGTATGGTTCAGCAGTTCATTTCAGAAAATGATAAGAACAAGTTCGCTGATAAGTACGTAACCAATTTCATGTGTACCAAGGGACTTTCTTCATGTACTCTTAACGGTACACCAATCGAAAATATTCATTAATTAAGTTTCAGGTTTTACCGGGTTAAAACCGCTTAACGGTTAAAAGCCACGCTGTCGCAGAGACAGTGTGGCTTTTTGATTAATGAATTCATGCATTCAGAACGGGATGTGGTTTTTTCCTGCTACATTATCTCAAAAGCCTGCAGGCTTACCGCCATCAGAAACATGCCGGCTACAAAACCCAGTATGGCCTGATGATGTTTTCCGTATTTTTCGGCTGAAGGCAGAAGCTCGTCTATGGCTATGTAAACCATGATGCCGGCGACAAATGCAAAGGTGATTCCGAGTATCATTGAACTGTTGAATCCTGAAAAGACGGCATAACCGAGAAGTCCTCCGACAGGCTCGGCAAGACCAGACATAAAAGACCAGTAGAATGCCTTCTTACGCGAGCCGGTCGCAAAATATACCGGTACCGCCACGGCAATGCCTTCGGGAATGTTGTGGAGTGCTATGGCAAGTGTTACGGAGAGAGCTATGGAAGCATTGGCCGTTCCTGCCATGAATGTGGCAAAGCCTTCCGGGAAATTATGAATGCCGATGGCCAGAGCCATCATGAATCCCATGCGACCTAGCGGTTTGTATTTTTCAAAATCGGCTTCATGTCCTGTTTTTCTTAGATCCGTGATTTTGAATTCGTGGGGATTTTCCGGTTCGGGGATCATAAGGTCGATGACGGCAATTACCGCTATGCCGCCGAAGAATGACAGAAGGGTGATAAGTCCTGCCGTGGAATGTTCTGTTACGGCTGAAAGAGATGTTTTGGCACTGTCGTAAAGCTCCACAAGGGAAACAAATATTATGATGCCGGCGGAAAATCCGAGAGATACTGAAAAGAATGAACTGCTGAGCTTCTTTTTCACGACTGCAATGATACTGCCGACACCTGTTGAAAGTCCGGCAATTACCGTCAGGGCCAAAGGCATGCATATATTATTTGTTATTGTGCTTTCCATGAAATATCTCCTCGGCGTTTTTATTGGATATTACCATATGATTACCTTACCGTACGTTACTTAAAATGGGATTATTTCGCAGAAACGGCAGATGATAAAACACCATGCCGGTTATGGATGGAACGTGTGAGGTCCCCAAATAATGAAGGAATATGAGCATTACCAGGAAAATATAAGTAATACAATGAGACGTTATTCATGTAAAAAGCTGAAAAATGGCCGGAAACTATGTTAAATGTCTGAATTTTATGTTTCTGTAGCATTATGTCCGCCGTCATTTATTATAATAAGCAATGGCTTCGTTCCGTCACGAAAGATTCGGAAAAGAACCGGTGCCGGAGAACGTGAAGCTGCAAGTACGGGAATAATTAAAAGAGTTTCAAGATTCATGCTGTGTTATGGATTATATGGATATGAATTTTTCTCCAGAACATTCTTAAGCGGAAAAAACAACTAGAAAAACAAAGGAGCTACTATGGTGTTTTTGGAAAAAATTTTCGGCAAGCGCTCATCTTCGGTTGATAATGACATAGTGAGTTATGAGAAAACCGAACTGGAAAAACTGCTGTTGCGCAGAATTGTCGAGTTGCGTGTGGATGAAGCTGTTGTCATTGAAAATGTTCTGCCGAGCAAGGTCCTGAAGCAGGAAATAAAGGATGCTCACAGCCGCGATAAGGACAGAAGTTTGCAGGATTATGTATATGATGCCTATGACAAGTATCCTTATCTCATGGCGATATACGATATAAGTGAAAAGCTCCGCTATGGCGAAAGATATAAAGAGATTATGTCCAGGGAAGCAGGGGTGGCATTTTGTATAAAGTATGTCGGAAGAAGACTTCGTGATTATGTAAGGGATGATGTTGTTCAGAGCAGAATAAAACTTATGATCAAGGAACTACTGAAAAACAGAAAGCAGTTTGTTAAAGATCCTGACCACTCAAAAGAAACATTAAGAAAAATGGATAAATACATAAGTGCCTGCCAGGAGATGCTTTTAAAAAAATAATGAAATTTTGGCATAAAATTCTGTTTGATTGATTAAATTGTAACCAATCAGACAAAAATAAAAAAAATTTTGTATATTTTTAAAATTTTTACATGGTTGCATAATTCATAATATAATGCAAAATAGGCAATATTATTGCAAAATGCAAAGGTTAATTGCATTTTGCAATAAACAAAAAAGAAGGGTAAATTAGTTTTATACACTGAATTTGATAAATGTATAAATATAATATACTTTTATATAAAATCAAACTAATTTAAAAGTTGGCACGCTGTTTGCTATAAGTATAAGTGATCAGTTTTATCCCGTGTGCTATTGCACGTTTTGACTCCTACTTATTAAGTAGGAGTCTTTTTTAATTTTGGGCCGGTCGATTTGAAAATCATCAGGTAAACGTGTAAGCAATCAGGGATATTCATTTTTGCACTTCCCGTTCATTAAGATACCTCGGTATTTTACTGTGACGCTCCTATATTAAAGACGCATAAAATACATCAGCAGTTGTTGAATCATCTGCAGTCAGCCATAATCACCCAGTAAGCGTGTAAGCAAATAGGGTTATTCATTTTCCAAAAACAACGCTTTAAGATGTCACCGTATTTTACGGAGATAATCTTCTGACTAAAACACCTCCAAGGCATCCGCAGTGGCTGAATCAGTATTATGAACTGCAGAGCAGTGGTCTGAGCGCCACGCGGTGGACTTCAGAACTGGGAATATCGTATAAGACTTATTTGAAAAGAATCAGCAAATCCAATAAATCTTAAAAACTCACTGCGGTGTAGCACAGTGAGCTTCAATTTTAAATAACCCTAATTACACGCATACCGTGAAACGGTAAATAACAAAAAATGTCCCCGTAAGTCCGTTAAACTTACGGGGACAATACTTTTTAATGAGGGATCCTTTCGTGGCTCCCGACCGAAACTTTGTTGTTTTAAACATATACGAAAAATAATTTAATGGAAGTTACAGAAAATACAAGACTTCCATAAT
>JAGAYS010000027.1 GCA_017940385.1 Ruminobacter sp. | reverse complement strand
TCAGTTCGAAGTTTTACTATCGCTTCTTTCAGCTGCCACATTACTGTGACCACCTTGCGATTCGCTAACCCTTGCCGCTAGATGCTGGGTTCGGGACTTTCACCCTATAGAAAGTGCACATGCCGAGCACACACAAAAAAAGGCGCCACATCTATGCAGCGCCTTCTCTTAGTTTCTGTACTGTAGTTCTTTAAATATTAGAGAACGTGTACTGATGAGGTGTTGGTGGTACCAGCTGGAACTAAAGCACCTGAAACCATAACAACGGTATCACCGGCCTTAGCGAGACCAGACTTGATAGCAAGTTCCTTACCCTTCTTGAAGAAGTCATCGGTAGACTTGAATGCTTCAACAACCTGTGGGGTTACACCGCGAACGATACATAACTGACGTGCAGCCTTAACATCATCGGTTAACGCAAGGATGTTTGAAGTTGGGAAGTACTTACGTAATGCACGTGCAGACTTACCCTTGTGAGTAGCAACGATGATTAATGGAGACTTTAAGTGTTCAGCGATTTCTACAGCACCCTTACAAACAGCTTCAGTTACGTGTAAAGATGAAGGTGGAGTGTCGATGAAACGTGGCTGAACCATGGTATCGGTTAAATCACAGATAGAAGCCATGGTGCGAACTGCTTCACGTGGGTACTTACCCTTTGCAGATTCTCCTGAAAGCATAACTGCGTCAGTACCGTCGAAAATAGCGTTTGCAACGTCACCAGCTTCAGCGCGGGTTGGACGTGGGTTCTTCTGCATTGAGTCAAGCATCTGGGTAGCGGTAATAACAATCTTACCTACTTCGTTACAACGACGGATGATGTGCTTCTGAGCAATAATAACTTCCTGAGGTGGAATTTCAACACCGAGGTCACCACGGGCAACCATGATACCGTCAGATGCAGCAAGGATGTCTTCGAAGTTATCGAGACCTTCCTGGTTTTCGATCTTGGAAATGATCTTAACGTCCTGACCGCCGTTGATGTCGAGCCAGTTACGAACGTCTTCAACGTCCTTCTTCTTACGTACGAAAGAAACAGCGATAAAGTCTACGCCTCTTTCGATACCGAATACTAAGTCACCCTTATCCTTTTCGCTTAAAGCTGGGAGATTGGTGATAACGCCAGGAAGGTTAACACCCTTCTTGTTACCGAGCATTGCGTTGTTTAAAACTTCACAAACAGCTTCGGTTTCTTCAGCGTTCTTAGATAAAACCTTTAAGCCGATTAAACCGTCGTCGATAAGGATGGTGTTACCTACGGCGATATCCTTTACTAAACCTGCATAGCTTACTGAGCAGCGTTCGCTGGTGGTGTATGAAGGATAGTCAGTGGTTACGGTGAACTTCTGACCCTTCTTTAATTCTACTTCACCGTCATTAGGTACTTCACCAGTACGGATTTCAGGACCCTTGGTGTCAAGAACAATGGCAAATACCTTACCGGTTTCCTGCATGATAGCATTGATAGTGGTAATACGTGCGCCCTGTTCGTCATGGTCACCATGAGAGAAGTTCAAACGCATTGCATTCATGCCTGAATTAAGAAGTTCCTGAAGAACTTCACGTGGCTCGGACTTAGGTCCGATAGTACATACCATCTTAGTCTTTTTCATAAGATACGATCCCTAATATTACATAATATATGATGAATAATTTTCCCAGTACAAGCGGAAATTTTTGCGCATTTTACAGTAAATTTAATAAAAATTAAAGCACAATCATAGCTGTTATCAAAAAAAATTACTCTTTTTTCATCATAATCCATGCTTCATGAAGCGGCAGCTTCATTCAGGCCGTGATTCATGAAAAAGCCGTTCACATTATGAATAAAAGCGGATGACATTTTTCCAAACATCATCCGCTTCCGAGAATCTGCGTTACACGTCAGACATTATTCCGTTTTCTCTTTCGCATTTTCAGGCTGAGACTCTTTCACTTGATTATCATTACCGTTTCCGGATGAATCGACCTCAACAACCTTAAGCTGAGGTCTGGCTTCCTGTTCTGACGCCTGAGATGAAACAGACTCACTTTGTGAGACGGACGTACCTTCGGAGATTTCTTTACCTTCCGCAGCCGCTTCTTCCTTTTCAGGAACGACAACGTCCTTTACCTTCTTGGATTTATACAGTCCCTTAACAACCTCATCATAGTTTGCCCTGATGAAGCGGACAAAGGCCAAATCCTGCTGTGAGTATTTTCCAAGATTATTATTCTTTTCAGCCTCTCTGAAATCATCAATGCTCTTTTCACGCACAACTATAAACTTAGGTCTGAAATAGTTGATGCTGCTCAGCACCTTGGTCTTAAAGTCATACGGAGCCATCAGCTGGGTAGTGATGAGATACGGAGAAGATGTGGTTCTGTCGGTCCAGATGTAGTACTGATACATGTTACCGTCAACCCAGATCTTGTCATTAAGTTCCGTATTTTCATTAATGATACGTACCTTCTGTGCCGTACTTTCGTCCCAAGGTACGCCGACGGTGTGACCTATTGAAAGCGCATAGAAGGAAATAATGACGGAAATAAAGATGCTCAGACAGAGAAATACCGTATGGCTGTGTCTGTAGAATCCGAACCAGCGTCTCATAAAGAACACGGCAAGACAGACGGCCAATGCAATGACGGCATTAATACCGGCGTGAATGTAGACATCCGGCTGTTCCCATTCCTGTCTGTTCCATTCCCATATTGCATGCTCAGAAACCAGGAACACAAGCAGGAACAGAATGGTCAGAAAACTGATATGAATATCCTGCTTTACGTGCAGATATCTGTGCATCAGAAATGCCAGAGGTATGAACATGAACGGCAGATACAGCTGATCATAATGGTCATATATATGACCTGTAAGGCTGTTAGCCACAATGGTGGCAACAATGCCGAAACCTAAATAAAGGAAGAACCATCTGCGGTCATTTCCCTCTCTGCTCACAAACAGAAGATTGTCCTTACTGTACATGAGCCATACAAAACCTGCCAGAATAATCCAGAGTCCGGTTCTCACAAAACCCACGAAACCTGCAGAAAGATCCGGAATGTTGAGATTGTAGGCCTGTTCGTTGAAATGAATGACAATGCTGTAGAACACCACATTGTTTACCAGCTCCATTCCGCCCTCGAAGTAGAAGTAGAGGAAATACAGTCCAAACACGACAAACATGGCAAGCACCACGGACAGCAGCATTTTCATGGCACTTGAAAGTGAGCCGGCAGAACAGTAGAAAAGGAAGAGCATGGCATACCATGCAACGAAATAAGCCCCGTTGTTAAAATGAATTGATGTTGTTATCGCAAAGGCAAAAGCCGGAATCAGGCCGATACTCCAGTTAAAGCGGCGAAGATTGAACAGCAGTGCGAACGGATAGCTGGCTATCATTGCGAGATAAACCGCATAGTCTTCCACCATGTCGCCGTAATAGTAGCGGAGCCCCAGCAGGGATATAACGGTAACGATCGAACAGAAGCGGGAAAGAGGACTGAACTTAAACAGACGCAGAGCCAGATCGACGCTGACGATGCCGAATACCAGAAACAGGGTTTCTATAAATGCAATTCCCTGATATCCGCCCAGACGGTAGCCGACCATATTGATGAGATAGATACCCGGACCTTTGATGTCAATCATGTCCTGATACGGAATTTCTCCGTGAGCCCACATCTTTCCGAAAAGCGCATATACGGAAGCGTCAAATCCAGGAGCATGTCCGTACCACAGCGGATTAAGGAAGGAAAAGATAATACCCACAATGCATAGAGCAAAAAGAATCAGTTCATGTTCCCTGATTTTTGAAAGATTTTCCCATAGAATCTTTCTTATGTCGGTTTTCACGCTTACATCCGTTTTTTTCGGCTCTGTCGTATTGTACATCATGTCACCACGCATCAATATTGGTAATACCGTCCGTCACTTTCTCTCTTCCGTTAAAACGGATACGGTATTTTCTCAGTCTTCCATATAATTCCGTAATAGATTATACAGATTCAGACAACAAAAACATTAATAAGTTTTATATCAGACCGCAGCCTTTGTTAAATTTCAGTTCCGGTCTCATTTTCCTGCATTTCACATAAAGGCTCTTGGCTTGACCTGTCCGGCTTTACTTTTCGTTATCGTTTTCTCCGATAACCTTTATGTTCACAACCTCAATGGTATGATCCTTGACTTCCTTAACTGTCAGCAGACAGCCTTCAGTCCGAACCTGAGCTCCCACGTCCGGGAGTATCTGCAGCGTTTCCATTATGAAGCCAGCAACGGAATGATAATGGGTTCCCTGAGGAATGTATATTCCCGTCTGCCTTTCGAGTTCGGTCAGGGAAAGATCCGCCTGAACGTCAAAAGATCCGTCCCTTTTCCTTACGCAGTCAAGAATTTCAGACTTTTCCGGAAGCTCACCGGCTATCTCTTCCATTATGTCCCTGAGAGCCACAATTCCCTCAAAGTTGCCGAATTCATCAACCACAAAGGTCGTGTAATTCTTAGCTGTCTTCATTTCCTCAAGACAGGTAAGCACACTTACCGTTTCAGGAATGTACAGAGGCTTACGTATAAGATTCTTAAGCACCACCTCTCCGCGCCCCTTTATGAGCTTTTCCAGGAGTTCGGTCTTGTTGATTATACCGAGAGGATTATCCCTGTTGTCATCAGTGTATACCACGATGTGTGAAAAAGCGTTGCTCACCATGTCACTTAAAACATCCTTGTAAGGTTCACTGATGTCGACCATGACAATATCCCTTCTGGACGTCATTATGGCTCTCACAGGCTGATAATCGAGGCCGAGAACTCTGGATACAAGATCCTTTTCCTCTCTTGCAAAAACATTGTCTACAGGCGGAGAAACAATTGATTCCTTTATGTTCTGGAGCTGATTGTCGCTCTTGACCCCGAGAATTCTCAGCACGAGACCGGCTGCAAATTCTCTGCTGTTGTTACGGATGTTCTTGTCAAGCTTGAGATTGTTCTTTCTGGCAATCTGGTTGAATATTTCTATCAGAATAGAGAAACCGATTGAAGCGTACAGATATCCCTTCGGAACATGAATGTGAAGACCGTCAGCCACCAGACTGAAACCAATCATCAGCAGGAAGCTCAGACACAGAATGACAAGCGTCGGATGACTGCTGACAAAGACGGTAAGAAATCTGCTCAGGGAAACCATCACGGCCATGGCAATTACGACCGCAAACATCATGATAAACACGTGTTCACACATGCCCACCGCCGTAATTACGGAATCCAGGGAGAAAATGGCATCCAGAACCACAATCTGCATTACCACCATCCAGAAAGCTCTCGCCACAGCCTTGTCGGAACCGGATGTTTCTGAGGAATCACGGCCTTCAAGCTTTTCGTGAAGCTCACTTGTGGCCTTGAACAGCAGGAACAGACCTCCTATGAGGAGGATTATGTCTCTGATCGAAAAGCCTATTCCGAAAACCGAAACCACGGGATCCTTAAGCGTCACCACCCATGAAATTGCGGCTATAAGACACAGTCTTGTCAGCAGTGCAAGTCCAAGACCTATGTATCTTGCCTTATCCTGCAGTCTGCCCGGAAGTTTTGAGGCAAGAATTGCTATGAACAGAAGGTTATCTATGCCCAGAACAATTTCCAGAATTACGAGCGTAAATAACCCGACCCAGGCGGAAGGCTCGGAAACCCACCCCATGTCAAACATAATAATCAGTCCTTTACTTTATTCTTTAATATTAATATCAAACCGCGTACAGCCGTTTTTCCGTCAGAAAAAATCCTGTATCCGTCATGCGGATACAGGAAACTGTAATTCATCTTCTCAGACGGATTCGATTCTAGCGATCCCCTTTTCTGTTCTCACGCCTTCTTCCGGCATGCTCATGACGACCTTCAAAACCTTTGCCGTCACGCCCGAAGTATTCCCTGCCGCCATGTCTGCCGTCATTGGATCTGAAACCATCGTGATCTCTTCCGAAACGTCCTGAACGTTCGCCGGTCTTCTTTCTTTCTCCGTTATACGGTGCAAACTTGTTTTCAGAAGAACCGTAACGCTTTCCGGCCTGCTTTCTGTCTCCGCCGTTCTCGGCGGCAACTCTGTACAGTCTGCTCTCGAAAGCATCATTTCCGGCAGAAGAATTCTTTTTAAAATCCTTTCTGAAATCTTTCGCGGCTGAAGACTTTCCCTGCGCGTCTCTGTTTCTTCCGGCCGCAGCAGATCTGTCAGCTCCCCCGTGACGGGACTGGTTTCTGTTCTGGCTGTTAAAATTCTGCACGGCACGGCGAACCTGGCGGTTCTTTACGTAAGCCTGTCTTACGGTCAGTTCCTTGTCATCCACAAAAGTTTCGGTTTCAGGCTTCATGCCCGCAACCTCGCGAAGAGCGTTAACTTCCGCCAGATTAAGTTCTCTCCAGCCGCCTACAGGCAGTCTGTCAAGCTCAACATTGGCATAACGTATTCTCTTAAGACGGCTGACCTTAAAACCGAGAGCTTCCCACAAACGGCGAACCTCACGCTTACGACCTTCCTTGAGAACCACGTTGTACCACTGGTTAATGCCTTCTCCGCCGACATATTCAACGCTGTCAAAGTGAGCCGGACCGTCTTCAAGTTCAACACCGGTCTGGAGCTGACGGATCTGATCAGCGGTAACACCGCCGAAAACTCGTACCGCATATACTCTCTCTATCGCATGACTCGGATGCATCAGACGATTCGCAAGTTCACCATCGGTGGTAAAAAGGAGGAGACCGGAGGTATTTATGTCCAGACGGCCGATATAAAGCCATCTGCCGTTACTTACGACCGGCAGTCGATCAAAAACGGTAGGACGTCCTTCCGGATCGGAACGCGTGCACATCTGCCCTTCCGGCTTGTTGTACATAAGCACGCGACAGACGGACTTTGGTGAATTTGAAGTATGTATAATCTGTCCGTCCACACGAATAACCTCGGTACCTTCAACACGATCACCGAGTTTGGCAATTTTACCGTCGACACTCACACGGCCGGCGGAAATGTATTCTTCCATGCTGCGGCGTGATCCCACACCGATTGCAGCAAGCACTTTATGTAATTTTTCGCTCATAAAAACCTATAAACCCTTTATGCGACATATTCTGCCTCACGACAGAAACAACCTGTCTCACGACAATTTGACCAATACGTATATTCAAGCAGACAGTCAAAAATAATTTCGGAAGCCGTTATCGGGATACTGAATTCCCGGCACACATCGCTGACGCCTTTCTCCGCTTCAGCAGCAGGCCTGTCCGAATGCTACTTGTCATCAGCGTGTATTATATTTTATTTAAGCCTAAAAATACAGTGCCATTAAATATGCGTTTTCCGATATTAAGGCGTATAATGTCCGCCAACACCGAATCACATCATGATTAACCGCTTTTTATTCAGAGAAGGCATGAGTAAATGACTGTTTCAGCAAAAGAATCGTTCATTCTGAAAACACTGCCGCCTCCGGCCGTATTCAGCTTTTTTGCACTCCTTCATTTTATTCTCGGATTTTCGGAGAACATGACGATTCCCGTGCCTCTCGGACTCATCAGTCTTACCCTGCTCGCAGCCGGAGGCATATTTGCGGCGACATCTCTCTACATGTTCACGGCCGAAGGCATCAGCCCGCTCCCGTGGAAAACAAACGACACCGTGCTTTTTACCGGAGGAATCTACGGCGTCAGCAGAAATCCGATGTATCTGTCACTTATGCTCTGTCTTACCGGAATAGGAATAACTTTCTGTCCTCTTTTACTTCTGATGACACTGCCGCTGATGTTCCATTACCTAAGTCTGATTACGGAACGGGAGGAAACCGTTAACGGAATTCTTTTCGGCAGGAATTTCTCGGAATACTGCCGCAAAACCCGCAGATGGCTATGACATTAACGAGAACAGGTTTTCCGGTTAATCCGTAAATTCCGCAACCTAACGCATCTTTCCATAATCAGTGGCCGAACCGGAAGATATGGATTAAAATATAACCGCCTATCGGCATTAGTGTATCTTAAACATACAAACAGACGCTGCGGCCCGAATTTTTTCTTGAACAGGCGGCGCCGCTGTGAAAGAATAAAAGCGTTTGTTAAGGACAAACCGTATGGAAGCAAAAGACCAGACAGACAGTTCCGATGTAAAACAGACAGAAGAAACCACCGTTACCGTATCGGTGCTGGACTGCAGTTTTCACATCACGTGTCCAAATGAAAAAGCTGACAGTATGAAGGAAGCGGAAAAACGTTTAAACGAAAAATTAGACGCATTAAAAAAGCTTGCTCCGGGCTTTTCCAATGAAAAATTAGCCATTTTGGCCGCTTTGGACATTTATCACGATTTAATAAATCAGGAATTGAAAATGTCATCTTTTGTAGATATAGTTAAGTTAAGGTTGGATGAGCTGGATACCCTCATTGAAGGTAAATTGAAGAGTTCGTCCTAACTGCAGAATACCTCGGGGTGTGGATGTTGCTTTTGGTCCTGAGCCGATGATACTAGATTAGAGGAATTACTTCTGCACGGTGTGCAGGCTCATTAAGTTGAGAAGCCTAAATGCAGGATATTTTTCTCGCCCTGAACTTGCGGGTTCTTGGTTTCGAATCGACACACATTCCGGGGACTTTTTATGGCTTTATAATAATCATTATAATTATTCTATTTGATTATATTTTATACGGGATTCCATAATCATGTTTACATCTCGTCCTTTACTGCGTCAAAAAATAAGAGATCTCAGAAAATCAATTTCTCCCGAACTTCACGCTCATTACTCATCTCAGCTTATAGATCAGTTCTCCAAAAACGAGAGAATCAAAAACGCTCAAAGCGTAGCTCTCTATATAAGTGTGGACGGTGAAATTGATACCCACGGTGTGATTGAATGGTGCCTCGCCAAAGGGAAAAAAGTAGCACTTCCTGTTATTCATCCTTTTTCAAAGGGACAGTTGCTGTTTCTTAAATATGATAAGAACACGGTAATGAATCCGAACCGTTACAATATTCCGGAACCGGAACTCAACGTACAGAACGTTGTTCCGCTTAATCACATCGACATCATCTTTACACCTCTGGTTGCCTTTGACAATCAGGGAAACCGTCTCGGTATGGGCGGCGGTTACTACGACAGAACCCTGCAGTTCTATCAACAGGGAAAAAAGGGACCATACCCTATCGGTCTGGCACTGGATATCCAGGAAGTTGAAAACCTGCCTACCGACACCTGGGACGTTCCGCTTCCTGAAATCATAACCCCAACCAGAAATCTCGTATTTAAGCGCGATTAAACCAAAAATTTAAATTCCTCCATACATATGTATGAATACAAAATATGTTTCGGAGGAATTTTCTGTTCTGAGCCGTCGGACTTAAGCAGGCCGCCGTTCACCTGTTTCTGCGGTTTTTCACGACAGCCGTCATTACTTAGTTTTCCGGCAATTTTACGTACACACAAAAAATTATTTTTGTTATACACATCACACTCTTGATATAATTTCATTAAGTTGTATAATTCAGCTATCTTTAAAACTCATCAGTGGATTTCAGGATATGGATCAGAACCAGAAGAAAATTTGTGCGGCAGAAGAAGCAGTTAAGTACGTAAAGGAAAATGCCGTACTAGGTGTGGGCACAGGCTCAACAGTTAACTTCTTTATCGACAGACTCGAACCAATCAAGAATAAGATCAAGGGAGCAGTATCAAGCTCCGTTGCATCAACCAAAAAACTTGAAGCCATGGGCATCAAGGTTTTTGATCTTAATGACGTTGATTCTTTCGACATCTATGTTGACGGTGCTGACGAAATCAATCCTGAAATGGATATGATAAAAGGCGGCGGTGCAGCTCTTACCCGTGAAAAGATTGTTGCGGCCGTTGCAAAGAAGTTCATCTGCATAGTTGATGACACCAAGGTTGTTGACGTTCTCGGCAAGTTCCCTCTGCCTGTTGAAGTTATTCCAATGGCTCGTGAATACGTAGCCAGAGAACTTACCGCTCTCGGCGGCCGTCCCGTATACAGGGAAGGCTGTGTAACCGACAACGGAAATCACATTCTTGACGTTCACGATCTTAAGATTACCGAACCGAAGAAACTCGAACAGACCATAAACGCCATCGCCGGTGTGGTAACCGTCGGCATATTCGGCAAAAGAGGTGCTGACGTTCTGATTGTCGGTACCGAAAACGGTGCAAAGGTTACCGAAAAGAAATAACCACAAGCGATTCTGCGACGGTATCAGGCCATACTATTCCGAATCCATCTGATACCGAATGCAGTTTCGTGTTATTTTCTCTTTAGTATTCGTATTTTGAAAAAAGGTCGGCATCCGCCGACCTTTTCTTTATCAGTCATTATGAATTTCTTTCATGTCCGTTATCTTGCAAGTTTCTCTTTCAGATAGTTCTGCATAGGCACGGCTCCTGGATTGTCTGCCCCCATCACCACATCATAAAGCGTTCTCTGATTCTTACCTTTTTTGACTGACTCTTTCGTATTTACGGCCTTTTCAAGACTGGCTCCGCGGGACACAAGCAGCTCAGCAGTTTTCACCGAGCCGGTACCAATGGCATAACACAAAGGATATACCCCTTCCCTGTCAGCCTTTTCCGGAGAAGCCCCGGCATCCAGAAGCATGGTCATCATGGTATGACGATTTTCCTCATTTTCTTCCTTAATGGCATATATCAGGGCTGTTCTGCCGTTTTTTACCTGAAGATCCGGTTTTGCTCCGTGCTTCAGAAGATATTCCACCATGCCGATTCTTTCTTCCTTTACGGCCTCGATAAGAGCCGTGATGTTATTGCGCCCGAAAGCCTGATGATTTACGTCTGTACCGAGCTCCACAAGAAGCTTAAGTGTTTCGTCAGTCACTGAATCATTATCCATGAAATCTATCAGTGCCGTGCTTCCGCGTCTGTTGGTCGCATTCATGTCAGCACCGTTGCGGGCAAGAACATGAATATGCTCCACGGCATTCAATTCAATTGCGTCGAAGAGCGGTGTTTTTTCATATTTATCCCTGACATTCACCGCGGCTCCAGCATCAATCAGCTTCTGCAGCACTGAGGCCGGCCACATTCCGTTGTCACGATCCTTTGTCAGGGCATATTTAAGAACCTGATTTCTCGGATCATTAACATCATTGTGATCGTACTTGAGTCCTCCAAGGCTGATGATCGTATCCAGAAGTTTCAGTGATGTTTCCATATTGTCACTGCGCTTAAAAAACAATGTATTCCTATCCAGAAATTCGATTATCAGTGGCTTTTTCCCCATTGAGATTCCGCTAAGATCCGGTTTGTTGAGTTCCAGAGCATAAAGCATAAGATCTTCATCGGTATAGAACATTCCCTGCAGAACCTTGTACTCTCCGTTATCATTGTGCCACAGCAGATCCACACCGGCATCGATGAAGGCCCTGATTACTTCAGGATTACGACCGTGTGTATTGATGTATGTATAAAGCGCAGGATCTCCGTACGGGGTATTATCAGAAACCCTGCGGGTATTCGGATCCATACCGTCGGCCAGAGCCTGAATGATTTTCTGCTCATTCACTTCATCATGCTGACGTACCATCATCATGAAATCATTCGGCGGCATCACCTCGGTGTATTTGCGCTCTGAATTCAGAGTCTGATTTTCTCCGGAAACACCATGTTCTTCAGCAGTCGTCACCCTGGAAACATCACCAGCCTCAGCTCCCTTTTCACCCTGAACATCATCAGGAGCCTGAGTGTCGGAATCAGCTGTATCGGCAGCGTGAACCTCGGCAGTCGCCGGAACTGATTCCGGTGAAACCCCACCTAATGATTCCCCGCTTTCACCGGCAATGACGGAAGATTCCGTACTGCCTTCAGACGATACCGTCGGCTCTGCTTCTGTCTGATTGTCCGCAAAAGCAGGAACAGAAGTCAAAATAGCCGATCCCGCCAGAATACCGATCACGTATCCCAATGATTTTACCGCCATGATAATATCCTCCATAATAATCAACGGACGGAACATGTCTTAAACCTGTCACCTGTGAAAAAACTTCTTTCGTTACCTGAAGTCTTTCTGACGTTCCGTTTCGGGCTGAGTTCTTTCCGTGTTCTGCCGAATATTCCACCGCAGAGGTCCATCTGCACGCGTACGGCAAAACAACCGCCGAATTATATTTTTATGCGGCCGTCGGAAACCCCGTCTAACAAAACTCTCCCTGCTATCATGGTACATCCGCGCCATGTATCAGACACATTGAAAATCCTGTAATATGAGGATAAAACATATTTTTTTTCCGGCAGTGTAGTTCGTGTATACAGAATGTTTTATTTTTGTTGAATTTACTGAATGCCTATACTGCCTTTTCGTTCTCAAACCGTTTGGAATCACCGAATGTCCGCAGATACCAGCGTTCATTTTCTCAACGGCAAAAAAAAGCCGGTTCGGCTAATCCGAACCGGCACTGTTTGACCCGAAACTTTGTTGTTTTAAACATATACGAAAAATAATTTAATGGAAGTTACAGAAAATACAAGACTTCCATAATTTTTTGCGGTATAATATAAACATATATATTATATGTTTATATGGATGATTTTATGGCTGTAGCAGACACTCCGAAATTACCTCCTCTTATGATTATCAATCAGGGAAAATACTCTTA
>JAGAYS010000026.1 GCA_017940385.1 Ruminobacter sp. | reverse complement strand
TTAGATATATTATGGACTATGTTATACCTATAACGAGAAAAAATAAAGAGAATTTTTTAAAAACATGGGAATAAATGTGATATTTAATGGGTTTATGATGAGATTCGCCCTAGTTATAAACTAGGGCGTGCGGAGTTTAGGTTGTAATACTAAAGGCCTGACTATGTGCCAATAAGTATGCCGTAAACGCGACCTTATGCTCCACGTACCTCGCTATGTGCGAATCTGTTTAATCCTTGCCTGCATTTATATATTCCTCAGATTATAGCCAGCTTATTCTAATTCACGGACAGCAACAGAAACATTTATCATCAATGATTCTAAATGACAATCCTGAACAACAAAAACTGCCTAAAGCGCATGAATTAAGGTTACTTTATGTTTATTTTCGATTATTTACCAGTATTATCCATCTTTAAAAAAATGAGTCAGTTAAACACAGGTGAAAAGTAACATCACAAAACCGAAATATATACACCTTAAGAATACAATTTAAAAACAACCTTTATATTCAGATCTTCACAATTAACAACACCATAACTGTAAAGAAAACATTTTCAGAAAAAATATGTTAAAAACAGTAAAAATAAAATCCAAAAAAATCACCGATAATACACAAAAACTCATATATAATAGACAGCGTTATTGACATATTAGTAATCGCTGATTATTTCAAAAATTGCCAAAACCAATTGATTTTGCTGATATCTACATATATTTTACCCTATGTTGACAAACATATAATTCACAGAAGTGCTAACGTGTGGGTGTTTATCAGGCTGATATATTATCAACATGTGAATAAATCATCAATTTTTGTGCATTTATCAAAAATCAAAAAATTGGACACAGCATTTAATCATGCCAAAAGATTATATTTCTGCAAAGTTAGAAATAACGGAAAACCGCATAAAATAAGGGGTTAAACCACTTAAACACAGGATCCGAAGCAGTAAAAAGAAAAGAAAAAGAAATTAATTAAATTAAACAAAGAATAAAGAGAAAAGCAAAATAACAAAAAACTGTCTCTAAAAAATGACTAAATAATCAAAAAACATTAAAATGCAGTCAATTTTTAGAAAACCTTCAATAATAGTTCAAAGAGGCCTTTATGTTTTACCATGAAACTTTTGATGTAATAGTAGTAGGTGGTGGTCATGCAGGTATAGAAGCATGTACGGCAAGTGCAAGAATGGGCTTAAAAACCTTATTACTTACGCATAATCTGGAAACACTCGGACAAATGTCCTGTAATCCAGCGTTCGGTGGTTTAGGTAAGGGCCATCTTATAAAAGAAATTGATGCCTTAGGAGGCGTTACTGCGCGAGCAGTAGACCTTGCAGGTATTCAGTTCAGAACACTGAATTCGTCAAAAGGTCCTGCTGTAAGAGCAACAAGAGCTCAAACCGACCGTGTTCTATATAAAATGGAAATAAGGAAGATTTTGGAAAACTATCCTAATCTGACACTTTTCCAGCAGCCATGTACTGACTTATTAATGGAAGGTGATACAGTAGCAGGTGTTGTCACTCAGGCCAATATAAAAATAAAAGGTAAGGCTGTCGTACTTTGTAACGGTACATTCCTTAACGGACTAATTCACATTGGTTTAGAACATTACTCAGGCGGAAGAGCAGGTGATGCCGCAAGCATTGCACTATCTCAGAGGCTTCACGAACTTAATCTCCGTATGGGCAGACTTAAAACCGGAACTCCATGCCGCATTGACAAGAGAACCGTAAACTTTGAAAAAATGCAAAAGCAGCTGCCTGATGCCGTAATTCCGGTATTCTCATACTTAAGTAAACCTGAAGATCACCCTCAGCAGGTTTGCTGTTACATAACACATACAAATGAAAAAACACATGACATCATAAGAAAGAATCTGGACAGAAGTCCTTTGTACTCCGGTGTTATTCATAGCATCGGACCTAGATACTGTCCATCAATCGAAGATAAAATCATGAGATACCCAGATAAGGATTCTCATCAGATCTTTATTGAACCTGAAAGTCTTTACACAAACGAACTATATCCTAACGGTATATCAACCAGTCTTCCTTTTGATGTTCAGGTGGATATGGTTCATTCCATGAGTGGTCTGGAAAACGCAGTATTAGTAAGACCGGCATACGCAATAGAATATGATTTCTTTGATCCTAGGGATCTGAAAGAAAACATGGAAAACAAATGTATTAAGAATCTTTTCTTTGCCGGTCAGATAAACGGTACCACAGGCTATGAAGAAGCTGCTGCTCAAGGCTTGCTTGCTGGTATCAACGCAGGTTTAAGAGTACAGGGAAAAGAATCATGGTGTCCGAAGAGAGATGAGGCTTACGTTGGGGTGCTGATGGATGATCTTTGTACACTCGGTACCAATGAACCTTATCGTATGTTCACCAGCCGTGCTGAATACAGACTCCTTCTCAGAGAAGATAACGCCGATATCAGACTTACACCAAAGGGTAGAGAATTAGGTCTGGTAGATGATGTTCGTTGGAAATTCTTTGAAGATAAAATTGAGATGATTGAAAAAGAAAAACAGCGTCTGAAAGATACCTGGATTGGCCCGGGCAATGCTATAACCAATAAGTTAAACACTATTCTAAAAACACCTATAAGCAAGGAACAGTCCTTATTGGAAATTTTACGCAGACCAGAAGTTACTTTTGAAAATATGATGAAAACTGCTGAGCTTGAACCTATAGCAACTAATGAGCAGGCATCATCTCAGGTTGAGATTCAGGTTAAGTACGAAGGTTATATTGATCATCAGCAGGATGAGATCGATAAGCAGAAGAAAAATGAAAACACTTATCTGCCTTTGGACTTTGATTATAACCAAATTCCTGGATTGTCTAAGGAAGTCATTTTTAAACTCAATGATTTTAAGCCTGAAACAATAGGTAAAGCTTCTAGAATTTCAGGAATTACACCGGCCGCAATTTCAATTCTTTTGGTTCATTTAAAGAAAATCGGGTTGTTGGGTGTCAAAAACAGTTAGGATTACAAATGGCAAGATTGGAAGAAAAGCTTGATAAAGGGTTAAAGCATATTAATATCGACATTCCAACTGAACAAAAGGAATTACTGCTTAATTTTATTAAGCTGATGGATAAGTGGAATAAAACCTATAATTTGACTTCTGTTAGAGATGTTGAGCAAATGATTGATAAGCATCTCATTGATTCCCTGGCTGTTTCTAAATTTTTAGACGGAGTAAATTTCATTGATGTAGGTACGGGGCCTGGGTTACCGGGTATTCCTCTTGCAATAATCAATCCGGATAAGAATTTTTATCTGCTCGACAGTCAGAGTAAGAGAATCAATTTCATTAAACAGGTAAAAAGGGAATTTAATATAAAAAATATATTTCCTATTCTTGGCAGATGTGAAAATTTTGAGAACAGTCAACCAAATCCGATTCACTTTGATGGTATACTGAGTCGCGCTTTTGCATCTCTTAAAGACATGCTTATGCTTTGTGGAAACATGGCTGACGAAGATACTAAATTTCTGGCTCTGAAAGGTCAGGCTGATTCAACTGAACTGTCAGAAATAGACGCCAATTACAAAATAATCAGTATTAATAAATTAAACGTTCCACAAAATCTCGGTGAAAGACACTTAATCGTTATAGGGAAAAAATAATTAATGGGTAAGATAATTGCTTTTGCCAATCAAAAAGGCGGAGTTGGCAAAACCACCAGTTGCGTTAATCTTTCTGCTTCTTTAGCTACCCAGAAAAAAATACTTCTGGTAGATTTGGATCCGCAGGGAAATGCCACAATGGCCAGTGGAATTTCCAAGTTTGACATTGAAAAGAATGTATACAACATTCTTATGGAAGGATCCGATGCTGAAAATGAAATACTGACGGAAACAACAGGCGGCTATCATATCATTCCAACGAACAGTGATCTTACCGCTGCAGAAGTAGGTCTGATGAATTTCTATGCGAGAGAAAGTCGTTTAAAAAAAGCTTTGGATGAAATTAAAAACAGATATGACTATATATTCATTGACTGTCCTCCTGCACTGAATCTTTTAACCGTCAATGCTTTATGTGCTGCAGATTCGATAATTGTTCCTATGCAGTGTGAATATTTTTCACTGGAAGGTTTATCAGCACTGACAGATACAATTAAACAGATAAAAGAAAACATTAATGAAAAGCTTAAAATCGAAGGTATTTTAAGAACCATGTTTGACGGCAGAGCCAGACTTGCCACTGAAGTTTCAGACGATTTAATAGAACATTTCAAGGACAAGATTTATAAAACCATCATTCCGAGAAACATTAAATTGGCTGAAGCTCCGAGTTACGGAAAACCGGCACTGTACTACGATAAATCATGTCTTGGTACAAAAGCTTATCTTGCATTGGCAGGAGAGTTTCTGAATAATCAGGAAAAGAGTAATTGTAATTAACTAACTTTAATTGGACGGACAAATGGGCGGTAAACTAGGTAAGGGACTTGGCTCTTTACTTCAGAACAATAATTCCGAAACTGAATTTAAAGTAAAAGATGTCATGCATGATAATGGTAATGAATTAAAGCAGCTTGACATCAATTTCCTGACTCGGGGAAAGTATCAGCCTAGAAAAGACATGGATCCTGAATCTCTGACTGAATTGTCGGAATCAATTAAGCAGCAGGGGTTGATTCAGCCTATTATTGTAAGAAGAATAGGGGATCATGTTTATGAAATCATTGCCGGGGAAAGAAGATGGCAGGCAGCCAAACTGGCCGGCCTTAACACTGTTCCATGTTTGGTTAAGGAACTGACCGACAGAAATGCCATGATCATTTCTCTCATAGAGAATATTCAGAGAGAGGATTTAAATATCATGGAAGAAGCAGAAGGTCTGAATCGCCTGGTGAATGAACTCAGTCTTACTCATGAGGCGGTGGCTGATATTTTAGGTAAATCAAGATCTTCTGTTACCAATCTTCTCAGATTAAATTCTTTAGCTGAAAAAACCAAGGAACTACTCAGATCCGGTGATCTTGAAATGGGGCACGCAAGGGCTCTTCTGTCACTTCACGGCGAAATACAGGAGAATACAGCTATTTCCGTTGTTCAACGCGGTTTGACGGTGAGAGAGACTGAAAAACTGGTTAAAGAGCTTCTTAATCCTAAAGAGAAGAAGGAAAAAACAATTGATGCCGGTTTCGAACAGTTGAAAAGCCGTTTTTCAGAAAGATTCTCTAATCTTAATGTTAAATGCATAAGCTCAGGAAGCAATAAGGGTAAGTTTGTTCTGTCATACAGAAATGCTGATGAATTAGAGAAAATAAAAATTCTTATTGGCCTATAAAATTTGATTTTTTTGATTTTTTGCACTAAATTATAGACAGAGTGATTAGAGAAAAATCTATTTTTGGGATATATCAATGCGCTGTAAAGCAGGTAACGATCGGGTTTTTCAAATAGTCAGGGGGACCTTTATAACCAATTTTTTGGTTGCCGTTATCTTTACATCGATCTGTATTGTCATCAATCGGTATTTCTTAATTGACAGTTTTGAAAAGGTTCTTATATCCACAGCTCTTGGCAGCGGTGTGTATCTTATGGCCTACATATCATCCAGTTTTTTTATAACGGGGGAGAGTAGAGCGACTGTCGTTCCGGAAATGGTTTTATTTAGTTACGTAATTGTTTTTATTATTAAGTTTACGGTATTAATTACCTTAAGCACGATAATATTTAAATTTATTCCAATTAGCTATTTTTTATTTTTTTTGGCATTTATTTTGCAAGTCATTACACAGCAAATAGTGCTTGTTACCTGTGCTTTTAGGATTAAACAGGAATAGATATCATGGCAAATGAAGCAGCTAAAGTTGAAGAGAATGGTATTACTGAATATATAAACCATCATTTGCAGTTCTTGCAGGTAGATTATTCAAACGGCTGGATTATCAAAAACAGTAAAAAAGTTACAAGCGTTAGTGATTATAACAAATGTCTTGCAGATCACCATACACCGGAACAGTGTCTGACAAAACTTGGGGCAACAGACTGTCATATGTCAGATTTGTTTACCAGCACCTGTGTACCTTACGAATCAGGTGAAACTCAGGAAATAGTCGATTTTAACCTGATTAACCTGGATTCTTCAATAATCTCAATATTTCTCGGCTTTTTAATTCTCGGGTTATTCTGGATGGGGAAGAATTTGGAGAAGAAATCCAAGGTTCCAGGTAAATTCCTTACTGCCGTAGAAATGGTCGTAGGTTTTGTTAATCAGTCAGTCAAAGATATTTTTCATGTTCAGAACAAATTGATCGCACCTCTGGCCCTTACAGTATTTATGTGGGTGTTTTCAATGAATCTGCTTGATCTTCTTCCTGTTGACTTGCTTCCGAACATATGCAAGGGATTAGGTGTTCCTTACATAAGAGTCGTTCCTTCCGCTGATGTTAACATCACCATGGGTATGTCAGTTTCCATATTTCTGTTAATTCTTGCATACACCTTCAAATATAAGGGAATAAAGGGATTTGTTAAGGATTATGCCCTGCATCCGTTCAATTCATGGTTCCTGGCACCGGTAAATATTTTCCTGGAAGGTATTTCTCTTTTGGCTAAGCCGGTTTCCTTAGGTTTGCGACTTTTTGGAAACATGTATGCCGGTGAAACCATCTTTATTCTGATTACCATTTTCTTTGGCTTTGAGCCTAGCGGTAATTCCATGATTTCAGTCATTACGCTCAATGCTCTTCTTGGCATAATGTTCCTGTTGATGCGTTTAAGAGGCGATGGCTCATCTGTTTCAAAGTCTGTCTGTTCATTCCTTTCACTGGCAGCCATTGGTCTTGCCGTATTTGAATCAATCATAATGTATAACGGACAGTCTACTGAAGAACTAATTAAAATGTTCTATTTGGCTGATCTTTTCTTTGCTTTAGGATTGCTCGTTCTGGCTTTCTTAAACAGGGAAAAGAAAGGTAAACTTTGGCTATCAATTGTTACTGCAGCAGTTATCATCTGCGTATGTTTAAGCTCATCACTGCTGGGCGTGCTCCCTGTCGGTGCAGTATCAGGTGTTATTCTTAATCTGGTATGGGCTTTGTTCCATATTCTTATTATATTCCTGCAGGCATTTATTTTTATGATTTTAACTATAGTATACCTGGCTTCAGCCTCAACGACTGAAGAGTAGTACAAGGAGGTTATTTTATGGAATTTATTTATATCGCAGCAGGTTTAATGTTCGGTCTTGCATCAATCGGTGCCGCTATCGGTATCGGCATCCTCGGTGGTAAATTCATGGAAGGTGTTGCCAGACAGCCTGACTTACTCAGCCTCTTAAGAACCCAGTTCTTTATCGTTATGGGGCTTGTTGATGCTATTCCAATGATTGCGACAGGTCTTGGCCTTTATTTAATTTTTGCGGTTGTAAAGTAATTTGCTTACACGATGACTCTAGGAGATATTTAAATGGAGTTTATTTATATTGCAGCAGGTTTAATGTTCGGTCTTGCATCAATCGGTGCGGCTATCGGTATCGGTATACTTGGTGGTAAATTCATGGAAGGTGTTGCCAGACAGCCTGACTTACTCAGCCTCTTAAGAACCCAGTTCTTTATCGTTATGGGGCTTGTTGATGCTATTCCAATGATTGCGACAGGTCTTGGCCTTTACTTAATTTTCGCGGTTGTAAAATAATTAAGCCATTGAGGGGCGTATTATGAACATTAACATGACGTTTGTTATACAGATGATTGCATTTGGCATATTTGTTTTTATCTGTATGCGTTTCCTGTGGCCCGAAATCTTAAAGACAATTTCCGAAAGACAGAAAGAGATTCAAGACAGTCTTGATAAAGCAAGGGAAGCTGTTCAGAAAAGTGAACTTACAGAGGTTCAGTCTAAGGAAATCATAAAGAAGGCCCATCAGCAGGCTGTTGAAATTGTCGATGCTGCAAATAAGAAAAGAGATCAGATAATTGACAAGGCTGCCGAAGAGGCAAAGCTGGAAAAAGCTTCCATCATTAAAACTGCAGAAGCCGAAATTCAGAGTGAAAAAAACAGGGTTAAGGAAGAACTCAGAAAAGAACTTTCTAATCTTGTTGTTATCGGAACTCAGAAGATTATTGAAACAAAACTGGATGCAAAATCCGAATCAGCAATGGTTGATGATGTTTTAAAGCATATCTAAGGAGTTGTTATGTCTGATTATGCAACAATAGCCAGACCATATGCCAGAGCAGCGTTTGATTATGCAAAAGAACACAACAGAACTGATGAATGGTTTGAATTTTTATCAATGCTTGAGCAGGTTACCGCTCTTTCATCCGTTCTGTCAGCTGGAAGCAGTTATACAGATGAGTACAAACTGAATTTTATAAGAAAGATTCTGGAAGGTCATCTTGATAAGAATCAGGATAACTTTGTAAGAATTTTACTTGAATACAAGCGTTTTGAAGCCGTTACTGACATTCTTAAGCAGTATCGTGAATTGTATGATGAGTTAAAGAAGATAGGCACTGCAGAGATTGTATCAGCCAAACAGCTTTCATCAGAACAGCTTAATAAGATTAAAAAACGTCTTGAAGAGAAGTACGATAAGAGGTTTGAACTTGTCAATACTGTTGATTCATCAATTATTGGCGGTTTGATTTTGAAAATCGAAAATAAAGTGATTGATGAAAGCATTAGTGGAAAACTGGGTAGATTATCCGGTTCCTTATTATCATAAAAAGGAATTTTAGTATGCAACTGAATTCTATTGAAATTGCCAATCTTATAAAGGAAAGAATTGAGCATTTTGAAGTGGTTACGGAAGCCAGATCCGAAGGTACGGTTGTTTCCGTATCAGACGGTATCGTACGTATTCACGGCATAAATGATGTTATGCAGGGTGAAATGTTAGAGTTGCCAGGCAATAAGTTCGGATTGGCTTTAAATCTGGAACGTGACTGTGTAGGTGCCATTGTTATGGGACCATATACAGACATTAAGGAAGGCGACAAGGTAAAATGTACCGGTCGTATACTTGAAGTTCCTGTGGGCAATGGTTTACTCGGCCGCGTAGTAGATGCGCTTGGTCGTCCGATTGACGGTAAGGGACCGGTAAAAAATGACGGTTTTTCTCCTGTTGAAGTTATTGCTCCGGGGGTTATCGCCCGAAAGTCTGTATCTCAGCCTATCCAAACAGGTTACAAGTCCGTTGATGCCATGATTCCTATCGGTAGAGGTCAGCGTGAACTTATTATCGGTGACAGACAGGTTGGTAAGACTGCTTTGGCTATTGATACCATAATTAATCAGAAAAATTATGGCGTAAAATGTATTTATGTAGCCATCGGTCAGAAAGCATCAACAATTGCCAATGTGGTTAGAAATCTTCAGGAGCATGACGCTCTGGACAACACAATCGTTGTTGCCGCATCAGCTTCAGACACCGCTGCACTCCAGTACATTGCGCCTTATGCCGGATGTGCAATGGGTGAATACTTTATGCAGCACGGTGAAGATGCACTGATTATTTATGATGATCTTTCAAAGCATGCTGTTGCGTATCGTCAGATTTCTCTGTTGCTCCGTCGTCCGCCTGGACGTGAAGCATATCCAGGTGACGTATTCTACTTACATTCTCGTCTGCTCGAAAGAGCTGCGAGAATTAACGCAGAATACGTGGAAAAGATAACAAACGGTGCCGTTAAGGGAAAAACAGGTTCTCTGACAGCTCTGCCTATAATTGAAACTCAGGCCGGTGACGTGTCCGCGTTTGTACCGACAAACGTTATTTCAATTACAGATGGTCAGATATTCTTAACCACTCAGTCTTTCAATGCTGGTATCAGACCTGCAGTTGACCCTGGTATTTCAGTGTCACGAGTAGGCGGTGCCGCACAGACTAAGCTGATTAAGAAACTGTCAGGCGGCATTCGTACTGCTCTGGCACAGTATCGTGAGCTGGCTGCGTTTTCTCAGTTCTCCAGTGATCTTGATGAAGCAACACGTAAACAGCTGAATCATGGTGAGAAGGTTACTGAGCTTATGAAGCAGAAACAGTATCAGCCGTTAGATGTTGCTCAACAGGCGCTGTTGCTTTTTGCTGCGGAAAGAGGGTTTATTGAAGATATCGAACTGGATAAAGTTGCCTCTTTTGAAACTTCTCTGCTGAGTTTTGCTGAGTCATCATATGCTGAAGACATGAAGAACATTAACGCAAATCCTGACTATAACGATGAGTTGATTCAGAAGCTTACTGATATTCTCAATAAGTTTAAGGAAACTCAGACCTTTTAATAGGTAAAACCAACAAGGAGTTTGTAATGCCGGGTGCCAAGGAAGTCAGAAGCAAAATTTTCAGTGTGAAGAATACACAGAAAATCACCAGTGCGATGCAGATGGTGGCTGCTTCAAAAATGCGAAAGGCTCAGGAGCGTATGGAGCACAGCAGACCTTATACCAGCGCAATGTTGAAATTGATAGGTCATATTGCCCGTGCTCATCTTGAGTATAAGCATCCTTATACTGTTGAAAGACCGATAAAGAACGTCGGATATATAATCGTATCCACCGACCGCGGTCTTTGTGGCGGATTAAACATAAATCTGTTTAAAAACGTACTGACTCAGATAAGCGAATATCAGTCGAAGGGAGTGGAAAGCAGCGTTGCTTTATTAGGAAGTAAGGCCTGTAACTTTTTCAGCAAGTTCGGACTTAAGACCATGGCTCATGTTTCCGGTATGGGGGACGATCCTAAGGTTGAAAACCTGATTGGTGCCGTACGACTGATGCTTCAGGCGTATAACAAGGGTGAAATTGACAAACTCTGCATTGTTTACAACAAGTTTGTCAATACCATGGTTCAGACCCCGGTAATAGAACAGATCATTCCTTTAATCCCAAATGAAAACAGTTCTGTTAAGGATGATTATTGGGATTACATTTATGAACCTGATGCTGAACAATTATTGAATACCATTTTCTCAAGATACATTGAATCAGTGGTTTATCAGGGGGTTGTGGAAAATCTTGCTTCGGAACAGGCAGCCAGAATGGTGGCAATGAAGGCGGCTACTGATAATGCTGAACGTTTGGTTGATGATTTACAGCTGGTATATAACAAGGCTAGACAGGCCGGTATCACTCAGGAACTGACGGAAATAGTTTCAGGTGCCGCAGCCGTTTAAAAGATTAATATAATGAGGTTAACATGAGTACAGATAAGAACGTTTCGAAGGGTATCGTTGTACAGATTATCGGTGCTGTAGTGGACGTAGAGTTTCCACAGGACAAAATACCAAAGATTTATAACGCTCTTGTAGTTGTTAGTGAAGGGCATTCAAAGGGACTGGTTCTGGAAGTTCAGCAGCAGATTGGTGGGGGCATTGCCCGTTGTATTACCATGGGGTCATCAGATGGTCTGACCAGAGGTGCTGAAGTAATCGATACCGGTGAAGGCATTAAAGTTCCGGTAGGTCATGAAACTTTAGGCCGTATCATGAACGTTTTAGGTGAGCCGGTTGATGAAGCAGGTCCTATCAATGAAAAGGAACGTTGGGTTATTCATCGTGCTGCCCCAACATACGAAGAACAGTCAAATACTACTGAAATACTGGAAACAGGCATTAAGGTTATCGATCTTATCTGTCCTTTTGCCAAGGGCGGTAAGGTTGGTCTGTTTGGCGGTGCCGGTGTTGGTAAGACCGTAAACATGATGGAGTTAATCAATAATATTGCAAAAGCTCATTCAGGTCTTTCCGTATTTACCGGTGTCGGTGAAAGAACCCGTGAAGGTAACGACTTCTATTTCGAAATGAAAGAGTCAAACGTACTGGATAAGGTATCAATGGTTTACGGTCAGATGAACGAACCACCTGGAAACAGACTGCGCGTGGCTTTAACCGGCTTAACAGTTGCTGAAAAGTTCCGTGACGAAGGTAAGGATGTTTTGTTGTTTATCGATAATATCTACCGTTACACCCTTGCCGGTACCGAAGTATCAGCTCTGCTCGGTCGTATGCCTTCTGCTGTAGGTTACCAGCCTACGCTGGCAGAAGAAATGGGTGCATTACAGGAACGTATTACATCAACCAAGAACGGTTCAATTACCTCTGTTCAGGCTGTATATGTACCTGCGGATGACCTTACAGACCCAAGTCCGGCAACAACATTCGCACATCTGGATGCTACCGTAGTGCTTTCTCGTCAGATTGCTGCTCTCGGTATTTATCCTGCCGTAGATCCTCTTGATTCAACCTCAAGACAGTTGGATCCGTTCATTGTCGGCAAGGAACACTATGAAACAGCCCGAGGTGTCCAGACTGTTCTGCAGAGATACAAGGAACTTAAGGATATCATTGCAATTCTTGGTATGGACGAATTATCAGAAGACGATAAGCTTGTAGTATCAAGAGCAAGAAAGATTGAAAGATTCCTGTCTCAGCCGTTCAGTGTTGCGGAAGTATTTACCGGCCGAGAAGGAAAATATGTGCCATTAAAGGATACCATAAGAGGTTTCAGTGCAATTATCAACGGGGATGTTGATTCATTACCTGAACAGGCTTTCTACATGGTTGGTACCATTGAAGAAGCGATGGAAAAAGCCAAAAACATGTAACTGATTAAGAGGTTCATATGGCAGAGCAAAAAGAAGAAAAGAACCAGCAGGATAAGACAATACACCTTCGTATCGTTAGTGCTGAAAAATATATTTTTTCGGATAACGTTGCTCAGGTTAACGTTGAAGGTGTTGAAGGTGGCATAGGCATTTATCCGGGGCACAGTCCGTTACTGACTTTCATAAACTCCAGTAATGTTGTTTATGTTACTCCGTCCGGTGACAAAAGGCTCGTTAACGTTTACGGAGGGGTTCTGGAAGTTCAGCCAAAGAGTGTGACCGTCCTTGTTGATACTGCTATCCGTGGTGAGGATATCGATGAATCACTGGCTCTTGAATCAAAGAGACAGGCTGAAGCTAAACTGGCTAAGGGACCAAAGGATCAGGATTACTCAGCAGCTCTTGCCGAACTTTCAAGAGCTTTGTCCAAGCTTCATGCGGTTGAATTGACCAGAAAGTTTGGCCATCGTTAACGTTAACAAAACATTTCAGTAAAAATATCCGCGCGGTGTGTTTCAATGAAGTACTGGTGCGGATATTTTTTTATTTGAACAGATGATTGTTATCTTGTTATGATTGTATTTTTTTCTTAAAAATCTGCTTGCGAAAGAAAACGTAAATTTAAAACATTCATTTCGTTTACTGTTTTTTTTAATGACGTCACGGACACGTAAGGCTCTTATCATGAGGATATTATTTAATATACGATTGTGCTGACGGTTCGTAAAATTAAGAAGTATGTTAGTAGAGCTAACATACCGTTTAGTCTATAATGTATCAGGTTTTTAATTTTGAATCAGAGAGATTGTAATTATGTCATTGGAAGTTATCATTCTTGCAGCAGGTAAAGGCTCAAGAATGCATTCTCATCTGCCTAAAGTTTTACATAAGGTGGGCGGTAAGGAAATTTTACGTCACGTCATAGACAACGCTTCAAAACTTAATCCGGAAAAGATTCATATTGTGTACGGTTTTGGCGGAAACATCGTTAAGGATACCATCGGCGGTGATTATGACTATGTAATGCAGAAGGAACTTCTCGGTACAGGACATGCAGTTCTCCAGGCTCTGCCAAACTGCAGACATGACAGCAAGATTCTGATTCTTGTTTCTGATATTCCTCTTATTACAGGTGAGACCCTTAACGCCCTCGTAAACAGCTTTGGGGAAAAGGGCGTGGCTGTTCTTACTTCTGTTGTGGAGCATCCTTCCGGACTCGGCAGAATTAAAAGAGATGCTTCAGGTAAGGTTACTGCAATCGTTGAGGATAAGGATTGCACGCCGGAAGAGAAGCTTATAAATGAAATCAATACCGGGGTTATTGCCGGTGATTATGAGTCTCTCAATGAGCTGCTGAAGCAGGTAAAGAACAATAACAGTCAGGGGGAATATTATCTCACCGACGTTATTTCCCTTGCTTGTGAGAAAAATATTCCGGTAAGTTCTGCTGTATCTGCAAATTCCAAGGAATGCGAGGGTATAAACAATAAAATTCAGCTGGCCGAAGCAGAAAGATATTATCAGAAGCGTCTTGCCGAAAAATACATGACGGACGGTCTGATTCTCATGGATCCTTCAAGGGTGGATTTCAGGGGAAATCTGGAATTTGGTGCCAACACTTCTCTTGACGTCAACGTCATTATCGAAGGAAACGTTAAGCTTGGTAATAACGTTGTTATTGGTGCCGGTTGTGTATTAAAAAACTGTACCATTGCTGATGATTCTGTAATCAGTCCTTATACCGTCATCGAAGATAGTGAAATCGGCAAGGGGGCAACACTCGGACCGTTTGCACGATTCAGACCTGGATGCGTATTGGGAGAACAGGTGCACGTCGGAAACTTTGTTGAAGTCAAGAAGTCTAAACTTGCAAACGGCACTAAAGCCGGGCATTTATCTTATCTCGGCGACAGCGAAATCGGTGAAAATGTTAATATCGGTGCAGGTACCATTACCTGTAACTATGACGGTGCCAATAAGTGGAAGACTGTTATCGGAAACAATGTATTCGTCGGTTCAGACACCCAGATTGTGGCTCCTGTAACCATAGGTGACAACGTGACCATCGGTGCTGGTACCACCGTTACCAAAAACGTTGAGGCCGACAATCTGATAATCACCAGGGCTCCGATGCGTACAATCAGCGGCTGGAAGAGACCTGAAAAGAAGAAATAGATTTTTAATACAGATAGGACAATGTTATGTGTGGAATTGTAGGGGCGATAGCTCAGAGAGATGTTTCTGATATTTTATTGGAAGGTTTAAGAAGATTGGAGTATCGCGGATATGATTCTGCCGGTATCGCAGTTGTCCATGATAATGAAATCCAGAGAATCAGAAGTCTCGGTAAGGTAAATGAACTGGTTAAGGCCGTTGGTGAACATTCCCTTGTCGGCGGTCTCGGCATTGCCCACACAAGATGGGCAACTCACGGAAAGCCGTCAGTCAATAATGCCCATCCGCACGTTGCAGGTCCTTTGGCAATAGTGCATAACGGCATCATTGAAAACTACATCGAAATTAAGAAGAACCTTACTGAACAGGGACATGTTTTTACTTCCGAAACCGATACTGAAGTTTTTGTGGCTCTGGTTAATTCTTACCTTGATTCCGAAGGCAGTCTTCTCAACGCCACCAAAAGAGCCATTAAAGATGTGAAGGGAGCTTATGGTACTGTAATCATCAACAAGAATGAACCTGAGCATCTGGTTGCCGCCAGAAGCGGCAGTCCGATAGTCATTGGTCTTGGTATCGGAGAAAACTTTGTGGCATCAGATCCGGTGGCTTTGTTCCCGATAACCCACAGATTCATTTATCTTGAAGAAGGTGACATTGCCGACGTTTCACGTTTCAAAATAGTCATTTATGACAGAAACGGCAATGAGGTACAGCGTCCGGTTGCCGAGGTGAACATTGAAAATGACGAAGCCGTTAAGGGCGAATACCGTCATTTCATGCAGAAGGAAATTTACGAACAGACAAAGGTTGTAACCGATACCCTTGCCGGAAGAATTTCCGATGAACATTTTGTGGTTGAATGCTTCGGTACCAATGCCAGAGACGTGTTCAGGGACATTGAAAGAATTAAGATTGTAGCCTGCGGTACCTCTTATCATGCCGGTCTTATGGCCAGGGAATGGTTTGAGTCTCTTGCCGGGCTTCCTACCGACGTGGAAATCGCATCAGAATTCAGATACAGAAAGAGTATTACACAGAAAAACACACTGTTTGTGACTCTTTCCCAGTCAGGCGAAACAGCTGACACTCTGGCGGCAGTACGCATTGCCAAACAGAAGGGATATGCCCATACATTGTGTATCTGTAACGTACCGGGATCTTCACTCGTGAGGGAATCCGAACTTGTATTCCTTACCAGGGCGGGCCGTGAAATCTGCGTGGCTTCCACCAAGGCATTTACCACCCAACTGGTGTCCCTGCTTTTACTTGTAGGTTCAATAGGCGTGGTTAAGGGGACCATTTCTCCTGAAGAAGAAAAGAATTATGTCGATTCATTAAGAAAACTTGCTCCTTCAATTGAAAAGGCGTTGTCTCTCGATAGCAAGGTTGAAGAAATCTCCAGAGAATTCGTAAACAAGCGAAATGCACTGTTTTTAGGCAGAGGTGCCATGTATCCGATTGCCATGGAAGGAGCTCTTAAGCTTAAGGAAATCAGTTACATCCACGCTGAAGCATATGCCGCTGGTGAACTTAAGCACGGACCTATTGCCCTAATTGATGCCGATATGCCGGTCATCGTGGTTGCTCCTAACAATGATCTTTTGGCTAAGCTCCGCTCAAACATTGAGGAAGTAAGTGCAAGAAGAGGCATATTATACGTGTTCGGTACCCCTAAGCTCGGTCTTACCAATGATCCTAACATCAGATTCACCGAAATTGATGAGGTGGACGAACTTATTGCCCCAATCGTTTACAATGTGATTCTGCAGCTTCTGGCATACTACGTTGCCATTATCAAAGGAACCGATGTTGATAAACCGCGCAATCTTGCAAAATCAGTAACCGTGGAATAATTGAATAACATGTTGAAAATAGGCTGTCATCTGTCATGCGCCAAAGGCTATCTTTCCATGGCAGAAACCGCATTAAGCATTAATGCCAATACCTTTCAGTTTTTTACAAGAAATCCCCGTGGCGGAAAAGCCAAACCGATTTCCGAAAAGGACATGTCCGATTTTCTTGCTTTCTGCAGTGAGCACGGAATTTCTTCGGTATTGGCTCATGCACCGTACACCCTGAATCCGTGTGCAAAGGATGAAGGGTTAAGGATTTTTGCGAGAGACATCATGGCCGATGACCTGCGTATAATGGACAGAATCCCTGGAGGTATGTACAACTTTCATCCCGGGTCTCACGTGCAGCAGGGAGCGGAAATCGGTATCGGCATGATTCAGAATCACCTTAACACGATTCTTACCCCTGAACTTAAAACCAGGGTACTGCTTGAAACCATGTCCGGAAAAGGCAGTGAGGTTGGCAGAAACTTTCAGGAAATAAGAGCCATTATCGATGGTGTTGATCTGAATGAGAAGCTTGGTGTGTGTCTTGATACCTGTCACCTGTGGGAAGGTGGATACGATATCGTAAATCATCTGGATGACGTGCTTGATGAGTTTGACGAAGTGATTGGTCTAGAGAGATTATGTGCGATTCATCTTAATGACAGTAAGAATCCGATGTGTGCCCATAAGGATCGTCACGAATGCATCGGTTTCGGGCATATAGGTCTTGAAGCCCTGGTGGCGGTGATTAATAATCCACGTCTTAAACATCTTCCTTTCTATCTTGAAACACCGCAGGATGATTTGGATGGATATGCCAGGGAAATAGCCATGCTGCGTAACTTTTACGCAGAATAATAATTAATAATCATAAATAAAAATTCCGCAGCAGGGAATCTGCTGCCGTACTTGTTTTCAGGTTGGTCATTTAATGAAAACAGCATTTGATTTTTCAAAAAAACTCTTAATGTCTGCCGTTGTCGTAGCGGCTTTTTTCTTGTCAGGCAATGCTGTTGCCTCAGATAATGAGGAGAAGGAGTCCGAGCCTATTAAGGTTTGCGCCATTCCTCAGCTGTACGATTATCTGGAAGAATACAGAAAAGAATACACTCATGATAAGCTGGACATTACCTACGCATCCTCAACAATGATTTATGCTTCGGTAATCAATAAGCAGATGAACTGTGATATCTTTTTGGGAAATGATCAGAAATTTCCGGCACGTTACATCAATATGGGACTCGCTGACAGCAGCAGTTTCGGTAATTTTACCAGAACCGCCCTGACGTTGTTTTCCGTAACTTCCATTATTGACAGTAACTGCGATGTTCTCAATAAGGACATTTACAGTAAGATCATTATGCCGAGTCCAAAATACAACGTGTCAGGATTTGCGGCCACCCAGATAATTGAACTCTATTCGAAGAATAATCCTAAACTTAAGGAAAAGATTACATACAGTGACAATGAATATTCGGCATTAACTTCCATTGTCAACGGCTATGCCATGTTGGGTTTTTTACCTTATAATATGGTTATTGATAACAAACTAACCCAAAAGGGTTCGTTCTGTTTGTTCAGTGATACTGAATATGAACCTATTAACTACTACTATCTGATATTTAAAAATAATAAGAACGTAAAAGCCACAACCCGTTTCAAAGATTACCTGTTTAGTGACAAATCGCGCTTAATCTTAAAAAAACATGGTTATAAGTAACATATTTACGCTGTCTGGCAGTTTTTAGCATTCCGTACAGATACAATATAATTATGGGACATGAGTGGTATAAAGTTCAGGAGTCAGCCATGGCAATAGAAATGGATATTGAAATAAACGGTAAACACGGTTTACATGTAAGACCTTGCGCCTCTTTGGTTAAAATCTGCAACAGTGATCCTGAAGTAAAGGTAAAAATCAAAAACACTTCGGACAACTCTCCTTATGTGGATGGTAAGAGCATGATGCAGGTATCAACCCTCAGGGCTTCTTACGGTCAGACACTGCATTTTTTAATTGACGGAAACAACGCCACTCAGATGGCTGAAAGAATAGCGGAGTTTCTTTCAAGATTGGACTAAGAAAGGTTTACGTCAGAATACCAAATCCTGTTTTTTTAGAAAAAAACAGGATTTTTTATTACCGTGGAGTGCACCCCGAAAGTTGGACAAACTTCGGGGCATTTTTATGAAACTTACATACGAAGATAAAGTCGAGATGTATCGACTTTGGAAAGAAGAACATTACAGTTCAAAAAGCCTGCCTCATTGAGTAATGATTCGTAATTTAAATAGGTAATTGAAAAACAGGATTGCATCTTCCGCATCCATAGAATAATGATTTTTATAAATGTTGTTAGTAAAATGTTTTAAATATGTTTTATTTGTTTGGAAATATTGTTCGTATACTGACCAAAATAGATTTAACAGTGAAAAAATCCACGTTACTTAGATACCGATCACTAATTAAAATTAAAAAAGCCTATAGAATTGTAATAAGTACATAAGTGTATGGTTGATTATATAAGTCTAGGGACGGTGAGTATATGTCAAATAAGATTTTAATTTTACCTAATTTTGCGGATCAGGAACTGCCAAGCGAAGGTCTTGATCGTTACGACAGCATTTTCTTATTAACTGAAGATCAGGATAATCTTCCATTTAAAGTTGTTAAGAATCTGATGAATATCGCTAAGAGTCAGCAGGTTGATATTGATTTCCTTGAAATTCCTCATAAGACTGAAAATGAATTATTCATCAGCCTTGCATTCAAGATTGCAAGACTTGCATCAGAAGACAGTAATACTCAGGTTACCTTTGTTACTGAAAACAGAAACTATGACAATCTTGTTGATGCTGCCAAGAGCAATGGCTATGCAGTGGCAAGAGCTGAAGGTTTTTCCCGTATAAGTGCAATTCCAAGCGGTCCAAGTCAGATTCAGAATCCTTTAAAGCCAACAGAAGTATCAAGCAGCAAGCCTGCAGCTAAGGTTGAAGAAGTTCAGCAGGAAAAGCAGTCTGCTAAGGAAGAACCAAAGGAAGCCAGCGGCGACAAGAATAAGAAGCTCATCGCTTCTCTGTTAAGCGGCAAGAACTAATTCTGGCTAAGTCATAATTAAATTTATTTAATGAATTAAGGAAAGACAATCGGTAGCGGTTGTCTTTCTTGTTTTATCACCATGTTAGGTTATAATCAGACACAGAGGAAAAGGATTCCGTTCTGTATAAAAATCAGTTAAGCTGTTATTCCCGTATTACTGAAAATGATTATCATATAACTCATTAGTTTCGTAATCCTGTTGCGGAAGTAAACGTGTAATCCCATAATGTTCAATAAAAATCAGAAGGATACCGAAAAATGAGCTCTCTTTTTCTTTCAGGTATTTATACCAGACTTGCTGCCGTGTTTATAATACTTGCAGTACTTTATTTTTTAATATACCTCGTTATTTAGTATGCTGACATTTAATAATCTGACGATAGGATACAATAAACATCCGGTTATTCATCACCTGAATATGCATATAGAGAAGGGAACATCTGTTGCAATTGTGGGCCCTAACGGATGTGGAAAATCATCTCTGTTAAAAGGGATAATGTCTTTCATTAAGCCTATGGGAGGAAGTATCACCATTGATATTTCCAGAGATAAAATTGCGTATCTGCCTCAGAGCTCCACGGTTGATAAAACTTTTCCGATGACCACTCTTGAGCTCGTATCATCCGGACTTCTTTATAAAAAGAGTTTTTGGGCAGGATTAAACAGGGATGACATCAGGCTCGTGAATTCAACCTTGGAAAAGGTAGGATTAAAGGGAATGGCTGATGAGCCGTTGAAAGCTTTGAGCGGAGGGCAGATACAGAGAGCTCTTTTTGCCAGACTTATCATTCAGGATGCAGAACTCATACTTCTCGATGAACCGTTTAATGCCATTGACTATAAAACAACAGTAGAACTTTTAAAAATAATTCGTATGTGGATTGATGCCGGAAAAACCGTTATTTCTGTTCTTCATGATTTAAAACAGGTGAGAGATAACTTTACCTATACGGCGATTCTGTCCAGGGAACTTGTTGCTTACGGTCTTACTGAGGAGGTGCTTACAGGAGATAACCTTGATAAGGCATTCAGCAACAGTTTTTATCCGCACAAGGATGCAAATATTTGTAATAAGTAATTATGTTAAACGATTTATACAGTTATCTGATACAGCCTCTTCTTTCGTATGATTTCATGCAGAAAGCTTCAGTATCGCTTATATGTCTCTGCTTAAGTGCTCCTCTTATCGGTGTTTTTTTGACATTGAAGAGAATGAGTTTAAGCGGTGATGCCATTTCACATGCAATTCTTCCAGGTGCTGCCGTCGGTTTTTTATTTTCCGGCCTGTCAGTTACAGCCATGACTATAGGCGGTATGATTGCAGGTATAGTCGTGATTATTATGTCGAGTCTTTTTTCAAGGGCCAGTAAAAGCAGTGAAGAAAGTAATCTTGCGGTCTTCTACCTGTTCAGTTTGGCTCTCGGTGTTTTGATTATATCTTTAAACGGATCTAATTTAGATTTGTTGCATTTTCTGTTTGGTTCTGTTTTTGCGATTGGCAGTGAAACCATTGTTCTTCTCGGAATTTGTACTACGGTAACGCTTATTGTTCTGTCTTTTATAGCCAGACCGCTGATTCTTGACATTGTAGATCCGCTGTTCCTTGAATCCGTAAGTAAATCAGGAACATGGGTGCATATCTGTTTTATGATACTTGCAGTATTCAATCTGGTAAGCAGTTTTCAGGCTATAGGAACACTGATGGCCGTCGGTATTATGATTATTCCCGCAACAAGTGCAAAGTTTTGGAGTTACAGATTAACCAGCATTCTTGTTATCAGTGTTTTTCAGGCTCTGATTTCATCTTACGTCGGTCTTATAATGTCCTTCCACTATAACGTTCCGTGCAGTCCCGCAATTATTATTTCACTCAGTACGCTTTATCTGGTATCTTTTATTTTTGGAAGCCACAAGGGAATTATAAAGAAATTCATAAAAGGAAAGCATTATGAGAACTGATAGGGATAATATAATTTTTCGTTAAGCAGGCTTACTGTCGGCGGTAAAAGAGGAGAGGGCACAGATAACGATGTGCCATCTCCTTCTTTTTTTATGCCAGTGGTTTAATAAAAGTCCAACGTTTTTGACATTATTTTGATACTACATTATTGTTTATGATATTCCTGAGGGAAGGAAGCAGAGAACTTAGTATGCATAGCACCAGACCGGCAACAACAAAAGGAATACTCAGATACTGACCGACGGTAAGCATACTGTTGTTCATATCGTAACTCGCCTGTTCTGGTTTGAGGTATTCGAGGACTATTCTTACAGAGAAAACTGTTACAAAGAATAATCCAAGGACAAAACCCGAACCTCTTTTCTGGCTGTGCTTATATACGATATAGAGAAAGACGGATATAAGAAAGTATGAAATTGATTCATATACCTGAACAGGATGTCTTGGGATGCTGTCTATTCTGTCAAAAATTACACCGTAATCAGCGTCAGTAGGTTTACCGTAAATTTCAGAATTAAAGAAGTTACCGACTCTTATCATCCCGCCAACAAAAGCAGTAGGGATACAGAGAAGATCTGCAAGATTAAGGAAGTTGTATTTATAAATTTTACAGTAGAGCAGAGTTGTAAGTATTAGACCAAGTCCGCCTCCGTGGCTGGCAAGTCCACCCTGCCATATTTTTAGTATTTCCACAGGGTGGGTCAAATAAAATTGAGGATCATAGGCAAGACAATGGCCGAGTCTGGCACCTACTAGAGTTCCTGCTATCATGTATCCTAAAAGTTTATCCAGACCATCAGTATTGAGATTCCTGTTTCTGAACTCACGGTTTGCAAAATAGTAACCTAACAGAAAGCCTACGGCAAAAAATAGACCGTACCATCTCAGAGATAGGTTTATAACCGGTATGGTAAACAGAATCGGATCGACATTCCAATGTAAAAACATAAAGTGATTCCTAAATACAAAAGAGAATTAACCGACGATATTTTAAGTGTAAAAATAGAAATTTCATAAGTTTTTTTTTAAAATGTAAAGACTACAAAAAAGGCAGAAAGATATGATTGAGAATATTGAAACATTCATGATTTATAGCGGTTTTACGCTGTTCGGCGTCGGTTTCCTGTGTTGTTTTATAGCTCTGACTTTTAGATTCGGGGTTCTTTGTACCCTTTTGGGTAACTGCATGCTTTATCTGGGAACCATATTTTCCAGAAGAACCTGTGAATATATTGAAGAAGCCGGGTACATAGATTTCTTTAACCACCCGCAGGATGAATTAAAGGTAAAAGCTGTTGTTATAGCAGTTATTGTAATGATCATGCTGTGGGCTGTAAGGTGGTTTGTGCATTTTGTTATAGAAGGTGGTGTTTATTTTCTTTTCCCGGGAATTATTAAACCGGAAATAAAAAAAGAAAAATAGAAGACCATTGAAGAAAAAGAATGTTTTTACGTCAATTTGATTAAAAATTGAGTGTTTTTTAATCAATCGCACAAAAACAATAAAAAAATTGCTAAAAATCACAAATGTGTGTTGACAAAATTTCTCGAGAAAGTAAAATACACATCACTCGCTGAACAGAGCGAAACAAAAAAGTTCTTTAAAAACGAATCTAGACAATCTGTGTGGGCACTCGCTGAATTCATGAGCTGAAAGAAAAGAATGGTTCTTGAAAGAAGCAGAGTGTCAATCTAAGAGTAATTTTAGAAGACAGTCATTCAAGAGAGAGC
>JAGAYS010000025.1 GCA_017940385.1 Ruminobacter sp. | reverse complement strand
TTAGTAACTAACATAATTGGCCTAGATAGATATTAATACAACATATCTAGTGTAACATATAAAACAAAGAAACACCACTGAAAAATGGTGTTTCTTTGAGTTTTTTGTATTGTGTACTTATCTATTCTCGCAAAATTTGGGATCATCCAAAAAAACTGCCTGCACCGTTACACAGTTCCGTCCGGCATGGAATCCATGAAGCTTTAACGGAGAAGTTATCATGACAATGCGGTTATCCTGCATTTCTGGCATATTACCGAGATTCACCGCCATTATTCGTGCATACTGCAGCCGCAGACGTCAGCAGTATGCGGATCATCGTCAAAACCACAGATTACACAGTTGACAAGACATGTCAGAACGCTGCAAAAATGTCCTTTTATACGGTAGTCCTACGCAATGTCGCACTTATTTGTAAGACATTACCCAATAAAATGTGAGCATTAAAAAAATCATAATTATACGGATATGGAAACACGATTTCCCGGAAGCCTTTATTTTCAATGCTTTCAGCTTTTTCAAAAGTCTCACAAAGGCTTACACGCTTATACAATGTGACGCAGATCAATATTTTGCACAACCTGAATTTTTACAATTACAGGTGTTGAGGGAAACAAGGATGTTTCAATACCTCACACCTTCCGGCTCAGCCGTCATACATGGATGTAAACGGATCGGGCCAGGGAACAGGATGTTCCTTTCTTCAGAGCTTATTTTTTACAGGACGTAAAAACGGGCAATGATTTTTAAAGTACACACATGCAATGTTTGTGGGTTCGAATATTAAAGGTACCTTTAATTTCGAACCTTTTTTTTTTGCATAACACCGCGAAACAGCGGCATATCCCCGTTCAGTCGTTCACAGACAGATACCAACCTTACACCAGTATGAATTGTTACGGCTAAAGGCCGTAACGCATTGTGCCGCAGTTTTCCGGCTTAATCTCGACTATGATGTAAACAGCAGGTGAACATACTGATAAAAGCAACAGTCATGCACGTTAAACAGATCTGCGGATTGGTTTGGCAGAAAGATAAAAAAAGTGAAAAATGAATGATATATATTCTTTGAAGACAAAAAAAAATCCCGTTAAGGGATTCTCTTTCATACTGCTTAGCAATCTTAATTGGTACCCGAGGCGGGACTTGAACCCGCACGCCATTACGCACTACCACCTCAAGGTAGCGTGTCTACCAATTCCACCACCCGGGCACAATTAGATATTTTATTTTATACTCTTCATTGAGTTTCTGATGAATGGTACCCGAGGCGGGACTTGAACCCGCACGCCGCTAAGCACTACCACCTCAAGGTAGCGTGTCTACCAATTCCACCACCCGGGCATTCATCGGTTTTAGAGGTTTACCCCCTAACGTTTAAGTGCGCTCATTATAGCTAATGAACGCACTCATGACAACAACTATTTTAAAAATATAGTTAGTTTGTATCTTTTGTGTTCACTGCAGTGCTTTCAGTCTGCTTTACAGCTTCATTTACGCTGTTTACTGCTTCTTTTGCAGTTTCTTTTGCTGAATCCTTGGCTTCTGATACGGCAGCCTTGGCGGCATCAACTGCAGAACCGGTCTGTTCCTTGACGGCATCGCTTACTGCAGAAACCTGTTCCTTGGCAGCACTTACGGCAGCTGAAGTCTGTTCCTTGGCAGCGTCGGCTACTGCTGAAAGCTGTTCCTTAGCGGAATCCAATACTGCAACGGTCTGTTCACCGGCAGCATCAGCAGCCTGAGAAACCTGTTCCTTTACGGCGTCAGCAGCTTCGGAAGACTGTTCCTTAACGGCATCAACTGCATCAGAAGCATGTTTCTTGGCAGAATCAACCGCATCAGACATTTCAGTCTTTACAATGGCTGGCTGTTCAATGGTGGTGAAGTCATCAGTATTTTCATTGGTACGATGACTGGTCATATAACCAAGAATGATAGCCAGAATAAATTCCAGGGCTCCGAGAATCCAGGTAGACTTTACGAAAAAGTCTGCACTGCCTGCAGAACCGAACAAAGTGTTAGAAGCACCGGCACCAAAAGATGCCCCCATGCTGGCTCCCTTTCCCTGCTGCATTAATATGAACGCAATTAAAAGAACGGAAACTATTAAAAAGAGAACTAAAAGAATCGCATACAAATACATTACATCACCTCAGCTGTTGCTGTTTTTTCGGCTTATTCTATCAAAGTATATAAGCATTTCAAAATTTATTTTCCCTTAAGGAAAAAAACTCCCGTAAAAAAGCTTATTTTTTCATATATGAAAAACAAGCCATTAATATGTCAGTTACGGGAGCCTTTATGAAAAAAAAAAAACAAAAGTATAGCAGTTAACTCTGACTCTGCTTAACAATGACGTCGGCTATTCTGCTGGCAAGTTCCTTTACCAGATTACCGTCCTCACCTTCAACCATTACGCGCACCAGAGGTTCCGTACCGGACTTTCTCAGAAGAACCCTGCCTTTGTTGCCTAAAATCTTTTCAGCCTTTTCCCTGGCCTCAATGACGGTACTGTCGGTAAGTGCATCAAAGCCTGATGACAGACGTACGTTGACAAGTTCCTGCGGGAATAATTTAACATCCTTGTGCAGTGCACTCATCGGCACGTTATATTCGCACATTGCTCTGAGTACCTGAAGTGCGCTGATTATGCCGTCACCGGTGGTGGTATGTCTTAAACTGATGATGTGACCTGAATTTTCTCCGCCGAGAGTCCATCCGAGTTCAAGAAGTTTTTCCATAACGTAGCGGTCACCGACCTTGGCTCTCGCAAAAGGAATACCCAGTCTTCCGAGTGCCTGCTCAAAACCGAGATTAGACATCTGGGTACCGACCACGCCACCGTTAAGCTTGTTAAATCTCTGCTGATATTCGGCAATGATGTAAAGAAGCACGTCTCCGTCAAGAACCTGTCCCTTTTCATCAACAATAAGCACACGGTCGCCGTCACCGTCAAAGGCAATACCGAAATCCGCCTTTGTTTCAAGAACCTTTAAGATAAGGTTGTTGGGATGAGTTGAACCGTAGCCGTCATTAATGTTAATACCATTAGGGGTATTACCAATGGTAATGACACTGGCTCCCAGTTCCTTAAACACCATGGTGGCAACCTGATAAGTCGCACCGTGAGCACAGTCAAGCACTATTCTCTTCCCGTTCAGGGTATAGGTATTCGGGAATGTGCTCTTGCAGAATTCCACATAACGGCCGGGAGCATCATTCTTTCTGCTGGCCTTGCCGAGCTGGGCAGCCTCAACAACCGTCATCGGCTGTTCAATAAGTTCCTCTATTCTAAGCTCAATTTCATCAGGAAGCTTGGTACCGTCCTTTGAAAAGAACTTAATGCCGTTATCATAAAAAGGGTTATGTGAAGCACTGATAACCACGCCGGCCTCAGCCCTGAACGCTCTGGTCAGGTAGGCAACCGCCGGGGTTGGCATAGGTCCGAGAAGAACAGAATCGACACCGGCCGCACTGAATCCGGCTTCGAGAGCCGCTTCGAGCATATAACCTGAAATTCGGGTATCCTTACCTATAATAACTCTCTTGGTTCCCTTTTCGGATAAAACCTTTCCTGCAGCCCATCCAAGCTTCATGGCGAATTCAGGTACGATAGGATACTCACCCACCTTGCCTCTTACACCGTCCGTACCAAAATACTTTCTGTTCATCACACGTGTTTCCTGTTTTTAATTATTTTTCCAAGCTGGAGTATTTCTCTGAGTCTTGGTCCTTTAGTTTCAAATTTCTTCACGTAATTCCAGCAGTCAAGAGCCTGAACGGTTTCCGCAACATCGTGAACCCTGATTATTTTGGCTCCCTTGTTTACTGCATACATTGCCAGAGCAAGCGATCCCGGAAGTCGTGCGTTAACGGGAGCATCCGTAAGCATGCCTATCATTGATTTACGTGAAAGACCTACCAGTATCGGATAGCCGAAGCTGGTAAAGGTTTCGAGTCTGCCGAGCAGCTCATAATTCTGATCCATTGTTTTACCGAAACCAATACCCGGATCGATAATAATATTCTGTTTTCTGATTCCGGCATTCAGGCAGCAGTGCAGCTTTCTGAAAAGGAACTCGGATATGTCTCCAAGCAGATCCTTGTATTCGATATTATTCTGCATGGTTCTCGGTTCACCCTGCATGTGCATGATGCATACCGGAGCATCGAGATCCCTGCACACTTCCATTGCACCAGGCTCATTAAGCGCCCTGATGTCATTAATCATGTGGCCGCCGGCATTAAATGCTTCCTTCATCACTTCAGGCTTTGATGTATCCATGGAGATAAACACGTCAAGTTCCTTTGCGATTCTTTCAACAACTGGAACGACCCTGTCAAGCTCCTCCTGAACGGACACCGCATCGGCTCCGGGTCTTGTTGACTCGCCACCGACATCAATAATATCGGCACCTTCCTTTACAAGTCTTTCGGCATGAGCTATAGCCTTGTCCAAAGTATTGTGCTGCCCGCCGTCGGAAAAAGAATCCGGAGTAACATTTAAAATGCCCATTACGCGAGGCTGATCCAGGGTAAGAACCCTGCCATGTGCTGCTAACTTGTATATCATAATAATTCCCGGAAAATAGAATCAATCCAAAATCTGTTCCGTCCGTATTTTACCACAAAGGCCGCATTAATATTTTTTTAACAACATAAATCAGCCTCTGTCGATTACAAGATTAAAACACATTTCAAATTTTATTCAGACGGCAGGCACGGCGACCTGTTTTTAAGTAACTGCAGGCTGCTATTTTCTGTTTTTCTCAATCCAGCCGACGGCAAAATCCACAAGATCCCGCTGCCGCATCAGTCTCAGTTCAGACGAACCGACAGTAATGCTGGATACCGTATTAACTGCCTCAAAGTCCGCACCGATTTCGTCAAAATCCTCGCCGTTAACAAAAAGAGTTTCATATTCTTTCCAGACTCTTTTACCGTTTTCCATGACCGCACTGTGCTCGACGCTCATGTGTTTTGACGGATATGACGCCACTGCATCGGCCAGATGCAGAGAGGTATTTTTGTCATATCCTACTCCCATGAGCAGCACGAAGGCGTCAAGTTCATACAGTTTTCCAATAGGCGAACCCTCACCGAAGATATTGGACAGATCATGATTTTCGGTAAGATAGGCAGCATGCCTGCCCCAGGCTGCAACAGAACGTGCAGGATGATCGCTTCTTAATGTTCCCGGCCATGATCTGAACATCTCAGCCACGGCCCCCATGGTATTGGTCGGAGTAATTCTTTTGTCATATGCCGGCCAGTTATCCCTTATTATCTGCCAGTATTCCGGAGAAACAGTCCAATGCACCCCGACATCCGGATCCAGATTCTTCCAGGTCTGCGTAGGCATCATGACCGTTCCATCTTCACCAACTGATTCGAGCAGCGCCTCAATAACTGTCTGAGCACCTCCGCATACGTATCCGAAGCTGCTGAGAGAGGCATGAACCATAAGCACCTGTCCATTCTTTATCCCAAGTTGCCGAAATGCTGAAAGCAATTCCTGTTTTACTACCGGTTTCATTATTTTCTCTTTCTATCCTGATTTTTCGTTTTTGATTTTCATTTTTCCCGTCCCCGCATGCTGAATAAATCCACTTGCGGAAACAAAAAGGGCTCTTACACTGCTTAAGTTAAGAGCCCGATTATTTTTATTTAGCAAGTCATTCTACCGACACCTTTAGAAGCTGTCCTGAGAAGGCTTTGAGACTTTCTCAGTCTGTTCCTCAGCCGCCTTTTCCGGCTGTGCTTCAGTCTGAGTCTCTGTCTTTTCCTCATCATCCTTCCGGCCGTCACTGCCGGCATCGCCGTCTGAAGATGAATTCTTGTAAGAACCGTAACCTTCAGGTTCTCTTACCGGCCTTCTGGCCATCAGATCATCAATCTGTTCGGAATCTATGGTTTCATATTTCAGCAGAGCATCCTTCATGGCATGAAGAATGTCCATATTGCTTTCAAGAATTGACTTTGCCCTGTCATAGTTCTTCTGCAGAATTGACCTGATTTCGTCATCAATAACATTCTGAGATGTATCAGACATGGCTCTGAGAGAGGTTGAACTGTTACCGAGATAGTTTTCTGATTCTTCTCCTTCAAGAAGCTGAGGACCAACCTTCTTGCTCATGCCCCATCTGATAACCATGTTGCGGGCCCAGTAGGTTGCACGTTCAATATCATTGGAAGCACCGGTAGTTACATTGTCCTCACCGAAAATAATCTCTTCGGCGATACGGCCTGCGTACAGGGTGGCAATGGAATCTTCAAGGTAGCTTCTCGTATAGCTCAGACGCTCGTTTTCAGGCAGATACATGGTCACGCCAAGAGCACGGCTTCTCGGAATAATGGTAACCTTGTATACCGGATCAAAATCAGGAAGCATTCTGCCTACAATTGCATGACCTGACTCGTGATATGCGGTATTAATCTTTTCCTTTTCGTTCATTACCTTTGAACGGAGTTCTGGTCCCATCAGGAGTTTGTCCTTAGCAAGTTCAAACTCTGCCTGACTTACGAGATTCTTGTTTTTGCGGGCAGCCGCAAGTGCTGCTTCATTAACAAGATTCGCAAGTTCGGCTCCGGAAAAACCCGGTGTACCGCGGGCAACCATCTTGATATCCACGTCTTCCGCAATTGGAACGTTACGGGTATGAACCTTAAGTATCTGCTCACGTCCCTTAATGTCAGGAAGACCTACAGTCACACGACGGTCAAAACGCCCTGGTCTCAGCAGTGCCGGATCCAGAACATCAGGACGGTTGGTGGCTGCGATGACAATTACGGCCTCATTTCCTTCAAAGCCGTCCATTTCGACAAGAAGCTGGTTCAGCGTCTGTTCACGCTCATCGTGACCGCCACCAATACCAATGCCTCTCTTACGGCCTACGGCATCAATTTCGTCAATAAAAATGATACACGGACATTTGGTCTTCGCCTTGGCAAAAAGATCTCTTACTCTTGAAGCACCGACACCTACAAACATTTCCACGTAGTCGGAACCGGAAATTGAGAAGAACGGAACCTTGGCTTCACCTGCAATGGCCTTTGCCAGCAGTGTCTTACCGGTACCAGGCTGACCAACGAGCAGAACGCCTCGCGGAATTTTACCGCCAAGCTTCTGAAATTTACCCGGTTCCTTCAGGTAGTCAACAAGCTCCTTAACCTCATCCTTTGCCTCGTCACAACCTGCCACATCAGCAAAAGTGGTATGAACCTCATCTTCCCTGAATTCCCTGGCCTTGCTCTTTGAGAAACTGAAAGCCCCCTTTCCGCCGCCCTGAGCGGAACGCATGAACCATATCCATACGAAAATAAGGATGAGCATCGGGAACCAGGAAACAAAAATACTTAAAAGCAGGCTTGGCTCTTCAGGAAGAACACCTACGGTTTCAACCTTGTTTTCCTCAAGCTTAGGCAGCAGATCCTGATCCACTATAGGCATTACAACCTTGAACTTTTCACCGTTCTTGCGATAGCCGGTAATACTGCGTCCGTCAATCTTAACAGACTTCACCTGACCAGCCGCAACTTCGGATTTAAACGCCACGTAGTCACTTTTTGAGGAGGCGTTTTCGGCTACATCGTTGAAAGACGAGAAGCCATAAATTACAACGACCGCCACAATTAACCACATTAACAGATTTTTTCTCATTATTATCCATCCCCTTTTCAGGCCAATATCAGGTTATCTGAAAACTTCCTGCTCTTCCGCTTCACTACCCTTGTAACCAAGACCGACGTAATAAACTTCTCTTGATCTGAGTCTTGAAGCATCAGGCTTTCTAACCTTAACTTCCTTGAAAGATTTTCTTAAAAGCTTAAGATAGGCTTCCGTCCCCTCACCGTTGAACACCTTCACCACGAAGGAACCACCTTTTCTGAGTATTTGACGGCACATGTCAAACGCAAGTTCCACGAGATACATCGCTCTCGGCTGATCCACCCCGATATTTCCAGACATGTTCGGAGCCATATCTGAAAGAATGACGTCAACCTTGTCGTCACCGACAATCTCAAGCAGTCTGTCAAGCACTTCCTGCTCCCTGAAATCACCGCACAGGAAATCCACCCCGTTTATCGGCGTCATTGGAAGTATGTCACAGGCCACAACCCTGCCGTGCTCTCCTACACAGTTAACGGCATATTGGGACCATCCGCCCGGTGCGGCACCGAGATCCACTACCTTGTAGCCTTCCTTTATGATTCTGTCCCTGCCCTGAATTTCTTCTATCTTAAAGCTAGCACGGGAACGAAGCCCTTTCTTGTGAGCCTCCTGGACATACACATCATCAAAGTGTTCTTTCAGCCATCTTGTCTGACTGGCCGTACGTTTCTTTTTTGTCATTTATCTTATGTTTATTATCTGTTCAGGTATGCCCGCACAACATTATCCGTGTTTATACACGCATCCGCAGGCATGATTTAAATTCAAAAACTACCTGTAAATCATATCATATTAACAAATTTATTCCATACCGCAAAACAACAACTTAAGCGAATACTCAATAATGTGCACCTGTCGTATTTTGAGGTTATAACTCCGAATCAAAACATCATCTGCGGACTGCTGACAGAAGCTTCCGTTTTGCCGTCTGGAACCGCCTATATGAAATAATTTCTCTGATTTACATCGTGATATCCGCGGATACCGCGGACATCCTCTTTTTAAATAGGGATAAAACCGCAGTATTTCAAGCTGTGCTGCATTTTTCACGATGAATAAAATCCGCCAGGAGA
>JAGAYS010000024.1 GCA_017940385.1 Ruminobacter sp. | reverse complement strand
GCGGTCACGCCGATGGTAGTGTAGCATTCGCTATGTGAGAGTAGGTCATTGCCAGGCATTTTTTATTTGAAGGGAGTCTCAATGACTCCTTTTATAATTTTGAAACAAAGCAGATATTTGTTTCACATACCGGTTAATCCTGGTGACAACAGTGCTGTTGAACCACCTGTTCCCATTCCGAACACAGAAGTGAAAAGCAGTCACGTCGATTGTAGTGTAGCATTCGCTATGTGAGAGTAGATCATCGCCAGGTATTTATTGAAGAAGGGAGCTGTACAGCTCCCTTCTTTGCTTTCATGACATATGGTTTTTAGTTTAAACTTTGATCCCGTCGGTTTACCCCGCACATAATTATGATTAGAATGGTTTTACATTAATTATATAAACTTAATTATGAGGTAAAAAATGAAAGCTTACGCAATACTCGGATGGATTGGATTCATAATCACATGCGTTGTATTTGTTCTCGGTGTGGTTATGTCCGGACAGTATCATCATGCTAATCTGCTGCTGATTCTTGCTCCGATTATCTGCTACTTCGCCAACAAGTATAAGTTCTACTGGATTTCCATTGTGATGGCTCTGTTCCTTGGCGGTTTCTTTAATACACTGCTTGGGTATCTTCACAGACTGTTTTAGTCTTAATATATTTGAGAATATATGTTAAGGACTCGCAGTGTTCTAATATGGAACCTGCGAGTCCTTTTATAATGGTTGTTTATATTTTTCTGCATCTGAAGCGGCAGATTCTGTCTCCGTTGGCCCAGCAGTTGATTTCCGTTACCTCGTATTTGTCTCCGGTATACTGCAGCAGAATTCCTTCAAGAAAGCCTTCATCGTAGTCGCAGATCATCTCGTTGTTAGGTGGGAGGCCACTGCAGTCAAGGTCATCGGCGAGGGTGATGATTATTTCGCTGAAATCAGCTTCAACATGCTCTACATTGAGTATTCCGATACGGAGCTTATAGAGGATCTTATAGAGGTCCGTCATAAAGTCCTTGAAGCTTGCGTTGGTATTGAGATGCTTTTTGGTGAACTCAATACCGGCAATGGCTCCCGCCTCTTTAAAAATGGCATTGGATGTTTCGGCACCATAGCGTTTGGTGAGTACCTCAATTAGTGAGAACTCCAACTGACGGTATACTTCAACAGGAAGGTGATCTCCCAGATCCGGCCGACCTTCCTTAATGTTGCCGAGCTTTTCCCATGAGAATTTCTTGTCATTTGCAGATCCGAAAATGTTGACCATTGCACATCCTTAACTCTTAATGTCTGTATATAGTCAGGAGATACGGCTTGTTCATCTCCGAGGTCACACGAGTGTTCCGTATAACAACAGTTTTAACAGAGTGTTTTGGTTGATAAATAACTTTTTAAATAAGAATCTATTATCAATTTTATACACATCTGTGAATTCATTCTATGATTAATGATTGTTTTTAAACATTTTTATCGGTTTTGTTTATGTGTGCAGCATATAAGAATGATTTGCCCGTATGGGCGGGGGATATGCTGAAGATTGTTTATCTGTTCAGTGTTTTTGAAATAAAAAAAGGACTAATAAATTAGTCCTTTTTCCACCATTTGTACAATCCGGAATTTACTTGTTTAAGGCATCTTTGATTTTTTTGCTGAGGCTTCCCATATCTGTTCTGCCGGTAGCAAGAGGCTTAACAAAGTTCATAACCTTAGACATGTCCTTCATGCCTGAAGCTCCGGTTTCGCTTAAAGCCTTGGCAATAAGTTCATCAACTTCAGCATCAGACATCTGTGCAGGTAAAAATTCCTGTAATACACTAATTTCGAATTTTTCGCCCTGAGCCAATTCATCACGGCCGGCAGCTTCATACTGAGCAGCTGATTCCTCACGCTGCTTAACCATCTTGGTAACGATGGCAATAATCTGACTGTCGTCAAGTGTGATTCGCTGGTCAACTTCCACTTTTTTTATCTCAGAGAGCAATAAACGCAACGCACTGGTGCGTTCCTTGTTCTTTGCCAGCATTGATTCCTTAATACGAACATTTAAATCTTCACGTAAGGACATAATTCTCTTCGACCTAAAAAGTAACGGTTAAAACAAAAAATTAGTATAAACGATTGTGACGTGCATTTTCACGAGCAAGCTTCTTAGCCTGACGCTTTACTGCTGAAGCCTTTGCGCGCTTACGAACAGTAGTTGGCTTTTCGTAAAATTCGCGGCTGCGAACGTCTGCTAAAATTCCTGCCTTTTCGCAAGAACGCTTGAAACGACGTAATGCTACGTCAAATGGTTCATTTTCACGTACTTTAATAATTGGCATGTGCCATCACCTCGATAATAAAAAAAAATAATGAGCTCCCCACGTGATACAGAAAGACTCATCTGTTAACGTCTGCCAACACCTGCACGGATGTACAGGCACAGGTCAAACAATTGTGCGAATTTTAATACTTTTAGGGAATAAAGTAAACAGATATTTACCTCATTGAGACGGAAAGTTGTACATCTTTTATACGTTTAATGTGTGTCTGTTGATTGACCGTGTAAAAAGTTCCTAATCTGTTTTAAAAATACCGCAGTTATTCAGAGATTAATGTTATTTCCGGCCTGTGTATAAATGACCTTCCGGTATTCCGGATATCATTTGTTCCTGCCTGAATTCATGCCTGATAACAGGGCAAAACCCGTATTCATGCGGGTTGTTTGGTGTTAATTCCGATTCGTACGCTCCTTGACCGTGGTGTGATTATGTCTGTGAACAACATGTAATAATCTGTGAGTGTTTCGTGGATAACTTTATTCGGTGTTTTGCATGTGTCTCTGAGGATATTTAAATCTTTGATACTGCGGTTTTTTCCGCATGATGTTTCCATGGTCATGAAACCGCATCGCAGCCTTAATCCGCTATTCCGTCTCCGGGGCTTGTCCGGTATGAATTTCTTCTTTATCATTATCCGTGTAGGTTATCCGTATGGTTGCCGGGAGATGAGCTGATAGCCACGCAGGTCGTTTTACCGAAGACATCATACGCATCATGTGACATCTTATACGTCATATGATGCGTAGCCCGGCGGATAATAATGTTTTTTTATTTCTTCCGGAGACAAGTCATGTGTGACATGGTTATTCCCGTAAACCTTAGTATCAGGGACAAGAACGGAGAGCCTGTATCCAAAAAGGGTGTCTTTAAGTTTTCAGGAAGGCTCAAGCGTTCCTTCAGACTTACTTTCGATGAGAAAATGGAACCGGTGGTGACGCTTCCTCTTTCGATGCTTCATTTTGGCCGAGCTCCCCAGACGCTTGTGGACAGATACGGGAGTTTCTTTACCGAGGTCTATCATAAACATCTCAGACTTTCCGGAAAAAGGAATTCGCTTGCCGGCAGATTAAATGCTCTTACGGATGAATTTATCAGTAAGCATCATCCTTCAGATGAGTGGATTGCCGATATGGCAGAAAAAACGCTTACTGAAATGACGGAATTATGCAGAGAACTGTATGTCAGAATGGGAATGCGGAAAAACTTTAAATCGGTTTCCGTAAGGCTTCAGAAATCCAGATGGGGAAGCTGTTCTTCAACAGGGGCACTAAGCTTTAACTGTCTTATAATGCTTCTGCCTGAATCCTGCAGATATTATCTTGCCGTTCATGAAATGTGTCATCTTTTCGAGATGAATCACTCGGAAAGATTTTGGCTACTTGTGGAAAATTACTGCCCTGATTACGTCAGTATCGAGCAGGTTATAAAAGAACGGGGGAAAGAACTGTTCCCGGTTATGAGGGAACTGCAGAGGAGAAAGGTTATTTCCGTGGATTTTGGGGGATGTGTGCTGGCCGGACTTAAAAGTTGTACGGATTAAATTCAAGTTTCTCTTCGCATTTGCCGCAGTGGCTGCATCCGTTGCAGGCGATTCTCATGCTGCACTTGTCGCAGCGTTCAATGTATGACGGCTTATACATACTGTCATCCGATATAGGAAATCCCAAATTGTCATGAAGCCTGAATTCAATGGGTTTTCCCTGAAAACTTAATCCAGACAGAAAGGCCTGTTCCGTCTGCAGCAGATTGCCTTCTATGGTGTATGTTCTTCCGTCCTTAACGAATTTTCTGCCCGTTCCGCAGAAAACGAAGGTAACGTAGTGTCTTCTGCATTCATCACTGAGTTTTTTTACCCATTCATAATGGTTAGGTCTGGAACCGTCGTAGTTTTCACCATCACAGAGAACCTGTTCAAGCTGACCGGTTTCAAGGTATTTCTCAATGGTTACAGGACCGATTAATGGAGCACACATGATACCTTTGTGTTTAAACGGCAGATCAAGAAGAACGGGGATGCGCTCATCGGTTCTTTTCTGATTCTCGCAGCTTACATTGAAAAACACGTTTTCCCATCCGTCTCCCCAGTCTGTCGGCAGGCATGACGCTACTCTCTCCGGCCGTTTGGTAAGTAGAAAGAACTTAACGTCCGGGCGCTGATGCATTATTCTCCATGCATCCTGACGCCAGGCGTCGGCCTCCTCCAGAAAGAAGTCTGATGTCATGCAGACTCTGAGCATTTCTCCGCTTTGAACCTTGAAATTACCGTTACGATCCTTCGACAGCGGATAATTAAATCCTGCTCCGTTTCTGCTGATGTCGGCCCCGCTTCTGTCTCTCATCCTGTCCAGAAAAAACATGTAGCAGTTTCGACATCCTTCACTGCATTTGCGGCAACCGTGCCACGGATTCCAAATGTCATGCATATATGTTTATCTCATACTGAAAGAGTAGATGTGTTTATCTCGGATGAGGCATGAATTTCTGATGACCTCTGTTCAGATAATCATACCCGTAAATATGTTGAATAGTTTTGCATAAAAATAATTTTTTGAAATATTGCTCATTTTTTATACAAAGTAATTATAAGGAAAAGCTGAAGCTGATAAAAATGTAGTTTCCTGATTATTAAATTTTGGGAAACAACAGGTAATGAAAGCAAATATAAAAATAAATAATGTTTATTTGTATTTATGCATTATTTATTACTTGTCTGCCTTTATTATCGGAAAGTTGTCTTACATAAAAATATTGTCAGTAGGGGATGCGGACAAAAAACAGGACACCTAAAGAGGTAATCTTTGTTTCAATCCCTCAAAGCGAGTGCATACCTCAGTAACACTCCTTATTTGATAGGGGTAAATCATTCATTATTGTGATCCCCTGCGGTTGTGGTGATTAGTTTAGCGCTTTCATAATGAGCAGAGCAAGCGCGAAAAGTATCAAATAGCTCATATTCCGTTCTCCTTTTCCTTTTCTGGCGGGGCTTCCAGCTTCCCCGGTTTCAATCCCTCTAACCGATGGCATACCTCAGTAACAGTACGTCTTCTGAGGCCTTGATTATCAGGTGTTTCAGATAGCTGTTTTTCTAACCTAATAATTCATGTGTTAATGTTATCATATAAAAAATGTTCATGCAATTAAAATATTTATGCGATTAAAAATACAGTAAAATCAAGGGTTCTTCACGTTTCTAACCTACGGGGTTTTTGGCCTAAAAATCGGTTAGAAAAAGCAATATTCTAACATTTTAAGTTTATTAAGTAGCGGATAATAATATAATGTTAAGACAGGTGTTGTTTATTTTTATGTTTTTTCGTAAAAACGCATTTTTGCAAAATGACTAAAAAATATGCAATTTGCAAATATGTTTTTGAATGTTCCGTAAGCTGGGATTCCGTTTATTTAGGAGCATCAGCTTAATCAGGTTCGGTTGTATAATTCCAGACATAATTCGTGCCTACAGGCTTGAATGGGCATGATAAGCTTAGTGGGAAAGGTTTCGGAAATAACGGTTCATGATGTATCTGGTTTATGCAAAAAATTTGTTTATACTGATAAATCATTCTTAATTCCTTATTCATATCGCGAGAACTCTGCTAATCCTGTATAATTCATTCAAAATTCCAATTGAGCGTGGAGATTTGGTTTAAATGAAGGTTTTAGGTATTGAAAGTTCCTGTGATGAAACAGGCGTGGCAATTTACGATGATGAAAAGGGACTGCTCTGCAATCAGCTGTACAGTCAGATAAAGCTTCATGCCGAATATGGCGGTGTTGTACCTGAGCTGGCAAGCCGCGACCATATAAGAATGGCCATCAGACTGGTAAAGGCAGCACTCGATGAGGCTCACTGCACCAGGGACGACATTGATGCCGTTGCCTATACCGCAGGGCCGGGACTCATCGGAGCACTTATGGTAGGTGCCACCGTTGCCAGAACCATCGCCTATGCCTGGAATAAGCCGGCCGTTCCGGTTAACCACATGGAAGGTCACATGCTTGCTCCTATGCTTGAAGACAGAAAGCCGGAATTTCCGTTCCTTGCACTTCTGGTTTCCGGCGGACATACCATGATTATTGATGTGGCCGCACCGGGACAGTACAGAATTATCGGTCAGTCAGTTGATGATGCCGCAGGTGAGGCTTTTGACAAAACCGCAAAACTTCTCGGTATTGCATATCCCGGCGGTCCTCTTCTTTCAGCTCTGGCGCAGAAGGGCGTAAAGGATCGTTTTGTTTTCCCGAGACCGATGTACAACAGTCCGAATCTTGATTTTTCATTTTCTGGATTAAAGACCTTTGCCGCCAATACCATTGCCGAACACAATACCTGTGAACAGGATCGTGCGGATGTGGCAAGAGCCTTTGAGGATGCCGTTGTGGACATTCTAAAGATTAAGGTTAAGAAGGCTCTGAAGCAGACCGGTTACAAACGACTTGTCATTGCCGGAGGCGTAAGCGCCAACAGAACCCTTCGTTCCGAAATGGAAAAAATGATGCAGAACTTAAATGGTGAGGTGTTCTATCCAAGAATATCATTCTGCACTGACAACGGAGCCATGATTGCCTATGCCGGAATGTTCCGGTTCAAGCAGGGGGCCAGATCCGGTCTTGAGATAAAGGTGACTCCTCGATGGCCTTTGGATACCCTGAACGACAGCTATCTCTGATTCACTGACCGGAAGTGATTTAAGAGTCGGCGTGATTTTAACGACAGGCTTAATGCCGTAATCTCTGCGGATGAACTGCGGAGGCTTTATAAGATAATTTTAGACAGTACGGTTTATAAAGATGCAGAACGAAAGAAATCCAAAAGAACATGATACGGTTATTATTAATGGTCTGGTGTTTCCCTGTATCATAGGGATGCTTCCGGAAGAGAGGGTAAAGGAGCAGAGGGTTATTGTTAATGCCGAACTCTATACCTCTTTTGACAGAATTTCCGAAAGCGACGACATCGCTCATACTGTAAACTATGCCGAAGCGGCAGACCTTATCGTTTCGGAATCGGTGGAATGCCGTGCGGAAACCGTTGAATATCTCGGCAGCCGTCTCATAAAGGTTCTGAAAGACAGATTTGCAGGCAGTCTTTTCGGGGTTTCAATCGAAGTGCTGAAACCGGATATTCTGAGCAATGTGGACAGCGTCGGCATCAGAATGACCAGAATGTTTGAGCAGGATATCTAAAATGACAAAAGTGGCTCTGGCTCTCGGCTCAAATCTTTACCGTCAGGTTTCCCTGACTCATGCCATGTTGAAACTCAGAAGCGTTTTAACGGACATGTCCTGTTCTGAGGTATATGAGACGGTACCTTTGCATGCAAAAGGTCCGAAGTTTTACAATGCGGTGGTGACGGGGTCTACAGAACTGTCCCTCGAGGAACTGATGACGTTTACCAAGGATACCGAAAGGGAGATGGGACGCGGTGACTGGTATGACAGATTCGGATCCAGACTCTCCATAAGGTGTCTTGACATTGACGTTCTGCTTTACGGTAATGTAATTAGCGAACAGCCGGAACTTCCTCGTTCTGACATATTCAAATATTCATTCGTTACCGTTCCCCTGGCTTCTCTTTCTCCGGAACTGACACCTCCCGGATGTGACAGAAACGTAAGGAGTCTCGCCGAGGCAATGAGTACGGACAATCTGGTTCCGGTTCCGTGGCTGAAACTTGATGCCATCGGATGATTCCGGCATCACCTGGACGCCGGCGCTTAAATCAGTCATGGCGAAGAGATTATAAAAAGAAATATTATTTGATAAAAAATCAGGACTAAAAAAGTGGACACTCTTCAGACAATTATTCTGGCTCTGATTCAGGGCTTTACCGAATTTCTTCCGGTTTCAAGTTCAGCTCATCTGATTCTTCCGTCAAAGCTTATTGAGGACTGGCCGGATCAGGGACTTGCTTTTGACATCGCGGTTCATGTCGGCACTCTACTGGCTGTGGTCATTTACTTCAGAAAAAGTCTTATCAGAATGGCGGAGGACAGTCTTAAATTTGTGTTCCGCAGGGGAAAGTTCACCAGATCCGTGGAGCTCCTATTTTACGTAATGATGGCAACCGTTCCCGCAGGTCTGTGCGGTCTGGCCTTTAAAGGTGTCATTGAGACTTATCTGAGAAGTCCACTGGTCATTGCCGGAAGCACCATTGTCTTCGGTCTTCTGCTGTGGGCTGCGGAGGTATACAACAGAAGAACTGCTGCCGCGGTCGGGACGGACTCTGAGGCAGTCCGTAACGTTTCCGGTGATTCAGACACCGGTTCCTCCCTTTCCGGTGAGGTGACCGGGGATGCCGCAGGCAGGGAAATTAATTTCAGAAAGGCCGTTCTTATAGGCTGTGCCCAGGCTTTGGCTCTTATTCCAGGGACCTCCAGATCAGGCATTACCATCACGGCGGGATATTTTTTGAAACTGAGTCCGAAGGCCGCAGCTGAATTCAGCTTTCTCATGTCAATTCCCGTAATCCTTCTTTCCGCCCTGATGATGACAAAGGACGTTATATTTGAAAATCATCCGTTTGATTTGCAGAGTACGCTGCTGGGACTCGTCATTTCTTTTGCTGTGGCCTATCTCGTGATTAAACTGTTCCTTGATTTTCTGAACAGGGTCGGGCTGTTGCCTTACGTGATTTACCGCATTGTTCTGGGGATTTTCCTTTTTGCGGTGTTCTGGCCCGAGTAAAAGGTCAGATCTTAGAGACTTTGTCCGCACGTTTTTGCCGTAACGGTTATGTTGGACGTCCGCGGGCATTCAGGTACAGATAAAACGGCAGGAGAGCCAGTTCCGTGTTAAATGCGGAAACTGGCTCTCCTTTTATCATCAGTAGATGACGCCGGGATACATCTCCTGAAGCTCCAGGAGGGCTTTGGCAATAAGCCCGGTGCGCCGTCTGTTGAGTTCTTCCGTAATGGCGGCTCCGGTAAAGCCGTCCGCCATTACGTCCGCGGTTTTTGCCCTGGCGGCCTTTGCCAGAATGTAGGCAAGAAAGTAGTCACTTATGAAGGCTTCCTTTTCAAAACCCAGTCTGCCGTGACTGTCTGCCCTGATGCACTGTCCTATGATGCCGGTTCTGGTGGCATCCCTGTAGGAACCTGTGTCAAGAAACAGACTGTTGAAATAGTCCGGAGACTTGTGGCAGAGATTTACGTAGGAATGATATCTGCAGACATTCACCGCTGTTTTCTGGAAGTCCTTCGGTACCCTCAGACGTTTGCAGAATTTCTCAACAAGCGGTACGCCGACTAGACGGTGTGGATTCTGCTCCGGACTGTCGGATTTGAATTCAATGATTTTGCCGAAGTCATGGGTAAGCATGGCAAATCTTGTCTGCGGATTTTTCGTGAGTCCGCTTATGGCCTTGAGTGTTAGAAGGGTATGTGAGAAGGTGTCCTTTTCCGGATGATAAACGGGGTTCTCCTTCAGGGTCTTGAGTTCGTGAAGCTCCGGAAAGAGCACCTCAAGACAGTCTGTTTCATCCAGAAATTCAAAGAACTTTTCCGGATTTTCTGAAGAAAGAGCCTTTAGTACTTCCTGCCAAACTCTTTCCGCAGTGAGGTATTCGAGCTCGCCGTCAGCGGCAAGCCTGCGGCAGAGTTCGGCCGTTTCCGGTGCCACTCTGAAGCCAAGGTGAAAAAAAGAGGCGTAGAATCTTGCCAGACGCAGAACACGGAGGGGATCTTCGGAAAATGCCGGAGACACGTGTCTGAGAATACGGTTCCGGATGTCGTCTCTGCCGCCGTAAGGATCAATAAGATTCCCGTTGCCGTCTTCGGCAATGGCGTTTATGGTGAGATCCCTTCGCAGCAGGTCCTCCTCAATGGTGACATCCGGGCTGAAGCTGCATATAAAACCGGTATAGCCGTGTCCTTTCTTGCGCTCGGTTCTTGCCAGGGCATATTCTTCCGATGTTTTGGGATGCAGAAATACCGGGAACTCCCTGCCGACGCAGATATATCCTGCCGCCGTCATTTCTTCGGGAGTTGCTCCGGTGACACAGTAGTCCGAGTCTTTCGGAGTGATTCCGAGCAGTCTGTCCCTCACGGCTCCGCCGACAAGATAGATATTCATATAAAACTCCTAAGTTTATGCGTAACGGCCGGGTACATAAACGTGATATACGGATTCGGAATGCTGTTGTACGCTTCCGGATCGGATTGGCGTGATCGTGCCGTTTCATGCGGAGCTGTCTGAAACCGTCCGTAAGCTCCCTTGCAGAACGCGATCCCAGTCCGTGGCACGGTTGATGGGACGCCGGGTCTCATCTCATTATTCAGCGGTTGTTTTTGTTTAACCGGGGTTAAAATGTTATCATTATATCGGTTATTTTGTAAAACTTTTAACAGGGGTATTTTGTAAAACTCCGGCAGGGACTGTTTTTTTATGTACAAGCAGTTTTTTGGATTAAGTGAGGCTCCATTCAGCATTTCACCAAATCCGAAGTTTTTCTATCTCAGCAGACATCACCGTGAAGCCTTGTCCATGTTAAAGCACGGGACTCAGGAAAGCGGCGGTTTTATTCTCTTTACCGGTGAAGTCGGAACGGGTAAGACCGTTATTCTGCGAACCATGATGCAGGAAATTCTGGAAAAGAATGAAATGGAGCTGGCCGTTATTTTTAATCCGGCACTGTCCCTTATTGAACTGCTTGAGACAATATGTCATGAGTTCGGCATTGATTTCGCCGAAGGTTCCTCAAAGAGGGTTCTTCTGCAGCACATAAGTGATTTTCTGACGGAAAACTACAGAAAGGGTCGCCGTGCCCTGTTAATGATTGATGAAGCCCAGCATCTGGATGACGAGCTGATAGAGCAGGTTCGTCTTCTCACCAATATTGAGACTGATAATACCAAGCTGCTGCAGGTAATCCTCGTGGGACAGCCTGAACTGCAGGAGAAATTCCGTTCTCAGCACATGCGTCAGATTTCCCAGCGCATTACCGCAAGATTTCATCTGCTTCCTCTTTCCATCTATGAGGTCGATTCCTATATCCGTTTCCGCATGCAGTCGGCAGGATGCGTGCAGGTTATTTTCAGTCAGGGAGCGGTAAGAGAACTGTATAAGGTTTCCGGAGGCATCCCGCGCATCATAAATGTCTGCTGTGACAGGGCCCTGCTTGCGGCCTATGTGGACAACTCCCATACCGTGGAACGCCGGCACATGCTGCAGGCGGTTCACGAGGTGATGGGAACCAGAAGCTTTGCCGCTGCCGTCAGGGAATATCTTGCTTCGGGCCATTTTCTTAATTACGGCATGCGCCTTGCCTGCGGTGTGCTTCTTGCCGCAGCCGTGGGTGTCGGAACAGGATATCTGTTCTGTCACCGTAATCCGGTGGAACTTAAGCAGGACATGGTGAATGCGCTGCGGGCTGACAGAGACATAATCAGCTATCGTGAATCCATCAGGGAAATAAAGGAGCACAGGGCTGAAAAGGAAAGCGTCATAAGGGAGCAGACCCGTTACAGAACGGATGTTCTCAACAGTTCCTTTGAAGAGGATGCCTGGAAAAAGCTTCAGCGGGAATGGGGCTTTGCCAACGCAACCGGCAATGCCGATACCGACTGCGCCTATCTTAAGAGTGCGGGATTCATGTGCTTTTCCGGAAACGGCAGTCTGTCTGAACTGGAAAGATATAACGTTCCGGCTGTCATATCCCTTCTGGACGAAAAGCTCAGACCGTTTTATGCCGTGCTGCTGAAGCTTAACGACAACTATGCGGTACTGCTTATTAACAACAGGGAATGGGTCGTTCCAAGAGATTTCGTGGCCGGAGCCATGGAAGGAAATTTCCGGCTGATATGGACGCTCCCTGACGGAGAGGAAAGGGTGAGCAGACGCAGCAGTCAGGCGGCTCAGATAAAGCTCTTCGACATGCTGAACCGCTATGAGAATACAGATGCACATGCCTTTAACGGTTACGACAGAACCATGGTGAACCGCGTTAAGAAAACCCAGGAGAATCTGGGGCTGAAGCCGGACGGCTATGCGGGAATAGATACTCTGTGGGCACTTCTGCCGTACGCTGACACCGAACATTCTCTCTATGAGGAATATATCGCCTCCGCGGAATACGAGAATAATCTGCAGACGCTTGTTGACAGCTACAGCGGCAATTCTCCGGAAAATGCAACTGCGGAAGGTGACGGGAAAAATAATGCCGCGGAGCCCGTAACGGAAAGTCAGAAGGTACGGGAGCAGAAAAAGAATTCGTCTTCAGGAAAAGATTTAATCATCAGTGAGGATGAGCTTCTTACCGGCGGTAACGGATTTGATCCCGTAAATTCAACGTCCGTGGGTAACGCTCGGGAAAAGAACGGCTCTTCCGGTCATGATGTTAATAAGCCTGCCGACGCGGGCGGTACCGCGGGTACGTCTCCCGCTGCACTGCGGGAGTCTTCGGCCTCCGAAGGTCTTTCCATATCCATGGATGATTTATAGAATTACCGGTAAGTTAAGGAATGTAATCCGGTAATTTAACCGGAATCATAAGGAACTGAAATGTCTTTGTTTTTTGATGCCGACAGAATTAATAAGAGTCCTGAAGTGGCAGCTGCACAGGCCTACGGGAGTGCCAGAAGGAGAAAGGGGCGACTTCTCTACTATACCCTTCTTGTATTTGTCGGAACCGCTTCCTTTGCTGCCTATGCCTTTTATGAGAGACAGTCTTTTGAGGAAGAACTGGCCGCTCAGAAAGAAAGACTTCTAAGAAGCTTTGACGGTGAACTTTCAGGGCTCCGCCGTGAGCTTACCGCAGATGATTCCTCACTGTATCCTTATGTTGAACCTTCAAAGCCTCATGAGTTTGCCGTAAAGCATCTTAATGTGAGACCGGAGCAGCCGGAGTATGTTTTTTCAAAGGAAGAGACCGAAAGGACGGGGATTCGCAGAGAACGTAACGAAAGCGACATTGACAGTGACGTCGAGAGAATAAATGCGGCCTTAAGAGGCAGAACCGCGGATAACGGCTCATCCGGTGATGAAAAGCGCAGGGTGGTAAAAAAGGATCTTAAATCCGTTTTTGACGAGGCGGTAAATTCAACCAATACCGGCGATCTGAATTTCAGAATTCCCGAGACCTCTTCATCTTCGCGGAGCGGCGGTTCAGGCATGCGTGACGCGACGGACATCAGCATGATGCCGTCCGATATCAGAAATGCCGTTCCGTCATTTGTCTATTCCTCTCACAACTATTCCACCGATGCCTCAAAGCGCAGCATTACCCTCAACGGTAACGTTATTAAGGAAGGGGGAACCTACAGAAATCTTGAGGTGCTTAAGATAGCTGAGAATTACGTGGTGATGAGGGTGAACGGAAGGAGTTTTTCCATAAAGGCCATGGAGGATTACAGACAGTAACATGGACTGACGTTTCCTCCGGAAAAAGGATGAAAATCAGAAAGCAAAAAGCATCGGATTATTTATTTTTCCGATGCTTTTTCTTTTTCCTGAATGCCGTAAGAATTCTCCCTGAACTCTTACGAAACGAACGTTCTGACACCGTCAGAAGACGATGGGGTTAGTAGTAATAGTCGCTGTCCTTGCGGCGAGGTCTTGGGAGGTATACCAGAATCACGCCGACAATGGCACCGATCAGGGCAATGAGTCCGCCCTGCTTCCACCATCTTAACTGCATGTCCTGATCCTTTGTTTCAAGCTTGGATGAAAGCTCTTCGTTTTCCTCAGTGGTTTCCCTGAGTCTGATTTCCATGTCTTCATGAAGCTGCTTCAGGTCAGTGTATGCCTTTTTGAGCTCGGCAAGTTCAGCAGAGGTCTTTCTTAAGTCCCTGATGGTTTCGCTGTCAATGTTGTCCAGCTTATACTTAAGGGTATTGTTTTCCTCTTCAAGTCTGGTTACCTTGTAGAGATTGCTTTCCTCTTTCTGAATGTCCTTCTTAGGAACCCATACGATGGTATCCTTCGGAGTACGGATTTCAACGTAGTCGTTCTTTTCGGAGAGAACTTCTACTCTTTCACCGATTCTGATTTGGCCGGTAAGCTTATACTGTCTGCCCGGACCTCTGGTTGCCCAGATGCTGTTGTTATCGGATATGTAGGCTACGTAAGAAGTCCTGCGGGCAGGTGCTGCGTTTTCTTCCGCTGCAGGCTGAGGAGCCGGCGCAGGTCTGCTTTCAGCCTTAGGTGCTTCGGGAGTCGGTGCGGGCGCCGTATTCTGAGCCTGTGGTGCCGGCGTTCTTGCAGGTGCGGAAACTTCCCTTGCCACAGGCTTCTCAATGCGATCCTCACTGACCTCGGTCAGTTCAATGGCAAACGCACCGGATACTGCGGATAATGATAACAGAGTGCCGCCGATAAATGCTTTGGTAATCTTACGCATGTTTTATCCTTGCTTTGATCTTTTTTCTGAAAATAAAAACTTATGCTATTTTACCGCAATTATTCAAAAAATACACCTGCGGCACAATTAGTGTACAGCAGGCAGTAACGTTGTGTCAGAATGAAGGCTTTTATGTTTTATTCTTCCGCTGCGGCAGTGCGGCAGGCAGACATGATTTCAGAAAAGAATAATTCTGCGCAAAGGCGGGGCTTCGGTGACTAAAGGTCTTTAGCTATACGGGGAAAAGGGGCGTTTATCGATTACGTATTATGAGATATGTGAGTGCCGGTTTGCAGGGATTGCTTTTACGAAATCAACGACAATCCCTGCAATTTCCGATTACTCAGGTTCTACCCTGCATAGAACAGGATAAGCTTGAATATATAGAAGAACAGGATTGAGAAAAGGGCTCCTGCCGGGAGGGTTACGACCCACGATACTATGATATTGCGAACTATGGTCATGTTGATTGCCGCAATACCTCGGGCGAGCCCCACCCCCATGATGGCGCCTACAAGAGTTTGGGTGGTTGATATCGGCAACCCTGTTCCGGATGCGATAACCACAGTGCTTGCGGTGGCAAGCTGAGCGGCAAATCCGCGGCTCGGGGTGAGGGCGGTAATGCCTGAACCGACGGTGCTCATAACCTTGTAGCCAAAGGTTGCGAGTCCCACAACCATACCGATTGCGCCGAGTGGCAGAACCCACCACGGCATGCCTGATTCCGCGGCGATGTCTCCGCCGTTATTCAGGATGGTGGCAACGGAAGCCAGAGGTCCGATGGCATTGGCCACGTCATTGGAGCCGTGTGCAAAGGCCATGGCACAGGCCGTCATCAGCATGAGAATTGAGAATACCTTTTCCACGTTGGCATAGTGCTTCTTGACATCAAGTGTCTTATCAAATTTTTTGTAACGCAGAATAACTGCCGAAATAACGGCACTGATGATGGCAAGCAGCAGACTGAGTCCCCAGCTTTCCTCTGAGGTCAGGCTGATGTTTACATGCTTTAAGCCTTTCTGGATTGTTACGACAGTGATGAGAAGAATTGTAAGAAACACGTAGTATGGCGCTATGCGTTTGGCGTGTTTCAGCGGATGGTATCTCCAGAATATGAATCTCTGGATGTGCAGGAAGAGCACGAAGGCGAGAATGCCGGCAATGACAGGTGTGATAATCCAGGAGCCCACGATGCCTGAGAACATGTCCCAGTGAATGGCAGACCATCCGGTGCTGACAATGCCGAAGCCTACAATCGCCCCGATAATGGAGTGGGTGGTGGAAACCGGCCAGCTGAAATACGATGCAAGTATCAGCCATATGCCTGCAGCCAGCATGGAACTTATCATGCCGAGAATCATGTCGGCGGATTCAATGTGTGCCGAGCTGTCTATAACCCTGTCCTTTATGGTGGATACCACTTCGCCGCCGGCAAGGAGAGCCCCGGCGAATTCAAAGATTATGGCTATGATGATAGCCTGTTTAACCGTAATGGTCTTGGTGCCGACGGAGGTACCCATGGCGTTTGACACGTCATTGGCTCCGATGCCCCAGGCCATCAGGAAAGCCACAGCTCCCGCAAAGAATACGATGAGGCTGCTGTGCGCTAAAAGAAATTCCATCGTTCGTTTATCCCTTATGACTTAGTTATCATCAGTTCAAGTCTTGAGCCAACTCTCAGTGCCTGATCGGCCAGATCCCCGACTTTTTCAAGAATCTTGTAGATGAACATGGCGTCAATCGGATTCAGATCCTTTTCCCTGATGTATATCTGTCTTCTGAGGTTTATCTGCATGTGGTCCGTATCGTCCTCGATTAGGTCGATTTCCTTTACCATGCTTTGAACGAGTGTGAGTTCCTTGCCCCTGAAGCCGCTTTCCAGCAGGTCTTCCAACTCATTGATGACTTTCTTTGTGAGTTCAACGGCTTCGATGCTGCGGTTAAGGTATTTCAGAAAGTCTTCCTTTATTTCCGCAGGGATCGTCAGCTGTCTGCCGAGCATGAGACCTGAAATGTCCCTGGCTATGTTGGCGATTTTGTCTTCCTGGGTTACCAGTTCCAGAAGGTATGTTCTGTCTACCGGCATGAAAAGTGAATTGGGAAGGTTGATGCGGATATCCTTCTTGATTACGTCTGCTGCTCTTTCAAATTTACAGATCTGCTGCTGTTCACCGGCGGCTTTGTCCCAATCGTTACTGAATACGCCGTCGAAGAATGGAGGAAGGTGGGAACAGCATTCATAGATGTTGTTGATGTGTTCATACAGAGGTTTAAGAGGAGATTTTGCAAAAAGATTAAGAAAATTTACTTGCATAAAGATTACTCTTAATGTAATGAAAAATGTGATTAATATTCTACTTTGAAGCTCCCAAATAATCAATAAGAACGATGATTTTTTAGGCCTTATGCGATAAATCACCTGAAGGCATAATGCGTCTCCCGTGCAGAAGGCGTTTTCAGAAAAGTCCTTTCCGCCTTCGTGGCGGATAACCGTGGTTTACCGGTAACGGAAAATAAATACGCTCAGGTGTTTTTGTGACGTATTTTGGCAAGAGGTCCGGGTATATATGTTAAAATCTTCAGCCGTCGGACACCGTGCCGAGAGTCCTGCTGTAAAGCCTCCCGTGGCCTGCCGACTCTCACTGAAGGAACGTACGGCATGACGCATACGCGGACGGAGAACCGTACATATCGGAGGATACAGACATGAGTAACGAAATAGAAATAAAATTAATGGTTCAGCCGTATGCCGGGGCCGCCGGAGGTTCGGTTGACGGTGATTCCTTTATCCGAGGTATGGACAGTGTGCTGGCATCAGTTAATGCCGGTGTAATCAGAACCGCCGATCTGGAGCTTGAAAACAGTTATTACGATACTCCGGATCTTGCCCTCTACAGGGCGGGCATTGCCCTGAGAGTCCGTAAAACCGGCAGTGAGACGGAGGGGACAATAAAGACCAGACGCATGAGCAGCGGCGGCATTCATGTCCATCCGGAATATAACGTACCGCTTTCCGAAAAACCGGAAGTTCCGGATCTCGGAATGTTTCCTGAACATATTTTTGCGGAAATTGACGTTGATGCGGTACAGAAGCAACTTTATGAGAACATGGCCCAGAACTGCAGAAGGCATATCTGGCTTGTTTCCTTCAGCGATGCTGAGATTGAGCTGAGTTTCGACAGGGTTGCGTATAAGACCTCCGCCGGCGGAACGGTAGCGGGAACCGAGCTTGAGCTGGAACTTAAAAAGGGCGGCGTGACGGCACTTCAGGAATTTGCGGAAGCACTCACCTCTGCTGTATATGAAGGACGAATCGCAAGATTCCGTCCTGAAAGTCTGAGTAAGATGCACAGGGCCGCCATCTATGCCGGTATTTCCGAACTGAAGCTTCCGTCCGAAGACGAGATTTCGTGGAAAGTGACTGAAAACGGAGTCTGCGGTGCGGAAAAAGGTCTGGCTGATCTTATGAGCACGGCAGGCAGACTGGCAAGCATAATTTATCTCGGCTCCGAAGGCAGAAATGAGGAAACTGCGCATAAGGCTCTTGACATGATTTGGCACTGCTTCAGGGGACTGACAGACGTGCAGGTGCCGGTAAATTCCGACATTTACGGACAGTATTCGGAGCTTCGGGATATTCTCGGAAAAAAATTGAGGAAACTTTCCGCAGAAGAAATCCCGGAAGTCATGCGTTTTCGGGACTTTGCCGAAGGGCTGGCGGCTCTTGACGGAATTCTGACGGACAGGGATTTTATCAGGGTAATCCTTGAAATCAATTTTGCGGGACTCAGAGGAGAAAAGGCATGAATTTCAGTGAAGGCATGAAAAAGGAAGCCGACAAGTATTTTGCTCTTCTCAGGGAAAAAGCCACGGAAGAGCAGCTTGCAAAGATTGAAACGGTGCATGATGAGCTGTATCAGACATTCGCACTCAGCGATTTTGCGGGACGCTTTTTGTCAATGAGACCGGAAATCCTGTGCAGGATTATAGATTCCGGTGAACTTGAGAGCGGGGAAAGAACGGCAGCGTATGCCACTGAGCTGGATGCTCTTCTTAACGGCATAACCGATGACAATGTTCTTAAAAGAAAGCTGCGTCTTTTCAGAAGCGAGAAGCTTGCCGTTATCGCCTGGAGACAGCTTAACGGCAAATCTGATCTCACGGAGGAGTTCAGACATCTGAGCAGCCTCGCCGAGCAGATTATCATTAAAACCCTGGACTGTCTTTACGGACGGTGCTGTCAGGTTTTCGGGACGCCGTATTCCTATGACGGCGAACAGCAGAAGATGCTGGTCATAGGCATGGGGAAGCTTGGCGGACGCGAACTGAACTTTTCCTCCGACATTGATTTGATTTTCTGCTATCCGCACCGCGGAGAGACCCGCGGGGCAAGACGTTCCATCGACAATCAGGTGTTTTTTACCAGACTGGGACAGCAGCTCATTCAGATTCTTGATCAGCAGACAGTGGACGGAATTGTCTACCGTGTGGACATGCGTCTGCGTCCGTTCGGTGACAGCGGTCCGCTGATAAGCTCGTTTGCCGCTCTTGAGGATTATTATCTGAAGCACGGCCGTTCCTGGGAACGCTACGCCATGGTGAAGGGGCGCGTGCTGGGTGAGGAGACTCCCGAGTCACTGGAGCTTGACCGCATGCTCAGACCTTTTGTCTACAGACGTTACCTTGATTTCGGAGCCGTGGAATCACTGCGCAAGATGAAGGCCATGATTGAGGCTGAAGTAAGGCGCCGTCAGCTGACGGACAATTTCAAGCTTGGTGCCGGCGGCATCAGGGAAATTGAATTTATTGCCCAGGTGTTCCAGCTGATGCGCGGCGGACGCATGGTATCCCTGCAGGAAAGACATCTCCTGACCGTGCTGGAAAATCTCAAGCACGGCAACTGCATAACGCCTGAGGTGTACGACTGTCTTATGCCGTGCTATGTTTTTCTGCGCCGCACGGAAAACATTCTTCAGGAAATCAATGACGAACAGACCCAGACACTGCCTTCATCACCGCTTAATCAGGAGCGCCTCGCCAAGGCCATGGGATTTGAAACGTTTGAGGAGTTTTATGCACACATCAATTCCATTATGGAAACCGTGCATAAGGAATTTTCCCTGCTGATAAGCGATCCGGAATCGGAAACAGTGGAGGAGGATCCCGTATTCTCCGATCTCTGGCTTCTTAATCTCAACCGTGACGAGATTAAGGAAATCGTTGCAAATCAGTTCAGGGATCAGAGTCAGATTGATCTTCTGGCGGATGAGATCAAACTCTTTAAGGACGAGTGTGCCAGCAAGCCTATAGGTCCGAAGGGCAGAGCCATTCTGAACAAACTTATTCCGTATCTTTTCAGAAGTTTTGCCAACATGAAGCATGGGGCGGCAACGACCTTCAGCAGAGTGTCAAAACTGTTGCTTACCATCTGTCTCAGAACCACATACATGCAGCTTTTGCAGGAAAATCCTCAGGCCTGTGATCAGCTTCTTAAGCTCTGTTCCGGCAGTGAGCTGATTACCGCTCAGCTTACGGAGCATCCGGTTCTTCTCGATGAGCTGCTGATGCCGAACAGTCTGTATAAGCCTACAAGTCCGGATGACTATTCCCACGACCTGCATGAGTTTCTGATGCGTGTTGAAAGCTCCGACCTTGAACACCAGATGGAAAGTCTGCGTCAGTTCAAGCAGATTCAGCTTCTGCGCATATGTGCCGCGGACTTGGTGGGGGCGCTGCCGCTGATGAAGGTCAGTGACTATCTCACTTTCCTGGCTCAGGCCATTCTCAACGAGGTTGTTAATCTTACCTGGAATCAGCTGGTTGCCAAATACGGACTTCCGTATAATGCCCATAAGCACGGGGACAAGGGAATATGCGTGATTGCCTACGGCAAGATGGGCGGCATTGAGCTGAGCTACGGTTCCGATCTTGATCTGGTATTTCTCTGTGACAGTGATCTGGAGAAGGAGACGGATCATCCTGAACATCCTATTTCCGACAGAATGTTCTACGGTCGTTTTGCCCAGAGACTCATGCATCTGTTCAGTACCAGACTTTCTTCGGGAGTGCTTTATGAGGTTGACGCAAGACTGAGACCGGAAGGTGAGGCCGGACCTCTGATCTGCTCCATATCCGGATATGAGTCCTACCTTAACAATAAGGCCTGGACCTGGGAACTTCAGGCTCTGGTAAGGGCAAGAGCAGTTCTCGGTCCTGAGCGTCTGGTGTCAAGGTTTAACGAAATCCGCAACGGTGTGCTTCGCAAGAGCCGTGACGTGGAGAAACTCCGTGAGGAGGTCGTGAGCATGCGCACCAAAATGCGGAACAGCCTTATCAGAGGACCTAAGGAAGCTTTTGATACCAAACAGGGTGAGGGCGGTATGGCCGATATAGAGTTCATGGCACAGTATCTGATTCTAGCGAACGCTCCGACCAGTCCCGACCTCGTACTGTGGTCAGATAATGTCCGTATCTTCGAGGAATGTGCCCGCCTTGGATTTATTACCGAAGAGGAATCCAAATGTCTCATCAACGCCTATCTTGACATCAGGGCCATGTATCATCACCATTCACTGCTTGGAATCAGCAGGGTCTATGACGGTCACAAGCTGGATGAACAGCGGGAGGCCGTAAAGAAACTGTGGCGTAAGATTATGCTGAAGGAGGAGTAACCGGACCCGGGGCCCGGCTCGCAAAGTTTCTTTATAAGAGTGGCAGGAACCATGGTACGTAAAGAAGCGGCCGGATTCATTGAAAAAACCGGCCGCTTCTTCGTTTCAGTGACTGCTTACGTAAATCAGGTGTCGTCAGTGCCGTGAAGATTCATCCAGACTTCCGATAAAATCCCGTACGGCTCCGGTGAGTTCGGAATTTTCCGCTTCGGCAAAGTTTGCGGTTTTAAGGATTACGTTGACGGCCTTTGGCGCTTTGGCATGCCAACGGCTGTAATTTGCCGGATTGTCACCGTAGAAGGTGAGCTCAGGAATATCAAAGCAGGCTGCTACGTGTGCACTTCCCGTATCAACGCCTATCATGGCGTCACACGATGCCATTGCGGTAATGATTTCCCTGACGGAGGACAGAACTCCGGTAACGGATACCCTGGCGTTATTAGTGAAATTATCCGCCAGCAGGCGTTCTCCGCGTTCCTTGTCCGCAGGTCCAACCCAGAGAACAACATGCATGTCCGTTTTATTCAGCAGTTCGGTGACGATGTCGATAATGCACCCGTCTGTGAGTCTTCTGGATGATGAGGCTCCGTAAGGATTGAATATTACGGTTTTTTCCCGTGGATTGTTTTCCGAGCTCTTAAGGAAAGCATAATGCGTTCCCGCGGCCGGTATGCCGTCAGCAAACATTCTGAAGTAGCTTCTGTCGATGACATCCGGTGCGATACCGCCTTTTTCCAGAATTCTGAAGAGCAGATCCGTTATGTGCAGACATTTTTCGGACTGTTCCCAGGTGAGTCCCCGTTCATCAACCGATGACGTGTACTCATAAATTCCCAGGTTGTCGCATTTTAGTGATTTATCAAGCGTGGCAATCCATTTTGGATGAATGCGGTTGATGAGTCTCAGGTGTCTGCCCTTAAGCTTTTCAAAAAGATGAACATAAAGGTCGCATCCCCGGAGTGATTCGGCAAATCTGTCGGTTTCACGGTTTTTCGGCTTCTTCGGGAAGATTATTACCTTATCAATGAAATCCGCCGCCTCGTAGATCTGTGCCGTATTGCCGTTTGAGAGTACTGTGATTTCGCAGTCAGGGCTGAATCTTCTGAGTTCCCTTATGAACGGCAGAAAACATACCGCATCACCGAGTTTTCCGTCAGCACGGTAGATTACTGCCTTTTTAAGACCTGTCGCACTGAAAGGTTCATCCGTGGATTTGAAGTCATACAGGCTTCTGCTGATAAAATGTCTGACGGAGTCTTTCAGCACCAGAATGGATTTTTTTAAATCATGTAGGGACATGGCGGTTTTATTCCTGTTTCAGTGAATTCTGCGGGATTTATTCCATATTGCGTTTTCTGATTATGTTTAGAAAAAACGGGCAGTCCGGAACTGTCATGAGCCGTTCCGTCCGTGCGATGCGGACGGAAGGAGTCATGGTCATGACCACTTACAGATTGTGATATCTGTCCGAACCGTCAGGTGTGGTCTTGAAACGGCGGTGCAGCCACATGTACTGAGGCAGAGCCTCTTTTATCATGTTCTCCACAACGTGGTTGCATGTTGCGGCATCCTGCAGATCATCACCGGCCGGGAAGTTTTCAAGAACGTCCTCAACCACCAGTCTGTAGCCTTTAAATCCGGGCAGTCTGATGCTGTATGACGGCTGTACTACCGTATTTCTTATTTTGGCAAATCCGGCTGTTCCGGTAACCGTGGCCGCATCCTTTACTCCGAAAAACGGAGCAAAGACATGAGGCAGTCTTTTGCCGTAGTCCTGATCCGGTGCATACCAGATTGGCAGTCCCTTCATGAGGGCCTTGACTATAGGCCTTGGTTCCTTGCGATCCACCAGATAGAGATTGGATCTGGTACGACCGACCACCTGAAGATATTCGATAACGGGATTGTCGTTCGGACGATAGACGCCAACTCCTTTTTTTATGTTGGTGCCGTACATTCTGGCCATAAGCTCCAGGGTTACGAAATGGCAGGTAAGAACAACAATGCCCTTGCCTGATTCGGCAAGTTCCCTGGCTTTTTTAAGCTGTTCCGGATCAATGTGAACCAGTTTCTTTAAACGCCATTCAGGCCAGTACCAGGCCATGGCTGTTTCAAAAAGCCCCATGCCGCAGTTGGCAAAGTGCTCTTTGGTCAGACTTCTGATTTCCTCATCCTTCATTTCCGGAAAGGCCAGCCTGAAATTCTGTTCACTGATGTGACGGCGTCTCGGAAGAACCGCCATTGCCAGATATCCAAGAATTCTGCCGAGTGTCATGAATACCGGATAGGGAAGGAGAACAATAAGCCTAAGCACGAAAGAGGCCAGCCACTGCGGCCAGTATTTTGGGTGCAGCATTGCCAGGGTCACCTTCGGATCTGACTGAGCCTTTGAGTGATACTTTTCAGTTGATTTTGAAGCGGCTATTTTTTTTCCGCTGTCACGGTTTTCGGTATTATCTGTCATGACTGTGATTTACCTTTTCAATGATTGCGGTATATAACTCGGCGTATTTCAGTGCGCACGTTTCAGGTGAGAATTTCTTAAGGGATTCAGTGGCGTTCTCCACAAGTCTGTCCCTGAGATTGTTATCGTTGAGCAGTTTGGTTATTTCCTGGTACAGCATTTCAGTGTTGCCGTTATCAAAAAGCAGTCCGGTCTTTTCATGCTGAATGATTTCCGGAATGCCGTCAACTTCTGAGGCGATTACGGGGACTCCGTGATCAATTACGTCAAGAAGCACGGAACCGAGCCCCTCGTTTCTTGACGGGAACACAAAGTAATCCATTGCATCTATGTAGTCAGCCACGTTTGTTTTGAATCCCAGCCATTTGACCTGAGGCAGATTTTCAGTCATTTTCCTCAGTTCCTCCTCATCGCAGCCTGCTCCAAGGAAAATGAATACGGCATCCGGACGATCCTTTACCAGTTTTCTGATGGCTTCAATGAAAACCTTCTGTCCCTTGTGCTTGTCCACGTAGGCTCCGATGTGTCCGAATACGGGAGATCCGTTCAGTTCACTTCGGATTTTTGCGGTGACCTCGGGGTTGCCGCGGCTTGAGTTGAATACTGAATAGATAACACGCAGTTTCCCGCTTAAATTAAGACTGCTTCCGAAGCTTTCAATTATGCTGCTTCTGATGGCGTTGGAGACTGATGAGATGAAGGAGGCATGGTCGAAGCTGTATCTGTTGAAGAAGGTGTTCTTTACCCTCTGCGGTACACGGCGGGTAATTATGTACGGAGTACCGTAAATGCGGTGATGGATGGCCGCAAAGTGAACGGCCTTTGCTTCATGTGCGTGAATGATTTCGGCCTGCGTACCGAGTGTCACGTGACCGAAACATTCGTTTCTTACCTCAATGACCGTAAGGTTTGGAATATCCTTAACATATGCCGGGATTTCACTGTTTTTACGGCATACGAGAAACTGCTTAAGGTCTGGGTAAAGGAGCTGAAGATGTCTTATCAGCAGGGTTGTCTGACGTTCACCGCCGCGGAAACCCCTGGCAAGGTTTACGTGACAGATCGATTTGAATTCTGGCATGGCTTCTGAAGTAGCCGCTGTCATGTTTTTATTTTCCTGATTCATGCTTCTTCTCCATGGCAATCTGATAAAGACAGAGATATTTGTTGAATGTATAGCTGGAGGTGCTTGCGGAGATCAGAAAACCTATTTTGCCGTCAAGAATGCCGAGCTGGAAAATGTATTTGCGCAGGAACGAAAAGCAGCCTTTGATGAACGGGGTTATGAAGCTGCAGCCGCGACCTTTCTTGGCATATTTGTTTTTTGCCCATTCAGAGGCGTATTTTACCTGCTTCATCTGCATGTTGAGATATGTGTCATAGGTGTAGTGAAGCATGCTGTTTTTTGAGTTTACGATTCTGGCGTCTGCAGGAAGAACCAGTTTTTCATGAACGAGACTGTCGTTGTATGTCGTGTAGGTGCGGGCGTGCACGCGCAGTACCCTGTCAGGGAAATAACCGCAGTGACGTATTCTTATGCCAAATGCGTGGTTGGCTCTGGAAATGTTGAGAATATCATTTGTTTTGGCGTTGTCGGTGAAGGTTCTGATTTCCCCGCTAAGTTCAGGAGTGAGTCTTTCATCGGCATCAAGCCATACGCACCAGTCCTTGGTGGCGTATTTCTGCAGCTTCTGTCTCTGTTTGCCGTAGCCTTCCCATTCATGGTGGTGAACAACACGGGCTCCCAGACTTTCGGCTATTTCTACGGTATTATCGGTACTTCCGCCGTCCAGTACAATGATTTCATCCGCAATATCCTGCATGGATCTGATGCATTCCGCGATATTGGCGCTTTCGTTTCTGGCAATTACAAGAGCTGATATTGATGCCATATAGTCCTTCTTCCGATTATCTGTGGTAAATCGTTTTATTATGTATGTGCGAACCGGAGTCTGCTGAAAGACTGTCCGCTGCGTGAATGTTTGAACCTGAGACAGTACATGATTTCCGGGTTCGTGATAACGAGAACGGATCCTGTGGTACAGGTTCGGATAACCGCATTATATCAGTATATTGGCTTAAAGTTAAATGCGGGGAAGGAACGTTTCCTGCCGGGAATGTCTGCCGTCAGGAACTTCTTTCTGACCGTCATCGTCTTTACGGAAGAGGCTGGCATGATATAGAATGACTGCGTGATGTCCGTGAGCGGAATGCCGCCAATCACGGCAGATTCCTAAACCGCACAATCAATATAAGCGGTGAGAATGAAACAGCTTCCGGTTTATGACGGGTATGTCGGCAAAGGCCGGATGAATGAGGAAAAAGGAGTTAAATAATGGACGTTATTAGTGTTAACGGTGCCGATTACGGATCGTCAGGCTTTTGGGTAAGGGAAAGGGAGGGTATTCCTACCTTGCGGTAAAGGACGGCGTGGAGTATGTTCTTAAACAGATCCATCACGAACCGTGTTCATACTACCAGTTCGGTGACAAGATTCAGTCGGAAATTAATGATTACCGCAGGCTGTCTGACATTGGCATCAGAATACCGAAGATGATTGAGGTTGACGTTCAGAATGAAAGAGTCCTTAAGGAATACATAGAAGGCGATACCATCTATGATCTGGTATGCAGGGTTAACAATTGCTTGACTAAATCTATAAATAGTTTACAATACATTTAAAATAGTTATAGGTTTATTTGTAATGAATAAGATTATTTCAATTGGACAGGCAGCTAAATTGCTTGGTGTTCATGTTCAGACTTTACGTAACTGGGAAAAATCAGGGAAGCTAAAGCCTGACAGTATATCTCCCGGAGGAACCAGAAGATATAACAGTGATACCATAATGAGGATAAGCGGTAAAGAGCTTCCTCAAATTGAAAAAGATGACAGGGTCACCATCGCTTATGCCAGAGTAAGTTCTCAGGATCAGAAAGAGGATCTCAAAAGG
>JAGAYS010000023.1 GCA_017940385.1 Ruminobacter sp. | reverse complement strand
CATAAGAGTATTTTCCCTGATTGATAATCATAAGAGGAGGTAATTTCGGAGTGTCTGCTACAGCCATAAAATCATCCATATAAACATATAATATATATGTTTATATTATACCGCAAAAAATTATGGAAGTCTTGTATTTTCCGTAACTTCCATTAAATTATTTTTCGTATATGTTTAAAACAACAAAGTTTCGGGATGAAGAAAGGCCGGAGTCTCTTTACGGGACTCCGGCCTTCTGATTATCTGTTTGATTCCATGATTACGCCGTCGGCCTCATGGGTCATGTTCTTGAAGTTAAGAACCTTGCCCTTTCCGGTGCGTTTAACTTCATACAGAGCGGCATCGGCATTTGTAAGCAAGTCTGATTCGGTGAACGGTTTAGGCAGACTGCTGCTGTCCATGACACCGATGGAGCAGGACAGATAGTAACGCTCAGGAAGGTTGTCCACCGTGGTGTGCAGGAATTCCTCAATTTCCTTCTTGTAGCCGTTTTTCTTTTTCAGGGTGTTGAGAACAACGGTCATGCGTTTTTCCGCCTCATCGGCGTTGCAGTCCTTCATGAGGAACAGGAACTCGTCACCGCCCCAGCGGCACACGATGTCATTCTGTCCCTTAAGACTGTTGAGCAGTTCCGCAAACCACACCAGCAGCTTGTCGCCGATGTCATGACCGAGATTGTCGTTGTAGTACTTGAAGTTATCAAGGTCAATGAAACCGAGGGCGATATTGCTTGTTGCCGGCAGATTTGCAATAAGCTTGGTAATAATGCGGTTGAACTCCATTCTGTTATACAGTCCGGTGAGCATGTCGGTGGTACTAACCTTGATGAGTTCATTACGCTGGAGAATCATGATGAGCTGGCTTGAAAGCTGCTGCGATATCATGGTGATGGAATCGTGTTCCTCCTCATAATTGCTTCTCAGAGCCTTGTCAAAGCTGAACAGAAGCATCTGGCCGAAAACCTCGGTGCGGTCAATAAGAGGGTAAATCATCACTCTGTGTACCTTGTCCGGGCCGATGGTGATATCGGTCATTTCGGTAAATTCCTTGGTTATGTGGGAATTTATGAACTTCTCGATCTTTTTGAAGGAGAAATTAGGCTGAATCTTTGATGAGTTGAATTCGTATATCAGCGAAGAGGTGTTCTTTTCCTGAGAAACGAAGTAAATCATGCCACCGTTTATGTTGAAGTGTGATGACAGCAGTCGCAGGGTTTCAGCCGCAAGCTGCGTGTATGAGTCAACGCTCAGACTGAAGTTGTGCAGCATGGAAATCAGGCGCATTTCGTGAACCTGTTTCCACAGGGTGTTGACCTTGTGTTCCTGTCTTACGAGCTGAATGATCTGATTCAGTTCGTTCATAGGCACTTCAATGACGGAGTAGCCTTCATAAGGCTTGAAGTTAAGCTTCCAGCAGTTGATTATCAGCTTCTGGCTGTTGAACAGCTGATTCTTAATGGCGTATGAATAACCTTCCTTCAGATATCTGAATCTTGATTCGTAATCATTGTATTCAGTGAAGATTTTCATTGCGGTCATGTAGAACAGAATGTTTTCCTTAGGCGTCAGGGTTCCGAGCTTCTGGAAATTCCGAATCTGGGCAAAAAGTTCAAGCGCCTGTTTCTTCTGCTTGTTCTTTACGTGAACAATTGTCTGAATCAGGTTGTAGAGGAACAGTTCGCTTCCTACGAGAGGAATGTCATTGCTGATATTGGCACTTCTTCTCAGCATCTGTTCTGCAAGATTTACCTTGTCAAGGTAGGTGTATACCAGAGCCTTTGACAGATAAATGTGGTGAATATTGTGGAACGGCAGTCTGGTGGTCTTCAGGATGGTCAGTATTTCCTGCAGAATGTCCAGAGTTGACAGTGATTCCTTGAACAGACCGCTCAGCATGTACAGCTGTGCAATATTGTATATGGTAATCGTTATTTCCGAGTAGTCGTTCAGATTTATGGAGTTGCGCAGGGCTTTCATGTAGTATTCATGAGCCTTTGGGTAGTCCTCGGTTTCGTTGAGGACAAAGCCGATGGAGTTATATACGTGCGTGAGTTCTACAGGTACCTCAATCTGATAGTACTGTTCTTCGGAAAGCCTGTATGCATGCAGGGCGTCCGGATATCTGCCGAGGCTGAACAGTACTACACCCTTGCAGTGGTTTGCAGCCGCAATTTCATGTTTGATTCCGGCTCTGCTTGCCAGAGTTATGGCCTTGTTGCACATATCCAAGGCTATGTTCATGTTCAGATTCTGCGGGTCAAGACATACCTGGGCAAAGATGTTGCGGAGTACGTAAATCTCCTCCTTAACCAGATCAAATTTTTCCAGATTGTCAATCAGCGTGCAGATGTTGTGATATCCGTATTTTATGCCGGCACGGTCATAGGCCACGAACAGGCAGAAATTGGAAATTACCACGAGACGCATGTTCATGCTGATTTCACCCAGATGGGCCGCCATTTCGGCAAAATGCAGAACCGATTCGAAGTCCGATCTGAAAATATGGGTGTATGCAAGCTCTATGTACGAGTTGCAGGCGTCATCGGTATTGTTGTTATACTGAGCCTTTTCATACATAAGGTCAAAGGCTATCAGCGCATCTTCATATTCGTGCTTGTAAAGTCTGGCTCTTCCCAGAAGGTGGTATATGAGCTCTTCGTTCTTGAAACGTCTGCCCTTGCTGAATCTTATTTCCTGAATCAGGGAGTTTGCAATTTCAATAACTTCGTCATAGCAGAGGTAGTTAAAGAGGATGCCGCAGCGTTCAACGGCATCTTCAAATGACAGAATCGGCTTGGCCTGATAATTCATTTTCGGCCAGGAGTTGTCTTTCTGATTATCCCTGAAGTCTGAATCTGAAGGACGGATAAGGGCAAAATAGCGCTCTATGTCGCCTTCAATTTCCAGCCATTTGGCAGGAGTTGTTGCATTCAGCAGGTTTTCGGAATTAAAGGAAATCAGAAGAACGCAGTTCGGAGAATCCAGAAGTTCCTGCTCCTCCTGTCCGTTCTCCGTATATGCGGAGAACATGTTCATTGAGCGTCTGCGACGCTGCTCTTCACGCAGCTTTATCGCCTGTTTCTGCATTTCATTCAGGGACTGTTCCCTGATTGAATAGATGTAGGTTGAATCTCCGGTATTCGTCTTCAGAATGTCAATGAGAAATCTAATGGAGCTTGGCCCTGCATACTGCAGGTTGCAGATGCACACCGGAATCGGATCGTCTCCGCTGAGAAGGTGATGCAGCAGGGTCTGAATGTGTTTTCTGATACGCAGCTTGATGTACTCGATGTCAGAAGGCATGTAGTATTCTTTAATGTTAAAGCGGTTCTGCAGCATGGAATTGAGCATGTTTGACTCGTATTTGCCCAGCTTCAGCAGCTTTGACACCTGAGTAAGTTCTATTTTGTGTCTGGAGAGCAGTTCGTTTATCAGGTAAAGAATAGGTGACAGTGGAGCAAAATAATCTTCAGGGGTCAGCTGGATTTTTATCGGATTACTGATTCCCTTTTTTTCGCACAGAATATTGAAGTCATTACGAACCTCGGCCTGATTATCGTGAGAAACAGCTATGGTTTGTATTTCTTTATTCTTTAAATTCTGCAGATAAGCCTGCTCTAATGCTCTGCGTAAATATAGTGACACTTTTGATTACTTATGTTTTATTAACTAAAAAAAACAAAATGGTAAATCCGTTGTCATTGATTTCATCCTGCTGGCAGAAATCAGACAACCTAAAATCCCGTCATCCGCAAACAGTCTGACATGACTATAAAAGTTTATTTTATTATATTAAACTTCCGGCTGGATTATTGCTGTACCAACTGCAAAAACATTTGTACGTTCGTGCATCCTCACTCTTTCCGATCATGTACGAAGTACGAAACCGGCCAACCGGAAAACGTGCCGTGCCCGTGTACGGAAAGGTCTTTTTCCGTCCTGATTCCGGAAAAACGGAAAAAGCGCCGACGCGATGTTTTTCCGTCGGAGGTTTTTAATGTGCATCCGTATTTCACATTTCGTCCAACCTCCTGATTTTTTCGTGCTTTTATCGGAAATAAAAACAATTTATATTATACCTAATTTCGCATTAATGTTTAACGGATTGTGGTGAATTGAGATGTTTGTTCGAAAAAAATACATTACTTTTCGGTTCTGAATGATAAAGAGCGTGTGTACGTGCTTTGGATACACTGATTCAGGATGTCCAGACCTGACGCTGTGACGGCATGACGGCGGCCGTGAGACAAGGTTCCGGCGGATTCTGAATTCGTCAGCCGTTTTTGCCGTAATTTGCGGCATGTTTGTTGCTTCTCATGTTCCTGCGTTCAGGCTGAACCGGTTTTTGGTGAATCTGTTCTGCTAAAAGTGTGTAAGATCTTCGCTGATTGTTGTATAATACGCCGATCTTTTATTTTTTATTCCCGAATTCTAATTTTGTTTACCTTTCCGACAGCATAAGGAAGGGGAGAAAGAGGTATTTCTATGTCTATGCGCTCAATTTATTGCGGTGACGTTAGTGAGTCTCAGCTGGAGCAGAAGGTTGTACTATGCGGCTGGGTAAATCGCCGCAGAGATTTAGGTGGCCTTATTTTTATCGATATGCGTGACAGAGCCGGTATCGTTCAGGTTTGTTTCGATCCTGACCAGAAGGAATCTCATGAACTCGCTTCAACACTTCGTAATGAGTGCTGTATCAGGGTTACCGGTATTGTTAAGGCAAGACCTGATAATCAGATTAATGCAAACATGAAGACCGGTAAGGTCGAAGTAATGGCAACCGAACTTGAAATCATCAACCGTTCAGAACCTCTGCCGCTTGACTTTAATCAGGAAAATGCTGAAGAACTCCGTCTGAAGTACAGATACATTGACTTAAGACGTCCTGAGATGCTTGAACGTTTCAAGGTTCGTGCGGCAATCACCAGCTACGTGAGAAACTTCATGGACAGCCACAACTTCCTTGATGTTGAAACCCCGATGCTTACCAAGGCAACTCCTGAGGGGGCACGTGACTATCTCGTTCCAAGCCGTATTCATCACGGCAAGTTCTATGCTCTGCCTCAGTCTCCGCAGCTTTTTAAGCAGCTGCTCATGATGTCAGGATTTGACAGATACTATCAGATTGTTAAGTGTTTCCGAGACGAAGACCTCAGAGCCGATCGTCAGCCTGAATTTACTCAGATCGATGTTGAAACCTCATTCATGACTGCAAAGGATGTTCAGGAAATCATGGAAGAGATGATTACCGGCCTTTGGAAGAAGATTCTTAACGTTGATCTCGGAAAGTTCCCTGTCATGACCTGGGATGAAGCTATGAGAAGATACGGTTCCGATAAGCCGGATCTGCGCATCAAGGCTGAGATGGTTGATATAGCCGATCTGGTTAAGGACTGTGAGTTCTCAGTATTTAACGGTCCTGCAAATTCACCTAAGGGACGTGTTGTGGCTCTCTGCATGCAGGGTGGTGCCGAAAAGACTACCAGAAAGGTTATCGATGAATACACCAAGCATGTTGCACTTTACGGTGCAAAGGGGCTTGCATGGATGAAGGTTAATGCCGTAAATGAAGGTGTTGCCGGAGTTCAGTCTCCTATCGCCAAGTTCCTTAATGATGACATCGTTAACGGTATTCTTTCAAGAACCGGAGCCGCTGCTGGCGACATCATTTTCTTCGGCGCCGACAGCGACGGTCTGGTAGTATCAACCGCAATCGGAGCTCTCAGACTCAGGGCCGCAAGAGACCTGGGTCTTGTAGGCGAAGGATTCAGGGCATTATGGGTTGTTGACTTCCCTATGTTCGAAAAGAATCAGGACGGTTCAATTGCAGCAATGCATCATCCGTTTACCGCACCTAAGACCACCAATCCGGACGATCTTAAGAATGATCCGTACTCAGTATATGCCGATGCATACGACATGGTAATCAACGGCTATGAAGTAGGCGGCGGTTCAGTGCGTATTCACAGAAATGAAATGCAGCAGGCCGTATTCTCTGTTCTCGGCATAAATGAAAAGGAACAGAAGGAAAAATTCGGCTTCCTGCTCGAAGCTCTCAAGTACGGTACTCCTCCACATGCAGGTCTGGCTTTCGGTTTAGACCGTCTGACCATGCTGCTTACCGGTACCGATAATATCCGTGACGTTATTGCCTTCCCTAAGACCACTGCTGCAGCATGTCTCATGACGGATGCTCCAAGCTTTGCCGCGGATGAGGCACTTAACGAGCTTTCAATCAGCGTTAAGGAATAATTAAGTTTTTTTGTTCGACGGGCCTTTAGGTGTTATCCCCTGATTTTTAAAAGGCCCGCTTTAAGAAATATTCAGGAGAAATTAAATGTCAGGTCATAGTAAATGGGCTAATATCCGTTTCCGTAAAGCCGCTCAGGATGCCAAGCGCGGTAAAGTATTTACCAAGCTCATCCGTGAAATCACCACTGCTGCCCGTATCGGCGGCGGTGATCAGAATGCCAACCCTCGTTTACGTGCAGCTGTTGCCAGCGCATTATCACAGAATATGACCCGTGATACCGTAAACAGAGCAATCGAACGCGGTACCGGCGGCGGTGACGGTGTTGAACTCGAAACCATCGTGTATGAAGGTTACGGTCCATGCGGCAGTGCCTTCATGGTTGAATGCATGACTGATAACCGTAACCGTACCGTTTCTGACGTACGTCACGGCTTTACCAAGTTTGGCGGTAACCTCGGTACCAGCGGCTCAGTTGCCTACCTCTTCACCAAGAAGGGTATCATCACTTTTGATGAAGGCGATGAAGATCAGATCATGGAAATTGCACTCGAAGCCGGTGCAGACGACGTTATCACCAATGATGACGGTTCAATTGAAATCAATACCACACCTGAAAACTTCGGTGCCGTACTTGATGCCGTTGAAGCAGCAGGTCTCAAGCATTCTAATGCTCAGGTAACCATGGTTGCCTCAACCGATGCTGACGTTGACATGGATCATGCCGAAACCTTTATGAAGCTCGTTGATTACCTCGAAGATCTTGATGATGTTCAGGAAGTTTATCACAACGGCGTAATGAGCGATGAAGTTGCCGCTTCTTTAGGTTAATCGCTGAAATACATACTTACTCTTTAATGAAAAAAGATTCGGCCGAAAGGCCGAATCTTTTTTTCTTTTACAGGTTACCGGCGAAGCCGTATGAGCATTCGAACAGATGCCCTTATTTTAATTTCGGAACGGGAAGATTGCCCGTAATGTCCGCGTCCATCTGCTGAGCATTTATCCCGTCCAGATCTACACTGTCCTGAGGCACCACCCGCATGAGTTTGAACTCGGTAATGTTGAATCTGCTGCCGTTATATTCAAGTTTGCAGATGAATGAAAGGTTGTCGTCAGCGCTTTCCGCAGTTCCAACAATGGTATAGAGGTCATTGCCACTGTCGTTTTTGGCTTCACGACGGTCTGTTGTCTTCTTTTTGTAGGCGTCTCCCAGTCTGAGTCCGAGAAGAGCCATACAGTTTTTTTCCGCCAGCGACATGGCGTTAACCTGCTTGTTGCCGGAGACTGCAGTCTTGCCGGCTGCGGTTTCCGTACCTGTGGCCGCAACCTGACCACTTTTAGTGGATGATGCTTCTGCTTGAGTCAGAGTCATTGCGGTTATCAGGAGAATGCCTGCAGTTTTCAACAGCTTATTTTTCATAATGCGCATCCATTTCTGTCAGTATGTTCTGTATTTGTTTAATTCTTTCATCAGGTTCCTGACGGCTCTCAACTATGCGCAGTTTTGACGTCCCGTCCAGACGGAATTCATTGCTGCGTTCAAGAACCAGAGATCTGAGATAGTCAAAATTAACGTGTATTCTATCACCAAATTCAATGGAACCGTATTTGCTGTTCATTTCTATGGATTTTACTCCCAATTTCTGTGATAAAAGCTTTAATTTCGTCAGTGTAATGATGTTTCTGGCTTCCTGTCTCAGCGGACCAAAACGGTCAACGACTTCAGCCTGAACGTCATCAATCTCCTCGTTGTTATGGCATGAGGCCAGTTTCTTGTACAGCTGAAGTCTGCTGCTGATGTCGTAGATGTAGTTTTCCGGGAAGAGGGCGGGTACGTGCAGTTCAATGCTGACCTCATGATGACTCATGTTCTCAAGAGTCGGTTCCTTTCCTTCCTTCAACTGCTCAACCGCGGCGTCAAGCATGTCCATGTAGAGATTAAATCCGATGCCTTCTATCTGTCCGGACTGTTCGTCACCGAGAATTTCTCCGGCACCGCGTATTTCCAGATCCTGATTGGCAAGAATAAATCCTGAGCCGAGTTCCTCAAGAGAGGCAATGGCTTCGAGTCTTTTCTTTGCATCATTGGAAAGAGAGCCAGCAGGCGGTGTCAGAAGATAGGCGTATGCCTGGTGATGGGATCTTCCTACGCGGCCGCGCAGCTGATGCAGCTGTGCAAGTCCGAATCTGTCAGCGCCTTCGATTATTATGGTATTGGCGGTAGGAACGTCAAGTCCGGTTTCTATGATGGTTGAGCAGACCAGGACATTGATGCGCTGACGATAGAAGTCATGCATGATTCTGCTGAGTTCATGCTGGTGCATCTGGGCATGAGCCACCGCAATTTTGGCGTCAGGAACAAGTTCGGCAAGCTTTTCGGCGGTAATGTTGATGCTCTTTACGTCGTTATGCAGATAGTAGCACTGTCCGCCACGCTTGAGTTCTCGGGATACGGCTTCCCTTATGATTGAATCACTGTTTTCATGAACAAAAGTTCTGACTGCGAGTCTTTTTGCCGGAGGCGTGGCTATAATTGACAGATCCCTGATGCCGCTTAAGGACATGTTAAGAGTTCTCGGAATCGGTGTGGCGGTCATCGTCAGAATGTCCACCTCGGCTCTGAGCGCCTTGATTTTCTCCTTCTGGGATACTCCGAACCGGTGTTCCTCATCAATGATGAGAAGTCCCAGATTTTTATATTTAATGTTCTTTCCGAGAAGCTTGTGTGTGCCGATTATGATGTCCGCACTGCCGTCGGCAATACGGTTAAGTATGTCCTTTTCGGTTTTGGAGGAGTTAAAACGGCTCAGACATTCGATAACCAGCGGAGTTCTGGCAAATCTGTCCCTGAAGCTTTCGTAATGCTGATCGGCAAGCAGCGTTGTGGGAACCAGAATAACCACCTGTCTTCCTGATGATGCGGCGATGAAAGCGGCGCGCATGGCCACTTCCGTTTTACCGAAGCCCACGTCACCGCAGACAAGTCTGTCCATTGGTTTGTCACTGCACATGTCGCTGATGACGGAATCAATTGCCTTCTGCTGATCTTCGGTCGGCTGAAACTTAAATCCGGAAGCAAAGTCGGCATATTCACTTTTATCAATGCTGTACTTAATGCCGTGTTTCATTTTTCTCTTGGCGTAGATGTCAAGAAGGGAGGCTGCCACGTCCCTTATTTTTGAGGCGGCACGGTCACGTGCCTTCTTCCAGGCGTCTGTTCCGAGCTTTGTAAGCTTCACTTCCTCAGGTCCGCTGTATCTGGAAAGCAGATAGAGCGAGGTAATCGGAATAAACATTTTGGCTTCGTCGGCATAGTTAAGAGACACAAATTCCGTTTTTATGCCGTCAATTGTCAGAACCTTCAGCCCTTCGTAGGCTCCGATGCCGAATTGTTCATGTACTACTCTGTCACCTATTTTCAGCTCAGCCAGATTCTTGATTATCGCATCCTGATTAAAGTTTCGGTTGCGTCTGCTGCGGCCGCGTCTGGTGACGGATGTTGTACCTAGCAGTTCATTTTCGGTAATTACGGCAATTTTGCCGTTGAATACGGCACCTGAGCTGACGGGAGCCACGGTTACGGCAAATTTTTCCGTGCCTTCCAGAAAATCGGAGAAGGATTCCGTTTCTGCATACTTTATTCTGTTATGCAGTAAATCATAAAGAATGGATTTACGTCCTTCGGTTTCAACGGTCAGCAGTGTTCTGCCCTTAAAACCGTTGAGAAATTCTATGAAAGGCTCGAACGGCTCATCGAGTGACTGATTTAAGGCAATCGGCGGAAGTTTCTGCGTTCCTGCATTGACGGCATTGCGCGGAGCTTCGTCACTGTCGGTGAACAGACGGTAGGTGTCGAATCCCGCGGCTCCGGCTCTGAGTTTTTCCAATGTAAGGAAGAGCATGTCAGGTTTCAGGCTTGGATGTTCAGGATTTCCCAGAAATCTTCCCGCACGATCCGTAACGTCACGGTAGAAGCTTTCGGCTGAGGGGGTAAGATCCTCCATCAGTACCAGAACCGCATTTTCCTGCAGATAACTTAAGAGACTAACCGGCTCTTCCTTAAAGAACAGAGGCATGTAGTATTCAATGCCTGAAGGGACTGTGTGCTTTGATACACTCTGGTAGATCAGGTGGCTCGGCAGGGTTGACGTGGAAAACTGTTCCCTGTAGTTTGCGCGGAACAGGGAAATGGAACTGTCGTCAAAAGGAAACTCATGTGCCGGAAGCAGCTTGATTTCCGAAACGGTCTTTATGGACCTTTGCGTTTCAACGTCAAAAATACTGATGGAGTCGATTTCATCATCAAAGAAGTCTATGCGGTACGGGTGATTGCTTCCCATTGGAAACAGGTCAATGATTGAACCTCTGGTAGTGAATTCACCGTGTTCAAAAACCTGCTGCACGGAGTAGTATCCGGCATCGGTGAGTCGTTTTTTGAGTGCGGGAATGTCTACCTTGTCTCCTGTTTTCATCAGAAAAGATTCACGCAGAATGAATTCAACGGGAGGCAGTTTCCCCATCAGGGTGGTTATGTTGACTATGACTGCCAGCCCCTTGCGGCAGGTCAGTTGGTACATTATCTCCAGTCGTCTGGATATTATGTCCTTATGCGGGGAAAAACTGTCATAAGGAAGAGTTTCCGGATCCGGAAAATACCATACCCTTTCTTTTCCGATGAAATATATCAGCTCCTGTTCGAGAACCGTTGCCTCCTGAATGTTTCGCGTGACTACCAAAACGTTTCTGTCTTCGTTTTTGACCAGTTCGGCGATGATTAATGAGGAGGCACAGCCGTTGATATCCTTAATGTTTTTCTTATGACCGGTGCCGGTCATCTGGAGGTTGATATCGATAATGTTCTGCATAAACTGTTCTTTGGACGGATTATTTTCAGATAAGGGACGCTGATTATGTGTTCATGCGGCATCCGGATCCTGAAATGAAATGTGGAATTTATGAATCTGGTTTTGTTCTGGCAGGTTACGCGTAAAATGGTAAAATGCCCGAAAACACTGAATTATTTTATCATGAAAACGGAAATGCAACCATGAATAACAGTACGTGCGGATTGATGACGGAAGAGGAAAAGGAACTGACTAATAATGTGAGAACGGGACTTCCCGTCCTTGAGGTTACCACCGGGCTTCTTTTGCGTGACGGAAAGTTTTTCTGCGGCAGACGCAGAAAAGGTATGTCCATGGCGGGAAAATGGGAGTTTCCCGGTGGAAAAATTGAACCCGGTGAAACGGCCGAGAGGTGCGTGGTAAGGGAACTGGCCGAGGAACTCCATGTTTCTGCGGCGGTTCTGGCATCACTTGGGGTAATTGAGCATGATTATGATGATTTCAGAATAAGACTGCATGTTTTTATCTGTGAGATAACGGACGGCTCCGAGCCTGCGAGTGCCGAACATACCGACACATCATGGCGCACCGTAAGTGAACTTGAGAATCTCGGATGGGATGAATGCGACATCAGAATATTTCCGAGACTTAAACGCTGGCTGGACGGGAACGGAGATTGAGTTTCACAGGCCGCGTAAACTTTACGTGAAAGATCCTGACTGACGGTGATATGTTCTGCGTCAGTTTTTTTGACGGCAGATAAAAACCGGAGTACGCCATTACATTACGTGTGCGACTCCGGTTTGATTTTTCATTTAAGGCCGGTCAGAAACCGCTGTACCTTACTTCTTCATGGATTCAAAGAACTCTTCATTGGTTTTGGTCATTGAGAGATGCTGAATCAGGAATTCGGTACCCTTTGATTCATCTTCGTCTGATGAGTTCATGGCATTGATGAACTTGCGGATAATCCACATCTTTGCCAGTTCGTCAGCAGTCGTGAGAAGTTCGTCATGACGGGTACTTGAACGATTGACGCTGATGGCAGGGAAAATGCGTTTTTCGGCAAGCTTGCGGACAAGGTGAAGTTCCATGTTACCGGTACCCTTGAATTCTTCGTAGATAACATCATCCATCTTTGAGCCGGTTTCAATCAGTGCGGTACCTATAATGGTAAGTGAACCGCCTTCCTCAATGTTACGGGCAGCACCGAACAGAGCCTTAGGTCCCTGTAAGGCACCGGCGTCAACACCGCCGGTAAGTACACGGCCGGAAGATTCCTTGGTGATGTTGTATGCTCTGGCAAGACGGGTGATGGAGTCCAGCAGGATGACGACGTCATGCTTATGTTCAACCAGACGTTTTGCCTTTTCAATAACCATTTCGGCAACCTGAACGTGTCTCTTAGGATCTTCGTCGAAGGTTGATGCGAATACTTCGCCCTGAACCATGCGCTGCATTTCGGTAACTTCTTCAGGACGTTCGTCAATAAGCAGAACGATGAGGTCGCATTCAGGATTGTTTGCGTGAATGCTCTGGGCTATGTTTTGGAGAATCATGGTCTTACCGGCCTTTGGAGGAGCCACGATAAGTCCGCGCTGTCCTTTACCGATAGGTGACAGAAGGTCTATGATTCTGGCTGTGATGTCTTCAGTTGAGCCGTTGCCTCTTTCCAGTCTGAGTCTTTCGTTAGGGTGAATAGGTGTGAGGTTTTCAAAGAGAATCTTGTGCTTGTTTACGGCCGGATCCTCGTGGTTGATGGTATCGGCTCGGAGGAGTGCGAAATATTTTTCGTTATCGGCCTTAGGAGGCTTGATTTTGCCGAATACGGTATCGCCGTTACGCAGATTTGACTTTCTGATCTGGCTCTGGGATACGTAAATGTCTATTGGACTTGGCTGATAGGAACAGTCGGCATCTCTCAGGAAGCCGTAGCCGCCTTTTTCGCCTTCTATAATCTGAAGAACACCTTCACCGAAAATGTCTTCTCCGCTTTTGGCTTTGGCTCTCAGAATGTTGTAGATAATATCTTTTCTTGATTGGCGACCGAGGTTTTCCAACCCCATCTCTTCACCCATGCTGATTAAATCAGCGGTCTGTATTTTTTTTAGATCGGATAAATTCATAGAATTTTGACTAGTAGAAGTTATTAAAATGTGTCTTTACAGTTATATATTTGACCAACGTTAAAACTGAAGTAAAAACGACAATCCTGTTCTGGCATGTCCGGTTCCTGAAAATGGACACTGATAACGTGCCGGCTCCACAGAAGAACCACCCATGCAGTTAATCCCGAAAGGAAGCGTAACAATAAAAAACAGACATATTACATGACGGCCATAGAGAAGTCTTAATAAAGAAAGCTTATAAAAGAGATTGTCTGGGAAAATTCAGTAAAAATCTGCTGTTTTATTGAAACTAAAAAAATCCTGTTCAAGGATGATGCAAATTTATCACTATAAAACGTTTTTGTCTAATACTTTTTGTGCAAAGGAAGGGAATGGGATTATTTTGAGTTTTTTCTTTTTAATAATAAGACGTTTCCTGACTGACTGTGACGTGAATTCCGTTAATTGATGATCGCGGCTCCCGCGGAAGTCTTTTACGGTCAGATGCCCGTCAGTTTTGAAAGACGTGATAATATAAAAAATAACTTTAACTGATTTAATAAATATCTGTACTCTTAAACGGAGATATATTATCATGAGCGGCAGGTGCGGTTCACGGCTTTACGGCATCAAACTTGACATCAACACCTAAAAAGGCAAAAATTAGCAGAATTCCGCACGATGCCTGCCGCATGAACGCATGTGTTCATGCGGCATCGTGCCTGATAAGGAATTCATACAGTGTCGGATCCCGACTGAGGGATCTTCCGAGGAGTTTCAAACATGATCGGTTCTTTACGCGGAAAGCTGATAGAAAAGAATGCCCCAGACGTATTGATTGAAGTTAACGGTGTCGGCTATGAATTGTCCATGCCGATGAGCAGTTTTTATAATCTGCCTGAAATTGGCGGAGAAGTCTTTGTTTATACCTGTTTTGTGGTGAGGGAGGATGCACAGCTCCTTTTCGGTTTTACCAGCAGAGAGGCAAAGGTTCTTTTCAGAGAGCTTATAAAGGTAAGCGGAATCGGACCTAAGACAGCTCTGGCCATTCTCTCGTCATTTAATCCGGGACAGTTTGTGAATGCCGTTCAGAATGACAGCGTCAATGCCATTGTCAAGGTGCCGGGAATAGGCAAGAAAACGGCTGAACGTCTTATTATAGAAATCAAGGACAGAGTTAGCGGCTGGAAGCTCAGTGAGTCGGCCGGTGCTGCCGATGCGTCCGCTGAAAGTGCTGGAGCCGCTGAGGATACCGGACTTGTAATTGATGATTCGGACGTCGAAAGTCAGGCTGTTCAGGCTCTTGTTGCCCTGGGATATAAGCCTGCTCAGGCGGCCACGTCAGTGCACAGGCTCTATCGTGACGGCATGAGCGTACAGGACGTCATCAGAGTGGCACTTAAGAATATATAGAATACATGGTTCCGTCGTCATAATGAAAATGACGGAGCCTGTGTGTAATTCATGGAGATTTTTCATTCAATGAGTATTGAACCGGACAGAGTTTTAAGTTCCTCTTCCCACGGAAAAGAAGAGGAGAGCGTGGATAGGGCGCTGCGCCCGAAGCTGCTCAGGGATTACGTCGGACAGCCGGACATGCGTGCCCAGCTTGAGATATCCATCGCGGCGGCAAAAAAGCGTCGTGAACCGCTGGATCATGTCCTGATTTTCGGACCTCCCGGGCTGGGTAAAACCACAATAGCCAAAATTATTGCCAATGAAATGGGGGTTAACATTATAGAGACCTCCGGTCCCGTGCTTGAAAAGAAGGCGGATCTTGCTGCACTTCTTACCAAGCTTGAGCCTAATGACGTGCTTTTTATAGATGAAATACACCGTCTTAATCCAATCATTGAAGAGTTTCTTTATCCCGTAATGGAGGATTATCAGGCGGACATTATTATCGGTGAGGGGCCTTCTGCAGCATCAATTAAGCTGGATATAGCCCCGTTCACCCTTATAGGTGCCACCACCAAGGCGGGCTCACTTACCTCTCCTCTCCACGACAGGTTCGGTATCGTCCACCGCCTGCAGTATTACAATGTCAGGGATTTGACATCGATTGTGGAAAGATCCGCAGCCGTTCTCGGCCTGACTCTGGAAACCGAAGGTGCCAGGGAAATAGCCTGCCGTAGCCGCGGTACTCCGCGAATTGCCAACAGACTGCTGCGTCGCGTGCGCGACTATGCCGATGTTAAGAATAACGGTGTGATTAACCGTGACGTGGCCGCGTATTCACTGGAAATGCTCAAGATTGACGACAGCGGTTTTGACGATCTCGACAGACGTTATCTGAGAACGATTATCGAAAGATTCGGAGGCGGACCGGTTGGCGTCGACACACTGGCCGCAATTCTCGGAGAGGATCGTGACACCATTGAGGACGTGCTGGAGCCTTACATGATGCAGGAAGGTTACATACAGAGAACTCCGCGGGGCAGAACGGCAACCAAGGAGAGCTACGATTATTTTGGACTGGAGATGCCCGATAATGAATAAGAAATTCTTTTTTAGTGTCAGAGTCTATTATGAGGATACAGATGCCGGCGGAGTGGTGTATAATGCCAACTACGTGAAGTTTCTGGAAAGAGCCCGTACCGAGTGGCTCAGAGCTCACGGGATTGAACAACACGGGTTGTTGGAAAAAGGTTTTGGCTTTGTGGTCGTAAGCATGCAGGTTGATTTTAAACGTTCAGCAAGACTGGATGATGAACTTCTTGTAAGCTGCGACATAAGTGACGTCAGAGCTTCGTCAGCGGTATTCCATCAGGATATTACTGACAGTGACGGCAATGTTTATGTCAGGGCAACCACAAAGATTGCCAGTGTGGATCTTAATAGAAAGCGTCCTACCGGTATTCCTCCTGAAATTAAAGAGGTTTTTTTAAGTGAATGCGATTGAACAAGTAGTTACGGAAACTCCGGTACCACCTGCTCCGACAGGTGATTTGTCAATTACCCAGCTTATTCTTGACGCCAGTCCTTTGGTGCAGGGGGTTATGCTGTTTCTCCTCATTCTGAGCGTGGTAAGCTGGACTGTGATTATACAGCGCGGCAGATATCTCAAGTACTGCAGCAGAATGGCTGCCCAGTTTGAAAATGAGTTCTGGGGAAACATTGATCTGAACCAGCTTTATCAGAACTGCAAGAGCAGAGCCTCCCTGTCAGCAATGGAAAAGATTTTTACCGCAGGTTTTACCGAATTTGCCCGTATGCACAGACAGGGCGTTAAGAACAAGGATACGCTGATGGACGGTACCTACAGAGCCATGAAGGTATCATGTTCAAGAGAAATTGAGTCCCTTGAAAACCATCTGCCAACCCTTGCAACCATCGGTTCAATCAGTCCGTACATCGGTCTGTTCGGTACCGTGTGGGGTATCATGAGTGCCTTTATCGCTCTTTCCGCAGTAAAGAACGCCACTCTTGCAATGGTGGCACCTCCTATTGCAGAAGCTCTGATTGCTACGGCAATGGGGCTTTTTGCGGCCATTCCGGCGGTGCTGTTTTATAACAGGTATGCTACCAAGGTTGAAAAGCTGGAAAATCAGTATCTGAACTTCATTGATGAGTTTTCAACCATTCTGAACAGAAATACCGCATCAAGTGCCAATAATCAGCAGTAAGGGGTATCGGTCGTGAGAAGAAGCAGAGCCAAAAACAGACCGGTTGCGGAGATTAACGTGGTGCCTTATATAGACGTAATGATGGTGCTTCTTGTCATATTTATCGCCACGGCTCCGGTTGTAATGCAGGGGGTTACGGTTGATTTGCCTCAGGCTGAATCAGAACAGATGAGCGAGGAACTGAAAACTCCCATTGTATGTACGGCAGACGCTAATGGGCGTTATTTCGTGGATCTCGGTGATTCACACATTGAGGTGCGTGAGCTTAATGAGCTTACCTCCATCGTTTCTGATCATCTTATGACCAGACCGGGAAGTCCTGTTGTAGTACAGGGCGATGCCCGTGCCTCATATGACAGTGTGGTTCAGCTTATGAATGCACTGAAGAAAGCTGGCGTTGAAAGTGTCGGTCTGGTTACTCAGCCTATCAGTAATTAATTTAAGGTTATGAACGTGAAAGTAAATTTTACTTCGGCAGCTGCAATTTCAGTGTTACTGCATGTGGCACTGTTTATTGTGCTTTTTGCGGGATTCAGCCTTTCATGTGAGGATAGGAACAAAAAGCCGTCGGCTACTCTAATGCATGCCACCGTCATAGATCCGAGTCAGTTGCCAAAGAGAAAGAGAGGCCGTCAGGCGTCCGCTGCGGAAGAAGCCAGAAAACAGGAAGCGTCCAGACGTCAGCAGGAAGAGGAAAGTAGAAAGGCTGCTGAACAGAAGAGAATTGCCGACATAAAGAAAGCTGAAGAACAGAAGAAAGCTGAAGAACAGAAGAAGGCCGAAGAACAGAAAAAAGCTGAAGAACAGAAAAAGGCTGAAGAACAGAAAAAGGCTGAAGAACAGAAAAAGGCTGAAGAACAGAAAAAGGCTGAAGAACAGAAAAAAGCTGAAGAACAGAAAAAAGCTGAAGAACAGAAGCGTATAGAGGCAGAAAAGAAGCTGGCTCTTGAAAAGAAGAAAAAAGAGGAAGAGGCAAAGAAGAAAGCCGAAGAGGAAAAGAAGAAGAAAGAGGCTGAAGCCAAGAAGAAGGCTGAAGAGGAAAAGAAGAAGAAAGAGGCTGAAGCCAGGAAGAAGGCTGAAGAAGAAAAGAAGAAGAAAGAAGCCGAAGCCAGGAAGAAGGCTGAAGAGGAAAAGAAGAAGAAAGAAGCCGAAGCCAGGAAGAAGGCCGAAGAGGAAAAGAAGAAGAAAGAGGCTGAGGAAAAGAAGAAGGCTGAAGAAGCCAAAAAGAAGGCAGAGGAAGAAGCTAAAAAGAAAGCTGAGGCCGAGGCTAAACGTAAAGCTGATGAAGAAAGACAGCGCAAACAGGCTCAGCAGGCAGAGGATGATCTGTTTAAGGAGCTTGGTGACGGCGGTAATGACGACGTAACGGCCGGCGGTTCTGCCGGAAGTTCAAGGGAACAGCAGTATGGTCTGGCAGTCAGTGATACTATTAAGAGATACTGGAATGTCGACAGATCAATGAACGGTAAGACCGGTATTCTGTCACTGAAGATTAATGATCAGGGAAAGATTACGTCTCAGAGCTGCAGCGGAGATAAAAGGGTTTGCGAAGCGGCGCTCAGAGCAGTAACCATTATCGGTAATCTGCCGAAGCCTCCGTCTGCCGAGTGCCATGACATAAATATTAAGCTTATACCGAGAGTTTAATTTTTTGCCAGATCCTTCATAATTAGGTATAGTAAACGAATCATCGGCACGGGAGATACCCCGAATTGGACAGAATACAATGCCCGTGCTGAGCTGTGTTTAATGATAAGAGTCGGGTGTTAAAGGACTTACAATGAAATTTTTGGGTAAAGTAATCGGAGCAGCATGTCTCTGTATGGGAATAAATGCTCACGCTGAATTGAATCTTGAACTTACCGGAGGTATTGATTCCGGAAGAAAAATTACCGTAGTGCCTTTCGGCGGTCAGAATATGGTCAGCGTCAATATGGCCAAAGTGGTTAATGACGATTTGTCAAGAACCGGCATATTTGCACCTACTTCAAATACCAACCTGAGATCAAATCCGCACAGACCTCAGGATGTGAGAACTTCAGATTTCGAACTGGGAACCGAAGTAGTTGTCATTGGCGACATTACCACTGGAACCAGGGGCTTTAGCGTAACCTATCATGTTGTTGCCCTTAACGGAACCAATGCAAGGCATCTTTTCGGTAATCATGCGGAAGTTCCTGCTTCACAAATGCGTACGTATGCACACAGAATCAGTGATACCATTTTTGAAAAATTGACGGAAATAAAAGGTGCTTTTTCAACCAAAATAGCTTACATCAGAACAGTGTTCGGTTCGAAGTATCCGTATGAACTGTGCATTTCCGACTATGACGGTGCAAATGAAAACCGTCTCGTTGTTTCAACCCAGCCACTTATGAGTCCTAACTGGTCTCCTGATGGTAAGAAGCTTGCATATGTTTCCTTTGAAAACAGAAAATCCGAAATTTATGTAATTGATATTGCCACCAAGGCCAGAACCAAGATTACTTCATTTGCCGGACTCAACAGTAATCCGAAGTGGTCTCCTGACGGAAGAAAACTTGCCATGGTCCTGTCAAAGGACGGTAATCCGGAAATTTACGTTGTTGACGTAAACACCAAAAAGCTTTCAAGAGTAACAAATAATGCGGCAATCGACACCGAACCTTCGTGGAGTCCTTCCGGAGATGCTCTTTATTTTGTGTCTGAAAGAGCAGGTAAGGCTCAGGTATACAAGTTCAGCATGCTGAACGGCGGAGTGCAGAAGGTTACTCATCAGCCGGCCAAAAATCTTTCTCCGGTGGCAATGCCTGACGGATCCGGTCTGGTTGTTGTTAACCAGAATTCCGGTTTTACCGTAAGCAGGCAGGATAACAGCGGTGCTTTCTATGCGCTCAGCAGAACCGGTCTTGACGAGTCTCCTACCGTTGCTCCGAACAGTAACATGATTATGTACAGTACTGTTTCAGGCGGAAGAAAGGGACTTGTGATTGTTTCTTCAGACGGAAGAAGTCGGTGGTCCATGGATCGCGGTCGCGGGGAGATGTCTCAGCCTGCCTGGTCTCCGTATCAGAAAAAATAAATACATGTCAGTTTTTTTGTAATTTTATGTGAAGGTGAAAAATGTTTAAAAAATTAGCTCAATATTTAGTTCTTGGTGTGTTTGCCGCCGCACTTAACGGCTGTGCCACTACAGATGATGCCGGTTCGCTGGTTGAAGATCCGTTAAACGGCTCAAGTACCGGTAACGACGGTATTCTTGAAGACGGTGCCGTAATAGTAGGTGAAAACTACGATTCCTACAATGACGGTCTGCATCTTACAGACGTACAGAGAGCAAAGCTTCAGGCACTCAAGCAGGACGGAACAATATATTTCGGTTATGACAGAGATGATATTCCTGAACGTTACGTATCTCTTCTTCAGGCTCATGCTGATTTCTTAATGAGTGCTCCGGAAGTAAAGATTATCATTGAAGGTCATACTGACGAGCGCGGTACTCCGGAATATAATATTGCCCTCGGCGAGAGACGTGCCCGTTCAGTTGCACGTTATCTTCTTAACCTCGGCGTTACACCGGATCAGATTTCCATCGTAAGTTACGGTGAGGAAAAGCCTCAGAATTTCGGTCATGGTGAAAGTGCCTGGTCAAAGAACCGCAGAGCCGTGATTTCATATTAATCAGAGAATTGGTTTTAAGTTTGCCGTCAGGCTGTTGTAACGGGTGAACAGATGTTAAAGAAATTATTCCTGTTGATCGCAGTACTGTCATCAGGTTCAGCGTATGCTGAAAGTTATGAAATGCTTCAGCAGCAGCTGAGAAGCCGTGATGCGGCTATTCTCGACATGCAGAACAGAATAGACAGTAATGAGCAGGTCATACGTAATCTTCAGGGTGAAATAGATGATTTGAAATATCATCTTAATCAGTTTGAAATAAGGTTTAATTCCCTGCAGAAGCAGGTATCGGACATGTCCACAAAGTCAGGTATTTCCGCTGAGGTAGGGCAGGTTACTTCTGATGCCTCCCGGGCTGAGAGATCCGGAACTGACAGGGCAGCCCCTTCATCTCCGGCTTCCGATAAAAAGCAGACGTCATCTGCTGCTCCTACCGGCAGTGATGAACAGAAGGCCTATGATCTGGCTTTTGCCAAGGTAAGCAGTAATGACTTTTCCGGGGCAAAGACCGCATTTGCAGGCTTTATTGACAGCTACCCTAATTCCAAACTTCTGCCTAACTGCTACTACTGGCTTGGACAGATGGCTTATAAGCAGCAGAAGTATGATGAGGCAAAACAGAATTTTCTGAAAGTGACGCAGTATTCTGATTCCCAGAAGCGTGCCGATTCCATATTTAAACTTGGACAGGTATCTCAGGCTACCCGTGACGATGCCAAGGCCAGAAAGTTTTATCAGCTGGTAATTAAGAGCTATCCGAATACCACTGAGGCGGTAATGGCACAGAGAGCTCTGGAGTCAATCAGGTAAAAACAATAATTTGTGTGTGTTTGGGGAAGATTTAGAGATCTTCCCTTTTTTTTGCCCTAACGGATGAATTTTGAATATCGGTATTATGAATATAGGACTGTGACAGTCCGTTTTCATAAGAAGTAACAGTCATTATAAAAGTCGGAAAATGAAGATTGCGGCTGTGATGCCGGTAATGCTCCGGATATATGAAAAACACGTCGGAAGTCTTTGATTTAACTGATTTGTTTCAATAGTAATCAAAAAGGACAAAATATCATCAAATAGCATTAAATTTACAAAAAAATAGGAAAAAAATAAAAGAAATACTTGCATAGTTTTTTAAATACTGTATTATAGCACCCATCGAGACGAGGTGAGTCTGAGAGCTTAAATTCAAAGCTTTAAGACTTGAATCGACGGGTCGTTAGCTCAGTCGGTAGAGCAGCGGACTTTTAATCCGTTGGTCGACGGTTCGAATCCGTCACGACCCACCACTCTCGAAAAATGTAAGATTGGGTCCTTAGCTCAGTTGGTAGAGCAGTTGACTCTTAATCAATTGGTCCAGGGTTCGAGTCCCTGAGGACCCACCATTTCGAATTTATCCCTCTGTTACGTATAAGTTTGGACTTCGGTTTTATACCTTTTGTACTGATTTTATTTCCTCATTATTATCGGTTATAAGACTTTATTGTCCCCGTCACTTTAAGTTGCTGCTTTAAACCTCATCCTGGCAATGAGGTTATGGATCTGTCATTTTATATGTGTATAATCGCCATTAGTGCAAGAGTGTTCAGATTATGCTTTACGAAGTGTTTTTTAATTTGATAACTGACTGACGGAAACGGTGAATTAATTGGCAATCATTTTAGGTATAGACCCTGGGTCAAGGGTGACCGGGTACGGTATTGTTGAGAGCGTGGGGCAGAAAATCAATTATCTGGGTTCCGGCTGTATCCGTACTTCTGGAGACAGGCTTCCGCCGAAGCTCGGACAGATATTTGACGGGGTTTCGGAGATAATAACCCAGTTCCATCCGGACTACATGTCCATAGAAGAGGTTTTTCTGTCAAAGAACGCCTCCAGTGCGCTTAAGCTGGGGCAGGCGAGAGGGGCTGCAATTGTGGCAGCCGTGAAATGCGGTATTCCGGTGTACGAGTACAGCGCCAGACAGATAAAACAGTCTGTTGTGGGGTATGGAAATGCTCAGAAGGAACAGGTTCAGGCCATGGTTGTTAACATTCTCCGACTTAACAGGTGTCCGATGGCTGATGCCGCTGACGCGCTTGCCGGAGCCATATGTCATGCTCATGCCATTACCTCCCTGATCGGTATGGAGATAGGCGGACTGAAGAACACCAGGGGGATGTCCAAGGGCAGAATTTATTAGTTTGAAAATAAGCAGCGTCCGAATGTTAAAAGACTTGCATAATTTTTGATTATGTGTCAAAATTCGCACACTTTTGGTACCCAGGCTGAGTTAGTGATCGGCTTTGGGCGAATTTAATAATAATCTATTGGAGATTACATAATGTCACTAAGTACTGAAGCTAAGAAGCAGATTGTTGCTGAATATGCACGTTCAAAAGATGATACTGGCTCACCAGAAGTTCAGATCGCTTTATTAACCGCTCAGATCAACCACCTCCAGGGTCACTTCGCTGTTCACAAGAAGGACTTCCACGGTCGTCGCGGTCTTCTCCGCATGGTTGCTGAAAGACGTAAGCTTCTTGACTACTTAAAGCGTAAGAGCGAAGAACGTTACAACGAACTTCGTGCTAAGCTTAACCTCCGTCGCTAGTACGGTCAGTTCATTTATGGGAAAAGGCTTAAAAGCCGTATAATCCTACACATAATGAATAAATCCAAAGCCTGAGTAATCAGGCTTTTTTATTTGTTATCAGAATAATTCCATCAGTCCCCAAATTTTGCGAGTTTTAACCGATCTAGTATAAAAATTAGTTTTATCAAAGTCCCTCGAGAGAGGGATTTTTCAATTTCTAGAGTTTTTCGTAGTCGGAAATTTCCAACTCAGAGAATTCCTCTTCAAGTTCATCT